>PBEB01000038.1 GCA_002717505.1 Leptospiraceae bacterium
CTGATTCCAAGGCCCTCCGCTATTTCGCGTATGGATTCATCTCCCGTTAGAGTCTTACGAACTGCCTGTTCCTGGAACTCCACGGAGTATTTTAGCTTCTTCATCTTAACCTCCTATTCAGAGGTTACCCAAATCGGGTGTCCACTATTTCTGGAGCAGTCCAATGTGTATCGCCGGTATGCCATACTTCAAATTCCAGGTCTGGTCATTCGCGCATGCAGCCCCAGAGTTCTGCATAATCGACCCAATCCCAGTACATCCTCATTGGAAAGGCTGGAAAATGCAGACTGCAGCTCTTCCAGGAAATCCGAAAAGGCTACTTGAATCTTCTTCTTCCCTGATGTAGTTATATACAGTACCATGGATCTGGCATCATCTGGATCTTTCCTTCGCAGTATCCATTTTCTTTTCTCTAGATTGCGAACCACTTGAGTTACGTTTCCTTCTGTAAAAAAAAGCTTCTCTCCCACAGCTTTCTGGTTTTGAGGCCCCAGATGATACAGGCATTCCAGAACGCCAAATTGGCTGGGAGTAAGGTCATGCCTTCGGGTCACGGAATACAGTAATGAATGCAGTTCTCCAGAGGCACGCATCAGCTTGATGTAGGCATCCAGAATACCTGTATCCCGGGACTTTCCTGAAAAATGGGTTGGCATATCAGATGCTTTAACATTAAAGCAATTACAAGATGATGCACAGTACTTTTTCTCGATCCGAACCTCTCCGCCCGAAAAACTTCTCCTTCCTGGGGCCCGAGAAGCATTTGTGTCATCTCAGACGCCCTGCAAATTTCGGTTGCCGCTTTCCGGGTTCATTCTATAATTCTGACAGGTATGAATTCTCGCACTGTACGCATCGCATGGTTTGCCCTGGCCGCATTTGCAACTATAGCCCTGGTTCGCCTGGCCTATAATCTGATTCATTATAATCCGTGGCAGGAATCGCTGCAGCTGGTGGAAGGAAAGGTCCCTGCTGACTGGAAAGCGCCGGAGCCACTGAGTTCAGGGCCGCAGGGATTCTATACAAAGAGTAGCGCTATCTGGCTGGCGGTTTCTCCAGAAGAATTCTCAACCGTGCAGAGTCAGATCCTGAAGGAACTGAACGCCAACCAGGCTATCATACAGCATCAAAAGCAGAGTTCCATAGAAGACACAGAATATTCGATGATGCAGTCGGTGATTGGTGCAGAGAGCGCCAACGCATTAATACAGAGATGGAAATCCAGTCATGAGGTTCTACGTTTCGAAGAGGACCGTCGGGATAGATCAGCAGAGTATGCATCCTTGAAGGCTCGACTGGAGTCTTTGCAACAGACTCGCGCTCGAATCACCATCACGCCAGAACAGTTCAAGCTCAGCGCTTCCAGAGAGGTGAGCGAGGAAGAGGCATCTTTACAGACGCGACTGGACGAATTCGAAAGAGCTCGAGCAGTTCCGGCCAGTCAGGCAATTACGGCAGTCATCGTTGCCAGACCTGGGCTGGGCTTTTCCTCCTTCGCCAGTATGCTGCTGGATGCAATGTGGTGGAGCATCGCTTTGTTCGGTGCCCTTACAATCCTTGCCCTGTTCGGCTATCTGGTCCTGAGATTGTTCCAGGGAGGAAAAGAATTCCTGGGCTGGGTAAACAATCGCCTTGATCCAAAGTCATAGCTCAAAAGTTAGGCGCCTCCCGGAATTCGCACCCCTGTGGCCCGCGGAATGTGGTCTCTTAGACAGAAAGGTTTAGGATCAAGGTAAACTGTTTTCGAATCAGATTCACGGCTCCTGATTCTTCTCCAGAGTTGCGGCCAGATGCTGCTTCTCCATTTCCAGAGAATCCACCACAGACTGGATGGCACCCACAGCTCCCGATAGCTCTTCCAGTTCGGTGCGCAATGTATCCAGTTCTGTATTGGCCTGACTGGTCTGATTCGCCTGCTCATCGGTTCTGGACTTCATCTGGCCCGCTACGTTCTGAATTTCCAGCGTAGCCTTCTGGATATCTGTAAAAAATCCCTGCTGCCTGGAAATCAATTCATGGATTTCCTGGGTTCTGGTTTGCATATGCTCTGAACGCTCATGGATACGTTGCATGGTGCTTCCCATACTTCGGACCAGACCGGCGCCTTCCATGGTCTGATCATGGCTCCTTCGAATCAGACTTTCAATTTCGCTGGCATGTCGGCTGGACATCTCGGCCAGTTTTCCGACCTCCGATGCCACAACGGAGAATCCCCGTCCCTCTTCGCCCGCCCGCGCAGCTTCAATTGCTGCGTTTAGAGCAAGAAGATTGGTTCTTTCTGCGATTTCATTTATAATGTCCAGGATCTCGAATATGCGATTTGAGCTTTCCTGGATTCCTTCCATTCCGCTCAAGGTTTTTTGCAACGTAGTCTCGCCATCGGTTAGCAAATCCATAATTTGCTGAGATCCAGTAAGATTCATCTCGCTGGAACGAATAATCTCTTCCATACGGGCCCGAAACTTGAGTACAAGGTCGGTGTTCGACTGACAGAGCTGATCCTGTCTGCTGGCTCCGGCCGCCGCTTCCTGCATTTCACCGCTTACATTTCGAATCAATTCGCCAGTTTGATCCAGAGCATCTTTTTGATGCACCCTGGTCGCATCCAGGGTTTGAACACTGAGCTTGAGCTCTTCGATCTGATCACCAAGGCTATGAACCACAGAACGGGCGCTTCGCAATAGCTCCGATAACAACTGAAATCGCTTCTGCGAGTCTTCCCTTTCTTCGCTAACTTTGAAGATCATCCTGCGGATCATCTTTGTGGCCATGGCAAGAGCTACAGACAATCCCATCATGAAGATGCAGGCGATGATCAGTTCGACGGGGCTTAGATAATCAAGCTCAGTGCTTCCTTTCTCCAGACTCCACTGCACCGGAGTCATCTGGATAAGAATGAAATGCAATGCGGTATTGACGGCCACAGCCAGAAGGCCAGTAATAACCACCAGACGAGGCGCGAAGCGTAACACGGATGCAGCGATGAGCACATAATAGAGACCATGGCGTGTGGCATTTCTCACTGCCCATTCATGGCCATCTTCAACAAAGACGTGCCCGAGATATACAATGAACAGACCCGCCATTTCACCTACAGTAAAAAGATACTTCATGTAGGATTGATATCTGTGATACTTCAATGCAAGGAATGAAAGAAGGAATACCAGCGTATAGGTGCCAATGCCAGCCAGATAAAACAATGTTTGCTGAAGTGGGGCAGATCCGGCAAGGTATCCAACCGCTGTGGCAGCGAGAAAGATTACAATTAGCAGAAGCCTGAGGCGCCCGGTGAGGCGCTCCCCTTCCATCTCAAAGGCAAGCTGACGATCCATGAAGGACTGTTTTAGGATTTCTTACGGGAGATGGCAAGCTGAACATCTTCTTCCGCGTCTTCACCGGAAGAATTTCGTTGCTCAAAGCTGCCATCGGCTTCCTGCTTGTTGGCACCGGATACTGGATCATCTTGGTGGATTGTTGATGTTCCATTCCCGGAATCTTTTCCATTGCTGGAACCTTCTGCAGGATTCTTTCCGTTGATGCCCGGATCTTCCGGCATAGGATAATCTGGATACTCAGAGAATCCAGAATGTCCGAAATCTGAATCGCCTTCATCCTCTTCCAGGAATTCTCCTGTGCCGTGGAACAGAGGCAGATTCATCAAAGTCTGGCGAAGTTCTTCATGATCTTTACCGCGGTGAACAATTCGCATCCAGGCGAAATACAGGGGAACACCGGAAAGGACTACTGCCAGAGCAATCAGGCATTCCTCGTAGGAATACAGCAGACTGGCCACCATGACAAAAACAGAAATACCAATGAAGAAAAGCGGAGTCAACGGATACCAGGGAGTCTTGTAATGATCCTTCAGATCCGGACGATCCTTTCTCAGTTTCATCAAACCCACAACCGCTACCACAGGAAAAATGGCCAGAGCGAATCCCATGTAAGTCTGGATCTGCTCGTAGGTTCCGCTGATGATGTAGAGGATAGCCAGAAATCCCTGCAGCAGAAAGCTCACAATAGGTGTTCCAAAACGGGGGGAAACCCTGGATGCCGCCTGGAAGAAAAGGTTATCGCGAGCCATGGCAAAGTACACCCGCGGCCCCAGCATGATAGTGGCAGAAAGCGTAGAAATTAGAATGAAGAAAAAACCAAGATTAAAAAGCGCTGTTACCTTCGCACCAAATAGACTGCCAGCACTCATCGCAGCCACTGCCTTTTCGCCTGCCAGGTTTTCTGCAGGAACAGCCAGGTAGTAAACCAGGTTCAGCAGAATATAGAGAGTTGTTGTAAGCAGGGTTCCTACGATCAACGCTTTGGGAAGAGTCTTTTTAGGATCCTTCACTTCTTCCGCAAGATAGGCAGCACTATTCCATCCGCTATAGGCAAAAGTGACGTACAAGAGACCGACCCCGGTTCCACCCCAGGCGATAGCACTTCCCGGAGTGACTGTCTGAGTAACCGGCACATCTTTTACCAGAAGTGCAACGTAAAGACCGGCCGCTACGAAAGCCAGGACCAGAGCAAGTTTCACTACCGTCAGGACGTTTTGTAGATATCCACCGGCGCGGACTCCAAACATATGGATGCCCGTAAAAAGCAGAACCAGGGCACAGGCTACCATCTTCTGATTCACGCTGGATTGTAAGAAGGGCACCAGAGGAGACGAAGGATCCAGTAGAGCTACTGTCTTTTCTGCATATTCACTTGAAAGCAATGCTGCACTTGCTGCGGGCGCAGAGAAAGCCACAACGAATGAAACCCAGCCTGTAAGAAAACTGGGAAGTAAACCGAAGATGTTTTTTAAGTAAACGTACTCCCCACCGGCATGGGGCATAATTGTGGAGAGCTCTGCATAGCAAAGGGCACCAGAAAGCGCCAGCAAACCGCCTACCAACCAGAGTAAAATAACGTAACCCGGGTTGGATACTGCCTGTTGGATAATTCCAGTGTTTCCGAAGATTCCCGATCCAATCATGCTTGCGATGACCACAAGCGTAGCGGTCCAGAAACCCAGCTGTCTTGTTAAACCGTGGTGACTCATGGGGCTCGGAGGGCTAAAATGACTTCATCGCAGAAAGGGCCCCTGAGGGCAAATTCTTATTGACATAATGCTTACCTTTTTTGATCAACCGGAGTGTCCCTGCATTTTCACTATCCAATGCAAAATCCCGGACAACTCTTGTTCCTCCCTTAACATCCCATGAAAGTTTTAAAACATGCACTGATTCTTACACTGTTCCTGGCTACCGCCTATTGCGGCCCAGCCAATCCGGGAGATGGAACCACTGATTCATCTTCGCAGGAAAACAAAGAGCAGTTGAACTCTTTTTTGCTTGGCTATGATGGTCTGTCCGATCCAGAACTTCAAAAAAAGGCGGATTACCTTGCAGGCAAAAAGGATTCCTATTCATCGAAGAGCTATGCGGATCATTCAAATGCCTTCGATCGCATCTGGAAAAAAGGCGAGGATCTAAGAATCTCTAAAATTAAGAGCTGGGGGCAGGAGGAGTTCAAACCTCTCTGCAAAGAAACAGCAACGGTATTCTATCCGTTTGGAGGCGCAGATGTCCTGCACTCCTCGCTCTTTTTTCCCTGTGGCAGAAACACCGTAATGATTGGATTGGAGCCACCTGGCACTATCGCAGATCTTGCAAAAATGTCCGAGCCCGCGCGTCGACGTTATCTTGGCGCAGTGCGGCAATCTCTGTTCAGTATTATCGAATTTTCTTTTTTTCGCACGCTTGCCATGCGAGATGACTTCGCCAATGTTCTGGACGGTGTAGCCCCGGTTCTGGCCGTTTTTCTTGCCCGCCTGGATTACGAACTTCTAGCCTTTCGCGAGATAAGAGTGGTCTCGAATGGAAAGACGGTTACAAAAACAGCGTTCGAATCGATGAAGAAAGAAAAACCCGAGCTAAGCGGCGTATCTGGCGTGCAGATTTTTTATCGCAAAGAAGCCGGAGGCCCGGTACACAGCGTTGCCTATTTTTCCACAGACATTTCCAATCAGGGATTAAAGGAAACTCCGTATTTCCTGCCTACCATCAAGAGCGCCATGGGCGATCCAACCATTGGCTATTTAAAAGCAGCATCCTATCTTATGCATAGAGACAGCTTCTCTGAGATTCGAGATTTCATTCTGGACGAAAGCGAATTTCTGCTGGGGGACAGTTCCGGTATACCCATCAAATACATGAAGGATGGTCGATGGGATCTCACCTATTACGGTAGATACGATCAACCCATAAAACTATTCTCTGTCAGACATCAACCAGATTTCAAAGCGGACTTTCGCAACAAGGCAAATGATATTCGCCCTTTGCCTATCGGGATCGGATACAATTATATAAAAGGCACTTCGCACATGATTCTGGGCACGAAGAAATCGTCGGAAGAGAAGACAGTAGAGAAGAAATAGAAGGTTAAGCGAAGGGATGGGCTGAAACAGGGGAGCGTCTCTCCAGCAGATTTTCCGTAGCTCCGCAATATATCTAGCTTCAACCAATCAAAGACAGGAAAAAGGCTCCGCAGCATTCATGCAGAGCCGATTGCGATTTGAGCTCGATTCCCGGGCCCTGGTTCTGATCACTTGGTTTTCCAGAATTCGATCAATTGATTTTATAGAACTCCTTGTCCAGATACTCCGGCGAAAGACAGGGTTGCAGTTCCTGCTTTCGGCTGTCAGACATCCATTCGTAGTTCGCGCTTCCTACCGGCCTGTAAACCTCTCCGCAATCCTTAATGTTTCGCGTAAACACGGGCCGAAAGGAATCCCAGCCACCTGTATTGCAGAGAAAGATTATTTCCCCTGGCTTTGCATCAACAGACAGCAGAGTTTCTCCAGAACTCTGCCTCACTCCATCATGGTAACGCAGAAGAAACTCATGCTTTCCGGCAGGCAATACCATTTTCAAGTCCAGCGGAGACCATACATAGTATTCTCCGTCGATTTCATTACTCTTTATTCCCTCATCTATACAGAGCGTGGCTGTGTTATGGCCCTGCTCCTCGGCATCCTTAAGATACCTTACCGAGCAACCGGCCAGGGCACTCAAACCAACGCTCAAAACCGAAAGAATAGCTACTAACTTCTTCATAAGAAAGCTCCTGGATCAAAGTAGCAAGACCTTGCCAGATGGTCAGACCCGGTCAAGGGAATACTCCAGATCGCCACAATTTCAATCCAATGAAAAGCCAGACCAGACGCTGATTCAGGTCAGAATTTCGGGAGGCTGAAGCCCGAGATTCAAATGCCCCTTTTGCTATTCAGCCCGGAACCTGGGCCGGGAATGACTCCCTGGCATTCTGGACATCCGTTTGCCATGCTCTGCTGAAAGCCCGGGATTGCCCGCTAGCCCAGTCCTGAATCTCGGAAAGATTCCGATAGTCCCCCTGCCTCAATCCAGTGATTAGCATAGCTGCGCGAAAAGGCATTCTGACCCAGAGCGGCATGGCTTTATAGTTGAGAGTACCTGCAAAGCCACGAACATCCACCGGACGAATCGCAGGAACCAATTTGCGAATCCAGGACTCATATTTTCGAGCGCTATTCTGTCCTGCCTGACCACCGGCTAGAGAGAGGCAGGAAAAAAAGAAGGACACGGGCTTTGAAGCAAGCTCCATCTCGAAAGACTTCACATATTCGCTCATGGGCTGTAACCATCGATCATAGCGAATGGCGCTTCCAGCGATTACCGCATCAAACCCGGATGGATCTGGCCAGGACTGACGATTTAAATCAATTTCTTTCAGTGTAATCTCTGCAGTGTCCTGTAGCCCCCGGGCAATGGTCTCCGCAATCCGTGTGGTGGAACCTGTGCCTGTAGAAAAGAGCACCAGCACCTTTTTGTTACTTGAATGATTTTCTTCCCTTCCCATTTCACTTCCCCCTTTTTCGCTTGCTTGACACACTGTAAAGCAAATGCTTTGCAAAAAGAAGGGGTTGATTTACACAGTGTCAAGCAAAAAAGAAGAAAAGTCAGAAACCCGTAATCGAATCCTTGAGGCCACACAGAAGCTCCTGGAAGGACCTGATACTTCCGTACCCGGTATGGCGGATGTGGCTGCTCAGGCCGGAATCTCACGGCAGGCAGTGTATTTGCATTTTTCCTCTCGAGCCGATCTGTTAATCGAAACCATCCGTTTCATAGATGAGAGAAATGGACTTCCAGAACGATTGTCTGCACTTCAAGCCATAGAATCCGGAATAGAAAGGCTGGATCGATGCGTTCATGTTTGGGGAGAATATTTGCCGGAGATTCAGGGCATTTCCAGAGCTCTACTGATGCTACGGGACTCGGATCCGGAAGTAATGGAGGCCTGGGACGAAACCGTGAGATGCCTCAGCGATGTTTGCAGGGACTGCCTGACCACGCTGAAGAATCAGGGCCTCCTGGCCAGCGAATGGACAGTACCGAAAGCAACCATCATGCTCACAGGTATGCTATCCATTCCCTGCTGGGAAGAGTTGCAGAGATTGGGCTGGAGCAACCGCGAGTATATCAAGAGCTTGAAGCTTTCTGTGCGAAAGACCTTTTGCGCGCCACAGGAAAGAGAGGAGTGACGGCTACCGAAATCTGAGTTTTTTGAAAGAGCGACGAAAGAGATTCACTCCATTTCCGTCTGCAACGGTAGAGCAATCTGACCGGTTCGGGCCACTTCCAGAATGCCGAATGGTTCCAGCATTGTAAGCATACTGTTCACCTGTCGTGGGCTACCCTGCATTTCGATCAACATGGATTCGGGCATGATTTCCTGAATTCGACCATGAAACACTTCTACAATTCCGAAAATCTGAGTCCGGTCATCCTTCTTGCATGCCACACGAATGAGGATCAACTCTCGAATCACGGAATCATGATAGGGAAGAGTCCGAACTTCAATAACATCCGCCAGCTTCAGGAGTTGGCCCTGAAATTGAGTGAGTACCCGATCATCCCCCCGCAAGACGATGGTAATTACGGAAACTCCATCTTCGTGGGTTACACCAACAGCGATGCTATCGATATTGTAGCCCCGACGAGTAAACAGGCCCGATACATGGCTCATCACTCCCGGCTTGTTTCGTACGACTATGGACAGAATGTGCTTCATCTAAGCAGTCAGTGCGCCCTTTTGTGACACCGGGTCAATTGAAAATCGGATTACAGAGAATGCCCCACTGGCGGTCTGGACAGATGCTCCGTTGGATTCTCCTCCCCGTGCTTATTCCCGTTCGATTGCTGGTTTACATCTGGTTTAAGCTCACCCTCAGCTTTCTACGGGGCAACGTGCTCTTTCATTCTGTGCCGGATCGCTTTACTTCCACGGTTCAATCCGGCCTTTTGTATCGCATCATCAACAAGCAGGAAATGCTCTGGTTTCATTATCTCGGCTTCCTGTCTCGAATGAGCCGGGACTCATCTATCCGGTGGGTTGTATTGTCCATACCGGACCTGGAAGATCTGGAATGGTCCCAGATTGAGGAGATTCGTATTCGCCTGAACGAACTGGTTAAATCTGGAAAGCGTCTTGTGGGTCATGCGGAGAAAGGAGGATTAAAGACCCTTTGCCTGCTTTCCGCATGCGAGCGAAGGTTCCTGGCCCCGGGAGCCAGCTTCTTTACAGCTTTGCCCCATTCGGAATCTTTCTTTTTCGGTTCAGCTCTCAAAAAGCTGGGCATTCGCGTAGAAGTGCACACAGCCGGCGAGTTCAAAAGTGCTGGAGAGTCAGTGAGTCGAGATTCCATGACGCCATCGGCAAAAAAGAATCTGGAAGAATTGCTGGATGCTCGCACGCAGGCCATTCTGTCAGGACTCACTGTTCTGCACAGCTCTGATCCCAATCCTGACGAAAAACTCCATACAAAGATTCGCCAGAATGCTTTTCTGGAGGCAGAAGAACTGTACGCCCTTAAATTCTGTCAGGGACTGGTAGCAAGGGCCAATTTCAAAGATCTATGCGAAGACCTGTTACCATACTGGCATGCCGGCGAGCCACTGCCTTCGGACTCCAGTATCAACGAGTCCGATCGGCTTCCCATTCTAAGTCTGGATGACGGAATTGAAGTAACCGATGCTCCTGTATCCCATTCCTTTCCTGGCGTGGCAGAGCGAACCATGGATGAAGTGATCAAGGAACAACTGGAGCAGGATGAATCGGCGAGCAACGCGGCAATGCAAAAGAGTGTTCCCATTGAATCGGAAGCATCCAGTGCCAGCCGGTCCTCTGGTTCCATTCCTGGTCAGAGAACGGGAAATAAGAAAACGAAAGAAAGGAAGAAGAATAAAGAGAACACCAGGACATCTGAAGCGAAGTTACCTGTATTCCGGTTTCTAGAAATGGACCAGGCCGAGAAGCGGTATCAGCGGAAACGATTTCAGCCATTTCGCATTCGCAGATACCCCTCGGTGGCACTGGTAAGCTGCGAAGGGATGATTGTATGGGGCGATGAACAACCGGACTCCGGACGCATTGGAGCTCTATCAATGCGAAAGATTTTTCGCGACCTGGAAGACTCGAAAAATGAAGCCATCTTTCTATACATTAACAGTCCGGGAGGACTGAGCGATGCCAGCGAGGCCCTGTATCAAGATATATACCGACTGTCTCGCTCCCGGCCGGTGTTCGCCATCATCGGGCCGGTAGCTGCATCGGGTGGGTACTACATGGCCTGCGCAGCCAACAGGATTTACAGCCCCGATCTCAGCCTCACTGGCAGTGTTGGAGTCTTACGCATGCGTCCCGAATTATCGGGATTATATCGCAAACTGGGAATACACAAGCAAAGGGTTCGCTTTGGCCCTACCACGGATCTGCTTTCGGAAGCCGGAAACTTGAGCAAGAAAAGCCAGGCTCTGCTTGACGAATCTATGGACCGGGCCTACAATTTGTTTCTGGACCGAGTGGGCAGGAGCCGGGGCCTCAATCGAAAAGAAACGGATCTCCGGGGTCGAGGCAAGGTATACACCGGTTCACAATTTAGAAGCGAAGGTATGGTAGACCGCAAAGGCGGATTCATCGAAGCGTTCCGGGACTTCAGAAAGGAGGCAGGCTTTGGCGAGCAAATGTTTGACATTCAGATTTTTCCCGTCCTGCGTCCGGGTGCGGCGGATCTTATTCGCCAGGGCCCCTTCTCGGCGATGCGACCTCTGGAAAAATCCGAGCTCTTTCAGAGCAAGAACCTGTATATGGTCCACCCTGATATTTGCTTTCAGCATACTGGCTTTCAAACCGAGCTTCGCCGCGCCGGAGGATCCCTCATCGGTAGCGCAATCCTCCGACTGTAAAGATATCGCAGAGAAACTCAATCATCCCTCCCGGTTGCAGCGATTGTATGCTGCGCGAGCCGCCGCGAATTGCACAGGCCCTTCCATTGGTGACGGACTTCTGGCCATAGTTCTGGGCGACCATCCAGATGTGCAGGAAGCGGCTTTGATATCTCTGGAAACACATCTGCATCCGGGTTACCTTCCGGCGCTGGTGGAGTTCGGAAAAAGCATACAACCTGTGGACTCAGCCTATCTGATGCAGGAGCGAGAGCCCATGCCGGACCTTCCACGCGCCTCCTGGCAAAAAAAGAAGCAAGTCTATAGATACATCCATGCCGTGCTGGAAAAGGAACGAAAGTCATCCGGCGAGTCCCGGGGAATGCGAAGCAAGGACTTCCAGCAAAAGCTTGTCCTGTTCTTAAAGCAGGGACTCTACGAAAGCCGAAGCGGTATGCGACTGTACTTCTCCGAGTCCAGAGATGTCGCATGCTATAACCTGGACAGTCTGGCCATGGTGGGCGAATCGCCGAACTACATCCTGGAATTTGTTGAGTCGGAAGCAGACAACCCGGGCATCCTGGCCTGCGGCCTCTATGCCATGGCGCGATTCCGGATGAACCATGACACCGGAGAGTATAATCGGACGGAGGCACTGGCCTCCCGGGCCTTGAAGGGAGACCAGTTAACCAGGAAGGCAGCACGACAATGGTATGCCGGACAACCAGAGCTCGGCTCCTTAACTCGCTTAATGAGATCCTTTCGCAAAATCCTTCCTTTCAATGAACCGGAAATCCGCACGCTTGCAAGAGCTCTGCCGGGTACGCAGGGACTTATTAATAGGAAGGCTCCGATGTACGCCAATCCGTTTTCTTCCGGACCAGTGATCCGAGTACTTTCCCACGGAGAAGCGGTGGATGTACTTCGTCGCAGTACCGGTTACGATCCGGCCGGACCCGGAGATGGATACAGCTACCTGGTAAAAACAGAAGATGGGCTTACTGGCTGGGTCGCTTCCGAACATTTGATCACTGAATCCAAAAAAAATTGATCTCGATTGACAGGTCAGTGTGCGCCCGCCATTCGGACTGTAACCTACCCGATTATGAACCAATACAAGATTAAAAAAGGCTACGACCTTCCTATAAAAGGCCAGGCAGAGAAATCTATTCTGGGATCTACGGAGCCGTCCCGTCTGCACGTTCATCCTACTCATTTTGCTGGCATAAAACCTCGCATGCTTCTAAAGAAAGGCGACGCTGTAAAACGCGGCACTCCTCTCTTTCATGACAAGAAGCATCCGGAAAGAGTTTTCGTTTCTCCGGGAGCAGGTATTATTGAAGATATCGTTCTGGGCGAGCGACGAGCCCTGGACAAAGTAACCATCAAGCTAAGCGGCGATGATGCAGAGCAGTTTCGCGCCTATAAAAAGGAAGAAGTCTCCGGCATTAATCGCGAGGACTTGATCGACCATCTTCTTAAAGGTGGACTCTGGCCGCAGATTCGTCAGCGGCCTTTCAGCCGAGTAGCCAATCCGGAAATCACTCCTTCTTCAATCTTTGTAAATTGTATGGATACGGCCCCTCTGGCAGCGGATCCCGAGTTCAACCTTCAGGGGAAAACCATTGAATTCCAGACCGGCATTGAAGCATTGAAAGTGCTCTGCCCTACAGTTCATGTAGTAGTGGCTGCTGGAAACAACAGCTCGGATTTTCTCAAATTAGATGGCGTTCAACAGCATAGCTTCGCTGGAAAGCATCCATCGGGTCTGACAAGCACTCACATTCAAAGAATCGATCCAATCGTTCCAGGGAAGCAGGTCTGGTATCTTAACGCCAGAGATGTAGTTGATATTGGAGATTACCTGCTGGTAGGCCAATATCCTGTGGAGCGGGTGGTAGCTCTGGCAGGCCCAGGAGCCAGTAAAACCGGCTATGTAAAAACTAGAAAGGGAGCCCCTCTGGCAGAGATCGCTTCAGTGGCAGGAACTCAGGAAAGCGTTCGCCTGATTTCGGGCAATGTCCTGGTTGGTTTCGGTGATAAGGCAGACGATGGCCTGGCCCTTTACGATGACCTTGTTACGGTGGTTCCAGAAGGCGGGCATGAACGATTTCTGGGTTGGCTTATCCCAGGATTTTCCCGTCCCACTTTTAGCCGATCTTATCTGGCAGGGTTTCTTCCTGGCCGACGACTATCCATGGACACATCGCTGAATGGCGAAGAGAGAGCCTTCGTTAAGACCGGGGATTACGAAAAGGTGATGGGAATCGATGTGCTCCCTGATGTCCTGACTAAAGCAATCCTTATCGAAGATGTAGAACGTATGGAGAAGCTGGGAATCCTGGAAGTGGATCCCGAAGACTTTGCCCTGTGTGCCTACATCTGTCCTTCCAAAATTGAGTTCTGCGACATTGTTTCCCGCGGCATTGAAATGATGGAAGCCGAGATGGTTTAATCCCATCCCCTACTGGAGAGAGAAAAACTGTGAAGTTTCTACTAAAGCAAATCCATAAGAACGATCATCTATTCCAGAAAGGCGGCAAGCTAGAGCGATTGCATCCGCTCTGGGAAGCTCAAAACACCTTTCTGTTCACCCCACCCCTGAAGACCCAAAACGGTCCTCATGTGCGAGACTCCATCGATCTGAAGCGACTGATGATTACGGTTGTGGTGGCATTGATTCCGGCAACGATCTTCGGCATCTACAATGCCGGGTATCAGCAATTGCTGGCCCAGGGAGTAATTAAGCTCAGCGAAGGTGGATTCTCTGCCATGACCGGCGACCAGCATCTGCAGGCGCTGATCAGCGGCGCCACGCTTGTTCTTCCCATCATTCTGGTAAGCTATGCCGTGGGTGGCCTCTGGGAAGGAGTGTTCAGTGTAATTAGACGTCATCCGATTAGCGAAGGCTTCCTGGTTACGGGTCTGCTTTTTCCTCTCACTCTTCCTGCCACGATTCCTCTCTGGCAAGTTGCCCTGGGGATTTCTTTTGGCGTTGTCATCGGCAAAGAGATCTTTGGAGGCACGGGGATGAACATTCTGAACCCGGCCCTCACAGCTCGTGTATTTTTGTTCTTTTCCTTTCCTACTGACATCTCCGGCGAAGAACCCTGGATTGCCGTGGCATCCGATGCAGCAGTGGACGGATTTTCCGGCGCCACTGCACTGTTGATTGCTGCAGCTCCGGATGTTACAAATCCCATTCAAGCGTTGAGCAACTTCGGTTACTCGGGCGCAAATTTCAGTCTTGAAAATATGTTTCTGGGTTTTATTCCCGGTAGTATAGGGGAAACATCCACTCTGGCCATCTTGATTGGTGCAGCTATTCTGATCATCACTGGCGTTGGTAGCTGGCAAATCATGGTAAGCACTGTTCTGGGAGCCGTGGGTATGGCCTTCTTCCTGAACCAGTTCGCCGGGCCAGATCTACCTTCTATGCTGGCCCTTCGTCCGGAATACCATCTGGTCATGGGCGGATTTATGTTCGGAACGGTCTTTATGACCACGGACCCTGTAAGCGCGGCCCAAACAACCATGGGCAAATGGATCTACGGTTTGCTTATTGGTATGCTATGCGTCCTGATTCGTGTATGGAACCCGGCCTATCCGGAAGGGATGATGCTGGCCATCCTGTTCATGAATATCTTCGCCCCGCTCATCGACCACTATGTAGTGGAAGGCAATATTAAGAGGAGGCTTCAACGTGCGGAAGCAAAGTAATCTTTATATCTTCGGATTCGCCATTGCGGTTTGTCTGTTCGCCAGTGTTGTTCTGGCTGTTGCATCCACCGCATTGAAGCCAGCGCAAACCCAGCAGGTAAGGTTGGACATTATCAACAATATCCTCAGCGTATCGGGATACTCCGAGCAGGAGCTGAAAGGAAAGAAGCCGGCGGAAATCATTGATCTCTACGAAAAGAAATTCGAGGTACTGCTGGTTGATAAGAACAATGAACCGGTGGAACGTTCGGAAATGGAAAGCGAGCTGAAAGGCCTGGGCTATAAGGCGGATGAGTTGGAGGAGAAGAAGACCTTCGAACTCCTGGAAGTCTATAATAGCAAGATCGGATTACTGGCCAGAAGAGCTGGAAAGCCTCGAGAAGAGTATGACCGAGGCATCAAAGTAGTCTATCTCTACAAACCGGAAGGTGAGATCAAATACTACATCATTCCTATAGAAGGAAATGGTCTCTGGGGCATGATGTATGGCTACATTGCTCTGGAAACCGATTTGAACACAGTAGCCGGTATCCGCTTCTATAAGCATATTGAAACTCCAGGCCTGGGCGCTGAACTGGCCAAGATTGACCACAACGAAAAATGGATTGGTAAGAAAATCTTGGATGAAGACGGAAAACTCGTCTCTGTGAAAGTGGCCAAAGGAGACGCCGAGCAAACCCATGCGCAGGAGATCGAACACTACGTCGACGGAATCAGTGGTGCAACCCTGACAGCAAAAGGGATCAATGAATTCCTGAGAGCGGACCTACTGACCTACGAGCCATACTTCAAGACGCAGCGTAAAGATGAAACCGCCAATGAAACGGCAGGAGAAGAACAATGAGTGCAGCAACTGAAACCAAAACAGCCGCTCCCGCCAGACCCAAACAGCCGCTGTTTGGAAAGCAAGAACGGGAAGCCATCAAGGATCCTTTGTGGGACAATAACCCCATCACCATCCAGGTGTTGGGAATCTGTTCCGCACTGGCTGTTACCACTCAGATGCAAGCCTCCCTGGTAATGGGTTTATCAGTGGTAGCCGTACTAACGTCTTCCAACCTCATCGTTTCTCTGCTGCGGAATTTGATTCCGGGAAAAATTCGGATTATTGTGCAGCTGGCTGTGGTGGCCAGTCTTGTGATCCTGGTGGATCAGATTCTCAAGGCCTACATGTTTGGGATGAGCAAGCAGCTCTCCGTCTTTGTGGGATTGATCATTACCAACTGTATTATTCTGGGCCGGGCGGAAGGCTTCGCCATGGCAAACAAACCTCTGCCCTCTATTATGGACGGACTGGGTAATGCGTTCGGCTATGCAGCCATTCTGTTGATCGTAGCGTTGTTCCGCGAAGTTCTGGGTAACGGAAGCTTTTTTGGACTAAGAGTAATTCCTGAAGCCATGTATGAGATTGGCTACAAGAACATCGGTCTGATGATTCTGCCTCCGGGTGCCTTTTTGATCCTGGGTCTTCTAATCTGGGTTCAGCGTAGCGTGTCCGGCAAGTATGAGGCCAATCGATAGGAGATAACCATGGCAGATCTGATTAGCATAGCAACCAAAGCAATCTTCGTTGAGAACATTCTCCTGGCCTACTTCCTGGGGATGTGCTCCTTTCTCGCTGTTTCGAAAAAGGTATCCACGGCCGTAGGTCTGGGATTCGCCGTAGTTTTCGTAAACGGTATTACAGCTCCTATCAACTGGCTGATTAACAACTATCTGCTGGCGGATGGTGCTCTGGCCTGGGCAGGCATGCCTACCATCGACCTTAGCTTTCTGCAGTTTATTCTATATATTTCCACCATTGCAGCCCTGGTGCAGCTGGTAGAGATGATCATCGATAAGGTGTCCCCTACTCTCTATGCAAACCTGGGGATCTTTCTACCCTTGATTGCAGTGAACTGCGCCATTCTGGGAACGTCCCTGTTTATGGGCACCAAAGGTTATGGCTTTGTAGAAAGTACAGTCTTTGGATTCTCCAGTGGCATTGGCTGGATGCTGGCCATCGTTGCCATGGCTGCCATTCGAACCAAGATCCAGTATTCCAACGTTCCTTATGGATTGCGAGGTCTTGGTATGACTATGATTCTCACCGGGCTAATGGCCATTGGCTTTATGTGCTTTGTGGGCATCAACCTCTGATAGGGTACGGACTATAGCATGGAAAATTTACTGATTATTGGATTAAGTGCAGCGGTCTTTACAGCTGTAATTATTGGCCTCGTGGCTATCATTACCGTGCTGGAAAGAAAGCTGGTGGCCCAGGGTAGTGTTCGTATTAACATCAATGACAACGAAGAGAAAAGCATTGATGTGGCCGCCGGTAGCAACCTGCTCAGTGCTTTGAGTGAAGCCGGTATCTACCTTCCATCGGCCTGTGGTGGCGGTGGAACCTGCGCAATGTGTCGTTGTCAGATTACCGACGGCGGGGGGGACATTCTTCCCACGGAAGAAGGTCATTTCTCCAGAAAAGAAATCAAAGAGCAGTGGAGATTGTCCTGCCAGGTCAAAGTGAAAAACGATATGAAGATTCACGTTCCGGACGAAATCTTCAGCATTCAAAAATTCAAAACCAAAGTTCGCTCCAACGACAATGTGGCCACTTTCATTAAAGAACTGGTACTGGAAATCGAACCTGGCTCAGAGATGGATTTTGATGCAGGTGGATACATTCAGATCTACATCCCACCCTATCATCTGAACTTCAAAGAGTTCGATGTAGAAAAGGAATACCACGAGGACTGGGACAAGTTCAACCTGTGGCGATACAATGCTTCCAACGATGAAGAGATCTTTCGAGCCTATTCCATGGCCAATCATCCTGCGGAAGGAAACATTGTAATGCTTAACGTACGAATTGCCACTCCTCCGCCCAAAAAGGACGTTCCCCCGGGTATTGCATCCAGCTACATCTTCAACCTGAAACCGGGAGATGAAGTGGATGTCAGTGGGCCCTACGGAGAATTCTTCATCAAGGATACAGACCGTGAGATGGTATACATCGGTGGTGGTGCCGGTATGGCTCCGCTGCGAAGCCATATCTTTCATCTCTTCCATACACTGAAGACCGGTCGCAAGGTATCCTACTGGTATGGGGCCCGGAGCTTGCGCGAAGTTTTTTATGAAGAGCATTTCAGAGAGATTGAAAAGCAATTTCCGAATTTCTCATTCCATCTGGCTCTTTCAG
Organism: Leptospiraceae bacterium; assembly: GCA_002717505.1. Lineage (GTDB taxonomy): Bacteria > Spirochaetota > Leptospiria > Leptospirales > Leptonemataceae > UBA3465. The sequence continues at coordinate 18,154 of PBEB01000038.1, forward strand.
ACCCACTTCCGGAAGACAAATGGGAAGGTCCCACTGGATTCATCCACGAAGTGGTGCTGAATGAGTATCTGGACAAGCATGAGGATCCCAGCGAAATCGAGTATTATCTCTGCGGCCCTCCATTGATGCTCTCAGCCGTACAGAAGATGCTGTACGACCTGGGCGTTGAAAAGGAAATGATTGCGTTCGACGACTTCGGAAACTGATAACGAAGATTTCGCACAGCATGGAAAATCACAAAAGCCGGAGGAGTTCCTTCGGCTTTTGTGTTTATTAGAGCAAAGTAATTGAAGATGAGCGAATCAGGAAAAATGAGAAAACCCGAGCGAGACTCCTACCTTTCTCAGCGGCAATTCCGGTCATGGAATTCAGGGGCTCTGACCTTCCTGGTTTCCCTGGCCGTTCTGGCACTCGGTTTCGGATGCAAGGCCCGGGAATCGGTAACATTGCAGGGCAGCACCATGGGCACGAGCTACAGTATCAAGCTCCGTAACCTGCCCCCGGAACAGGACGCCGCTGAGCTCAAAAAGGCCATCGATGAGCTTCTTCATGAAACCGATTATCGCTTTTCCAGCTGGCAACAGGATGAGCTATATAAAGTGAACAATCATCCGGTAGGGTCTGAACTTCAGATCAGCCCGGATTTCTGCCTTGTTCTCTATAAATCCCAGCTGGTCTGGAAATCCAGCGAAGGCGAGTTCGACCCAACCATCGGCGATCTTATCAATCTCTGGGGCTTTGGGCCAGAGGAGAACCAGGGAAAACCCGGCGATGCACAGATAAAGGCTGCTCTCGCACAGGCAGGCTTTCAGAATCTGAAGCTCAGCCTGCCTGGCGGTGGTCCTGGATCTACAGGCGAATACCAGAAGGAGATTCAATCCATTTCGGATTTGTATTCCCTCACATCGGTGAACTCCCTTCCGAACGCTTCACAACCCGAAGACTCTCCTTCGAATCAGGATGCGAAAGCCGGATGCTCCCTCATTCGCAGCACGGATCTAAATCTGAATCTGAGCGCCATTGCCAAGGGGCATGGTGTGGATCGCGTGGCTCAACTGTTGCGGAAAAAGGGGCTTCAGGACTTCATGGTGGAAATCGGCGGAGAGATAAAGACGGGTCCCGGAGGTGCATTTCGCATTGGCATCGAGCGGCCCAACTACGATGGAACGAGAAGCCTTTATACCGTGCTGGAATCCAGGAACAATTGCATCGCAACCAGTGGTAACTACAGAAACTTCTTTGAGAAGGATGGTAAGATCTACTCCCACATTCTGGATCCCAATACCGGCCGGCCCGGATTGAGCCGAATCCAATCGGCCACCGTGGTAGGACCGGATTGCGCTCTGGCAGATGCCCTGGCGACCGCAGCCATGATTCTGGATCCAGAGTCCTCCGCCCGAATGCTAAATGCCATTCATGAGAGCACCGGGGAAAAGTACGAATTTCTAATTCTGGAATCCGGTGAACTAATTCAAGGTGATACAGAGAATTTCAAGATTGAGGAGTATACAAGCTCCGGTCTGAGCGACATTCGAATCCAGAAGTAAGCGAAATCATGGAAGCGTTCGGCAAATGTGTATTGGCTCCAGGAGGCCTCCTTGAGAAGAGAGCTCTCATGGGCATGACCCGGAAGGAGTCCATCTCGATTTCCATTCCAGGTAGGATCAGGACCCGCGGTATTACCATTCAGTATAAGCTGCAGTTAGATAAGCCGGCATTGTTTCATTTCGCGATACAGCCAGTTTGATACAAGATCCAGTATATTCGCGGCAAAAGGAATGCAAGGTCGACGCCACCCCCGAGGGCTTCAAAGAGCCACAGGATGTAAGGGGGATGCAAGACCCCAAATGCTCATTGGCGAGAGAGATGTCAGGTAGACTCAAGGCACTAAATGCTCATTGGCGAGATTGATTTCAGGTAGACTCAAGGCACTAAATGCTCGTTGGCGAGAGAGATGTCAGGTAGACTCAAGGCCCGAATTGGTGGATTACTAGTTTTATACCGGGTAAACGCAATGCTCGCCCTGGTCAGTCAGAAGCTTCATGCCTGGTAGATGCGCCGGTTGGCTCAGAAAAATCAGGAAATGCCGGCCGGCTCTTTTCTGGATGGATGATCGCCGGTCTCGCATTTGCTTGCATCGTTGCCGCAAACGGAACAGGCGCCGCCGCCTACACCACCGCATGATCCTTTGATTTCGGACCTGCCGAAAAGAAGGCCAATACCAATTCCCAGCATGGCAATTCCCAGTATTCCGATGGTAAGAAGCACGGTAGTCATACTAAAGTCAGGATAAGAAGGATGCCTATAAAAGCAAAACTCTTTTTCGCACTGAAAGTCTCGTGGCCAGTACGACTTTTCGAGTTTCACAGCCCTCGGAGGCACTCTTCGCCGCTACCATTGTGGGAGAGCGCCTCATTCCTGCCGTTCCGAAAAACAGTAGTGGCATTGTGCTCGAGTGATCTCGGGGAGCTGTGCAGCGACAGGCCAGGGGCCTACGATTGGAAGCATCCGTCTGGGACACCGGATCACTCCCCACGGGCGGGCCAGAAACCAACAGGCTGTTTCAGCCATCGCAGACGGTGACCATCAAAAGGAGAATCCCACAGAGAACCGGCCTTCCCACTGGCTCAAAGGTAGACTCCGTTTTCCGTCATAGGGAGTGGCCCATTCGATTTTCATCAGCGCTCCCGGAAAAATGAACCACAGGAAATTGCTCCAGTGCACTCCCACTCCGAAGGATGCGTTCAGATCCCGGGTTACACCCACATCGCCATCGAAGGCCTGAAACCGTCGGTGGTCATCGAAAGCAGCCCCGGCATCAAAGAAAATGGCTCCGCGAATCAAACCAGGAGACCAACGAAACGGAGTTCCGAACAACAACTGATGAATGAAGGTAAAGCGATACTCCAGATTGATCACAAAGGCATTCCTGCCTTCAAACTCAAGGAAGGGGTAGCCGCGAATTGTGTAGTAACCACCTACAGACAATGGATACAGATCCGCATCGGGACCGCTGACCCGAGCAGCCAGGGCACGGAATGCAAAGAGCGAAAAGTCATCAAACAAATGATAGAACCTGTATTCGGCGCCGGCCACATAGACATGCCTCTGGTTTCCACCGGGCCGAAATGGAGCGGAATAGCTTAATCGCAGAGCCTGGCCATCCAGAGGTCCATAAATCGAGTTTACCGTATTATCAAATGTGTACTGAAAAGAAAAGCTCTGGCGATTCTGAAAAATGTCTTCTCGCTCCCTCTGCTCCGGCTGAGCTTGAGTAAATGCCTTTTCTTCTCGAGCCACCTCGTAGGTTACGCTCAAGGCACCAAAGCTGTGCAGAGGATAACTTACCGCCGCATATCCACCGGTACTTCTTTGATCGATGAGACGAAAGTAAGGATTATATAGCAGCTGATTGAGGCTGAAATCCAGAAAACTAAAGATGGCAAAGGTTCCCCGGGAGCTGTAAAGTCCGGCATAAAAATTGGCTCTCCATCTCGAATAACCATAGCGAATGTCCACATTGGTATTCACCGGACTATCCTGGTAAGTGATCAGGCCTTCCAGATCATGAAAACCGGAATCATCCGCCAGCGCGAAATAGGCGGCCCCGGCCAGACTGCTATTTCCGTTGGCATCGCTACCGCCTGTAATGAAGAGAATGGGAGGACGGGCCAGGGTCAAAGCCGGATCATAGGGACGATCCAGGGATTGTAGCTCCGGTCGTTTCGGATCGAGATCGGGCAATTGATATTCGGAAGGATGAAATGTAGCGAAAGATGGCTCTTGAACCTCACTGTCTCCTTTCGGATCGGGGGAAATCATCCGGACCTCCAGTGCTCCCTCTTCCAGCCGCGAAAATAACAGGGAAAACTCGTCCAGGCCAGCGTCGGCTGGACTATCGCCCTGGTCCGTTCTCGAGGCCCGGGAACTCTCATTTGCTCCTTTTGAAGTAACATAGGAGTCCAGAAATAGAATTTCGGTATCGGAAGCGGTAATTCGCTGAATGCGCCGCTCATCCAGAGCTTCTTCTCGTTCGCATGCTCCGGAGAGTCTGTACACATTTCTTACTCCTTCATGGTTGGAGAGAAAATATACGGAGCAATTCGGCCCCATCACTGGATGGCTGACATCTCCTTTCAGTTTCAGTAGTGGCTTGCCTGGATTTCTGAATTCGCCGCCGCATTTGCGAAACAATGTACGAAAACCTGCATCCGCCGGACGGTTCGGATCACCCTGATCTGAAATATAGAAAATGCAATCGCCATATTGAATCGCATCGGATTCGTAGAAAGGGTTTTCGCTTATGCGCTCCAGTGTTCCGGTGCTCCAGCCAATTCGATACAGATCTGCAGCGGCCCCGGCCACTCCGGTAAATAGAATACTATCGCTTTGAGAATCATACTTCGGGAATTGCACCATATCAAAGGGAAGCGGTACAAACTTGATCAGCTCACCGTCCCTCACAGAAACCTGTGCGATTCCGGGCCTGCCCTCTTTGCGAGTGACCAGAAAAACGCTGCCAGATGGGCCAAAGCTAAGACGGTTGGTGAGCGGATACCATTGCTCAAAATCCCTGGACCGGAGCTGTCGCAATACCACCATCCTCTCGTTTCGCTTCTCCGGTTCCATGTACGGTCTCCCCACTCTCTGAATCACCAGGGCAGGAAAGATACCATCGTAACTCAGGTACGCGAAATATTGACCGTCTGGCGAAAATACCGGTCGCAGCTGAAATCCGACTCCGTCCAGGTATCGGAAGGTAAGTCTGGAAATGCGCTCATCGATTTCTGCCTCGGCCATCGCCTGACCGTATCGGGCAGAGAGAAAATCGCGGTACATGAGATCAAAAGCAGCCGGCGATACTCCGAAAGCAGACTTGAAAGCTGCATCAAAATCTTCAAGGGTAACCAGCTCCTTGTAGAACAAACCGATTCTTTCTTCGCCAAACGTCTCAGCAATAAAATGCATTATGGATTGGCCGCCCTTATAATACATATAGGGATTTACGTTGCCATAGTGAAGATCAACCAGACCGGGCATGCGATGATGAATCATCAAATCCCGAATCCGGGCATCCGCTTCCGCATCCCAGCCTATGGAAAGATATTCGCACATCCCCTCCATGAGCCAGAGAGGATACCGACCCGGATTTTCCTCGGCGATGTCAAACTGATAAGCATGAACAATTTCATGAACCAGTACATGACGCAACTTCTGGTAATCTCCAGTAAACGGTAGTACCACCCGGTGGCGTGCGAAATCTGTAAATCCGCCGGTGGACTCCGAAGGAATAATCGGTAAAATGCTGGTGGCCTGAAAATCCTGATCCGAAGGATAGAGAAAAACTTTGATCTTGTGGCCGATGGAATGCCTTAGAAGCTCTTCAATCCGGTTGGCTTCGGACTCTGCAATTCGACCGGCTTCTAGAGCCAGAAGGTAGCTACCTTTCTGGTAATGAATCTGGAATCGGCTGGTTTCCAGAATCCGCCAATGTGGTGTATTCAGAGATATCTTCTGCTGCGCCTCCAGGGTCATGGGGCTGAAAAGCAGAACAAGAACGAGCAATGCGACAAAATCCTTGACCCTCTGCACGGGCGAACCTTTTCTCCTAATCGCCCCTCCTCCTATGAATAAGAAATGGTACATTCTGATTGGTCTGACGCTGGCTATCTTGCTCGGCGGCTGGCTCTCTATCCCTCTGGTAGAAGCCCGACTTCATGCCTCCCTGGAGGCCATGCAACTGGAATCTACAATTCAGAAGGAACTGGAAACCACAGGACTACGGCTCACCTTTCAGGGAAAGAGATTTGAATTACTACACGGACTGATTCTCAAGGGGGCCAGGCTTGAGAAAGAAGAAAACGGTAAATTCTATGAAGTAGCGGAATTCAGAGATCTGGTGCTGGACGTTTCCTATCTTGCCTGGCTGACCGGTGGTCAGCCTCTGAGAAGCATTCGAAGCTACAATGGCAGGCTATATTCCAATGCAATCCTCAGCCATAGATCTGGTTCATTTCTAGAAGAACTCAGGACTTTGCTGGCAGAGCGTGATCTGGATGTACATTTGCAAAACATTGCATGGGAGACGGCCGGCAACAATGCACAGAGTGGTATTCGTGCAGATCTGGATCTGGAACCGGACCAATCTGGTTTGAACCTGGACTTTCGATTTCATGGAGATAGTGGAGAGATCCGTTTCCATGGCACTCTAAACAATGACAGACGTCGCATATTCATTACACTGTCCGAAGTGCCGTTCAAACTACTCATGGACTTCATGAGGACATCGGAATCGGTGCCCTCGCTTCAGATTCTACCTCGTTGGACCCAGGTCCGAGGAGAAATTAATGGAAAGGGAAGCATGGATCTCAGGGAACCCGGAACGGCCATCAACCTGAAGGGCCGTTTCCATAGCCTTTACATGGACGGTAGCGAACCTCTGGGCCTTCGCTTTCGCAACCTGGAAGGAGACTATCATTTTACTCAGGTTCATTCCTATGAACGCGGAGTTCTGCAATCCGACATCGAAATCCAGGCATCCCCGCATCTAAACGCAAAGCTGACCTATAGCCGAAAGGAGGATGGCCTGGCCCATTCTCTGGGATTGGAAGGAAGCATGAGTTTCCAGGATATGCGCGAAAACCAGAATGCCCGATTGTTCAATACCCTGGTTCATTGCGATGGAGATGTAGATTTTCAGATCCAAACGAGGTACAATGAATCCCTGACTCGCATAGAGGTTGAACCGGACATCCGATTTAAGGATCTAAAACTCTATCCGCCTATGAGTTGGCCCGGCGGCAAAGAAGCCCTGGTAAACCTGAATATTCATCTGGATCCGGTGACCCGAAAGCTAACAGGAAAAGGAATGGTTTTAGACGCTCCCTTCACGGTGGACTCCCGGGGTACGGTAGATGTGACCAGGGTAAACGATGGAGGACTACGACTGATTCAGAATTTTGATCATTCAGCTACGGTGGATGGTCTGTCCTATCGCAAGCTAACACAGCTCATTTTGCATGCCCATACATGGATCCTGGATCGAGCCTCCCGGCCAGATGCACGAAAGGCAGAGGATCTGGGGCCACTCTGGGAAAACGAGTTCATCGATATGCCGCTGTACACTCAGTTACTCGCCGGGCTGAATCTTAAGGGACAGATCCAGCTTATCAACCTTCAAGGCGGCCAGGGGTTACCCGAGAATGCAACGCTACGTATCTCTTCCAATCCGCAAAACTTCAACTTAACTCTCGACGAAGACTCCGGCGAACCCGGGCTTTTTCGTGCCCGATATATGGGAGTCTGGAATGAACAGTTGCCCAGCCACACGTTGAGTCTAAACATCAAACAGAAAAATATTCAGATCGATTGGCCGGAGATAACCAGGAAAAAAGGGCCTTCCGGAGTTAGCATCGATGCAAACTTCAGCTCCAGCGGTCTGTATCCTGCTGACTTGATGAATTACAGCAACGGTCAGCTTTACTTTGAAGCCTATGAAATGGACATGAAAGCGTTCGCACCTTTCGAACTGGCCCTGAAAATGCTGGGAAAAAAAGTCCCGGATGCTGCAGTGATCGGGGATATTGAAGTAGTAAGATCCGGAACCGGGCAGGAAATAGAATACTATCGCATTGTTGTAGAGACCGATTCCTTCGTAGCCCGAGGTGGTGGCCGTTATACAATCTACGAAGGCGGAAATACATGGCTCAAAGTTGCCATGGATGGAAATCAGGATACCTTGAATTTTCAGGTTCAAAAGAACGGAAAATGGCTACCCGACGATGGTCTCTAGTATCTGCTTATAGAGAAGCACAAACTATGTCGCTGCCTCAGAAAAAAAGAAATCCTTTCCGGAGCCCTGAAACCTTACGGAGCCTCTGCTGTGTGGCGGCCTTGCTGGGCCTCTCTCTGACATTCAATGGCCACTGTTCCGATGATTCCCGGGAGCAATACCAGCAGTCCATTCAGAAAGATCCAGGGGAGTATGCCGGTCGGTATCTCATTGAACCTTCGCGCAAACTGCACTATCTGACACTCAAGGAAGATGGTACAGCCATCAGCGAAAAGGAAGGCAGGCGTCAGATTGGTTTCGTGCAGCGAGATTCTAGAATGCTGCGTATCTATATTGAGGATCGTAATCGGCCCACGGGCCTTTTCTTGCTATCCGATTACAGTGCGAAGGACTGGCGGGGTATGTGGAACAATTCCGTTCGCATCCTGAAAAAACAGCCCTAATGCTAGCATTCTTCGGTTCGTTATATGGCATCGCAATCCCCGATACACTGGGGCCAGAGCAAACCGGGCCTGGTTCAGATGCAGGGAAATACATTTATCTGCAATTTTTATGCTAATTACACATATTTCCTCAAAAAATTAACAGACCGGGTGCCTGGCTGATTCAAGCCGTGTTGCAGCTCAACCTGGCGATTGTACATCGGCAATGTGCCGCCGGCCTACGACAAACTTCTTCTGGAAATGATTTCACGATTCGGGCAGGATGTGAAACTATACAGAGAGAACCGAGGACTTAGAATGTCCGATGCTGCGGAAGATCTGCGCAAGCGATACGGACTGAAGATCGATCAGAGTTACCTTTCCAGAATCGAATCCGGCCAGGTAGACATCAAATTGAAGCATTTCCTCGCTCTGGCCGATTATCTGCAACTGGACATTTCTGCGCTGGTGGCATCGCTGGTCGCGCCTTCCGGAATCGAATACCTGGCCCGGGATCCGTATGTATTTCGTTCTCTGGTCAGACTCAGAGAAGAACTGGGACCGGACGATGCTCTGCAAACCCTGAATCAGTTCTTCGAATGGATGGAAGATTACGACGATCGGCGAAAAAGGAATCGAGGGAAAAAGAAGCCCTGAATTGCTCTTGACTTGAGGCCGATCGGGGGCACCCCTGATTCGTTCGCATGAAGTTCCGGGACGCCTTCCAGGAAAATTATCTCACTCTGAGCAACTTTCTATCGGTTAGTCGCGTACTTCTGGTCCCCCCGTTTCTGTACCTGGGACATTCCTTCAGTCAGGCCCCACGTGAGCTTCATCTTCTATATGGTCTGCTGGTCATCGTTTTCATCGCCATCCTATCTGACTTCCTGGATGGATTCCTGGCTCGAAGATGGAGTCAGGTGACCATGGTAGGTCAATACCTGGATCCGATCTGCGATAAGATCGTAACCCTGGCTGCCCTCACTCTACTGCTCATTGATTTCGAATTCCCCATCTGGATCTATGCATTTTACTGGCTTCGAGAAATCGCAGGTGTCTGGGCCGGTACCTATCTCTATTTTAAGAGGGATGTGCAGGGAAAACCCAACATCTGGGGCAAGATAGGTGTATTTGTTGTGGGGCTCTGTACTACATGGTATCTGCTGAACCCTTTCTTGAAGCAGCATTTGTCAGAGGATCACTGGCTGACTCATCCAGTGATATCTGCCTATGTACTGGCTCTGGTTCTGATTCTGGGCATCATTTCCTACGCCCGCTCCTATGGTAAGCTGGTGTTCCGGCCTCAGTCATTGGAAAAGCCCGAATCCAGGCCCTAGACCAATCCATGGTTTTCCAGGCTTCCGATTTCTTTCACTTGACACCTGTATAGTGCGCAATAATGATTCTTTATGTCACAGGGCTGATTTACAGTGGGATTATCTGACGGGGTAATGGTAATGGCAAGACATCGCTCTGGACTGCAAAAACCTGGAATGGAATACACGGAAAAAACAGGGACGAAAGAACCAGAGATTACCCTTAAAGTAGCCGGCCTAGGGCCGGATCAGAAACTTTAGCAAGGAATTCAACATGGCAAAAAAGAAAGTAGAGAAGATTACAGCTCCCAAGCCGGAAAAGAACGAACGAGCGCAGGCAGTGGAAGGAGCTATCCAGCAGATTGAAAAGCAGTTCGGAAAAGGCTCTATCATGAAGCTGGGAGACAACTCCGTTCGCTCGGAAATTGGCTTTATCCCCACCGGAGCCATGACTCTGGACTTTGCTCTGGGCCTGGGCGGATTCCCCCGAGGAAGGATCGTGGAGATCTACGGACCTGAATCCTCCGGAAAAACCACCCTCTGTCTTTCGGCCGTAGCCAATGCCCAGCGAAATGGCGGGATTGCAGCTTTTGTGGACGCAGAGCATGCGCTGGATCCCAGTTTTGCTACTCGCCTGGGTGTAAACATCGATGACCTTCTTGTAGCTCAGCCGGACAACGGCGAAGAGGCCCTGGAAATTACAGAGTCCCTGGTGCGATCCAATGCTGTAGATATCATTGTTGTAGACTCGGTAGCTGCTCTGGTTCCTCGTTCCGAGCTGGAAGGCAACATGGGCGATGCTCAGATGGGATTGCATGCCAGACTTATGAGCCAGGCAATGCGAAAACTCACAGGAACTATTTCCAAGTCCAATACTACCATTATATTCGTGAATCAGATTCGAAACAAGATTGGCGTAATGTTTGGTTCGCCGGAGACCACCACCGGTGGAAACGCTCTAAAATTCTACGCTTCAGTTCGACTGGATATTCGTCGCATTGAAACGCTGAAAAAAGGAGATAGTCCCTATGGCAACCGCGTTCGAGTCAAGGTTGTAAAGAATAAGGTAGCTCCTCCCTTCCGTCAGGCAGAGTTCGATATACTCTTCGATTCCGGTATCAATCGCGAAGGTTGTATCCTGGATCTCTCGCTGGAGCACGGACTCATCGAACGCTCCGGAACCTGGTATTCTCACCAGAGCAATCGCATTGGACAGGGCAGAGACAATGCATGTAACTTCCTGAAAGAAAATCCGGATATTATGGAAGAGCTGGATCAGTCTTTGCGCAAAGTACTCAAGGAAATGCGCGCACCGGCCAATGCGAAGCAAGAACAGGAAGAAGAACCACAGATCGATCCAGAGACCGGAGAGATTCTGAATGAGGAAGCCGCTGGATGATTCCTGTCTCAATCTTTGGTGGGGCCGGCCTTACCGGACGTGAATTGCTTACCTGGCTCAGACACCATCCTGAAGCCAGGCCTGTATTTGTTACGTCCGATCAGCATGCTGGGGCCACCGTGGAGCAGGTATTTCCGGAGATCTCTGAATTTCCGGACCTGAAGTTCTCCAGGCATTCAGATCCCTGCCCTTCGGACTCGGTGGCTTTTCTGGCCACTCCGAACAAAACCAGCATGGAGCTGGTTCCAGAGCTCCTGGCAAAGGGATTGCGAGTCATCGATCTAAGCGGAAGCTTTCGCATACCGGATAAGGACCTATTCGAAGAGTATTACGGTCTGCAGCATTCAGCCTTTTCTACAATGGATCAGGCCGTGTACGGCATGCCGGAGCTATTCCGCGATCAAATCAAAGATGCGCGCTTCATCTCCAATCCGGGCTGTTATCCCACAGGCTCCATTCTCCCTCTGTATTTGCTGGGAGAACGTAGAAGCCAAATTCGCCAGGTCATCATAGATGCAAAGTCTGGAGTATCTGGCGCTGGCGGCCGAACCGAAGATTCCGGATTTGCATTTCAGAATGTCTACGAAAACTTTCGCGCTTACAAGGTTCTAAAGCATCAGCATACGCCGGAAATTCAGATCTATTCCCTGGCTGGAATGCAGCGCTTCCGTAGTCCTGAAGAAGCCGGGGATGCACCTTCCCTTGTTTTTACTCCGCATCTTCTGCCGATCTACAGAGGTATTCTATCGAGCATAGTGGTGGAATGGAAAGAAAATGCACCGGCCGATCTAGATCATGAGCTGAAAGCCGCAACAGCCGGAGAGTCTTTTCTACGATTTCTGGATACCCCGGAACAGGTAGAACTTCGCAGGGTTCAGCATACTAATTTCGTAGATTTTGGAATACGCACCCTGGGAAACATCACCATCATCGTATCTGCCATTGATAATCTGGTGAAGGGCGCCGCCGGACAGGCCATTCAGAATATGAATATCATGTGCGGCCTGGACGAGACTGCTGGCTTGCTAGACCGCTAGAGCCAGCGTCCGCGATCTACATTAATTCATCGATAAAATCTTCCAGGCTGGTTTCCTTTCCGAACAGAACCAGGATATCATTGGATTTGATAATCGTCTTTCCATCCGGTATTCCAATGAATTCCTGTTTCTCCGTTGGCCTTTCCGGATCCATCGCTCGCCGCACGGTCACAATGCTTATGTTGAATCGCTTCTTCAGGCTGGCCCCATTCAGGCTCATGCCCACAAGAGCGGGTGGCGCTTCGACTTCAAACAGGCGATAGCCTTCTTCCAGAAACATACTGCGCTTAATGGAGGGATGGGCAAATTGCTCCGCCATGTTTTCTGCAGCCCTTTCTTCTGGATTGAATAGCTCTTTCACTCCAAGCATTTCGAGGATACGTTTATGAAGCCCCGTGCGATACCGCACAATCAATTGACCGTTGAAAATTCGCCGCAGAATGTCTGCCGTCACGATAAGAGTCTCAAAGCTCTGGGCGGCTGAAAGAATTACAGTGTCCATCTGTTCCACTCCCTGAGAACGTAGAGCCTTTTCATCGGTAGAATTCAGACATACTGCATGGGTGCAACGTGTCTTGATGGCTTCGATAGTGGCCAGGTCATGATCAATGGCAGTTACTTCATGACCTTCCTCATGCAAATGTTTGACCAGTGCTTTTCCAAAATCTCCCAGTCCTATTACCGCTATCTTCTTTCTCATGGAATTTCCTTGAACCTCCCGGGATCAGGGCGCCGGTAAGCCAGCGACTCCCAAGCTCTCATCCGCATATTTAACTCCATCCGCATAGCATTAAATCCCTCATTGAGTTCGCTCCGATCTGTCATAGTTCTATTCTAGATTATCCTACAACGATGTACTCTGTAGGATAAGTATAATTCACCGGTCGTGCCCGAGGCACTACTGCAAGAAGGAAGGTCATAGATCCAACCCGGCCTACAAACATTACAAGACAGAGCACAGCCTTACCTTCATCCGAAAGCGAGGATGTAATCCCGCGGGATAGTCCCACTGTACCGAAGGCCGATACAACTTCAAAGATAATATCCAGAAACGGTTCCGATTCCAGGAAGAGTAGAGCAAAGATGGCCGCAAATATCGAGAAAAAGGAAAGCAACACCGTGGAATAGGCCCGGGCCACAGTATCATCGGATACGGTTCTGCCGAATACTTCTACCTGCTGTTTACCGCGAATCAGGTTCATGATATGAACCGTGGCCACGCTAATAGTAGAAGTCTTAATTCCTCCGCCTGTACTTACGGGACTGGCGCCAATCCACATCAGAAGGAAAGTGAAGAAAACTGTAGGCAGAGCCAGGGTTGCTGTAGATACAGTTTCAAACCCTGCCGTTCGCGTTGTAATCGAATAGAACAGACTGTGCATCCACGCTTCGCCGGCGCTCATTCCGACCAATCGCCCCTTTTGTTCCATGAAGTAAAATGCAACAGTGCCCGCCACCAGGAGAATTGCAGTGGCAATCAGTACAAGTCGCGTACTAACACTCAGTCGATAATGAACACTGGCAGGATGGATAATGCGTAGAAAAAGAGCTCGCAGCACAGGAAAGCCCAGACCGCCCAGAACGATGAGGACCATAAAGGTGCTTATGGAAAATCCGTGCCACTGAGACAGGGTAGCCAGACTGTCCTTATAAAGAGAAAAACCAGCGTTGCAAAATGCTGATATGCTGTGAAAGATCGAATGAAACAAACGATTTTCGAAGCTACCCAGAAATCCCTCGGGCAAAGAATGGTAGAGTGATAGAGCCCCTACCCCTTCGATGGCAAAAGTGAAAACAGCCACGGATCGCACGATTTTGCGGACCTCGCCAAGGCTGTCTTCGCTGAGCAGGTCTCGCATCAACAGCTGCTCGGATATACTATGACCACCTGCTAGAAACAGCGAAAAAAATGAAGTAAGGGTCATAAGCCCCAGACCACCAATCTGAATCAGAATCAGAATTACCAGCTGGCCGGCAAATGTGAAATCCCGGGCAATATCCACAGGCGACAATCCCGTGACGCAGGTGGCGCTTACGGCAATAAATAGCCGGTCAATGAACGAAATTTCAGCAGCAGTAAATCTGGGAAGCGAAAGCAATGCGAATCCACAGAGGATGACGAAGATGAAGCTTCCAACAAAGATCATCGCCGGATTCACGCGAAGAAAGCGCAATGCCTGGACCCTTCGCACTAGATGGATGAGATTGTTTAAGACGAAAATTCCCTGACTGATCGCCAGAAAGAGCAATACAGCGGTGGTAGAGGTGAAGCCTCTGGCATCCAGATAGGAAATCAACGGATCCCGAAAGATCCATTGAAAGATTACCAGGCCCGCCAGACCTATTTCCAGTTTGTGCTCCGATAAATGCTGACGTACCGTAGGACGGGCGAAGAATAGACTGATCACCTCGTAGGCCACCAGAACCACCAGAATAACCTCGGTGGCCAGAGTTGCCAGATACCTGTGCTTCTGGTCGATTCCAAAGCCAATTTCCATGATCAGAATGGCCCCGGATGCAAGACCTGCCAGAAAAAAGACCCAGCGAGAGAAAGGATGCAGATGGTGATGGTAGAGACTACGAGAGGTGTAATAGAGCCTTCGGAGGGCCGATAGGGAGCGAGACAGATCGCGGCGCAACCGAAAAATCTTCATTTCACCAGAGAGTAACACCCTTCATGAGGTGTCATCTTTTCTCTTGCCATTCGGTGTCCAGGGATGCACCTTGTCAGGGATGTTAAAAGAAGGCTTTATGAGCATCAAGATCTTGGCCTCCTACCGCCAGCTGCTCAAGACCTTTCGTGAGAGGGTTCCGGAGGGCGATGAAGATCTTGTACGTCGAGCCTTCCAGTTTGCCTACCGGGCTCACCGGGACCAGAAAAGGCTTTCCGGGGAGCCCTATATCATCCATCCAATTGCCGTTTCCCAGACTCTGGCGGAATTGGGCCTCGATACCCCCACCGTGGCCGCGGGCCTGTTACACGACGTCGTGGAGGACACCCAGTTCGGAGAGGATTTCATCAAACGCGAATTTGGGGAAGAAATCCAGAATCTTGTCAAAGCCGTGACCAAGATCTCCCTGGTAAAGAAGGACAGTATACAGCCTCCGGCAGAAGGGAGCTTAAGAACTCTTAAGGAAAAAGAGGCGGCGGAGAATATTCGACTGATGCTTCTGGCCACAGCCCGAGACGTTCGGGTGATCCTGATCAAACTTTCAGATAAGCTTCATAACATGCGAACACTTCAGTTTCAGAAGCCAGAGAAAGTGGAACGAATCGCAGGCGAAACCTTGAACATTTATGCACCCATAGCCGGTCGCCTGGGCATGTTTGGCATTAAATCCGAACTGGAGGATCTGGCTTTTGCCAGTCTGGACCGATCCACTTACAAGGAAATCGTAGTAGGTCTCAAGCAAAGCCGAAGTGAACGAGAAGAGTTTATAAAGAAGCTGAGGAAGATTCTTCAACAAAGACTGGCAGACATCAACATTACGGCTCGAGTGGAAGGCCGCGCCAAGCATATATATTCCATTTATCAGAAAATGAACCGGGACAACCGGGACCTGACCCGTGTTTACGATCTGCGAGGAGTTCGGATTATTGTAGACGAAGTGCGAGATTGTTACGGAGCCCTGGGAATTGTGCATACTCTCTGGCCTCCCATTCCGGGCCGCTTCAAAGACTACATTGCAATGCCCAAAATCAACGGTTATCAGAGTCTGCATACCACCGTTGTAGGCCCCGACGGCCGTCCCCTGGAAGTGCAGATTCGAACTCGGGATATGGATGAGCGAGCGGTGTTCGGCATCGCGGCCCACTGGCTCTATAAAACCGGCAGTACCAAAGAAGAAAGACGGAACGAAAAGCTCAAATGGCTGGCTCATCTATCGCGACTTACCCAGGAATTTCATGGAGATACAAGTGAATTCATTGAAGATCTCCGCCATGAGCTGAATCCGCACGAAGTTTTCGTGTTCACTCCAAAAGGAGAAATCCTGAACCTTCCGGTAGGCGCTACGGTCCTGGATTTTGCCTTTCGCATTCATACAGACATTGGTCTGCGCTGCCGTGGCGCTATCGTAAATGACCGGATGGTGCCTTTACGAACCGAACTCAAGAGCGGAGATCGAGTTGAAATTCTCACCAATGCTCAGCCGAACCCTTCGCCGGTCTGGCTGCGATATGTAAACTCGCCCAGAGCCCGCCAGAAGCTTCGCGGATACTTTCGTAAACAGGAAGAAGATGAGCCGGAGTTTCATGAAGATCGTCCGGGGCCTGAAAAACAGCGGGACAAGGAACCCATCAAGATTCGCCGCAGAAAATCGGTGGATCCCAAGAAGGTACCCATTGAAGTCGCGGGCGCCACAGATATTCCAGTGCGATACGCCGGCTGTTGTTCCCCGGTACCTGGAGATAGAATTATCGGATTCGTTACGCGCGGCCGCGGAGTCACAGTGCATCGCACCGACTGCCCTCACATCCCTTCCGAGGAATCAGAAAAAGACAGGCTCATTTCGGTTCGATGGGAAGGACTTACTGAGACGTATCCAGTGCAAATCGAAATTGATGCCGAGGACCGGCAGGGCCTCTATCTTGACCTGGTAGGCGCTATTGCCAGAACTCAAACCAACATCCTCAAAGCGCAGGCAGATATTCCCCGCAACCACAGGGGAACCATGAAAGCAACCTTCCTCCTGGAAGTGGAGCATGTGGATCAGCTAAACGATATTCGAGAGACTTTGATGGCGATTCCGGGTGTGCATGAGGTTCGCCGAGTGCTGGGCCCAGGGGTGGGCCCGGAAAAAGTCGCAGGAAACGGAAAGCTTGATGCAGCTGCCATCGCTACCAGCGGCAATCTACCGGGTACCGCCAACGAAAACGGCCATAGTCCCAGACCAAAAAAGAAACAGAAATCCAATCCAGGATGATCCCCTTAGTTCTGATGCCCTTCGCAAGGGGTAGCCTGAGAACTGCGGGCCATCAGATCTAGCCGCAGCGAATTGCCCCTCCGTCAGGAATCCTTTCTTTTGACTCGATTCAGATACTGGCCAGCCGCACCTGATCTTCGAAAAGACTGAATCGTGCTCCAGGCAAAGAACGCCGCTCCACGCGGTATTTTCGCACGCCAACGCCAAAGGATATTTCCACCCCGGGAAAGACTTGCTCTCGAACCTCAACCTCCGCTCCTTCCACAGGATTGATGCTAGCAATCAACCGTTCCCGCTGCAATTCAAGGTTCTCCAAAAGCTTTTCCAGCTTTTGCTGAACCAGGCGAAGCCTGTTCTCTGTTTCCTCGTCTTCAGTAGTAGATTTCCCTCGCTTGCGGCTTTCTTCTATTTGTTGAATGTGAAGCAGGACTCGGTGATAGGTCTTTTTCTGATCCTCGTATTGAGCGTCCATTTCCCGTAATTTCTGAAATGTGTCCGGGTCCACGCCCACTGTAATTCGAGTAGCGGTCTCCATCTTTGTTCCGAGCTTTCGAGCTTTCACTCTCTGTCCGGCCAGGGAGTCCCCACCAATGATTTCCCCTCGGCCCTCTTCCACGATAATCTCCTGACCTGCGGTTAGCCTGGAATGCATGCTAACCTCCTGAATGTAAATCCCATGGCCGGCCAAAAGAGAGGTCTTTTGCGCAAAGCGAGCGAAGATGCTACCGGCGGCCTCGATGTATCCGCTATTTCTGGTAACAGCGCCACCAGTAAGAATAATGTCGCCTTCTGCTTTGAGAAATACATTACTCACTGTCTTTTCGATAATGATATCGCCTCTTGCATTCACCTGGAAACCGTCGAATACAGTGTTTCGCACTACAACTGTGCCCGGAAAGTCAATGTGTCCCGTGGAATAATCAACATTGTCCAGCTCCAGGATCTCTTCAATGTCCAGTCTGGGAAAACGCGTCTGAAAGTTGGATACCCTGGCATGGCCATCAATACGAGCGTAATACTCATTCCCCCGTGCTTCCACGTTCATACCCGGCTCCAGTACTATGGAGCTTCCGTCGGTGGCGGGTAGAGTCCTTCCCGTTACGGTATAACCAGCCTCTCCAGGCTCCCCGGGCAGCACTCTGGCCAGTAAATCCCCGGCCTGGCAGGTCTGAACTACGTTTAAATTGCGAAAGTCCACCGGATCCTCTTCCTTCTGGCCCGCTTCTCTTACAGGTACCGCCCTGGGGTTCGGTTCGATTTGCCATTCTACGCTGGCATCTCGCGCTGCAGTGGGGGACTTCATGGATGCGATCCGATAGGCTTTCTTCTGGAAGCCTTTGTTGGTCAGTTCGGGCAAAGTACGCTTCGCGATGGCCTGTAGAAGCTCCTCATCGATGCCAGCAACAACGCCGCGAGAGGCCAGAAGGCTCAGTATCTCTTCTGATCCTGGCCAGCGTCCTCCATGGCGAGGGGCGAGCACTGTGAGCATTGCCTGGCTTTCGTCTTCTGCCACCTCAAGTTCCAACCTTGCATCTTCGCTGGGTAACTCTTCCCAGGCGGCAATATCGTAAGCTTCACCGGAAGCTCCTGCAATCGCTTCATCTAGAGCTGCAGTATCGTATTCTGTGATTCCAAAAAGACCAAGCCTTGCCTGAACATCCACTTTCTTGACCGAACGCCCTTTCTTGCCTGCAGGAAATACTCGAAGAATGGCCCGCCCTCCTTCATTCTCCAGTAGGAAGTGACCGTTTTCGTTATCCTCGATGGACTTCAAAAAGTCTTGATGCGATTCCATAATGCCTGATTCGCCGGTACGCTTGCCAGCTCTACTTCCTAACCACCTTGAGAAAATCCAGAAAATAGTCCGGATAGGTTTTTCTTACGCAGCCGGGGTCCTCGATCTCTATACTGGAACCGGCGCTTACCAGGGAAAAGGCCATGGCCATGCGATGGTCCTGGTATGTCTGAAACCTGGCTGGCTGTATCTTTGAAGGAGGAGAAATCCTCAGATAGTCCACTCCTTCTTCCACGGTGGCGCCGGTTCGCTCCAGCTCTGTTTTTAAGCCATGAATCCTCTCGGACTCCTTAACTCTGAGATTGGCAATATTACGAATGCTGCTCTGTCCTTCGGCGAAAAGGTTTAGCGTTGCCAGAGTCATGGCAGCATCCGGCATGGCGTTCATATCCAGATCCAGCGCCTTCAGTCCAGGGCCTCCCCGGGCCTCAATGGAATGCTCACCTAGCTCGATTTCTGCGCCCATCTCCTGCAGGATTCGGACAAAATCTTGATCGCCTTGAATGGAAGAGCGGCCCAGGCCATGGACCTGGATGGGCCCCTGATTGGTCAGGGCGCCGGCTGCGAGAAAGTAGGTTGCGGCAGAGGCATCGCCTTCAATTTCGTATTCGTCCGGAGCATGATACGCCTGGCCCCCAGGAACGGTAAACTCCTGAAAATTCTTGCGATGCACTTCCACGCCAAAGTCCTTCATCATGGCGATGGTAAGATCAATGTAGGGCTTGCTAACAGGCTCATCTTCCAACTGAAGAACAAACTCTTTCTCGGTAAGTGGAGCTGCCATTAACATGGCCGAAATAAACTGACTGGATGTTTTACCCTGAATCCTGGCTCGATCTCCTTTCCAGCCTTCGCTTGTAATTCGCACCGGAGGGCATCCGCCTTCGCTGGCCGAGACTTCCACTCCCAGACTTTGCAAACATCTGGCAAGATCACCGATGGGTCTGCGATTCATCTGCTCGTTTCCGTAAATCAGATAGGAGCCTTTCAGGGCCGAAAGAATGGCAAGTAACGGCCGCAAGGCAGTGCCTGCATTTTCCACATAGAATTCGCCTTCGGAGGGTGAAAGCCGATGGTGATCGGCCTGAATCTGTACCCCTGAATCGGATTCCTTTACCGAGACTCCCAGGGAGGGTAAAATGTTTCGCAGAATGACTACATCATCTGAGTTGGGAAGGCGCTTCAGATTACAGCTATGATCTGGATTGGTGCCCAGAGCGGCCATCAACAGAGCCCGATTCGCAATGGATTTCGAGCCAGGAAGCTCCACAGAGCCTGAAACCCTCGCAAGCCGTGGAATTTGCAGAACGTCGCAAGAATCCACATAAGCAGAGAAAAGCCCATTGCTTGCATCTGCCATCCGCTCGGCAAACGATGGTTCTAAAGATGGGGACCGGGCAGACATATCCTTCAATGATTGCTCTGGCCTAACTGACAACCACTTTGAGATATACCATGAAAGCAAATGCACAGCAGTTAAGAGATGAAAGAAAGAAATCGGATCATGAAAGCCTGGAGGAAGGCTCGGCATTGCTCCTGGATTTCTTCAAGCTGGCAGCAATCCAGGCTTCGGCTGAATCCGGGCTGGTACCTGCGGTTGTCCAGAATGCAGAAACAGGAGAAGTCCTGATTCTTGCCTATGTAAACGAGGAAGCTTTAAATCAAAGTCTGGAGAAGAAGATCGCAGTTTTCTACAGTACATCGCGAAAAGAGCTCTGGATCAAAGGGTCTACTTCAGGAGATTATCTGGATCTGGTGGAAATTCGAATCAATTGTGAGCAGAATTCTTTGCTCTTTCTGGTGAGGCCCCGAGCAGGCGGAGTATGCCATACGAAAGATGAATCAGGGGCCACCAGGAAAGCCTGCTATTACAGAAAACTGCAATCCTCCGATCTCAGTCTTGTAGCCAGCGGGCCACTTCCATGGCATGATAGCTCAAAATGATATTGGCGCCGGCCCGCTTCATCCCCAGCAAAGACTCCAGTACAACGCTGCGATAATCCAGCCATCCTGCATTGGCCGCAGCCTTCAACATAGCATATTCGCCGGAAACATTGTAAACCGCCACGGGAACATCGCTCACTTCTGCCAGGGCACGCACCACATCCAGATAGGGTAGGCCCGGCTTGACCATCACCATGTCAGCGCCTTCCTGAAAATCCAGTTCGTATTCGCGCAAGGCCTCCCGAACGTTTGCAGGATCCATCTGATAGGTCTTCTTATCTCCAGATTTAGGGGCGCTCTGAAGTGCATCTCGGAACGGGCCATAAAAGGACGAGGCATACTTTGCACAATAAGATAGAATTCCTGTGCCAGTAAAACCTTCTCCGTCCAATGCATCCCGTAAAAACTCTACGCGGCCATCCATCATGTCGCTGGGGGCCACGAAGTCTGCACCGGCCTGTGCCTGAGCAATTGCCATTTCTCCCAGAATCTCCAGGGTTTCATCATTCAGAATTTCGCCTGTGGATGATACGATACCATCATGTCCGTCGCTGGAATAAGGATCCAGAGCAACGTCGGAGAATACTATCAGTTCCGGGTATTTTTCTTTGATGGTCCGAATGGCTCGCAGATATAGGCCATCCGAGTTCGTCGACTCGGTCCCCCGGGAGTTTTTCAGGGCTTCGTCAATAGCGGGAAACGGGGCCACAGCTCGAATCCCCAGTTTCATTGCCTCATCCAGAAATCCGCTCAATTGATCCAGCCCATGACGGTATACCCCGGGCATGGAAGGTATTTCCTGCTTCTCGCTGCCTTCCATAATGAATACGGGAAGGATAAAATCTTCCACACGAAGATGATTTTCGCGCACCAGATCTCTCAAGAAGGGAGAGGTACGATTGCGACGGGTTCTATGGATGAGCATAGATCCAGAGTGAAAAATCCGGCCAGAAAATCGAGTGTTATCTTGGCATTAGATTCCTATTCCGTTCGATTTGGTCGATCAAATGGTCAAAGTTCTGCGCTTTGCTTGCACGGAATTGTTCCAGCATTCGCATTCGGGACTGCTCAAAGTCATCCATCATGTTCTTTTCTATGCCGATGGTCTTGTTCGGACCAAGCTCTGCCATGGCCTTTTCGCCGGCTTTTACGAACAGATTCGCCGCTCCTGGTCCCTGAACTTCTACCTCGCCCTCGCCTACAAGAACCCTTGTGGTCTGTTCTTCGGCTTCTACAATGAACGTTGTTCCACGCACCAGCGCAACCGCCGTAGGTCCCTGAACCCGAATGTCGTATTTCTGCCCCGCCCTGTTCTGTGCATCTACACCCAATCTTCCAGAGAGAAGTCTAACAAAGAAATTCAATCTGGATGGAGAATGATCGATGGTCTGAACCTGCACTTCGCTATTCTCCTGCACTGCGATAAAGGCCCCTTCCGAAAATTGAATGATTACCTTTGAGTTCTTACCCGTGATGACCACGTCCTTCTCTTCTATGATCTCCCGCACTCTGATCTTTCGGATCTTATTCTCTCGTTTAATCTCCGCATTTCCGACGCGAAAGGTCACCAGGCCAATTTTCCGGCTAACCTCTTTTTCAGCATTCAATTCCTGTAATGGTCCTACCATGAGAGATAGCAGGGCCGTAAGGGAGATTAGAACGATTCTCTTCATTTTGATCCTCAAATTTGTCCGGCCCGGATTGCGATATAAAATCGAACCGCAGTTTCCATCCGGCTTCTCGCCTTCTTCAATCAGATGAGACGAAATGCATAATCAAGCATTAGATGGATTCTGGCAGCCGGGGGGTTCGAGAAAAGCGCAATTTCATGGCTTTTTTGACTCCATGGGAGATTCCCTGTTCTCGGCTTTCTACAGCCTTCAAGTTTGCAGTTCCCTTGCCAGATCCTCGTACTCCGCCAGGCATTCTGGATTGCTTAACGCTTCCCGGTTTCTTACCGGCTTACCGTCCACAATCTCCCGGACCGCGATTTCCACTTTCTTCATATTTCTGGTATAGGGAATAGCGCTCACCGAAAGTACGATGGCTGGCACATGTCTCGGGGATGCTTCATGCTTGAGGGTTTTCTGTATCTTTTCAATTTCCTGCGGCTGTAAAGCTCTCCCTGCATCACTCTTCAGCTTTACAAAAAGTACCACCCTAACGTCACCCTTATAGTTCTGGCCAATGACCACACTGTCCTCAATGAAGTCCAGGGATTCCACAATACGATAGATATCTGCGGTCCCTATGCGAACTCCGCCGGGGTTCAAGGTAGCGTCAGAACGACCCAGAAATAGAAATCCTCCGGACTCCGTTCTCAATGCAAAATCTCCGTGAGTCCAGACATTGGGCCAGACGTCAAAATAAGCCGAGTGGTACCTTTTCCCGTCCGGGTCGTTCCAGAAATACAGAGGCATGGAGGGAAATGGTTCTGTGCAGGTTAGTTCACCCTGTTGTCCGGTAACGTCTTTTCCGCTTTCGTCTTTAATTTCTACCTTCATCCCCAGTCCGGCGGCCTGGATCTCGCCTTTACGCACAGGCATCAAGGGATTGCCCAGGGAGAAGCAACCGTTGAGATCTGTGCCTCCGGAAATGGAAGCCAGTTGAACATCTTTTTTTATAGAGTTATAAACGTAATCGAATTGCTCGGGCAACAATGGAGAGCCTGTGGAAAGCATGGTTCGCACAGTGCTCAGATCGTGCTGCTTCATTACATCGTAGCCGGACTGCTCAACAGCAGCGAAATAGCGGGCACTGGTGCCAAAGACCTGAACCTTTTCTTGATCCGCCAGGCGAAACAGGGCTCCGGGATCCGGATGGAAGGGATTGCCGTCGAAGAGCACTACACAGGCTCCAGTGGCCAGTGCGCTCACAAGCCAGTTCCACATCATCCATCCACAGGTGGTGAAATAAAAGGTGGTTTCCTCCGGAGTTAAATCGCAATGCAACACATGTTCTTTCAGATGGTTCAAAAGCACTCCATGCCCCTGCACCATACATTTGGGCAGACCAGTGGTTCCCGAAGAGTACATGATATAAACTGGATCCATAAAGGACCTGGGCACGAAGTCAATGTTACCGGGCTCTTCCAGAAAATCGGACAGGGCTATGGCACCAGGAATTCCATCAAGATCCGCTGGATCCGAAGAACCAGGCACGATGACAATGCGCTCCAGAGCAATGGACTCAGCGATATGCTTTACCTTGTCCAGAATGGAGATCCATTTTCCTTTAAAGAAATAGCCATCGCATGTAAATAATACCCGGGGCTGAATCTGGCCGAATCGATCCAGTACGGCCTGTGCACCGAAGTCCGGTGATGCGCTGGAAAAAACGCCACCCAGCGAAGTAGTACCTAGCATAGCAAGAACCGTATGCGCTCGATTGGGCAAATAGGCAGCCACGCGATCCCCCGGCTGTAGCCCCAGCTTCTTCAGACTGCGATGATACCTGGATGCTTCTTCAAATAATTCCGAATGATTATACCGAATTTCCTGACCCACTTCATCCAATGAGATTAATGCTGGTCGGTTGTCTCGATGCTTGAGCAAATTCTCTGCGAAATTCAAAGTGGAACCGGGGAACCATTCCGTGTCCTGAATTCTATCACCTCTCTTCAAGACTTCGTCTCCAATATGATTGAAGCGGAGATCGCAGAATTCCGCTACTTCCTTCCAGAAATTCTCCAGATTATTTACGGACCAGGAATGAATGCTGGCGTAGTCCAGGGAGTCTAGATCTGCATTGTATTTCTTTCGCAGCGTCTCCGCGAAAGAATGCATTTGACTCTTTTCCGGACTGGCCGGGGACCACAGGATTGGATTCATATACTCAGGTTCATCGCAAGGTGCCCGGTGTTGCAAGTAGATTCCCGTTTGCTACCTGCGGTGCCGCTGGCGGAATCAGTAGGTGCCTCTGGAAGCTACTGTAGCCCTAGTGGGACCCCGACTTCGAAAAAGCGGAAAAAATCACCCCATAGTACTACGGGAGAATCAGAAAGGAGCAGTGGAAGAAGTGGAAAGGAAACGATGCCGGAGTCTTCGGTGTAGCGCATTTCCCGGCAGCAATGCTTTGGCCCATGGGCCACTTCTATTCGGATGGTAAAAGTACATCAAAGAATGGTCTGGCCGGATTGCCTGCAAGATCGTCGATCTGAATAGAAAGATAGGACCCTTCCTGATTCAGCCATTTTTCCGGAACACGAATTCGTAGCAGGGAACGATCTCCGGCCCATTCGAAGCGAAGAGGAACACCATCCAGAAACACTGCGGTACTCTTTCGATCCACCCAGGATTCTTTGTCGTAAATATCGTATTGAAGCATGCGGATTGGATTTTCTTCATTGGATTGATGAACCAGATCATCCTCTGGACGTTGCCAGGCAAAGGAAGGATAGATTACCGGCGCCCCCGTATCGCGCAGTATCGCAAAGACACCTCCTCTCTTCAGGCGAAGGCGATAGAATGCTCTGGTATCTGTTTCCTGATACGGCTTACCTACCCAATTCCATTTCCCGCTGGAGGGATTCCAGAGATAGAGTTCTTCATCCGGATGGCGCTTCTCGATTTGTCCGGAAATATACATGTAACCGGATAGCACCAGATCTCGGGCATCAAAAACAAATGCTCGGATTTCTCGGGGCGACTCCAGACCTTCGCTGGCCGGTGGAATGGCACGAATCCATTTCTTGTCCAGGATTCTGGCCCTGGCCTGGCCTCTCTGATTCCCCCCTGGAATCTGAATCGTAAGGTTCATCCCCTCGCCGGAATAGGAGAAGCTTGCTCCCGCATAGGGATTCAGAGTGCGAAAGCTTACATTTGCTTCTTTAAGCAGAGGATCTTCCTCCTCTGTGCTGGCCTGTTCTTCCGGCGGATGTTCTGGTTTTTCGCTGGTCAGATCGGCCTGTGTGGCCTCCCCGATCTGAAAAAGTAGCCGGGATCGGTTGCCAGAGCTATCCAGAACTTCCACCAGATACACTCCGGTATCCAGTTCCTTGCGATTGCGTTTCAATGAGTCGTACAGATAATAAACGTATTCATCGCCTATGGCGGTTTTTTCTGGATCATAATAGCGATCTGCCGTGCGAAGCTCCGAAGTTGCAATACCATCCAGTTCCATCTTATATAGCGGGCTCTGTTCAAGTTCTTCGGGTATGGATTTGTAAAGCTCGGGACTGAGGGACTTTGCATCCAGAGCATAGAAACGAATCCCATGAACCCCATTTCGATTTAGAGCAGCCATGGTATCGTAGGTTCCAATGCGATAGTCGGCAGAAGGAAGGGCTCTGGTTCCATCCAGGGTATAGTAGTCGATGGTATGCCCTGCCTGAGTGTATTTTCTATCCACCCTTTTTAATGGAAATGATCGCGTTCGCGTATGCAGACGAAGCAGAGTAGGTGCAGTGAAGTCCAGAATGGCCCTTTCTGGATCTTCTAGAGGGCTGCGAAAGTAACCACCGGAACCCACTTCGAAGTGTAGATGAGGAGCACCTGAGCCGCTTTCGCCGCTTCGACCAATAATGTCTCCTTTCTTGAACGGGAAATATGCTGGAAGATTGACCGATGCACGATTGGTAGGATGCATCAAGAACAATGCAAGGCGCAAGTATTCCAGGCCTGGATGACGACCCACGAAGTCATGCATATGGCCGTAGGTAAAATGGCGACCATCGGCGGAAGCCAGAACGAGACCGTTGCCATAACCAATTTCGGAGGTGTACAGCCTGGCTACAGTCATATCCTGCACAGCTTTTATGGGGATTCCGTTGCGATTGAAGGTTTTGTAATCCAGTCCATGATGGAAGCGGCCACCGGATCGGTACTCGCCAAAGCTACCGGATATGTGGGGAAACTCTATAGGATGGTTGGAGCCCACAGAGTGCTCCTGGCGCGCCTTGCGCACTTCAGGCGGCAATTCAGGCTTACATCCCAGAAGAAAAGTTAAGAGTAGCAACAGAACCGGAATTAGATTCCGGCCTGAGCTGCGAACCGAATCAGTTCGACACGTTGAAGTAGGATACCATTTCATCCAGATGCCTGTGGTAGCGAGTATCTGGATTCAATGGGTCCAGAACCCACTTACCATCGGCCACCAGCATGTACAGGTATTCTCCGGGACGCAAGTGCAATCTCAATCGAAATACCCCATCCTCTCCTTTCTGGAAGAAATGGGTTTCTGGATTCCAGTGATTGAATTCCCCCACCAGAGACAGGTTTTCGATGCTTTCCTGAAATGTCCTTTGCTCCAGGATTCGGCTGTGGACAGCAAACTCCACCAGACGCTCTCGGCCGGCTTTCTTTTCTTTTAGTACTCGCACAGTGGCCAGCTCATTCGGATACTCTCGATCCAGAAAGAAGGTCGAAATGTAGCCCCCCATCCCATCGTCTTTTCGATTGGGATGCGTCGGATCATGTTGCCAGATTCCGTCCACTCGGAATCTGTATTCGTAGCTTCGAATCCGTTTTCCTTGCTCCAGTTCTCGAATCGGAATCACAAGATAGAAGACTCCCTGGGGATTTCGCTTCATGGGCACCGGCTTCCAGTTGCTGAAGTCTCCGGCCAGATGCACATCCCGGGCTCGATAATCCTGATACGTAAAAAGAATACCGGTACGACTGGGATTGGAGCTCACTGCATATTGCTCCCAGTCCAGCAAGTGAATATACCGGGGTGAGATGGCCTTTCTCAACTTCTTGAGGTGAAAGGTTGTATAGGTCTTGATCTGTTCTACATCTGCAGTTTCAAGGCCGGATTGCTCCGAATTATAGGATACAATGCCATCCGGCTCGGCCCACAAACCGGCCAGTGTGATTATGGAAAAAAGAAAAATGAACTGTACAACATTTCTGGGCTTCAGCATATGAGATTGTGTCCTTTCAAAGTGAGGCATTCCAGAAATGAGAATCAATGACCCGCAAAGAGGTCTGAAGAAGTCTCAATTTTTCAGGAGCGCCACTGCTCTATAGTGTCGATAATTCTACTGGAATCGCTGAAGTAATTCTTCCTTTAACATGGCAGACACAGAAACAGGAGACAGCCGTAACGAGCAGATCGAGGAGCTACTGGGGGACCTGGACCGGGACCTTACAGAGGTTATTTCTCCCCTGGAAGATCAGTTCAAAGAGGATCTGATGGAAATCCGGGGCGAGGATCCGGATCTGCAGTCCATTGAAGACGGCATGAACGCTGGAGATGATCCGGAGGGGTCCAGTGCGGACCTCGAAGACTCCTTTTCTGACGATACCCCGGAAACCGATTCAGATCCCTTTGCAGGTATGGACCTGGGCGCTGAAGGCCAGGGCGAAACAGATGAGCTTGCCGATGCTCTGAGCGGCCTGGATTTCGGAGGAGAGCCTGCCCCGGAAAGCCAGGGAGAATCCGATCTCTCCGACCTGGATGATCTGATGGGCGGCATGGGAGATCCGGGTGGTGAAGATAGCGGATTCGATCTGGGAGAAGAGACCCAGGGCGAAGAAATGGACCTGGGGGATCTGGGTCTTGATGAACCTGGCGGAGAAGATGCAGGCGGCGAGCCGGCATTCGAAGACCTCACAGAGCCCCTGGAAGCCGAAGGCGATACAACTCAAGATACCGGAACAGAAGATCCATTTGCGGACCTGGGAGACTTCGGCGCAGAGCCAGCGGCCACCGATGATGCTGAGGCTGATCCATTTGCGGACCTGGGATCAGGGGATCCCTTTGCGGATGCAGGCGGCGGAGATACCGGCACCGATGATTTCGGAGCAGATCTCGGAGGAGCTGACCTTGGAGGCACTGACCTCGGTGGGGCCGATGACTTCGGCAGCGACCTGGGAGGCTCGGAGGATTTTGGCACAGATCTGGGAGGAGCAGACGACTTCGGCACCGACCTGGGTGGAGCAGATGACTTTGGTGCGGACCTTTCCGGCGGAGGAGACCTGGGAGGATCCGAGGACTTTGGGGCCGACCTTGGAAGTTCGGACCTCGATAGCGGTGGCGGGGATGAATTATCCGGCCAGTCCGATCAGGATTTTGGAATGGATCTGGGAACCATGGATGACATGGGTCTGGATGATTCCGGTGGCAGCGAAACAGAAGCCAGCTCTACACCAGCGGCCCAGGAAGATCTGGGCGGTCTTGAAGATCTGGGTAGCTTCTCCAGCGGCGATCTGGAAGACATGGCCAGTCAGGCACAGATGGCCCAGGGGATCGGCGACGAGTTCACCGACGAGGAACTGGCCACCATTCGCACGGAAATCGTGGATTTCCCGCAGGAACTACGAAAGGCCATTATCGATGCAGTAGTTAACGAGAAATTATCTCATCCAGATCAGCGCATGCTGATGAACATGATCGTGGATCAGGCGGATCCGGATCAAATCGCCGATTTTCTGGAACCCAGAATGGGGTTCCGGGCCGACACTTCGCCCCCCGATGTGCGCAAAGATGGGGTTCCCATCATCTATGCAGACGAATTCTCTCCGGAAGCCCTGGGGCGAAAAAGACGCAGAGCGAAAATGATGCTCCTGGGACTGAGCGGCGTGGTGCTGGGACTGCTGGGAGTTTTCGGCGGATTGCTACTCTATCGCAATCTTTCTATTCAGGGAATGTACGAATCGGGGCTGGAAAAGCTACAGGAAGCAAGGCAGGCCGGACCCGACCGAAAAGCAGACCTGGCAAAAGAAGCGGAAAGCTATTTTCAAAGGGCCCTGGAGTCAGACGACGGGGTCTACGATGTAGAATACCTGAATCGTTACGGTATTGCCTATCTGAAGGCTGGTTTCTACGATGAGGCCTTCTACAAATTGTTCGGTAAGATTGAACCGGAGTATTCCTGGAACGATCCTTCTTTCCGGGCTCCTCTAATCAATGTTGCGGAGAATTCTCGCTGGTACAACCCGGATGAACGTAAAGACGGATACCAGACAACCTTCGTAGATAAAGAGAAGATTCCAAGAAAGGTTCAAATTCCTGGCGCTTACATCGTTTCCCGACTTAGAGACCGTGAAATGGACCGGGAAAATCTAATGGCCCTGGGACGTTTTCATTCCCATAACTCCAGGCGCTTTCTTTCCACAGAGGAAGGACAGAAATACAAGAATGATCAACTGGGCATCGACTACTACAGGTTGATTACAACGTTGCTCAATCAGCCCAATGATCCCGAAGCTCTGGCTGGCATTGGAAAGATCCATTACAACCGCGAAGAGTTCGGAGCGGCTGCGCGAAAATACAATGAAATCCTGGAAACCCATCCGGCAGAAGTAGAAGGTCATGCAGGTCTGATCAACACTTACATCGAACTCTGGAAAAGGGATGGGGATCCCCGCTTTGTAATCGCAAGACACAGAGAAGCCCGTCGCCTGGGCCTGGAAGAGGAACTACCTATTTACGTTATTACAAAGCTGGCTGGCTTCTACATTGACCTGGATCCCACAGATTTGCGCATTAAATACCAGGTGGATCCTGTGGATGCGGTTTCCGGCCATGATCTGGATCAGAACGTAGTTCATCTGCTTACCATCGTATTTGACAAAGAAGAAAAGCGGGACGAGGAGACCATCAAAGGCTCCGAGTACGGAGAAGGCTTTTATCAGAGGGGCCGCTACCTGTTATCCCGGGGCGAAAGCGCTCGAGCAATGCGCCAATTCGAAAATGCAGTGCGCACCGACCCCTGGCATTACCCGGCACTCACCGAGATGGGTGAATATTATCAATCAATACTGGACTTCTCTCGCGCAGAGCAGTATTACCGGGCTGCTCTGCAGACCTACGAGTCCCATAAAGAGGATTACGGAAACCGACCGGAAGATGAAACGCTTGCGGATGGCGACATTGGTAAAATATACTTCAATATTGGTTCCCTTCTCTATCTTCAAAATGCAGGCGGTAGCGATCCTACCTTGATGCCGCGGTCCAGGATATATCCATTTAGGGCTGAAAGAGCAGAAACAGAAGAAACCGCCAATCGCAGATCGCAGCTTCTTCAGGCCGCCGAATATTTCGATACAGCCCTGGAAAAAGACTTAAAGGATTCTGATGCTACCGCCAGAGCCCATTATCGAAAAGGCTGGGTTCGATACATGGGATCCGATTTTGAATCAGCGCTCAATGAATGGAATAAACTGGATAGCAGTTACGATGCCGTCCACGAAGACCGCTCCGTATTGATGGGCCGGGCCAATGCTGCCTACCATGAAGATCAATTGAGCTACAGCCTTGGAAATTATCTCAAGCTAAAGGATGAGCTGGAAACAGAATCCATCCGAATTTCCAGCCCGGATCCTCAGAATCGATCCCACCGACTTGTGTATGAGCAGCTCACTCAGGTGTACAATAACCTGGGAGCAGTTTACGAAAAACAGTACATGGAAAAGAAAGAGGCCGGCGCTTCGCAGAATGTCCTGGACAGTTTGCAGGAGCAGGCGATGAACCATTACTGGAAATCGGTGGAAACAGCGGGGCGCATTGACCTTCCGGCCGAAATCCCACGGCAGAATATTCAGTTAAGTTTTCCGCGAAACGGGGAACGCGAACCGCTTCTGGATGAATGGTTGAATCCGATGCTGGAAGAACTGGAAGTCGAAGAGTAGACCGTGAAAGAGTAGACAATCCTGTGCTGGAAGCACCTGCTCGACTTTGCCTCTATTTCCGCGATACAGACCATCACTGTTCAAAGCCAGAACAATCGCACTGCCTCCGGTTCCACGATGCGAACGATTGCAAATCTAAATCCAAAACAATCGCTCCGCATCCAGTTCCACGATACGAACAATTGCAGTTCCAGGCGACAGCCTTCGCTATAGCTTTGGCTCCGCCTCGATTCTCACGTTACAGACAATTTCAGTTCCAGGCTAGAACAATCGCCCTGGGAGGATTTTGCGTTGTCAGGATCTTTAACTATAAGCGAAGGCTCGCCTATCCTACGAAAAATCGGTAATCTCTCAGAGACAGTTGGATTGAGGCATTACTGCCTTATTATGTATGCTGAACAGTCCGACGTACTCTGTCCGCTGAATGGCGCGGATTTCAACAAGCCTCGGCAGACAGGCAAGTTACTTCTGAGCGGCTAACTTCTGTTCCTTTCGCTTTCTACGGTTCACTTTAATTCCGCGAAAGAAGGTCTTGATGTAAAATCCATACATCGCAAACCATCGGATGAGATTCATGGGACGTACCAGGGTTCTCCAGAACCAGCTCAGTCCACGAACCTGAAAGTAATCTGGAGACTTTCTTTCCATGCCGGAAAGAATATCAAATGCACCGTCCACGCCGATGACCACTGCTCTAGAAAGACTCTGGATATTCTCCCTGGTCCACAGCTCTTGAATGGGAAAACCCATCCCTACAAAGATAATATCCGGAGAGGACTTTCGCAGGGATTCCTTGATCCTCTCGCCGCGCTCTTCGTTAAAGTACCCTCCCTGACGTCCGATGATCCGCACGCCAGGAAAGCTCCGGGTGAGATTCAGAAATACCTTTTCCAGATACTCCATTCTAGAACCGAGCAGGTAAATCGTAAACTCGCGCTTAACGCTAAGCCGAATCACATCCATGAGAAATGCAATCATTGGAATGCGTTCCTTTAGCGGAGTGCCCAGCTTTCGAGCTGCCCACGGTAGGCCGGCCCCGTCAGCAAGAATTAGATCACTGTCCCGGGCAATGAAGGAAAGCTTCTTTCCGGGACGAACTTGCATCAGCTTTACCGGATCGGCGAAGAATACAAAATGAGGGCCGTCTTTGCGCTCCACCAGATCCATGATGCGAGCGACAGCTTCGTCTCGATTCACATTATCTACCGGCACATCCAGCACATCTACGCGCTGGAGTGAAGACAGATCTATGCTCTTGTAATCCAGGAGGTAATCTCGATCCTCCCTGGCCGATGCATATGGCTTCACAGTTGCTCCCTTCATTCTCTCTTCCCGGACCCTGTCCCTATTATGTCTCCATCTAGCAGAGCCACCCGGATTAATACAGCAAATTTTTGCCCCTATCAGGATTTTCTAATCTCTACTCCCATTTCCAGGTACAGGCTGCTTTTTTTTATTCCAGGGCCGGCAAGACCCAGGAAATAGATGTGGAAAACTTGCTCTGTCCAGGGTCCTGTCCGATTCCGGATATCAGATGAGATTGGCTTCAGAACATCTAAGAATGCCCTTCCAGGGCTTCATTCCACCTTTGAGCGCCGTCCAGGACCGAAGCAATGGCCGCCGGAACAAGAGACAATTCCTCCACATTCCTCCGCTCCGTAGCCTCCCGTAATGCCCGCCATCGGTCTGGATCCAGTCCTCCGATCAGCACTGCTGTACTCCGAATTTGTCTGCCGGAAAGGACATCAGACAGGGCCGGATCGGCCACAATTTCCGACACTTTCTCAACACCCAGGGCAGGATTTTGATCCAGGGAATTGGTTTTGGAATCGGAAGAAAAAACGGGCCCCAGAGCTACGTAAGACCATCCGGTCCCTCCCCTTTTCTCTTCCAGAGCGTTTCGGAACTCCTCTGCAGTATGGGTAGAGCATCCGGCCACGCCTCCGGAATCCAGGATTTGTCCCAGCATTTGTTCCTCTCTTGGACTCAATGACTGAAGGTCCGATCTCCCAAGATGGATTCCACAAAACCAGTCCGAATGATGCCAGGCCACTTCCAGAAAATCATTGGCAATGATAGCGGGTCGACTGTGCCATCGATTCTCTCCGCCGGATTCCGCGCTGATCCACCGGGCATGCAAATGCTCGGCCATGGCAGCATACTCCTCGGCTTGCAGGCTCTTGGCTCGAAGCTGATAAGGTCCCCAACCCAATTTCTTCCATTGTAGTATTATTTCATCTGGGTTCAGATTTCGGTTCCGGCATGCATCAAGATCAAGGATGGGATACAGGCCTGCCGGAAAATGCGGCGCAGACATCATCCTCCACCAACGAAGCGAATGATTTCCAGTTTATCCTCTTCCAGAAGCTCGGTGTTTTCCCAGAGGTCTCGCTTGAGGATGGCCCCGTTTCGCTCCACTGCCACGGTTCTGGGGTCCAGGCCCAGGGACTTGATGAATTCCATCAGGTTCGCTGCATCTACGGGATGACTTTCTCCGTTCACTATCATCACACTCATAGCAAGAACAGTGAAAGCCCTGGCAGCAATACAAATTTGTTTGCCTGGCAGCCTTCCAGGAATAGATATGACTGACCGTTACAAGCAACCGAGGAATACATGCAAAGAAAGGCCCTGATCACACTGAATTCATTACTTCTTATCGTATTATTTACATTCATGAGCGCTCCGCTGCTGTCGGAAGAACCACCGGCCGAACCAGAGCAAACGGAAGAAACTCAGCAAGAAGAACAATCGGCCCCTGATACCCAGAATCCTGCCGATCCAGAGGAAGATTCCTCGGGATCCATTCTGGATCTACTCATCAAAGGCGGCTATACAATGATCGGGCTGCTTCTGATCTCCACAATTATCGCTGCATTCTCCCTTGAGCGATATTTCTTCTTTCGCCGCAATAAACTGAATACCAAGGGCTACTTCGATCGTATTCGCCAGGCTCTGGATTCGGGCGGCCTGGATGCTCTGGAAAAAGAAATCGCATCCGACGATCTATTTTTGAGCCGAATCCTCAAAGATGGACTGAGAAGAAGAACCCATGGAAGGCAGGAAGTTGAGAAGGCCATTGAAACTTCGGCAACGGTAGAAATCGGTAAACTGGAACGAGGATTGAACCTGCTCTCCAATCTGGGGAACCTGGCACCACTACTGGGATTCTTTGGTACGGTGGTGGGAATGCGTGCCAGCTTTCTGCAGTTTGTGGAAAAGGCAGCCCCTACGGCCCGGGATCTGGCTATTGGTGTGGAAGAAGCTTTGATTACTACCGCCACGGGTCTTTTCATCGCCATGCCCACATATCTGATCTATAATCTGTTCATTTACAATATAGATTCTGTTTCTATTGAACTGGAGCGTTGCACCGCTGCTGTTTTGACAGCAGTTGAAGATGAGAACGGCTAATGCGAATTCGCCGCAAAATCAGAGAAGCGGATGAAATCCCGCTTTCCAGTACTGCAGATATCGCTTTTCTGCTGATTGTCTTCTTTCTCGCAGCCAGTGCCCTTCTGGAAATGCGTGGAGTAGCCATTCCTTTACCCAAGAAAAACGCTCCGCCGATGGAAATCGAAGAGAAGAATCTCTTTCGCGTGGAGATCAGCGATGACGGGCAATACATTCAAGATGGAAACTCAGTAAGTCTGGATCAACTGAAGAAGGAAACCGAAAAGGCCTTCAAAGAGAACGAAGATCTGGTTGTGGTCATCCGACCCTTTCCTGATGCCCCCACAGGCAGCGTACCTCGATTGATTCGCATGTTGCAGGAGCTGAATATCCAGAGGGTATCTCTGGCTATGAAGAAGGGAAAATGAATCAGTATTTCCGATTAGAATATCAAAAGCGATTGAGACGGCAAAGAGGAGCTGACGCCGCGCTATGAAGTTTCGAAAGCGAAGAAAAGGAGAGAGCATTCCTCTGGCAGCCATGGGCGACATTGCCTTTCTGCTTCTGGTTTTCTATATGGCCACTACCATGGTAACGGACCAGAAGCCCAGAGAAGTAGATGTACCTGCCGCTGAAAGCCCATCCCAGGCAAGCCCATTTCCTCTCATCATTTACGTGGACCGGAATCTGGGCGATAAGCAATTAGCGTACTTTTTTAATGAGACAGTAGCCATTTCGCAGCTCCCATCGCTTGTGAAGCAAAAGGCAACCGAGGCACCAGGGCCGGTACGGGTGTATCTGAGCATTTCCCGGGATCTACCGTACCGCACAATGGATACAGTGATTCAAAGATTGAAGGATGCTGGCATTGAAAACCTGGTAATCACCACCCGGGAAGGAGGCTCTTCTGACTGAGCTAGCTCTTGATGTAAGAGATCGTATCGCATTCAAGACTCGGGACTGGAGCCTTCGGGAATGGATGGGAGCAGGATTTGCGGTGCAGGTCCTGGGATTGATATTGTACCAGCTGGTAGTCTGGATTATTCCAGAACCTGAAAAAGAAATCGCAGAGTTCACCATGGATCCAGGTATGAGCTTTGTGGAATATCAGGAGCCCAGTGAAGCAGATCTATCTAGCACGAAAGAGCTTTCCGAAGAAATCATTGAATCCAAAAAAGAGCAAGATGATAAGATCAACTGGACCAATGCAGCGAATCCTGGCGCTGATTTTTCTTCCCGGTACTCGGCCCAATTCGCCGTAACCGTATCCCCGGATGATTATCCTGCATCAGCAGCCCGAGCCGGGGCCGGTACCGTGACTGTTCGGGCGCAACTCCTGGTATTGCCAGATGGTCGCATAGGCGACGTACGCATCCAGAATGTGCGATTCAGCAATCCCGTGGGCGAAGATTATAGAGCGGAGTTCATAGCCAAGGCCAGGCAGATTTTGCTTACCCGGGCCCGGCTGGTTTCGCCTCCCTACAAAGAAAATGGAAAGCCAGCCAAGTTCATCTGGACTAAAGTGATTCAGTTCACCCTGCCCTGAGAAATGAGATTTTATTTCTTCATTACCGGTCTGGCCATGGTTATCGTCCCATTGTCGGTTACCGGTAGCCAGAGTCTAATGGCTCTTTCCATCGTCACCGGTGTTGGCCTTCAGCTCCATAAACAAATTAAAAGGCTTCTCAAATCGCATTCATCGGCAGACCACGATCGTCTGGCCCCAGGCTTTCATAGTCGAACTGGCACTCTCATCGGAAAATGGCCTCTATATTCGGGCTGGATTCTATTTGCCTGGCTTTTACTCATTTATGGAATCCGAAGCTTGCAGTATCTGATTTCAGGAAATCCACTGTTCCATCCTGCTCCGTATCACAATGAGCTTACAGACTTCTTTCTATTTCTATTCGCCTTTCTGGCCGCCGTCCCCCTGCTAGCAGGTTCGGCTCTGCGACAGGAGAAAAACAGTCAATCAACCTTTCGATGGCTCTATCTAGTTCTCACCGTGTTCGCTGTCCTGGTCGTTCTTTCTGGATTGGGAGCTGTATTCTCGGAAGTGAGGTTATCCAAGCTCTTTACTGGACACGGCAGCGAATTTAGCGCCAGCAATCGACCTCAGTTTGTTTTTCGCACGGTGGGAGAGCTGGTACTCTATAGACCTATTGGTTTTATGAATACCAGGTTGAGCTACGCGGGGATTCTGATCTTTGCTCTGGCCGTATTGCTCCATAGATTTCATGAATCAGCTCTGACCCTGAGATCGCCGCACTCCGCAGGCGAAGAGTCTATGGAAATCAAAGAAAAACACATTTCAGGTAATCGGGCTTCTTTGCGGAAATGGGCATTGCTTCTGACCTGGGCAGGGCTCTGGTTTACCGGGGTTATTCTTCTATTGATGAACGGCTCTCGATCGGGCCAGATAGGGGCTCTAATCTCTCAGCTTTGCATACTGGCTTTCTTTTCGCGAAACCTCTGGAGTCCCCTGCTCCCGAAGAAGAAGTCCCTGTGGGCAACTCTGGCCGCCGTTCTGGTATTGGTAATGGGCTCCGGCTTATACATATATCTGCTGGATTCAGGAACGCATAGGCATACGGATTTCATGCGACCTCTGATCTGGAAGGGATCCTATTCCCTCTTCGCCGAGCATCCTCTTCTGGGTGTAGGACCAGGAAATTTTACGGATTGGTTTCACAGATGGGTCTCTGAATTCTATCTGGAACATCCCAGAACCATGTATTTTCTGGAAATCACTCCAGACAGCCATGCCCATAATGATCTGCTTCATCTTCTGACTCTTGGCGGTCTGCCAGCAGGTATTCTCTTTTTGACGCTGATTCTGTATTCAGTACAATCGCTCTTTGATACCATGTCCAGGGGCTGGCATCGCACTGCCCGGAGCCGAACAAAGGAAAACAAAATAGAAGGTTTCGAAGACTACCGGTTTATAGACCTGGAGATGGCCTTGCGATCTACTCTGCCAGGCTTTTTTGTGGCCGGCCTTTCCCAGTGTTATTTCCAGGATGATGAGGTAGTGGTTGTGTTCTGGGTCTTCCTTCTTTCAGCATTGGTCTTGAAGGCTCTTCGCAGTAAGCCTCGCCATCAAGGGTAGATCCATTCAGGCAGGGGCCAAAAACGATGGGTTATACTGCCTACTGTGAGTAGTGAATCCAGGGAGTGGTCCATTGCACCGGGGCCCACCACGGATCATTACAGGCCCTGGCATTCGAGCCCGCCGGTGATGATTGCAGGGCCTTTCTATCGGGTCCGCCACCACATTCGCCGAGCCAGGGACCGAGAACGTGGAGCGGACATGCCCATTTCCCTAAAACCTGGTGGGAAATCGATTCAATCCGCAATCCGCGGATGGGTTCACAGCGCCAAAATCGATGATCATTGCTTCTGGAGCGGCACCGGCCTTGCGAGCGTTGATGATCAATCTTCCCGGAATGGCCGGGCTTTTGGATCGGAGGCCCTGCAGATCCAGCTGGATCTTTTCCGAAGTCTGTTCGCTGGCATACTGGATTTGCTCCAGGTAACCCGATACGAATTTATACTCTACCTGCTGGCCTGGATTGTTAACCAGAACGGATACACTACCATCCTGGTTTTC
This sequence comes from Leptospiraceae bacterium, assembly GCA_002717505.1. Classification (GTDB taxonomy): domain Bacteria; phylum Spirochaetota; class Leptospiria; order Leptospirales; family Leptonemataceae; genus UBA3465. The sequence goes on from PBEB01000038.1 coordinate 56,362, forward strand.
AGACCATTTTCCCTTTGCGAGAACGTTCTCAGGAAGTCCTGCAAAGAGCAATTCCTGAAAGAAAATGAAAGGCAGTCGAATGGAGTTCTGACCCATTCCCTGTACCATAAGGTTTTCTACGGGGATGGTTTCCATTCGCTCCATCTTTACATTCTTTACGTAGGCCTGTCCTTCCAGAATACTCAACTGGCTCAAAGTGATTCCAATGTAGGGCACTCGAAATTCCAGATGCAGTCTGCGATTCTGAGGATCACTTCTTACTTCACCCACTGCAGACTGAGATCCTTCGGAGTTGCGAATACTGATATTGAAGCCAGCCAGAAAGCAACTACCGGGCTTATAATTCTCAACGATTCGTTCTTTCTTGGCCTTTAACCCTGGAGGCAATTCAGGTTCAGGAGTAACATCGACGGTCTTGCAGAAGCCAAGACAGCTAACCGTTGTCAAGACTGTCAGAAGTATTACGTTCGGATGGATATTTCTAAAGTTCATTTTCTTCCTTTTGCGCATTTTGCTCTTTCTATCTTTTTTCGGGGGCTTTCCCGATTTTCTGATTATTGGTTCTCTCTTTTTAATATAACGTTTCGCTGCTCGGATTAACTTATCGATTTCGGCACTACATCAACGGATTTTTCCAATTCCTGCAACCTTTTGCTTCCTGGACTGGATCCCCGGTTTCGCTGCTCGCATTCGACTGTCGGTTTCCGGAATGCCTCAATGGTCCTCTCGAGTTTCTGTAATCGTTCCGCTTGCCCGCGAATTCCTTTGTATGCTATAAAATCTAAAAAGGCTCAAATCCAAAATGCTTCCGTAGCATTGGTGACGCCCTTCCATCACTGGGCCCTACCTTGTATGGAAGCAAGTATCATAAAGCCCCTGGAGTCCGGATCGGTGCTTCCATAAAACGTCCTGAAAAGACCGTTTGTACCCCTGAGTTCTTGCATCTTTTTTTGAATGCTCTTTTCCCAGCTTGCGGGCCTCTGAGCCGGACCCACGTTTAAGCGAAGCGCTTCTTTGTAAGATTCTAAAGCTCGCAATGGCATATTCAGTTTGTGGTAAACATCGCCAAGATGTTCATAGATTTCCGGACTGGGACTGCTCTCATTTTTCATCAGTGTTGCTGCCATTTCCAGATGAAAGCGAGCCAGATTGTACTCCCCGGTCTGATAGTACACCCAGCCCAGACTATCCCGGTAAGCCGCATTGGAAGGTTCTTGCTGCACTGCCTGCTCGATCAATGAGCGAGCCTTATCGAGGTTTTTTCCCTGTCTGGCATAGAGATAACCCAGCGAATTCTGGGCTGGTGCAAAATTGGAGTTGGCATTCAGCACTTCCAGATACCCTTTCTCCGCGCGATCCAGCTCGCCCTCTTCAGATAAAAGTACAGATTCCAGAAACAGATAGTCCAGACGATTAGGAGCCAGCTCTCTTGCGCGGTTCATATGCTTCAGGGCCGAATTCCAATCCTGCTCTCTCCACTCCACAAGCCCCAGCACCATATAGGTTTCATGTCGTTCAGGAGTCTTTTTCAGCTGCTCGGTCAATAACCTCTTCGCATCTTCGTGTCGACCAATCTCTTCATGCGAATAGAGCCTGGCCAGGTTTTCTACAGCCACCACTCTCTGCAGCCCCTGGTCCCATTGTCCGTCCCGATCTCCAATTTCAATTGTACGTTCCGCTTCGATCAAAGCACGATGTGGATGGCCTGAATCCTGGAGATGAATCCAGCTAAGTCGATGAATATGAAACTGCGAAATGTCTGCATCCGGCCTCGCTTCCTTGAAACTACGGGCCCTTTGAATCACCTTCCAGCCAGTGTCCGGTTCATGCAAACGAGCGGCCAGTTCACTCACTGCAATCAGTTCTGAAGAGTAAGCATCAAAGGCTTCCTGTTGCTTTAAAGCATAAAGCAGGGCCACTCTGGCCGGTAGATGTTCGGGATGCTTTTTTACAAATTGAAGCAATGGAGCATAGGAAGCCGGCGGCTGATTCGTAAGCAACAACCAGTACTGCTCGGCCAGAGGATTGGAGTCCTTGCATCGGGAGAAGTAAGTAATGGCCCGTGGGTCAAATCGCATCATGAAGATTTGCCCCAGAATAAAGTCCAGGCGAGCGGTATCTACCCCTGCCTCTTTCAATTGATCCCGAGGCATTCGATCCAGCTTCAATAGATGTGGTAAAGAACGATTGTACTTTCCGTTCTCGAAATAGACTCCTGCACCAAGCAAGTAGCGACCGCCCACGCTTTCTGGATGATATTCCAGAAACCTCATAGCATAGAGAGATGCCAGATCAGCGTTCTTCTTACCCACATAGTACACCGCCAGTTTCCAGAGGGAATTTGAGCGATAGTACCCGCTGCGATAATCCCCGGGAGGCGATACATGAAGCACCCGGGTATAATAGTTCATGCTTTTTTCTTCGGCGCCGGCCACCCGAAAGAGTTCCGCTGCATGGTAATTCAATTCAACGTTGGCCGGGAACCTGGTGAGAGCTTTCAGAGTCAATTCCAGGGAGCGCTCCTGCTTTCCCAGATCCGCCAGAAGCAGAAGGCCATCCATCAGGTCCGCCTCAGTGGTAGGTTCCTCCAGAGCCAGTTCTACCTGAGCCGCGGCCTGCTCCGTTCTCTTGAGCTGGAACAGGACCTCGCCATATTGCAATCTTACGAAATCCAGATCTTCCGGTTTGCTGGAATCCGAAATGTCCTTTCGGGCCTGAAGGTACTTTTCAAAGAAATCGGCCGCAATGGGATACTGCTCCCTGGTTTGAGCCGCGAAGGCCTTCTGTAAGAGCAGTTCAAACCCTGGCGGCTCTGGTTTCGCTTCTGCAGGCATTGGACTGCCCGGCAAGGTTGCGGAATAACCCAGGCTGAAAACAGAAAGAAATAGAACAATGAACCGACGACGCAGGCCGGACGAAGCAGTATAAGCTGTCCACATGGATGGGTTAAGTTTTGGAATCGGAAACCTCAGTTCCAGATTTTTTTGGCTGGCCAGGAGGCTTTTTTCCTGTGATCTGGGGTGATGATTCGGCTGATCCTGAGACAGATGAGCAAGTACCGTTGGCCTATTCTGGGTCTGGTCCTTATCTGGCTGGGTGCAGGATACTGGCTGATGAACAATCGGTACAACCTGGTTTCTTTTCTTTCCGCAATAAGCACGGATTTTCCTGATCCAGGCAGGCAGGACTCATCCCATGCCTATTTTCAGTACGTTAAACCTGCGCTGGATTCCGTGGAAGATGAGGGCATACGTCTGGACCTGATGAAGCGGGCCTGTCCGGAAAGAAGCGAAAGACCTTTCTTTGAAGTCAACCTTGCTCGAAACCACTGGCTGGACAAAATTCAGAACTGGAACATCGCTTCGCCCGGGGAGAGTCCCCGGGTGGTGGAACCAGAAGGATACTGGAAGGAAAACAAAGAGCTTGTTCTGGAATCCTTGCAAGAATTGATTCATGCAACCTACTATGCTTACGAGGTCTCTGGCGAGGACCGAGGTCTGCCGGGTCAGGAAACCATTCTATTGCCGGCCTTAATTACCAGGTTTGCCGAAGCTCTCTGCATGCCCTTGATGGGACGTCTTTCCTGGGGGGACTACGTGGAGTTCCAGGAGCAAAGGGCCTATCTGGAAATGGAAGAAGGAGAACCGGAATACTTCAAATATAGACTGCCAGCAGAAAGAGATTTACTGACGCTCGGTAGTCTACGCAACTCTCGCAATTACCAGGAAGCCTTACTTCAATACCTGGGCGGAGGGGCTCCCAGTCCTTTTTCACCAGAAGGATGCAACACCCGATCCCTGGTTTGTCTGGCTCCCAGAGAAGCATTTCAGGTCTACAATAAGCTAATCTTCGCAGCACCAGAGGAAAGACTGCCCTATCTCTATCTGGAGCAGGGTCAGGTTCTGGGCTGGTTGGCACGAAAGGGAGATCATAGCCTGGAAGAACCCTATTCTCTGGCTCTGGACACCCTCAGCGGTGCGGCCGCCCATCGATCCCTGGAGCGAATCGCCCGGGTGGAAATGACCAGGATCTATCTTCAAAAAGAACTCTATGAAGAAGCTCGCGCCGAACTGAGACAGATTTCATTGATTGTAAATATCGATGCTCCTGAAGCCGCCGAAGCAAGGGAACTGGCTCGCAAGACGCTGAGCGCCCAGGGTCTGCATAAAGAGGCGGATTGTTTCTCGGAGATTCTTGGCACCATTCGTCCCCATTGTCAGAACCGGCTGGAGTATCTTCGCTAGACATGATTTACCTGGATTATAATGCTACTCATCCTCCCATTTCCGAGATCTTTGAGCGGAACTGGAAGAGGTACCAGGAGAATCCGGCCAATCCCAGCGGGATCTCGGCGGCTTCCCAGAAGAATCAATCGTTCATAGATAAAAAGCGAAAATCCATGGCAGATGCACTGAATCTGCCATCGGCCTCAGTGCGCTTCGCCAGCACCGGCACCGAGGCAACCTACTGGCTGGTTCGCAGCTTCGCTTCTCGGGGCGGAAAACGGTGTATCCTTTCTTCCTGCGAACATGATGCCATGATCGCTGCCTGCAGGGATGTTGGCCTGAAGATTGACTTTCTTCCTCTGGATAAGTCCGGCCTTACAAAACCCATAGACCTGGAAAACCTATTGAGCCAGGCCGATGTTCAACCGGAGCATTTCGCTTTCGTAAGCGTCATTCATGCATCCAATGAAACAGGTGTGATTCAGCCAGTAGAAGAACTGTCTGAGATTGCTAGAAGCTACGGGATTCCCTTTCTCTCGGACACCATTCAAAGCGCGGGAAAGCTTACGATACCTGCGAAGGCGCTGGATGGATTTCTGATAAACGGTCATAAGCTGGGTGCAGGTGCTGGGGGCTCGGCCACGGTAGTCGCGCCAGAATTTCAGGAATCCATAGTTCCTCTTTATCGAGGAGGATTACAGGAGGACGAAACCAGGGCTGGCACGGAAAACCTGATGGCCATTGGTTGTCTGTCAGATGCCTTTCTTTTGCAGCAAACAGAGATGGAGAGCAAACATGAGAGGCTGGGCAAACTGCATGCTGAATTAGAAGAATTCCTGGCACGGCGTGGAGTAGTCATCGCCGGACAGAATAGTCCAAGGCTATCCAACACAACCTATGCCATTTTTTCAAGCATCGAACATATGGACTTTCTCTTGATGGGTCTGGACCAGGCTGGAGTAGTATGCTCCACAGGTAGCTCCTGCAAATCCCGAACAAGACAGCCCTCCCGAGTATTAAGAAGCATGGGCTACTCGGAAAAAGAGAGTATGCAGGCACTTAGATTCTCCAGCGGTTTGAGCTCCAGCGAAGAAGACCTCCAGGCCTTAATGAGTGCACTGGAACCAATTCTAAAAAGACTGATGCCGGAAGCTAGCGCGGCCGGCTAAAGCCAAGGTGCTCCGACACTAGCAGCGCCCCTTCAAGCAGTCACAGTCCAGAACTAGCAGCGCCGTTTGAAGCAATCACAATCCAGAGCTAGCAGCGCCGTTTGAAGCAATCACGATCCAGAGCCGACGCATCCTCCGGAACAAAAATAAGAAAGCCCGGATTTCTCCGGGCTTTCGGGCCAGGCCATTGCGATGATTGACTTTATGGCCGGCTCAGGGATTACATCGGCTTCGAAGTGTTCCCTGAAATTTCCTGATCGATTACTCCTGGGGAGCCTCTTCTGCAGGCGCAGGGGCAGGAGTATCTTCGTAGCAATTGCCCGCCTTTCGCATCTCGTTGTAAGCTGGAATGCCAGTTTTTAGAAAGGCATCTTTATCGAAATTGTCGTTCGTATCCACCGTGATTCGCTCGCGCATTTCTTCGCGGATGGCTTCTGACTCTCTTTCCATGATCTCTTGTTTCAGAGTGGCCTCAGCGTAGGACAGACAATCATCCAGAGTCATTGAAGCGGCCTGAGCTCCGTACTGAGTACGGATTTGCTGACATCTTTCTTCTTTTTGAGCTTCTGTGATCTTGATCTGGGCTTCGATCTTATCCATCATGTAAAGACGGCTCAGGGTTTCCAGTCTTACCTGTTCCAGTACTTCCTTTACCATCGGTCGATCGGTGAAGCCTTCTTCCATGGCTCTTTGCTCGATGATTCGCATTTCCCTGTATTGCTTGTAGTTGAATTCCGGATTCAGCAGAAGCAATGCCTGACGGAATTCGGGACGAGTTCTCTGAATATCATCCGGGTTACAGATGAATTTGATCAGTGTTTTCTTCTCTGCGTTGGCCATACGTGCTGTTTTTTCCACGTAGCCTTCATAGTAACGCTCGTACTCTTTTGTAGTGATGGTATGATTTCCGATGGTTTCGATTTTTTCTCCATCTTTGCAGGCGCTGAATGAGATCAGGATCGCTGCGGTAATGGAAATGAACTGAAATTGCCTTTTCATCAAGATTTCTCCTGCTATTGCAAATGAAAGATTGCCTAGATTTTATGCACCGGACGGCCGGTTCTCAGTCATGGCATGACATCCGGCCCCGGACGGCAAGCGAAACTATCCGGCCACAACTTCCTTTTCCTTTTCATGAACCGGGCCGGTAAGCTCCATTAGGGCGGCCAGAAAGGCAGACAGACGCTCTTCCAGACCGGCCTTCTGGACGGCTGAGGGGGGCTCGAAGTACAGCGTATCGGACTTGCCAGGTTTAACTCGGAAACCACGGCCGGATTTCAGAACTTTGATCATATGCTCCGGAGGAATCCGAAAGTTTTCCCCGGCCTCCAGCTGTATCATTCCCGCCGCTTCTTCGAACACTTTTTCAAAACCTGCAATGGAACAAAGAGTTCGAATTTTCTCTACTATTACGAACTGACTGGCAGCGCCCACCGGCTCGCCAAAACGGTCCTCCATTTCCGCCGCCAGAGATTCCACTTCTTCCAGATCAATGGCCGCCTCGAACCGTTTATAGAATTCGATCTTCTGTCGTGTATCCGGGATGTAGTCATCTGGCAAATAGAAGTCCGTTTTCAGATTCACGGCGCACCGGAAATCCGAAGGCACTTCCTCTCCTTTCAGCCGGCGGACCGCATCGTCCAGAAACTTGATATAGAGCTCATAGCCCACATCCATGATATCGCCGCTCTGCTCTTTGCCCAGGAGGTTACCCGCTCCTCGAATCTCAAGATCTCGCATAGCTACTTTAAAACCACTCCCCAGTTCCTGGTATTCCAGAAGGGTATTCAATCTCTTCTGTGCATGCTCGGTAAGGATGTGTTTTCCGGGATGAAAGAAATAGGCATAAGCCTGTCTGGAGGATCGCCCCACGCGCCCGCGGATTTGATAGAGCTGCGAAAGACCAAAGGAGTCCGCCCGATCCACAATCAAGGTATTCACATTGGGCATATCGATGCCATTTTCGATGATGGCTGTAGTGAGTAAGAGGTCGTACTTCCGATTCACAAAATCCAGAAGAATGTTTTCGATGTCATCCTCATCCATCTGTCCATGAAGACTGGTAAAGCTGACATCGGGCATAAGACTCTGGATGCGGGCCGCAACTGCATCCAGATCCTGGATTCGATTGTGCAGATAGAATACCTGACCTCCTCGCTCCAATTCTCGTTCCACGGCCTCTACCAGCACAGTGTCCGAATCTTCCATAACAAAAGTCTGTACCGGACGCCTGTCCCGGGGCGGAGTTTGAATAATGCTTAGATCACGAATTCCGGTAAGGGAAAGGTGAAGAGTTCGTGGGATAGGAGTGGCGGTAAGGGTCAGGACATCCACCAGTGCTTTCATCTTCTTCAGGGCTTCTTTGTGGGTTACGCCGAATCTCTGTTCTTCGTCAACAATTAGAAGGCCCAGGTTCTTGAATTTGATATCCTTCGCAAGTAATGCATGGGTTCCGATGACAACATCCACCTCTCCTTCCAGAAGCTTCTGTTTGGTCTCCGTAACCTCTTTTCGCGTTCTAAATCTAGAGATCCAGTCCACTCGCACGGGGAACTCGCCGTAGCGTTCCTTGAAATTTTTAAAATGCTGCAGCGCCAGAATCGTAGTAGGACAGATAACCGCTACCTGCTTTCCACCCATCACAGCCTTGAAGGCAGCGCGAATGGCCACCTCCGTTTTGCCATAGCCCACGTCGCCGCATACCAGTCGGTCCATTGGGCGAGGGGTTTCCATATCCTGCTTCACAGACTCGATGGCGGTGATCTGGTCCGGGGTTTCTTCGAACGGAAAGGCCGCTTCAAACTCCTCCTGCCAGGGAGAATCCGGAGGATAAGCGTAGCCTTTGCGACTCATTCGCGCCGCATAGATCTTTAGAAGCTCCTCGGCAAACTCTTCAATTCGTTCTTCAACCCTTTCCCGGACTTTCTTGAATGAAGCGCGACCCAGGTGATCCAGTCGCGGCTTGTCCGTGGGCGCCGCATATTTCTGTACAAGGGAAATCTGATCAAGCGGAACAAACAAACGATCCTGCTCGGCATATTCCAGAACCAGAAAATCTCTTTCCCGGCCTGCCGCTTTCACCCTCTCCAGCTTGACGAACTTGCCTACGCCATGATTGATATGGACCACAAAATCCCCTTCCTTTAGGTCCAGAAAGGATTCAATGGGCGAAGATGTACGAGCCTTGAATCGATTTCGCTTACGGTATCCTCGTCCGAAAATGTCATGGTCGGACCAGACATAGAGATTCAGGTCAGGTATTTCGAAGCCGGAATTTCGGAAATTTTGTACTACATAAAGAGTGGGCTCATGGGCCGATCGCTTCTTTCGCGCGGTAGATTCTGCCCCCGAACTTCCCTTCTGGCTTCGCCCGGTGCCCTTCTTCTTAGCCGCCGGACTGGATTCCGGAGACCCGGGTAATTCCAGAGGGCCAGCTGGATCTTCCGTGACCTCCAGATTCACAGGTTCTCCCCGAAAGATTCCCGAGATCCGCTGAATCTGAGCATGGTAAGGAGAAGTGAGAATAACCGTGGCTTTTTCCTGAAGTTTGTCTTCCACGGCTTTTCGCAGCTCAGAGATTCGCCCTTGAAACCCGGAGGCGGCCCGAACCAACGGACGGTCCACATCCGCTGCACTGTTCAAATCTGCCAGATCTTCTGTAAGGCGAAAAATGGAACGAATATTGGCAGGCAGCTCATCCGATTCCTGGCCTTCCTGTTCTTCCAGGTCCTCCAGATGCATGGGATCGCCCAGTAACATTCGTTCCGGAGAGGCGGCCATACGATCCCCACATTCCGCCTCAAAGATTGTATCGTACTCTGTAATGACTCTATGCCTATGCTTTTCGATCTCTTCGCTATTCAAAACAATGATTACAGGTTTCTCAGAAAAGCAATCCAGCAAAGTGCTGCTCTCTAGAAAGTCTACAAGAACATCCTCCAGGCCAGGCAAGTTCCGCCCCGGGAAGAATTGTTCCTCCGGTTTGAGTTGCGTGGAAAAGGATTGGGTCTGGATTTCCTCCAGCCAATCCGGCTGCTCTTTGTCCTGGAACTGCTTCAGGTATTGCAGAAAGGCTTCTTTTTCAGTGGCCGGGAGCAGGTCCTCGCTGGCTGGAAGTATTTCCACCGTTTCCAGAAGCTCTCTGCTTCGCTGGGTCTCCGGATCAAAATGCCGAATGGTTTCAATCTCAATGTCAAAAAAGTCCAGACGAATGGGATCCTGCCCTGGAGAGAAGATGTCCAGCACCGATCCTTTCAGGCAAACATCTCCGGGGCCTTCTGTCCTTTCCACGCGATGGTATCCCAGACTGAGCAAGCGCTGCAATAGTATGGCCGGGTCCATGGTCATACCGGTTTTCAGAGTCAGGGTAGCTCGTTTCCAGATTTCCGGGCTCTGGATCCTTCGCATGAGGGCAGCCACGGGAGCGATGTAAAGCCCGGAACGATTTTCGCACAGATCCAGGATGCCATGGACTCTCTGCCCCGCAATCCCCGCATCTCGACGGGCTCGATCATACGGGATCCCATCCCTTTCCGGGATAAGAGTGAATTCATTGGACTCAAGAAATAGTTCAAGGTCCAGGGCCAGAGCTTCAGCAGCCACAGCCCCTGGCGTTACCACAAGGATAGGTGCTTCTGTCATAACCTTGCGCAATGAGGCAAGAACGAAGCCAGTGGAACCAGACGGCACCCCGTACACAGGAAAAAGACCGCCGGTTTGAGTCCAGCGGTCTTCCCAGAAGCGACCGGCAAAAGCCTTTAGAAAGGATTGCACTGATGACCGAATCCCTCGGCCACATCAGCCATACAAGTGTTTTAGGCCCTCTTTTCCAGGGCCAGGGATGGATAATCCACCGAGTCTGTTCTTGATCCCAGAAATCTCTCGTATCGCTTGAATGGCTGCCGGTTGAAGAAACCCAGATGCTGTTGCAATGGCCAGGCCGGAGTTCCATTTCGCAAATTGTAGAGGATAAATGTATCCCTGAAGGCTGAGGCAGTAAGCCCCTCGAGAGCCGTTCGCCTGCCCAGGCGCTGAATGAATCGCTCCACCGTCCTGCTACTGCAGGGAGAAAAAGGATTCCTGGAATAAAAAAGAAACTGATCCTCGGACCTTCCCTGAGTACAGCGACAAAGCGGATAAAAAAGAATGGCAGGCAGAGCAATGCTCCGCTCCTGCTTCTGTCTCATGCCGCTATGAAAGTGATCCCCCCTTCGGATGCATGCATTGATTGTATCGACTATGCGAAGACGGTTCCGGCTTAGATCAACATCCCTCACTTTAAGAGCTACCGCTTCTCGGACCTGAATGCCGGTTTCCCAGAGAAGTCTTAGTAGCAATTGAAAAGGATGCCCTGCTGAAGCCAGATAGATCTTTCGCAAGCTTTCGGAAGACAATTCCACTATATCTTCCGCTCTTGTTTTGAACACTCCAACTGATACATTGTCCTTCATGTGGATTAATACATATTCATTAATACATTTGTTTGCAACCATATAGTCACAGAGAGGTAATGAGTTGTGCTTTATTTTTCGGATTTTACTAAGCATGAGGGCCCTGGATGATGCGCTCGCAATGCAGAAATCCATCGCTTGATATATGAGCATCCATGGCTGGAGCTCAAAGGGGCCCGCCGTTTAATTATGGTATTTCATCCGGGAAGCCTACCCTCGACAAAGAAAGGGTCTGTCCACACAATGAGCGCCGCCCCTGCAAGATGAAAGGGCCTGCCCACACAATGAGCAATGGTAGGATCATTCGGATTCGCGGAACGAGCAGGCGCCTTGTATTCCGGACTTATCCAGGATACTGCCCTTCGCCTGAATTCATTGGATGAGTAGAACAATGCCCTCTAATAGATCTATGGAACGAAAAGCTCGAAGATTCAGCAGTCCTCCAGGAATCATCAACGAAAATGGTTTGATTGGATTCGATTGAAGGGCCAATAGCCGGCTTGAGGTCGGATCCTTTTTTTCCGATAAGGCTGTATTTTGCCATAATGGTGTCCAAGTACGCTGAAAATTCGATTGACCTGGACCGAAAATAGAAGAGACTCCATTCAAAAAATCAGGAACTCTTCCATGCTGAGATTCAAAAACCAAGCACTTACATTTTTTATGGCTGCCATCACTTTTCTGGCAGTCCAGCCTATTCTGGCTGAGGATCCCGCTGTATCTGAGGACACAGTTCGGGTACCTGCGGTTGACTTTGAAAACCGCACCAATCGACGCGCCACTCCCGCTGCCCGTGAATATGAGCGAAATACGGGGATTATGGGGGCCGATGAGGTTTTGAAGGATGGCGAATACTCCCTGCGGGGAATATCCATTGTTCGAGTTTTCGACCCGGACACAGAGGGATTGGGCGCAGACATTGTTACAATTGATCCGCAGGCGGACTTTGGACACATCAACGCCATTATCCGAGTTCTGCAGGGATATCTGAGCAAAGCGTTCGAATATAACCTGGAAGATGCGGCTGTGGTAGCCCGCTACATCGTATATTACAATGCCAGGCTCAGAAATGATGCCAGCCTGTATCAGGGCAAGTATTCCGAAGATGTCCTGGCCAAAGTGGACCCTGCCAAAGCAGGAATCGACCGCTCTTTTCGAAACTGGTCTGGCAACACTCAGATCTTCATTCCATTGAAGAAAAACCTTGTGCGCCCCGGTGAAACGGATGTGAACCGTGAGGAAATCACAGAAGAAGAAACGGGAATCAACGAAGATGATAAGACCGACATGGATCGCATCGATGAAGACCGTAAGGAAGAAGACAAGGATCGCCTGGACGAAAAAGAAGAAGAGTTAGAGAAGAAAAAAGAAGATACCGGGAAGAAGCTAGAAGAACTTCAGAAAGATCCAGAGAAGAATAAGGAAGCGATCGAAGAAACCGAAGAAGAGCTGAACCAGATCGAAGAAGAACAGAAAGAGGTTCAGGAGCAGAAAGAAGAACTGGAGGAAGGGACAACAGATTCCACTGACTCTACGGATTCTACCGACTCCACAGATTCGACAGATAGCACCGACTCAACGGATTCTACGGACAGCACGGACTCTACAGATAGCACTGATTCCACAGACTCCACCGAAACAACGGATTCTACAGATACAACAGATAGTACTGAAGAGGTTGCAACCACCGATACAACAGACACAACCAAGCCAGACGAAACGCTGGAAGAGATCGACAAGAGCGAGAATGTAATCGCAGAGAAGATCCTATTCCTTCGGATTCTGCGCTACATCGAAGGCGGCCACTACAGCAACGAACTCTGGGCAATTGACCCCAAGAATGACGATGCTCTGGATAAGAGCCCCTACACAAACATTTGCGGACGCGAATTTGTAGGTCTGGGCGAAGAATCAGTTGTAGTCATCGGTTATGAGGGTTCCGCTCACAACGATTCCAGCCACAACCTGGTAGTCATCAATGGTAAAGACCTGCTGAAAAAGGCTCAGTCCGCTGAAGAAGTGTTCTGGCGAACGCCCATGGTGACCAAGGATGGAAAGATTTACGCTTTCGTGAAAGATGGAAACTCTTACTTCCTGGGCCGCTTCAATGCAGATCTGACCCTGGATGCCAAAAGCTCGGACCCCATTAGCCAGAACTCAGACATCACCTTCTACGGAGAAAAGATCTATCTAACCGGTAAATCCGGGAATGGAGATACAACGACTATTCAGGTCTTTAACGCCGGAGATTTAAAACTTCTGAAGACAATCACTCCTCCGGCGAACTAGCCAGCGGAGTGAGCGCTTCGTAGCGAAAGGAAAAGGTCGGCCATCTGGTCGGCCTTTTTTTTCAGGAAGAATAACAGATACAAATGAACATGGCCTTCATCAGAGCAAGACTGAAGCCCGCATCCGTATTACTATCTATGATCGCCGGTATTGCCATCCTGGGCGCCGTCATAGCATCTTCCCTCTTCATTTATTCTCCCATGGTTGAACGTCGTTGTATTCAGAGTTGCAGTAGCATGGGGACGGGAGAGGTGCGATCGGGATATGTTGCTACTTCCATCGGAGAGCGCTGCGAATGCAAGGGATCGGATGGTTTTCAGGACGGGTACATCTTCTTTGAGAACTCGGATTTAGACTGGTTTGTACTTATGCTCATCCGAGTGACGGGTGTCGGCCTTTTGATTCTTCTGGTATTGCTTCCCATTGGTAAGCTCATCACCCGCATTGAGCGGAGCTGATAAAGGTTGCCATGAATTCTGCATCCATTACACATTGGCCATGAGCGCAGAAACAAACAAAGCACTGATCGAGAATTTCTACACAGCTTTCCAGAACAAAGATGGCCAGACCATGGCCGATAGCTACGCGGAAGGGGCAACGTTCCATGACCCCGTGTTTGAAAACCTGAAAGGTGTCGAAATCGGAGCCATGTGGAAGATGCTTTTAGAGCGCTCCACCGATCTCAAGATAGAGTTTTCCGATGTTCAGGCAGACGAGTCCACCGGTAGCGCACGCTGGGTGGCCACCTATCCATTTAGCAAAACCGGTCGGACCATTGTAAATAGGATACAGGCGAAGTTTGTTTTTGAAAACGGCAAGATCAAAGATCATAAAGACAGTTTCTCTCTATGGAAGTGGGCCCGAATGGCGCTGGGTGCCAGTGGACTCTTTCTAGGTTGGTCTGGAGCCGTTCAGGGAAAAATTCGCAAAGAAGCCCAGGGCGGATTGAAACTCTGGATGAAGCGGAAGAGGATACAGTAGGAGCTGGACTCACATTCTCAGCCGGGGCGGATACAGTGGCGGCTGGATTCACGGTTCAGACGCTCGGCTGGCCGCCGTCTAGCCACTCCGCCGTAATTGATGGATCGAATGCTTAAAATTCAGGGGCGATTACTGATATCCAGTGGAACTCTTCTGCTAGTCTGGTGGGTAGCCACAGGAATCCTCTTCTGGGAGGTCGGCCAGTTTGAAGCCACTGTACAGCACGTAGCTTGGATGCCCATCAACGTATTGGGTCTTCTTGGTTGCCTTCTATGCTGCCTTGGGCTCCCGGCCCTCACTCGCGTTCAAATTCATCCACTGCTGGTTAGGAACGAAGGTCACGAAACAGGGCCCGCAGGGCCAGAAGCCTACACGGAAAGATCCTCGGTGGAATCAGTACCTTAAGGCGCAATCCCGGTGAATCGCGCACATTTCTCTGATACCCTGGGAATTCTACTCTCTCAAGCGGGCTTAATTCTCTATACCGCCATCCAGTATTATGAAACATTCTTGTGGCCGGTAGCCGCGAAAACTAATCCTGCTCTCGTAGAGATTCAAGGCCCTTTTGTATTTGGTCACTGGATGGTAGCCGCTCCTCTCATAATCTCCGGTCTAGTCCTCAGCCTGGGCTTTCTGTTTCTTTTGTTCCAGAAGCTACGGACCGAAAGATCCAGAATGTGGCCCTGGCTACTTTTCCTTGGAGTAACCCTCTTTGGAATTGGAATGGTCATTCCGGTGCGCACTCTGGGTTTATTCCTGATGACGGCGGCTCTAATTCGATACGGATCCCTGGCCTCGGTGCACAGCCAAAGCCCCGCTCAGGCAAACGCTGCAACGTATCAACGCAGTCGTCTCTTTACGATTCGTCCGGGTATAAAAGAAAAACCCGAGTCTCGAACAAACTCGGGTCTTGAGAAATAGGATCAGATTCTGTCTTGCGAATATCTCTCCGGATCCAGGCAGATGCTCAGGATCCGAAGCGAAGTTCCAGATTACATTTTAGAACTTCGCACTATGCGACCAGGACGGGCATCGGTGACCTGGTCGTTCTCGAGAACCACCTGTCCAGAAACCAGAGTCGCACGATNNCCATGCACTTCCTGCATCAGTCGCTGCCCTCCTCCTGGAAGATCCTGAATCATGCGAGGAGCTTTCAGGCTCAGATTATCGTAATCGATGACGTTGATATCTGCCTTTTTGCCTGCCTGGATGAGACCTCGATCCGAATAGCCCATGTGGCGTGCATTATCGCTGGTAAGCATCTGCACCGCTCTTTCCAGAGGAATCTTGCCTCTGGCCCGGTCTCGGGTCCAATAGCTCAAGAAATAAGTGGGAAAGCTACCATCGCATACGGTGCCAACATGAGCTCCACTGTCGGATAGGCCGAACAGAGATTGCGGATGCTCCAGCATAGTATGCACGTTGTCGTAGCTAAACTCGGTATAGTTATAGATGGGAAAGTAGATTAGAGCCTTCCCATCGTTTTTGAGCATTGTATCGTATACCAGATCCAGCGGCGCCATGCCCATGCCTTTCGCTTTGGCACCCAGGCTTTTTTCCAGAGGCTGCTCGTAGTCCGGATCTTCGCCCAGCTCAAATAGCTTGAAAGATAGCTGTTCGATGGCAGCCAGGAATTTGTCTGCCAGAGGAGGCACGGGTGTTCCGTCGCCAGCCATTTGTTCCGAAGCCTCTTCGATGATCTTTCTCTTGAGCTCCGGGTCTTTCATCTTCTCCACTCTTTCTTTAAGTGGCAGATGGCTAATCGCTTTATAGCTGGGCTTTCCCATGAAAGGATGGAACGTACATTGCAATCCCAGGTTTACGCCAATGGCTCGAGGAGCCACCTGGAAGTGAAAATCGATGCCCTTTTTGCTGGCTTCCTCTCCTTTCTGTAGAATTCGCTTCCAGAGATCTGGCCAGAAATCTCGCTGATTCAGTGAAAGCGAGAATGGTCGACCACTGGCTGCGGCGAATTTCTCCAGGAATTCGAACTCTTTGTCAAAGTCGTCGTGGGTCCGTTCCATATCGAAGTCAGACACAGCCTGAAGCACTCCGTATTTCATACCTTTGAATGCACTGGCCAGACCTACCAGTTCTTCCATGGTGGCTTCGGAAGCTGGAGTCCAGTTACCGGAGGCGCTGCGATGCACATCGGAACGGCCTGTGGTCAGGCCCGCGGCCCCNGCTTCCATGGCTTCGCGCACAAATTGCTGCATCTTTTTGATATCATCTTCTGTGGCTGGCTTCTGTTCCAGAGCTCGCTCGCCCATGGTATAAACTCTTAGCGCATCGTGCGGAATCTGCGCTGCAAAATCGATGGTATGAGGCATCTTATCCAGAGCATCCATATACTCCGGAAATGTCTCCCATTGCCAGTTGATGCCTTGAGCCAGGGCAGCGCCGGGAATGTCCTCCACGCCTTCCATAAGATCAATCAGCTTATTGCGATCGTCCTTCTTTACCGGTGCAAAGCCCACGCCACAGGAGCCCATAACCACAGTGGTAGTTCCGTGATTTACAGAAGGCATAAGCACTTCATCCCAGCTCACCTGGCCGTCATAATGTGTATGTAGATCTACAAAGCC
The DNA here is from genome assembly GCA_002717505.1 of Leptospiraceae bacterium. Classification (GTDB taxonomy): domain Bacteria; phylum Spirochaetota; class Leptospiria; order Leptospirales; family Leptonemataceae; genus UBA3465. The sequence goes on from PBEB01000038.1 coordinate 73,062, forward strand.
CGGAGTTACCAGAGCTCCGTCTGCATCAATGGTTTGACTGGCAGATTCATCTACCTTGCCCACCGATACAATTTTGCCGTCTTTAATTCCGATATCACCTTTGAATGACTCTTTGCCGGATCCATCTACAATGGTCCCGCCCTTGATTTTTATATCCAAACTCATATTTTCCCCCGGGCGCAAATTAACATGGTGTCAGGTAGAAATCCATCACTTTTTTGTAACGGATGACATAGAGAAATTTCGGCGATTGAGCCACGCAACTCCCTGGAGACTGGATCGGAAACTCCTTGCACACGGCCCTTCCGGTTGGGCCGAGGATTGGCCAGGACGCTACTTTCCGGGCAGGCTGATGGTCGCCTCCGAAGCCGTCTATTGGCCTTCAGAAACTTCATTCCCTTCCGTATGGATGGTCCACGGAGCCCCTTCCAGAGGCCTATTGCTCCACACATACCACGTGCAAGGCGGAACCGGTGCAACTCGAAGTTGCCCAGTCGATGAAGGTGGTATCGGTTTCGGAAAAATTACTGGTACCGTAATCACCCGATGTTAAGGAAAAATTTGTGCAATCATCGGTACTACTGGTCCAATTTGATTCNAGGGCCGAAACCGTAATGCTAAAGGTTCCACTATTGTATTCATCAACACCATTGGAGATGGGAAAGGAAAAGATGCCATTGGAATTTGTGGTGCCTATGACAGTGCTTCCGTCTGTTCTACGGTATTCTTTGTTCGGCTTCAGGACCCAATCGATATGCTCCGAAGTGCCTCCGCTACAGTTTGCCGTGGTGCATGCAATTCGATTGGTCCCATCTACCACCAGAGCCTTATAGGTTCCTCCGGAGGGCTTATTGCTGGAATTGGCGCAGGCATTGTCCAGACCGGAAATACCGGTGTTGGTACTCACATTGTCGGCAACAAACATCTTACAGTGACCGGTTGTGGCACATGTGGGCGAGCTGGAAGACTGCGCTAGCAAGAGGGCAGCCAGAATCTGGCCAGTCTGATCGTCGTCTTTTCCACAGCCAGAGGAAAACAGGCCCATGAATAGGCAGGCCAGCATTTTTGTCAGAGTTNGTTTNGTTCGTTCCGGGCAGTTCCGGTGCATAAGCTATGTTCCCCCTCCAAGGATCGAGGCCATTCTTCCGGGCTCTGTCAATCCATTCTTTCAACGTTGTATNNCGGTATATATTAAAATTTAGCTACTGTAAAGCAGGACGCTACTTTCCGGAAATATGAAGTCCAGCACTGCCACGCGCGGATGGCTCGGGCGAAGCATCTTGAGCTGGTCAAAGAGCTCTTTTGCCTTTGACTTTCGGTCCTGCCCCATACAGATCCGGTGATATTGTACATCGACTGTGAGTCTGAAGGAGAACCGTCCGTTCGAGTTATGGCTGCCTCCACGTCTTAAGGAGACCAGCCGTTCCGGCTATAGTCGCCCGCGAACTCTAAGGAGAACCGATAGTTCCGCTCAGGGCCGCCCGCTGAAAAAAGAATCGATGGCCATAGAAGATGCACCTCCCCCTGATGGAGACGTTCGGGCGGAGGTCCGACCACTGCTACCGGAGAACGACGTTGGAACAGCTCAGGGAGATCACATTATTACTACAGCAGGTTTTTGGACTTGCGGAGGAAACGCAGGCCCGACTGCTTCTATCCGTAGCCGTGATNCTGGTAATCGAAATCATCCGACGCCTGGTGCTACGCTTTGCCCTCCGCAGAACGGATTCGCCGGAATACACTTATCGCTGGACACGGATTTCTCGCTACGTTGCCCTGGGACTGATTTTCCTGATTGTTGGTCGCGTATGGTTTCAGGGATTTCAGGCTGTGATTACCTACCTCGGCCTACTCTCGGCAGGCCTTGCCATTGCACTGCAGGATGTGCTCAAAAACTTTGCCGCCTGGCTTTTCATTGTCTGGCGGCGGCCTTTTCGGCTGGGAGACCGAGTTCAGGTAGGCGATGAAATCGGGGATGTCATTGATCAGCGAATCTTTCAGTTTACGCTTCTGGAGATAGGGAACTGGGTCCATGCAGAACAGAGTACCGGACGATTGATTCATGTACCTAACGGACGGATCTTTACCGAATCCCTGCATAACTTCTATCAGGCATTCCAGTACATCTGGAGTGAGGTCGCCGTCCTGATCACCTTTGAGAGCAACTGGCGAAAAGGAAAAAAGCTCCTCCAGGAAATTGGGGAAAGGCACAGTACCCATATTACCGAGGCAGCAGAGCGGGATATTCGCAACGCAGCCCAGAAATACATGATCTACTATAACCACCTGACGCCCATTGTTTATACATCCGTCGAAGACTCAGGAGTCCTATTGACCTTACGCTATCTCTGCGAAGCTCGAAAGCGACGTGGCACGGACCAGGCGATGTGGGAAGACATACTAGACGGCTTTGCGGCCAGCGAAGACCTGGATTTCGCCTACCCCACCACCCGATTCTACANNAATCCAACGGAAGGGAAACCGGGTCATCGNCCCCAATGAAAAGANGATCATCGTCCGGCAATCAGTCCCTTTAACGCGAACNTNCGGTGCNCATTTGNCCGCTCGGCCGTCATAAGCCGAACTTCCGGTGCGCATTTGCCCGCTCGGCCGTCATAAGCCGAACTTCCGGTGCGCATTTGCGCGCTCGAGAGTCATAAGCCGAACTTCCGGTGCGCATTTGCCCGCTCGAGAGTCATAAGCCGAACTTCCGGTGCGCATTTGCCCGCTCAGGTGTCATAAGCCGAACTTCCGGTGCGCATTTGTCCGCTCAGCCGTCATAAGCCGAACTTCCGGTGNGCATTNGCCCNCTCGGCCGTNNTAAGNCGAACTTCCGGTGCGCATTTGCCCGCTCGGCCGTCGTAAGCCGAACGTTCGGTGCGCATTTGCCCGCTCGGCCGTTTTAAGGCGAACTTCCGGTGCACATTTGCCCGCTCAGCTGTCATAAGGCGAACTTCCGGTGCGCATTTGCCCGCTCGGCCGTCATAAGGCGAACATTCGGTGCGCATTTGTCCGCTCAGCCGTCATAAGCCGAACTTCCGGTGTGCATTGGCCCGCTCGGCCGTTTTAAGGCGAACTTCCGGTGCACATTTGCCCGCTCGGCTGTCTTAAGGCGAACTCAGGGGCACCGATGCTAACCGCCGAGACAGTACCTATAGCGGGGCTATTCCATATATCCTGGAATGGGCATCGGCTAATATGCCCAGAACAATGGGGATCTCAGGACTGTTGTTGAATGACCTGCACTTTATCCGGAGGAAAGACCTTGCGCAATTCCTCAATTCTTGGATGGCCAGGCCGGAGCATATCCAGCTCCTGAAACAACTGTTGGGCTTCTTTCTTTTTATCCTGCTTTAAGTAGATTCGAATAATGTTGTAGAGAGCCTGAGGATTGTCCTTTCGAATGTTCAAGGAGCGATTGAAGTATTCGATGGCCAGAGGAAAATTATCCAGCGCATAGTAACAGTAACCTGCGATGATATAAGCATCTGCATTGTAAGGTTTCAACTGGATGTATTCATCTAAATATTCCAGCGCTTCTCCGTAGGCGCCTTTTTTTCCAAGAGCTCGGCCCAACAGAAATAGAGTATGGGTATGCCTGGGAAATATCGCATTCGCCTGTTTTAAAAGTGAAGTCGCCTTTTCAAGGTTTCCTTCGTGAAACGCTTTATGGCCATCTCGCACGTACCGATCAAATTGATCCTGATATTCGCTTACCATCAAAGTAATAAAAGTCAGGTCATCGTTGGGCTCGGTTCCCAGAGTAAATTGTCTGTAGGCTTCCATCAAATACTCGGAACTCTGCTGTACATTCCGATTTCGCGTTTCGCGGATGGCTCGAATTAACCGCTCTTCTCCGAACATTTCATCCTGCGGATTAACGGCCTCGGTAAGTCCATCGCTATATATAAATAGCTTATCTCCCGGCTCCAGGGTAATGGTATAATCCTTGAAATGCTTTCCCGCATCGCTAAACATTCCCAGCAAAGTCCCATGCCCTTCCAACTGTTCAACAGTATTCGTGCGGGCCCGGTACAGCATGGGCGGAGGAACGGCAGCAGTGCTGTATGTGAGTTTGTTGTTCTCATCCAGCACCATCAAAAAGGCTGTTAGATAGCCTTCGCCTTTGACCAGATCCATTACATCCAGATTTACCTGGCGAAAAGTGTCGGCCGGAGACTCATAGCGATGATTGGCAAAAGAAATCTTCGCAATAGCGCTCATCAAAGCTGCCGGAACTCCATGGCCGGATACATCGCACATTAAGAGGCCAAACTTGGAGCCTCCCACAGAGAAATAGTCATAGAAATCTCCGGACACCTCCTGGAGGGGAAAGAATTTTACCCAGAAGCGAACCCCTTTCCAATCCGGTATGCGCGAAGGCACAAAGCCTTTCTGAATGTTTCTTGCCATCTCCAGCTGGCGATGATTGGATTCGATTTTCTTTTCCAGTTCGTCGTTGGCTATGTTGAGATATTCGATGGCCGTCATTAACTCGCGACTCTCTTGAAGAATATCCTGAGAACGCTTGAGGACTCTGGAGACAAACTTTTCTGTGTTCTCTTCGATCTGGCTTTCCTCTTCATCCGGGAAAGGATGCTGAGTATTTCCTACGCGAAGATCATAGATTGTTACTGGCTGGTTCCATTGAACATCACTGCCGCCATTTAAACGCGCATCAGGCTCCTTAATACTGGATTGAAGGAGATTAATACTGAAATCGCGCAAGCGAAGGAACCGGACCATACCTTCCACCAGGCCTTCAATGAACAGATTATCCACAGCATGAGGACTGTGACCGGATCTGTATTCCAGACATAGCTGAAAATCACCGGCTGCATTCCCTCGACCCAGAAAAGAAGATAGAGATGTAATGAAATGTGCGATGAGCGAGGGAAGCTGATAGATTCCATCCTCAATAGAGGCGAACCTGAGGCGCGAGGAAGAAAGAGAATACAGATAGATCGATACGCAGTCCCGCCCTGCTTCCCAGAGCAAGTCCCATGCATCCAGGGAATCAGCCAGTTGGACCAGAATGGCCCTTTCTTCATCGGACCTGACCCAGAGCCGATCATGCCGACTTTCCAGGACTTCCTTGAGTTCCGGGGCCAGCGTGGCAACCTGCCTCTCCATTGTAGCGCTGCCACGGCTTTCCAGAATTCGATCCACAAAAAGTATTAACCTGGCCGATCGAACGTCCTCTTCCTGGATCTGCATGGTTCCTTCTTATTCCAGTCCCCCGGCCTTGCCAGAATAAATTGAACCTCCTTCCGTAATCATTTTTTGAGAGGTACCTGAATATCCCTGGACTTTGAGCGACAACTTGTTGGAAGCAGCTTCCACATTGCTCTGTTACAGCCGGGTAACAAGGTTGAAGGCAACTTCGGCAACTCGGACCTGGGTCGGTTTTCCAGACAGCAGGACCGACCTGGTGCGCTACATTAGAGCTGGTCTGCAATGGTTCAAACCTTTAGATTGGCCGTATGACATCGAAAGAAAGAGAGAAAGTAATTCTGGTTACCGGCGCCACCAGAGGCATAGGCCATGCCATAGCCGAGAACCTGGCCAATGCGTATCCTCTGATCATTACCGGCCGATCGGAAGATGCTTTGAATGCGCTGAAAAAAAAGTTGAACGACAATGGCGGAAAAGTGGAGGCCATAGCGGCGGACCTCACTTCATCCAATGACATCAAGAACCTGGTGGAATCATCCATCCGAGCTCTGGGCCGCATCGATTGTCTTATTAACAATGCCGGTATGGGGATTTTTGGTCGGGCAGATCAGATCAACGAAAAGGATTTCCGCTACGTAATGGAGCTGAATCTTATTGCTCCGTACCAGCTCACAAGAGCGGTGCTTCCCGATATGATTTCCAGAAAAAGCGGCCAGATCATCAACATAAGCTCAGTGGCCGGCCTGAACGGATTTAAAGGTGGTGGTGCCTACGCAGCTTCCAAGTTTGCATTGAATGGCTTTACGGAATCACTGCGTGAAGACGTTAAAGAATTCGGCATCGCAGTAACCGCTGTTTGTCCAGGAGGAGTTCGCACGGAATTTGGAGGTAATCCAGCATCGGTTAGAGAGTTTGTACTGGAACCTGAGGACGTCGCTCATACAATCCGCTACCTGGTGGATGAATCTGAGACAGCCAACACAAAACTGATTGAGCTCAAGCCTCGCAAACGCACGGAGTTTCGCTAATGCTTTTGCAGTGGAGCTAGCCTATGTCTGCGCCCAGGTCGCTCTTGTATATAGAAAAGGTCTTGTAACTGGCCTCAACTCCGAGCCGCAATGACAAATGAACCTCAACGGCAAAACAGTATGGATTACAGGGGCCTCGTCCGGAATTGGGGAAGCCACAGCCCGCGCTTTCTTTGATGCAGGTGCAAACGCGGTGCTGTCCGCTCGCTCCACAGAAAAATTGACCAGGCTGCAAGAGGAACTGGATCCCGAGAAGAAGCGTAGCCTGGTGGTGCCACTAGATCTGTCCTCCAGGGATTTTACAGCACAGGTCGACCAGGTCAGCAAAGCATTCGGCAAGATTCATTTTCTGGTGAACAATGGCGGTATTTCCCAGAGATCGCTGGCGCGAGAGGCAACCATAGAGAGTGTGGAGCAGATCTTTCGCGTGAATGCTCTGGGTACCATCGCTCTTACTTCTACTGCGTTTCCCATTATCCATCCTTCCGGGCGCATCCTCACAATTACATCAGTAACCGGAAGGTTCGGTACTCCTCTTCGCTCCAGCTATTCGGCCACAAAGCATGCCCTCCATGGCTATTTCGATGCACTGCGCGCCGAACAAAGTGAAACAGGTCCTGGAGTTACGCTAATTGTTCCAGGATTTGTGAAGACCAACGTTTCCATCAATGCTCTTACATCTGACGGAAGCGCGCAGGGTACTATGGATCCTTCCACCAATTCCGGTTTGCCTCCTGAAGCTGTGGCTCATGCCATATTAAAAGCCATTCGTCGAGGTAAGGATGAAGTGGTGGTGGCCGGAATCAAAGAGAAGTTTGCGCTGTTTCTCAAGCGATTTGCCCCTGGCATGCTTAAACGGATCCTGGCCAAATCATCTGTAACTTGATCAAGTATGTTGTTGCCTGAGGCACCGGATGGATAAACCTGCCACGCATGGTAATTGGAGTGGATGCACGTGCCCTTGCATTTCCTGGAACCGGTAATGCAAGATATTTACATCAGGTTCTCCGGTACCTGATTCCCATGCGCAAAAAGGATACCTTCGTATTCTTTTCCCATCGAGATATACATTCAGAGTACCAGGATTTGCTGGATAACGCCAATACCACTCTGGATCCCCANCGCTCCCGGTTGCCGGGANTGCTCTGGATGCAAAAGGACGTTCCTGGTCTCCTGGANGCTCATNAAGTGGATGTCTTCTGGGGAACGATTACTCTGCTGCCCCTCAAGAAAACCACAGCGCAGATTGTTAACTTTCATGATCTGAATTCCTTTGTCGCTCGAGATACAATGGAAGGTTGGACCGCATGGCAACACAGGTTATTGAACCCACGAATGATTCGTCAGGCTGACCAGGTACTCTGTCTGTCTCGCACAACGCGGGAACATATTCGTCGCCACATCAAAGGTGTCAACGCTGGATCCCTGACAGTGGTCTATCCTGGATTTGAGATGCCTGAGACAAAGCCCTCTCGACCGGCCGGATTTAAGTCTTCCTGGAAGGACTTTCTCCTGATGGTTGGAACCATCGAACCCCGAAAGAATCAAAAAGTTGTGGTAGATGGCTACCGGCATGCCCGGGCCAAACAACAGGCCAGCATGAAATCCCGCTCCGGCGCGCCTTCGAACAAAGGTTTGCCCCCTCTTCTGATCGTTGGGCGAAAGGGATGGAAGAATGAGGCATTCTACGAACTTCTGAAATCAGGAACCCTGGAAAACGAAGGGATCTACTTTCTGGAAGGGGCCACAGAAGGTGAGCTGGCCTGGTGCTATAAGAACTCGGCCTATCTGCTCTTTCCCAGTAAACATGAAGGGTTCGGTCTTCCTATTCTGGAAGCTTTCGCTTATGGCAAGAACTGTTTGCTTTCGGATATCGAAGTGTTTCGAGAGATCGGTCAGGGATGTCGCTTCGCATCGCCTATCGACTACAAAGAATGGGCCAGGCAAATTCTGGAGATAGCGAACCCCTTGACCAGGAAGAAAGAGAAGCCGCGGAAGCTAAACATGAAGGACTGGTCCTGGAAACGAGCCGCCCGTCAGGTATCTAGAGCTCTGGATGATTCTCTTCAAAGTCATAATGTAAAGAATTGACCGGTTTACAAGGGATGGCATCCTGATGGCATGCGTCGTTGTCTGTATCCCTGGACAATTCTGGTACTGNTACTTCTCAGTCTTTTCCCACTCTTCGGTGAGGAACCGGCGCCGCCNTTGGCTCAGCCTAATCCTGAAGCCAACCGAACCGCAGAGCCGCCAGTAACCAGAGAACCGGAGCCGGAACCTAATGGCCAGATTGATCCTGTGCAACCTAACGCCGGCGATCCGGTGGCCGGGCCAGGAACAGAATCTCCCGCTTCCGATTCAGGGGATGCCGAAGACCCATCGGCCCCGGAGAACCTCAACCAGACAGAAACGGCGTTTCCCCGCGCTCTTGAAGGACCGGAATCCCTGCTGGAATATCTGAGAAGTCCGGACTTTCGCAGGGTAATGGAAGCCATAGGTTGGTCCGCATTGTTGGTTCTTACGCTCCTGCTGTCCATCTGGCTCATTACCTACATTTTTCAGGGAGTCTATAGCCGCCTGGAAGGTCTGGCAGATCGATTGGCCACAGGTATTCGGTTTCGTAATTCGGAAATCATCCAGGCAAGTACTTTACAAAGTCTGTTACGCGGTGCTTTGCGCCTGATTCATCTTATTGTTAATATATTTCTAATCATTGTCGTTGCAGATTTCATTATCGCCCTTTTTCCGGGGGCCAATGAATCCGCAACGGCCAACTTGATTCGCAGCATCATTCGAGCTTTAATCGCAACCATGGTCTTTGTAGCCATCTTTCGCGCTGTTCGGCATGGATTTGATCTGTTACAGAGATCGGTTCCTGTGTTACAAAATCGCTTCATTCCGAATCTGGAGTTTCAAAACACGGTTCTCCTGTCCAGAGATCGCATACTTGGCTTTTTACAGGTTGCGATTCAGGCTATTAAGATCCTGGTATTGATTGTTGCTTCTTATTTTTACCTAGCCAGCGTATTTGGTCTATTCGAAGCTACTGAAAACTGGGCATCGCTACTACTGGGCTATGCGAAGAAACCACTGATTGCAGCAGGAACGGCAGTAATTCAGTATCTGCCCAATCTGTTTTTCATTCTTGTTGTAGTTATTGTAACTCGCTACGCCGTGAAGATAGCGGGCTTTCTGTTTCGCGAAGTAGAGAGNGAAACAATTCAGATCAATGGGTTTTATCCGGACTGGGCTCGGCCTACCCACAAGATTCTAACTGTGATTCTCATCGCATTTGCTGCAATCATCGCTTTTCCNTATCTGCCGGGAGCTAACTCAGATGCGTTCAAGGGAATTTCCATTTTCCTGGGCTTCATGCTGTCTCTGGGCTCCAGTGCAATTATCGCCAATATCATGGCCGGTGTAGTGATCACTTATATGCGCCCGTATCGCGTAGGAGACCGAGTAAAGATTGGCGAAACAGAGGGGGATATCCTGGAGAAGACCCTTCTTGTTACAAGAATTCGGACCGTTAAAAATGTTGAGATTACCATACCCAACGGCGCCGTGCTTGCCAGCCATATCATTAACTATAGCACTACTGTAGCCAGAAAGGAAACCGATGGCTTGATCTTGCATTCGAATGTAACCATTGGATACGATGTTCCCTACCAGAAAGTCCAGGATCTACTCATCCAGGCGGCAGCAGCAGTTCCCGAAGTGAAGGAAAGCCCGGCCCCTTTTGTCCTTCAAACTTCGCTGGATGATTATTATATCACCTATCAGGTAAACTGCTACACAGATCATCCAGAGAAGATGGCACGCATCTACTCCAGTCTACATCAGCGAATCCTGGATGCTTTCAATGAAGCCGGAGTGGAGATCATGTCTCCGCACTACTATGCATTAAGGGATGGTAATGAAATAACCCTGCCCCCGGAGCAACTTCCACCGGGCTATAGAACTCCTCATTTTCGCATCCAGCAGGATCAGGGAAGCAAGCCGGAATGAGGGTGGCCGTAACAGGAGCCACTGGCTTTGTAGGAAAGGCCTTCATTCAGCGATTCCATAAACGTTTTTTCATTCGCGGTCTGGGTCGCTCAGAGGTTGCTCCAGCCTGGTTACCCCGTGGATGCCAGTGGAGATCCACTGATCTTTACTCCCTGCTGGATGCTGAGCATTCTCTGAAGAGCTGTGATGTTGCCATCTATCTCGTTCATTCCATGCTGCCTTCGGCTCGGCTGAACCAGGGTTCCTTTGAGGATACAGATTTGATCCTGGCAGACAACTTTGCCCGCGCAGCGAANAAAGCCGGAGTAAAGAAGATCCTCTATNTGGGCGGCATAATGCCAGATATTCCAGATCAGGAACTGAGCGTGCATCTAAGAAGTCGCAAAGAAGTGGAAACGGTGCTTGCATCTACCGGAATCCCGGTTATAGCCATTCGGGCAGCACTGGTGTTGGGTGCTGGCGGCTCCTCNTTTGAGATGATGCGNAAGCTGGTAGAGAGGCTCCCTGTGATGATATGTCCTTCCTGGACCACCAGCCTGTCCAACCCGGTGTATCTAAAGGACCTGCTGGAAGTCATGAATGCGCTGGCGACTGAGAATCGAAAAAAAAGTGCCATCATCAATGCAGCCGGACCAGATCAATTAAGTTACATCGATCTAATGCAAAGAGCAGCCAGGGCCATGGGGAAAAAGCGTCATTTCCTGCCTGTGTCTTTTTATTCTCCCAGGCTTTCGCTTCTCTGGATCGAGCTCATTACGGGCAGCTCGGGAGAACTGGTATCGCCTCTGGTTGAGAGCCTGAAACANGATATGGTTGCAGAGCCACCGGCAAAGTACCGTAAATATCTGAGCACCGGAATCGATGGTGCCCTGGACGAAGCGAATCGACTGGACCAGGAAGAGCAATCCAGGAAGCAAAGCTCGGCACCCACGAAAGCGAAGATATCCGGATCCAAAAAAAGGAATCGGAGCGAAAGCCTTGTGCGCTCGGTTCAGAGATTGCCGCTTCCAGGGGGGAAAGATGCCGTTTTTCTGGCTGAACTGTATCCCATATGGCTTCAGGGCAAACTAAGACCGTTTTTGAAGGTGCGAAGGGATCCGGAAAATGGCATCGTTGGCTTCTATGGTCTGGGATTGAAACTACTGGAGCTGACGCTCAGCGAAGAAAGGTCGGATCCCACAAGACAGCTCTATTACGTTACTGGCGGGCTACTCGCTGCAAAGAATTCGAAAGGGCGACTGGAGTTTCGCACGATTCCGGAGCTAAATTGCGCCCTGAGCGCAGTGCATGCATTTCAGCCGGCCCTGCCCTGGTATATCTATAAGTTTACTCAGGCACCAGTGCATCTGTGGGTCATGAATGCATTTGCCCGGTTCCTGGCGGCATATAGTAAATCGGTGGCATGACTTTCGAGAGTCGAACGCTACCTCTCCGGATGATGCATGCCATGGGTCGATCTCTGGCGGTTTTTTGCAAATCCGCTATATAGAAATCAATAAAGTAAATCCAGGCCTGAATCCCCTGAAGAGGAGTGATCGGAACCCATTTGGGGCGGCGAAGCGTATTCGCTTTGCGAACTATCCTTTGCCATGCTTCGTCGGAGGCGAACGATGGAATTCATCCATCCGGATACGCTTCATAGGTAGGAGCACGGCGAAACGTTACATTGGCCTCCGCTTGACAATGTTTGTTATTGCCCACCTGGTTCAGGGTTACAANATATATACTTTCATCCCTTTTCAGGTCAAATCCATTGTATTCACATCGAATACTATAACTCCTGGCGATCTGACCTCGCTGATTACCGAATGCATGAACCTCTCTCAGATTCCNGTCGGTTATTAAAAGGTTTCCCTGCTTTCTGATCGAAAGTACATCCGTTCCATTCGTTGTAAGGTAGGCGCTGTCTGTGGCTTTCCAGGAGCGAAACTGCCGGCCTTCCCTGAATCTATGATTACGGTAGCTTTCATCCATGTATCCAGCAGAGAAGTCCAGGTTCATGATCCGATCCTGCCAGGGAATAGAAGTGTTGGATAGCCTCTGGCCTACTTCCTCAAAAGCAGCATCACAATCGCCGAGGAATTGACCATACATATACCCCTGGAAAGGACTGGAAGCCGCACCATGATGAACACCTTTCACCAGATACCACGGTTTGTTAAAATCTCCTACCGGAACGGGCTCTCCCACTACCTCCCATTGCTCAAAAGTATCCAGCCAGTAGTAGTTTCCCAGNACTCTGGAATTGAGCGATGGTCCGCTGCGCATTCGAACCCCGTCGCCTGTAACACAAATACGTTGGATTTTCTCAGGCTCCTGGGCCANTTCGGAAGTTACGGCTTGATCTGAAGGCGCTTTCTGCCCGGAAGAGCAATGAAGGAAAAAGTAGAAAATCAGACCTACCCAGGAAGCAATACGAAAAGCCATGCAAAGGAAATGCCCTGGAAGAAACGTTGGGTCAAGGCAAAAAAAAGGCCCCTTTCGGGGCCTGGCTGCGAATGTCTCATTCGCAGAATTAGAAATTGTTCGTTGTGTCGGATTCGCATTGCCCTCTGCAAAATTGCGAGATATGCCAGGCAATTATGGCAGAAGAGCGCACGGAATCTCAGTTCAAGCTTAGCTGAACCAGCGCTTCTCTGCTTCTGCAGGTAAACTTTCGCCAGATACCTTGCCACGCTGAACGATGGTCCAGAAACCACGATAGGTGGCGCGGTCATGCAGTTCCCCATCATACTGGATGGGGCCCCAGCTTGCGTCCTGGGCAGCCAGAAGAACGTTCACAGCCTTTTCAACTTCGGAGTGATCGGGCTTCATAGCTTCTACAATTGCATCAATCTGAGTAGGATAGATGGACCACATACGCAGAAATCCAAACTCATAGCGAGCTCGATGCGCATCGTCCTTGGTTTGATCATAGTTCTTCAGATCCAGAGTTACGTTATGAGCCGGAACTACNCCATTGGCCAGCGCAGCCGCACACATGTTGGACTTGGCCCTTCTCAGAAGAGCGTGATCGAACTGACCGGGGCTTTTCATCGCAGACAGGGGAACAGCTCCCAGGTGGCCGGAAACAAAGTCCATAAGACCGAAATCCAATACCTGCATCCAGGGCAGAGAGGCGATTTTCTCTACATCGCGCAGAGCCCCATGTGTTTCGATCAATACGTGAATGGGGATTTCTCGCTTCAGGCCTGCTTTGGAGGCCGTGTTTCGAATGTAATCGATCATTTCTTCTACCTGGGAAGCAGCGGTAGGTTTGGGAATGGTAATATAGGCAATTTTTTCGCCGGCGCCCTTGATGACGATCTCTGCATCCTGCTTCCAGTGCTCGGTATGCGTGTAATCATGGATTCGAACTCCGGCCATGCCGAACTCGTTCTCTGCGGAAGTCTGCATGCGAACGATCATTTCCGCATGCTCTTTTTCCTGACCTGTAGGAGCTCCGTCCTCACAGTCCATGGTAATATCAAAGATGGGACCTTTCTCTTTCTGAAAGCCGAAGGCTTTTCCTATCATTTTTTCGTTCCCGGCGAAGTGCTCGCAGCTGGGAATTACCGGGTAAGGTTTTTCACCGGCAAATAGTGCTTCATTAGGATGGACCATAAAAAATCTCCGTTCTTGCTGGCAGTCATCTGGACTGCGATTTTATGGGCCCACTTTTTTTCGGATACCTGTGCTGGCCACCGGATTACAGTGCAAGATAAGCCAGACTTCCCGCCCGGAGCCATTCCGAACCAAACCCATCCGTCCGCACTACTTGGCCCGGAGCGCTCAGAGACCCGCTATTGGAGATTCCGAACATGGCTCTGATAGCTGGCAACAAGTGGGCTTTTAGTTCAGGGCCCTTCTTACTTAATTGGAGGATCCGCCCGGAAAGTGCAATGTCTGAGCGCGGGGGCCGTTAGCCTGATCCAGATGATTCGATTCTAAATGCAGCCTGAGGATTCGACGGACCTCCAGAATGGCCGGCATGGTTGTATGCACAGAATGGTCACTCTCTACCAGAAGCTCCGATTCTGCACCGGCCAGATGGGAACTGGCATAAGGGACCACGGAATCGGTAATCCAGTCCAGATCTGTGGCTGATCGATTGCCTATGATGGAATGATAGGGAATGCCAGGGGCGAAAGGTTGATTCATTGTGACGCGCACGAACAGGCTATCTGGCGACAGGCTTTCAATCCCGCTCACAGGTGGCATTACCGGCTCATCTTCGCTTCCCGTTATTAGACTTAGACCGCTGTTAAAGATCTCCGCCACTCCACCTGGCACCGTCATCGCTCTACGTCCCAGGTAACCGGCCAGACCGTCAGCCAGGGCCGAACCTCGGTGGGGAGTGGCCAGGAATACCACCCGATTTACAAAAGGGAGTGGATCATAGCTAGTTGCTTGTCGAAGCACTCTTTGCGACTCGAGATTGATTGCATTGAAACGGGATGAATCTATACCCAGCTCCTGAATCCAGTCTTCGGTCCGGCTCTTTTGAATCATCAACCGGCTCAGCAATCCACCCATGCTATGGCCGATAAGAACCATTCTTCGAAATCCAAATCTTTCCTGAGCAGAAGTAAGCGTCTTTCGCAAATCGGCTGCGCTGAATACTACAGGATTGGATGTGGGATACCAGTACACCCAGAATTGATATTTCGCTCGGATTTTCGGGTCGGCAATAAGCTCATTGATCATGGTAAACCAGGTCATGGGCGATGAGGCCAGACCATGAACAAATACTACCGGTATCTTTTCCTTATCATAAGGATACAGCATGTATAGGCCGCTGGTTTCGCCAATGGAATCCCCATCCAGCCTGCGAAAGAAGGAATCATTCTTTTCCGCTCCGGCCAGCATATAAGCCATAGGCGAAGAAAAATCGGTTTCCAGAGGGACCTCCCTGCCGTTCAGTGAAGCTCGGTCCTGACTGAGGCTATCTACAATGCGAAACTCACCTTCGTATTGCTTCCTATCTCTGGTAAGGTAATCGCCATCGTATTCAAATAGAACGGTAGCCGGATAGGCCTGATCCGCTTTTCCCAGATACTGATAATTCTCCACTGGCTCCGATCCGGTTTCGAACCCAGGGGGATACTTCAGATTGGGGTTCGATTTCTTTTGCTCCGATGTTTCCAGGGGATCGGAAGCATAGGGTCGGAGCAGAATGAGCGGAGTACCCAGTCCGAAGTAAGATTGATGGTTGGCGAAGCCCCGAGCTTCATAGTCGTAGGCCACGCGAATGTGCAAGAAAGAACGCGGTAAGTAGTGCACTCCGACATTCAGTCGGACCTGCAAACTACCGCGCATCAGAGGCAATCGATGAGTTGCTCCTGTAAGCGCTCGTTTCGCATGAAGATGTCGCATCACCTGGGCCATGGATCGATTATAGATATCGATGGCGATGCGCTGTGCTGGATGAAAATCCGATGGACGGTTCTTAAGAGAGGGGTCAAACAAATAAGCACTGGCGTAAACCATTGCCGATGTATTCAATCGCGCAAATGTGTCATCCTCCACTTCATGATCTTTTGCCGCCTGGAAAGCGAGCTCGGCAGCATAGATAGCCAGAATGGCATCCTGCGTACTTCGCAGATCGGTATCAATATCCAGGATGCAGATTAGCGACTCAAGATCACATTTTTCCTGCAGGTTTTCGCTAAGTACGTATCGTCGGGTAAGATGACTCACTTCATTGGAGTTCGTGGCATTTCGAGAGACCTGCCGGCTTTGCTCCAGAGGCGATAGCTCGCGCACTCCGTACCGAGCGCAGGCTGGAAGTGTCATAAAAAGAATAATTAGATAAATCAGGCGAAAGAGATTACCACGCATAAGAAAGCGGACAGCACTATAGATTTGCGGTCAACAATGAACCGTAGACTTAACCTTTGCCAATTCCGTGCAGAGGAAAGCCTTGTTAGCGCTGCATCTGGTTTTCCGTCTGGAAACAGCGGAAACAGAGGTCAGCCACAATTCCGGGGAATCAGGATATTAACTCGGGAGAAGGGTAAAGCTCAATGTAGGGGAAAAAGATCAAGGAAAAGGGGGAGAAACAAAGAATCAAGAAACATAATTACCTGGCTCAAATTCTGAAAGAGCTATGTGCCCTTGTTGAGGAGCGAGAATGCCTTTCGCTGCCCCTTCCGGGGCAGCCAGGGCAAAATATCTCAGTGTCCTTTACTATCAGAAACGACAGCAGCCAGCCATGCTCCACCGGCAATGGCCAGATCTTTGAAAAAGCTCATCATCGCATTCTGAGCGCCTTCTCCACCC
>PBEB01000039.1 GCA_002717505.1 Leptospiraceae bacterium
TCTGAGCCCTCTACCAGGCTTGAACTGGTGACCTCATCCTTACCATGGATGCGCTCTACCAACTGAGCTAAGAGGGCATTCTCCCGCCTGCGGCCCTTTTCTATAGGAAAAGAGACGCAAGATGAACACATCTTTTGAAGTGCGGCCCTCGGTCAAGGGGAATTCAGAAATTCGGCTGTACGGGAGAGAGCCCTTTCAAAAATCCGGCCATTTTTCATGAATTGAGGCTGTAGCTCACTCGACTTCACCGGAATCCAGGGATTGCGGTGAATGACCTCAGCTTGTGTGGCCACGGGTACCCCAGGTCATCCCTGCATGTTTAAAGCCCTGCCTCCGGAGGGCCCAGATGGACGGAAATTCAACCATCACCTCTCCACGAGTTCGTGGCCCGGCCCATGGCTAGCCCCTGGGAGCTGCCTTTTTACACCCTGACCGGCCTTCTGTAGGACTATTTTATAAACTTATTTGCCCATTATTCCAGCAGGCTTAATCTGTCCGGCATGTCCTGCCTGCTCCGTTTTTTCTCTCTTAGCAAATTCCAGGCTTCGCGTTCCTCTTTCAGTGTCATCCTGCTAGTTCCTCTGCTGGCCTGGCTTCCCTGTCAAATCCATGCAGACCAGGGGCCAGATTTCTCTATCAAGATTATGGGAGGCTCCGGCCTCAGAACGGTAGGAAGCACCGGTGAATTGTATCTTGCCGCACCCTATGTTCCCATATTGATTTCGCGGGGGAACTATAACTTCAACACCACAGGTCAGACATTTTTTCTAGAAGCAAGCCAGAGAACCAGGCTGAGGACCCAACAAAACCATGGGCGATTGCTAATGGAGTGGCTGATAGATGAAGAAGATCATGTAGGACTGGAGCTGGGTCTTGGCTACCTGGAAAGCGACAATGAATGCATTCAATGGTGTGGCGAAGCAACGGAGAAAGCCATCCAGGGACAACTTTTCCTGCCGTCAGCGGACGCAGAGCAGTTGCTCCAGGATTGGCAGGCCCTTCAGGTGCTAAGGCCGAAACTGAACGGGCGCACATACAGAACCCTTCAGCTACAATTCGGATTCAATGTTTACCTGAATCCCGGAGAGTTCTGGAATCCGTATCTAGGACTTACCTTTGGAATCGGTCCGTGCGTCTCGGAATGCTTTCTTAGCAGCAGAGCATCACCGGTCCTTGGGATGCAGTTCGGTACGGGCATGGTCCGGTTGGATGTGCGAGCAGAATACGGCTTTGAGGGCTTCATTAACACTTCAGGACCATCCCCTGCTCCTGATCCCCTGCCATCCGCCCTGGTAGGCATAGGTATTCGCTTTTGAATAAAGTTCTGAGTATTTTTGCCCGTAGACTGCTCTCCCCGGACCACCAGGGCTGTTTTAGCCGGGAAAAGGAAGCGATGCCAGAGTTTATGGTTGCTCGGAGTCTCTTCCGTAGCTCTATTGAAGTGAGTCCTCGGACAAACATCACAATGCGGTATTCCAAGCTCTTTATCACCCTTATAATGGCCCTGTCACTCAGCACCGGAAAGCTGGTGGCGCAATCCCTGCCATCCCCCTGGAGTCTGCGCGCCTCTGTGGGGTACGGCCAGTTCACAGAGGAAAGCCCGGCGGATTCGGCAGGATTGCAACATTTGAACAATCCTTCTTCGGATCCCACTTTGAATACCCTGGGAAGCCTGGCTGCAGCGGAGTCCCTGAGTCAGCGAAAGGAAAGAGTTAAGGAAACCCACATTCGATTTGGCGCAGAATACCTGATTGGAGACCTTCGCCGTTTTGGACTGACCATAGGATTGAACTACGAATCTGCCAACACTCATTGCCTTGCCAACTGCGGAGAATTCAACACAGCCTATTCGCTGGCGCTGGCCAATTCAGGTAGCACCGGCAGTCAGTTTACCGGGATATCCAGCCTTGCGTTCCAGACCTTATTGCCGGTTTTGGAGCAACTTCTAAGGCCAGAAAGCTACCGATATGTAATGATCGATTTCGGGTTTAATTGGCATATCCTTCCGGCCGGACATTGGGATCCTTATCTTGGCATGGGACTGGGCCTCGGGGCCTGCATTGGAGATTATCAGTGCGAAGCGTTAAAAATAGCTCCACGGCTGGGTACGCGATGGAACCGGAGCGAAGGCTACTATTTCTTTGCTGAACTGGAGTATCAGACCAAGGTCTTCACCAACCGGGATGCCGGGATCCGCATCCTTAGCGAACCAGTAATCAGCCCGGCTCTTCATCTGGGCATTGGTTGGAACCTCTAGGCAAGTCCATCCGAAGCATGGCCCGATTCATGCTTATGGTTTTCAGAACGGTGCTGGCTGGCAGCTCTTCTTCAAACAAATGCAAGCCTGCATTCGGCACTGATTTGGCACCGGGCACAGCAGGCCTCTCGCATCAGGTAATTGGCAAACCTCCGGCAGGCGATAGGAGCCAAGAAGGCGGACTTTATTCTATATAGATGCTATTCGCGCGATTCAAGAGGCTCTCCAGAATCTCCTGGGTCTTCTTTTTAACTTCCGGGTCTTGAATTCCGAGAAGCAAAAATTTCATCTGGCTTCGCATGCTTTCCAGCTGATCCACCTGGTTCAAAAGCAAACGAACCTGGCTCCAGATTGACTGCACTGCTTTCATTAGCGGAGCCGGACCCTTTTTCACTCTCTGAACGAAGTCGTTTAACAGAAGCTGGATGCGATCGAACCGAACCATGGCTTCTCGAAGCGCGGCCAATTTTTCCGGCGATGTGCTGAGCTGCATCGCAAGGTTGTAAACCTCATCCTGCACGCGAAGCGAAGGATTCTTTTGTAGCTTGTTCTCAAGATTTCGCAAAGGAACAACCAGCTTTTCATCCTGACTGAGCTCCTGCAGGAATTGCTTGTACCCTTGCTGATCGCCAGCCTTTTGAAACTTCGCCAGTTGGGCACGAATCTCTGTATAGCGCGCAAAGTTTATAGGCGAATTGGGTCCAGGGCTACCGGAAGTAGCGGATGCCGAGGAATCTTCCGATGCAGCTTCGGATGCACCGGGTCCCGACGTTGCAGCTGCCGCGGGTTGACCGGATCTGGGTGGAAACCCATCCGAAGGCTCTAGCTTTCCATGCACTGCCAGGACATTGCCAAACTGATTCAAGATCTCCTGAATCAGGGTTTCGTCCTCTTCTGGCCATTGAATGGTCGGGCCGGAGCTCTGAGGCACCGCATTGGTCTTAACCCCGCCGGAGCCAGTGCCGGGCGAAGATGATTCGGCCGCCGCGCTTCCGTTCTCTGTGGTTGCGGGTGCATCATCCGGACTGGAAGCCTGAAAGTTTTTAGGAAATACGGCCGGATCCAGTTTTTCGTGCACATCCAGATGATTGCCAAACTTGTTTAGAATCTCCTGAATAAGAGGCTCTTCCTTCTCTGCGCTAAAAACCGCCTTATTCGTTACCTTCTTCGCAGGCTCCGAGCCCGACGGAACCGCGGATGCGTTGCTGGCGGAGGCAGTCTTCGCATTGTCTCCATCTACCGGGGATGCATCATTTTCTTCCGCTTCCTGCTCCGGGTTGGCACCAGCAAGCGAAACCGGCAATCGCTCACCGTTGGGCGTCATCATCTTCATGCTACCCATTTCTGCAGGAACGAACTTGTTGGGAGCTTGAACCACAGGGCCAAAAGACTCCAGGATCTCTCCGATTAAATCATGATCTCGATCTGGATCGGTAGAAGGGGCGGACTCGGAGCCTGATGATCCGGTTTCGCTGGATTCCTGCAATTCCTTACGTGCCAGCTCCAGCGCTTTAAAGAAGTTTTGTGATATGAATGAAGATAGGTTTTGTGCAGGCACTCCCATGGCCGAAGCCATGTCCGGAATCTGATCAATCAAATCATCCACAGAGTGGGCTCTCTCCACTAACTGCTTTTGAAGCTTATGATAGGTTTCCTTTTTTTGTTCGGGCGTGCCGGGGCGTTTACCCAGAACGGACTGGATCAGCTTGAAATAGGCAAATAGGTGTGCCTTGATTTCTGGATCGGCAACTGTATCCAGCAGGGCCGTGGGCATCGATATATGATTCCGTGGCTACGCGCCTGGTCAACCAATTACGGACAGTCCGTCATTTTCCCGGTAGTCTCCCTGACCGGACTCTGGCCTATTTTTGCAATAGATCTGAGTGAAGAACCACGGCTTTCTTATCTTCCACAATCCTGTATCGTAGATAGGTATTGCAGGAGGCTTCATTTGTGTATCGAACCAGATCGTAATCCACCCGGGGTGAGACAAAGAAGTCCGTGTTTTTGAGACGGTCCTGGAGCTCTTTCTTAATATGCGCTCTGGCCTCCGATCTTCGATGATACACTGTAGGAACGATCATGTCGTTCTTATAGGTCAGTCTCTTTTGTTTATACACAGCTACTGTGAGCTGAATTCGAAAACGATATCCATCCATGTCTGCCACCGGATGTACCTATCGACCCGGGCAGGAATGGTTCTTCAATCACCGTCTCCATTTTTCCAGAAGCGGGCGTACTTTTTGCTGTAGTTCCAGCCCCATGGCTTTGAAGTTCTGTGCCCAATGAGCTGACCCATCGGGACCCACCTGATTTGTCACCGCCATAAGGGCTGTGAATCCAATCTTATGTATCTCACAGAAACGTGCCATACCAAAGACTTCAAGATTTTCCATTACTGGCACAGATATTTCACTCTTCTGCTGTTTCCACGCCGCCAACTCGGGATTTGCCAGTATGCCGGCCTCCAATCCCTCAATAGCCTGCTCCAGAAGCGGCAGAGAAAGTGCATGATCCTCCAGCGAAAGGGAAAGGGTAGTATTCACAATAGCCGGTGTGAAATCAGGCTGAGAAGTACAGAGTTTTCCAAATTCCCCTGGTTTTGGAGCCGCGTATTTGCGCATGGCAGGGACCATGCGACTTCGCCCCAGAAGACTGGCCGGATCCAGAAAAGTAAATAGCTCACCGGAAACATAGCTAACTGAGGCCGCTCCTTTGTACTGGCCGCAAGAGCCCAGAAAAACTATCTCGTCCGGAGCAAACTCCATAACCAGAGCTTCCAGGCCCAGCAGCGCTTCCACAGGACCAATCCCGGCCGATTGTATTGCGACTCCAGAGCCGTTCAGGTCTTCCAGAAGCTCCGTTTCGGGAGGAAAAGCGCCGACGATAAGAAGCATGCAACCAGAGCATTCTAGAAACACCGGCTGAACAGGTTTTTTCTGAGTGGAAGCCTTGCCAAATCCGCAGAGTAACCTGGCGAAGGGGACCGCGATTGCACTCTAAAAATCGCATGGGCAGACTGAGGAGGTAGGAGCAGGAATCATCATATTGTTGCCAGCCTGGATGAATGTTCCATTGAATGATTATGCGTGGTTTTTCCATTGCCTTTTTCTTGCAGCGCTTCTCGGGGGCGGCCACACTCGTTTCGGCCTGTGCTTGTTACATTGGACTTTCATTGATAGGCATTTCATCAAGACCATTGCATGCGGAGCCTGCGAAAGGCGATCTGTTTGCTCAGTTTTCGCTGGGCCCGGGTAAGCCTTCCGGCGAGCTTATCCAGCAAATTACAGAAGATCCCCTGGGTAGTGGACTCCAACTGGTAAGGTTGTCGAATTCCGACGATTCTGTGGATCAAGCTCTGGCTCTGGCCATCATTGCAGACCGCAGCCATCCCACCGAGTTCTCCGCAAAACTGGATCTAACGCTGGGCTACTACATTGAGGACTGGCTCTTTCTTGGGGCCGGCATTGGCAGTCTTTCTGTGATTCTGGAGAATGTTCGAACAGCACCACCAGATCCAGAAATCGAAATATTATATGCCTCCGGTTTTTTCGCAGATGACCCGGTGGCCACTGAAACGCTTCAGACCTTTTTTCGATTATCCGACATCGCCTCTTTGCGACGTGGACGTCAGGAGTTTGAAAGATTCAACACTCTGGATTTCAAGGTTGGTTTGCGATTTCCCGGCTGGGATGTCGGTTCTTTTGATCCTTATATCAATGGATCCATCGGGCTGGGAAACTATGGGGGTGGCGCCACAATTGCAAGACTGGGAGCGGAACTGGGCACTCGCTATTACTTTTCCGATTCCTATCTGTTCACGGAATTGGATATCTCACAAACATTCTTGACCTATCCAGGATCTGCGGTGCCCGGCAATGGTAGTCCTGTGGTTCGATCGCTGAGTCTTCAGTTCGGCGCCGGAATGGACTTCTAGACAAAGTTAGATGGAAGAGCTTTATAGATTCTTCTTCAGGAAACTACAGCCGTAGCCAGGAGGATACTCGGGCAGAGAGCCAAACTCAATGTAGCCATTCTTGATATAGAACTCCTTGGCCTGAAAACCGAAAGTATGGCCCCAGATCACATTGCACTTTAGATCTCTGGCAATGCCTTCGATTTTCTGTAGAAGGCGAGCTCCAAGCCCATTGCTTCGTGCGTCCTCATGAACCCATAAGCATTGAAGATTCATTCCTCCGAAATAAGAGAGGGCCAGCAAACCGGCTCTTAGCTCATTGTCTCGTCTTATGGTCAGAGCAAAGGAATGGGTTTCCTGGGGATCCGAAGGCTTCATTCGCGCCACACTGGCAGAGTTCAGACGTTTCCAGAGATCCTCCTGAAGAGCGTAAGAAGGGTCTTCTATCAGTTCAATGTTGAAATCATTCATATTATCACTTCCATCGAGGCCTGATATCCCGAACGTATCGCGCAAAAGGATGCCCTACACCGGTCCAACTCGATTGGCAGAAACCAGGTATTGCCACGACGGCCGACCTTGACATAGAGCAGAAAGCGTGAGCAATCAGAGCCATCAAACCCTGGAATTTCGGTGTCCTTCGCTTAAGTCAATCAAGCTGCTTTCGTCTCAATCTATATTCCCGGATAGACTACTTAATTGGTCTGCATTCGCTTAATCTCTCTGGAAAGTATTTCTATCATTTCCTGCAGTTTCAAAGACTCCTCTGCTACTGAGTCATGAATCTCTGCGAAGCTGCGAATACTGGCTTCGATGTTTCCTGCAAGAGATTGTTGTTGCTCCGTTCCAGAGGACATCTTATCGATGGAGCGCTCAAGCTCAGTCAGAGTACTGGCGAAATCCTCATCTGCTCGGCGTTGCTTCTCAATCAATTCTTCCAGGCGTGAGAAATAGCTCTGGGTTTCTTCAAATACCTGGGATTGGCGATCGGTAAGCGACACTGTGCCGGCCACAAGGTCTACGGCCTGCTGTAATTGCGAACGCACGGATTCCACCTGAGCTGCAATGTGGTTCGCATTCTCCTGACTGCTACCGGCCAGGCTGCCAACTTCCTGAGCCACTACGGCGAACCCCCTCCCCTGATCTCCGGCCCGGGCCGCTTCAATGGCTGCATTCAATGCCAGCAGATTGGTTCTCTCGGAGACTTCGGTGAGAATGTCTGTGGCTTCTCCCACAGAATCGAAGGATGCTCGAATAGCATCAAACACTTGATTCAAGTTCTCTACCTGCTGAACGACCTTATGCGAAGCTTCGGAAGTGCTTCGCATCCGGCTACTTAATTCGCCTGTAGACGTAGTAATTTCCTTGAGCAATGTATCAAAGTGCTCTCCTTTGGTATTCAACTGGCCTAGCTGATTCTTCTGAAACTGCGCCGTCTCTACCTGCTCCTTGCTTTTACCTGCCATTTCATCGATGGTTTCGCTGATGGCCGCGAAGGAATCGGTTTGATTTTCGATTAAACCGGCAAACCGGTTATTGAAATTATGAAAGCCTTGAACGGTATCCTCTGCGGTTTCAGCTGCATGCTCCAGCTGAGATTGTCGCTCTTCCAGTTCAGCAACAGACTGCTCCGCCACTTCTCTGGTTTCCGCAGAGTATGCGTACAAACGTAGTAAAACAGCCATGATTTGCGAAACGATGTAGCCGCATGCTACAATAAAGATCAACTTCGTTATTTCATTCGATAGCGCCAGTTCAAACTTATCGTCAGCCGGAGGCTCCATGGTGAATGTCATTCCGCTCTGAGTTGCCAGGTAGAACACAACAGCATAGGACAGCACTGAAACAGCCGTAGTAATGTAGACGAACCTCCGGGAAAGATAGAAGGCGGAATTGAAGATATAGATAATATAGATCAGATAAAGAACATGGGATTGGCTGATGTCATAGGCACCGTATTTATCACGGATGACCCCGGGTATCATCGTCGAGAGAAGAACCAGAATATCCAGAAGTAAAATGCCCCGTGAGAACCAGGAAGGCACAAGGCCCTGTCTATTCCAGAACCAGAATACCAGGGCATACACCAGCATGGCAGTAATACCGATCAGGTATGCTACGTTCTGAGCAGGAGAATTTGTTGCGAAAGTAATTCCAACGGAAGCATAGAAAAGGACGATTAATCCAAATCGAATTCGATTCACTACCACTGGGCCGCGACGTCGACTGATGATCTCTGTTTCATTCATCGTTTTTCAAAAAGCCCGAGGCCCCGCGCCTATCAACAAACTTTTGACAATCTGATAACAAGGGTTTAATACAAGAAAAAGGAACGCAAATGCATGCACTAACTTCTGGTAGTCGAAATCAGCAGTAGCACAGCTTGTGGCAAGAAAAAGGACCGAGCGCCCCGGGCCAGTGGTTCCTGAATTGGAGGCTGGTCCGGAATCGACTCAAGAATTGCGAACAGGAAAAAGTATCGAGCTAAATGCTAGAAGAGTTTTAAAATGCTGTAAGGGCTGCTCTGACAAAGGAAGTAACCGGGGCCTGCTCTCGTGTGTCTTCTAGACTTTCTCGGACTTCTCGAACCACTACCTGGGCTTCGGTTACAAGGGTAGTGGCATTGTTGTGAAGTTCCTGATCATTAATAAGCTTACCGATCGTTCCGTCCCCTCGGTTAATCTTATCAGTGATTTCGGCTACGTTTTGAACCGTGCGGCGAAGATCGGCCCGGTTTTCTGCAATCAATTCAGAAAAGCCTGCAATGGGATCTCCGCTGCTTTCCCCTTTTAGATCTACAAATTGGTCCGAGGAACTGGTGAGGCGATATTCCAGAGCCGATTGTCCGGTGCTGGAAAGGACTGCACTATCGACAGAAAAGACCGTTATCTGCTGTGGGTTTTCTCCCTCTTGAGTGGAGGAAGAGCCGGGATCTACGGAAACGACTTTGCCCGATAGCAAGCTTTCATTCTTGATAGCGATTCGATAGTTCTCATAAAAAACTACCTGCTTCTTTAGCTCGATGGTAACTGCCACAATCTGACGAATACGGTCGGGAGAGTCCGGTTCAACCACATCCCCTCGTCCGTTTACGGTAACCAGATCTACTCCGGTTACAGAGCCGGAAGGAACACCCAGCACAGTCACTCTGGATCCTTCTTTGATTCCATCCGCATGATCAAAGTAGAATACCATCCGCTTCCCGGGCTGAGCAAATGGACCGCTCTCGGAAACAATTGTAAAGTATCCTACAAGAAAGAGTGCTCCAAAGAAGAGAAATCCAACCAGAATGTTCTGTATCCAATTCATATTGCGGTCACCAGGGCCGACCATGGAAGCCGGCACAGAAAGGGTCAACTTGTTTTGACTGAGCCCCCGAGCTCATTGACTCCCCGGGATAGCCCAGGAGAAAAAGTCATGCCCGGGATAAGAAGTCACACTGAGCCCGCTCCTGAAAGCCACGGAAAGACTAGGCTACCGGGCATTGCATGCAGGTCACCGGACTACCGTACCGAGGTTGCCTGAAAGCGCCTGGTGTACAGAGGATAACCAGGGTCCACAGGCATTTGCAGTATAAATAGCTCGGCAGGACCGGCGGAATTCAACCTGAGGGTCTGTGTCGGTTGTTCGGCTCCGTTTTCTCCCTCGTTCTGCCCGGCCTCCGACTGAGCTGGCTCAGGTTGCCAGACAAAGGTATCGCCTTTTCCCAGCAGGGCCTTTTGTCCATCCGGGGTCTGTACGTCCTGAAACTCAAAGTTGCCGTCCAGGGCATACATCGCCATAACCTGGCCCACATCCAGATCGATTTCTACGGGGCCACCGGTGTACTTTCGTCTAAAAACCTGCACCGGGCTCTGCATCTCGAACGGAGACCCTGGACCGATCAGCGTGGTTTGCTCTACTCCATCCAGCTGTTCCACCGGAAATTGTTCAGCACGGTAATCATCATAGGTCGCTGGCTGAGTAACCGCACGATCTACATAGGGATCAAACCATATCTGAAACATTCGGCTGCCAGCGTTCAGCCGCTCCGCATGGCTGATGCCGGAGCCAGAGCGAATAATTTGCACATCCCCGGCTTTTAGCTTTTGCCAGTCCCCGAGCTGATTGTCGTAATGCTCGATCTCACCATCCAGTACGAAAGAAATGATTTCGAATGCCTGATGCGGATGCTCGGCAATGAGCCCGCCTTCATCGCTCCAGGCGCAGGCCCAGTAGAACAAACTGGAAATATAAGGTATTCCGCCGCCTTCTTGAGGAAAGCCTAGAGGTTTTTTTTCCAGAATCTTTCCTCCGTCGAATTCACCGGAGACCTGATTGGCATAGGGTGCTATGTACATCGCCATAGAAGTATATTAGCAAAGGCATTGGAATCAGCCCTTCAAAAATCCAGACACTGTATGACAAACTGCGAACCCGGGACAAAGACTGCAATGGCCTGAGCGGTGGGACCCAAAGCAGGGAAAACAAATGAACCTGCTCAATGCCCACCGGTAATTTCAGTAGTTCAAGAAATGGACAGGTCGGTGAATCCAGGGCTGAAATGNAAAGAGGAGGGAAACGTAATGNCTCCCCCCTTCCGCGGTGCAANCATTATGGAAGCAATCGCAGCGGCTCTACGTCGCTCTTCAGTTCGGTTAGATCNAGNATCTGCGGCCGGTATTCCCGCTTCAAATAGGTCTGCGCCTGATCATCGTAATGGGAGTCAAGAGCCACCCCGGAATTTCCCGTAGGTGTGATGCCCAGGGACTTAGCCGGGTCTGCGAAGTCTATGATTCGCCGAGTAGATGGTCCTACTTTCACTTTATGCAATCCGGAATTCTGTCCATGGTACATATTGAACACGGTCTCAGTAGAACCGACAGCAGGAAACGGCCCTACGTTAAAGAGCATGTTGAATGGCCACTTGCGTCCTATGGGATGAACGTACTCAACTGTGTGCAGACGACGCCAGATCCAGTTTCCCGGATTGGAACCCAGCTCATCGTCCAGTACAGCAAGTGTATTGTCCCAGGCCNTCAAAACCATTTCTTTCTGAGTTTCTTTTTTATCCGTGGCTCGATCGTCCCAGTAAGGTGAATCAGGATTGGCCAGCAGTCTTCCCAGGCTATCNTAGTAGAACCTGGCTCCAGCGAATGTCTCAAAGAACTCTTCGCCGAACTCATCTTCGGTAGCGGACCGGGCAATCTGAAAGAGCAATTCTGTGAATATCGATGCGCCTACAGATTCGGAACCATAGATTCCATCCCATCGAATCAAAAAAGCAAAAGCTGTTCTGGACTGATTGCTGGGCGGGATATCTTTTTCGATGATGCTTCGAATGACTTTGATCTGTTCCAGGGCGTAGGAGAAACTAACGTCGCTCTGCAATTCCTTCATTTCATCTGGCGAAACGTATTCCTGGGATGCAAGGTAACTATCAACGCGATAGGCCCGGTATGCGAAATTATAATATCCNGGAATCCTTTCTGCTCTGGGCTGCTCATTGGCGGTNATNANATAACCGCTTTCTGGATTCTTTCTCTGTGGATTCTGNGCGAAAGGCAAGTAACCATTCCATTCCTGGCCACCGGTACCTTCCAGGATGAAGGAAGGATCAGCTCCAGCTTCTCTGCGAGGTAGTTTAGCCGCTGCCCACCAGGAGATGTTTCCTCCGGAATCGGCATACATTACGTTCAATCCAGGAGCACCGATCATCGAAACTCCCTTTTCGAACTCCTCCATGTTTTCCGATTTCATCATGGTGTAAAAGGCTTCCAGGATGCTGTTGCTCTCGTCATGGAAGGCCCACTTCAGGGAAATGGGAGGCTTGTCTTTTATCGATTCCACTACATCGTTTAGAATAGGGCCATGACGGGTCTGTCGGACTGTGTATTTTACATCCTCTTCGCCTTTGACCTTAATGGTCACTTCTTCAGTAATGATATCCTCCGGTTGGCCCCTGTACATAGTCTGTCCGGGATTTTGAGGATTCAAGGACTCTGCATAGAGATCCATATCATCGTTCTGGAACATGGTGATGCTCCATGCTTTGCTATAGTTATGGCCCAACAATGGCACCGGGATGCCAGCAAGGTAATGTCCATAGATCTCCAGTTCCGGAGATTTGATGTGTGCTTCGAACCAGACCTGGGGCTGCGAAAAAGAAATATGAGGATCTCCAGCAAGCATCGCCTGCCCGCTTGTGGATTTGGCTGGAGCTACAGCCCAGGCGTTGGAACCTTCGAACATTCCAATGGAGTGACGAAACACATCGGCACGAAGAGCCAGGCCGGCAATCTCGCGAAGCACTTCCGTTCTTGAATCCTCTTTTGATTCAAGCAGGCCAGCGTTCGGTGTTGCGGATTCTTGGTACTGAAATCTGGAAGGACTGAGTTCAGCACTGGGATGTAATTCATATTCCAGATCGGCTAAATACTCTTCGCCCAGCTCGGTTTCTACATAAGTAAGGAAAGGCTCTTGCTTCAGGGCCGCCGCAAAAGTATAGGCCATGTAGCCTGCGATAGCGATGGAATCCGACAGAGTAAACGGCTCAGGCTCAATACCTAATATGCTGAACTCCAGGGGCATTTCCCCGTTTTCGATGTAAGCATTGATTCCGGCCAGGTAGGATTTACTGAGTTTTACATAGGGTTGCTCTTGATCGAGATTGGCAACATAGGACTCGGCGAATTGATCCAGGCGCAGAGTGCGAAATAGCTTATCTACTTCCAGAAGGTCCGGCCCCAGGATCTCTGCCAGCCGGCCCCGGGCTACTCGACGAATCATTTCCATCTGGAACAGCCGATCTTTTGCATGCACATAGCCCAATGCCTTGAAGGCATCCTGCTCGTTGGCGGCCTCTATATGCGGGATTCCATAGGAGTCGTAATAGACCTGAACTTCAGCGGAGAGTCCGGGCAATTTCTCGGTACCCGAACGATCCGGAACAAAGGTATATAAATAGAGATAAATGCCCAGATAGATTAGCAGGCCCAGGCCAACTACTGATAGTGCTATAATCCTTTTTTTCATCGAATCCCCCGTTCGCAACGGGACCTGGAGGCGATGAATCTGTCAACCGTTCTGGAACGGGAGTTATGGTTCAGTATTTTTCCGCGGACTGATCTGGCGCCGGAAAGAATACTTCATCGGGCAGGTCGGCTCCCAGTCTGATGCTCCGAATACTCATCCGATGCAATGGCTCTCCGGGTTCTTCTGGAGAGTCTACCACGGCCTGGGTTCGCGCAATCACCAGCCCATCTTGATCCTGAAAATCGGAGTAATGCATAGTACCAGTAATGAAGCTACCCATGTCGCGCACCGTGTAAGTGGCGTATTCGATATAACCGGTCTTTTTCTCTATCCACAGAAGATATTGATCTACCATTTCCTGCGGTTCGGCTCGATTCCAGGAGACAAATACAAGCTGGAATACCCTGCCGTCCAGTTTCCTCTCCCCTGCATAGGCCACCACGTCGGCTTCTCCAATGCGGAAGGGAAGCTGCAGAAAATAGTTTAAAGTGGGCACCCAGAATTTGATATCATCGTTGTCCGGTTCCAGATTGACGCTGGAAGAGAGCCCATCCTCAGATTTTCCAGAATAAGGGATCCAGTTCTGCAGCCCCATGAATTCGCCGGCTCCCTCTCCTTTTCGGATTACAATGCGAGCATCGTCCTGTCCCGGAATCAGATACATGGCCGCCTCTGCCGGGTTCTCTGGCCAGGGCATAAAAAGTGTGCGATTCAAGAATCCCGGCCATTCGTCGGAGAATTGCACAATTACCGGTCCTGAATTTTTCCACCGTTCTACACCGCCGTGGGCCTCCACGGCTCGGTTCAAAATCTCTCGGCCTCTGNTGAACTGGTCCTCGCTAATTCCCGTCTTAATAGAATCCGGCCGAATATCGGCCAGAGAGCAATAGGCTGTGGAAAACAGCAGTGCCAGAATCAAGGATAGGGGCGCCAGAGGACGAGAAAATCGATGCTGCATAAGGACTTTTTCGATACTCATCTGCGCCGGTTACATTAGAATAGTGAAGGGGAAGAAACTATGAATCCAAAAACTACAGCAAAATACAATCTGCTTCCATCCGGACTATGGACTCGAACCGGAGTCATCGCTCTGCTTCTGGGCATTTTTCTGGGAGGAACCGCCAGCCTTCAGGCTCTCTCCGAGCAGCAGAAAATCAATCTGCTATACCAGGAAATCCGAACTACCAGAGCCATTTTCATCCGAAACGGAATTGAGTACGATGCCGAGAAAGCTGTGTCTCATTTAAAGAGAAAACACAACTATGCCGGGGATCGCATTCAGACCGCCCGACAGTTCATCAAGCATCTGGCCACCGAGTCTTCTATGACCGGCATTGCCTATAAGATCAAATTTCCGGACGGCAAAGTGGTAGAATCCGGACCCTATCTGCTCCAGGTTCTGAAAAAAATAGAAACAGAAAATCAGAAGTGATACTGGACTAGATCAGTCCAGGTCATCGTTGCCCCGAGCCCTTTCCCCACTGAAAGCCCTAACCGCTTTCGGTGGGAAATGGGAAGGGCGTTCCACTGTTGCCAGCCCACATTATTTTCTCGCCATCCAGTTGCCGATATGCTCCTATGGGCGATATGAGCGATGGGGCTGGAAAAAATCCCTCGAAAAAGGTACAGGGAAAACTGCGCCGGGTTCGACTAATTCCTGCGGCTCACAGCTCCCTTTTTCCCGATGACCGTCCCCTTACTGCCTATCTGAAGCCCACCGATGATCCTCATATCTGGAAGATTGTAGCTTCAAGGAAACGAACAGATGCCCCGGCTTCAAAGGACCAGGGCGCTGTAACAGAATCACTGGAGTCCGGAGCACCTCTTTCGGCCGCCGGAGAACTGGCAGACTCGGTTTTGATGAGCATCATCGAAGCCACCGATTTACTGCTGGATGAGGCTCCCATACAACTAAAGGAACAGGTATTTCGCACAAGTCATCATGCCCTGCGATTGCTTCTTAAAGTTAAGCAAGCTCGATCGGGAGCTGAGCAAAAGAAGGCTCTGGACCTCTTAAAGCAGGTTCTTGATGATCTGCAAAGATTGCGGGGGATTGCTGATGAAGAAGAGCGATTCCTGAGCGAAACCGAATCCCTGGATCTTTGATCCAAATAAGGCTACTTACCCTGGCGCCCAATGATCCATGATTGGCCCCGTTCCATGGCATCTCTATGCACCGGATAATAGGGCCATGGTAAACAATCCCTGGAGATGACTCCGGGCTTCCCAGGAGCTGCTTTCGCCTTTATCACTCCTCCGGCTTGAATGCCTGGGCTACGGCTGTTGCCACGGCTTCCCCGGCTGTCTTATCCAGAACCGAGGGAATAATGTGTTCTCGATCCGGCTTGCCTACATGGTCCGCCAGGGCACGAGCTGCTGCGATTTTCATACTTGCAGTAATTCTAGGTGCGCGAACATTAATTGCGCCTCGAAAGATACCTGGAAAAGCCAGGACATTGTTTATCTGATTCGGAAAGTCGCTTCGTCCTGTGCCGACAACTAGAGCCCCTGCGTCGTAGGCCTCTTCTGGAAGTATTTCAGGCACCGGATTTGCCAGAGCAAAGATAATGGGATCCGGCTTCATCTTTCGCACCATGGCAGGAGTAAGTGCTCCTTCGACGCTCACTCCAATAAACACATCGGCGCCTTCAATCGCATCGCTCAGCTTTCCATCTCTACCATGACGATTGGTGATCCTGGCCAGCTTCATTTTCGCAGGATTCGATTCGATGTCAGTGCGATTGCGCGATATAATTCCTTTTGTATCACACATGAGCACTTCAGCTACGGAATGGGCCACAGCCGGATCGTGCCCCACACCCAGCAACAGTTCTGCTATGGCCGTCCCTGCGGCCCCGGAACCGTTGATGACAACTCGAAGTTCAGACAGTTCCTTTCCGGCAAGCCTGGCCGCATTCAAGAGTCCGGCCAGAAGCACAATAGCTGTGCCGTGTTGATCATCATGAAAAACAGGTATTCCAATATCCTGAAGGCCTGCCTCGATTTCAAAGCATCTCGGTGCACTAATATCTTCTAGATTGATTCCGGCGAAGACCGGCGCAAGGTTGCGTACTGCATTTATGATTTCCACTGTGTTCTGCGTATCCAGACAGATGGGAAAGGCATTCAGACCTGCATACTCTTTGAAAAGCACACACTTCCCTTCCATCACCGGCAGTGCAGCCAGTGGGCCAATGTTCCCCAGACCCAGAACAGCGGAGCCGTCAGTAATCACAGCGACAGTATCCGACTTGATTGTCAGGTTTCGCGCTTCGTCCGGATCTCTATGAATAACACGGCAGCTTTCAGCCACTCCCGGAGTATAGAGCAAGGAAAGATCATGCCTGCTTTCAATATGCGATTTAGATCGAACGTCAAGTTTGCCTTTCAGCTTTCTGTGAAAGGCCAGAGATTCAGAGAAAATATCCATAATTGCCGGCGCATCCTCGGGCTTTGGCCGTGCCCATTTTTTAGGTTCAGGGGAGACAGGAAAAGAGCGGGTTGGAGCTCAGTTGGCTACCTTTCTCAGAGGTCGGTAATCAGCACTGAGCGGGAATTCCAGGCGGGCGGTTGTCTGGCCCTCATTGTGGTAGACCCGAAAAAAACCGGGATCAAAGCCCATATCTTTAATCAGAAGAACAACCATGGCAAGTCCCAGGCCGTTGCCTTCCGATTCATCTCCGTAATGAACGCTAAATTCAACCAGATCTTTCACACCCATGGCGGCGGCCAGATTTTTTCTAATTCGGACTTCCTCTTGCTGCATCATGATCGTGTTGTTTCGGACGAAGATGAGCAATCTCTGATGGTCCAGGTCTACATCCACTCGAACGGAAAGCTCCATATCACGAAGGGTCTGACGGTAGGATCCTGCATCCAGAGACCGAAAAAATACCCGAAAGTCTTCCAACCCCTTTTTGTAGGCAGCTGGATCTTCCAGGTCATAATGATTCTGTTCGAAGAATACTCTCTTGACGTTAGCTTTGACAGCGTTTGTCACCAGTTCCTGGACAACATTAAACAGAGCAGTGCCCATCCCTTCCCGACCCAGTTCAGTTTCCAGGTTGCGAAAGTATACCTTGAGTTGATCCCGGGCATTATCGTCCAGGATGTGCACCAGGAATTTGTTCTTCTTTTCTGCTGGCATGCCCGCTTAATCCTGCGACCTGTCAAAAGTAACAGTCTATTAAATTTTCACCAGGGTACACTTTTTTTCGCGATTCGCTCGTCCAATAAAACAGAATGAAGACACTAACCGCAAAGAACGGTGTTACCTACACTACAGGCAAATTGGCCCGGAGGGCAGGCGTTAACCTCCAGACCATTCGCTACTATGAGCGAAGTGGCCTGCTACCTGCCCCTGAAAGGAACGAATCCGGATACAGACAATATACAGAAAATGCATTGGTCCGAATTCGTTTTATCAAGAAAGCTCAGGCACTGGGCTTTAGTCTAAAGGAGATCCAGGAACTTCTACGACTTAGAGCGGACGAAAACCGCCAATGTAAAGAAGTGCAGGATCTGGTTCTATCAAAGATCGAGGA
Source organism: Leptospiraceae bacterium (assembly GCA_002717505.1). Lineage (GTDB taxonomy): Bacteria > Spirochaetota > Leptospiria > Leptospirales > Leptonemataceae > UBA3465. The sequence goes on from PBEB01000039.1 coordinate 17,732, forward strand.
GCTCAATGAAAGGATTGTAGAGTTGAAAAATGCACAATCTACTCTTCAGGATTTGATCAAAGATACTACTGAAGCAACCCCGGCACCCGAATGCCCTTTTCTGGTGGAACTGGAAAAGCAAGCTGCCATGGCTGGCTAATAGAACCACTCTTCTCCCGGGGGCTCGAATGTTACGTTCGAGCCCTTATTGTGTACAAACACAGGAAAGCCTGTTGTAACGTTCGAGACACACCCTACAATCATCGCCCAATGCTGGCTTTAATGCGAACATCTCCTTGTTCATCCATGATTTGAAACTCCGCCCACCAGCGAGGCGTGGAATCATGAATCATAATTCGCCCGAAGTTCGCAGAGGCAAAGCGCACTCCCTGACGTAGCGGGTTTGCTTCTGCGCCGAAATCCAGAGGTTGATTAAGAGAGCTGGATGTAACATCAAAGAAGATTTTCCCTTGATAGCTCCGCGCACTGACCTCAGCGAAGTGTCTATCTCCTGAAATAAAAACCACAGAGCCTTGAGCTCTGGAGGCAAGCTGCAACAATCGCTCTTGCTCCATGGGGAAGTTGCTCCATGTTTCGAATCCATTGGCCAATGACAACACCTGTATGCTGGATGCGACGATGCGAAGGTCCGCTTGAACCTGGAACTGATACTCCAACCACTTCCATTGAGAAGACCCCAGCATGGTCTTCTCAGGATCGGCATCCGGCAGATACGGACCATCCGGTCCAATTCCAATAAATGTCTGCCACCATGGCCGAGTTTTCCAGGGACTGCGAAAGGAGCGAGTGTCCAGTAATATTAGCTGCACCTTGATGGGATGCTTTCCAGCTGTCCGATATAAAAAAGAGGCATAAATCCCATCTCGATCCCTGTAGGGTCTAACATCACTGATGCCCCAGAAGGTTTTGAAGATCTGTTCCGCGTCTTTCCGGAAAGCAAAGTCTCCCCCCGCATCGTTGGCACCATAATCATGGTCATCCCAGATCGCATGAATCCTGGTCTGCCCAACAAGTTTCTGAAATTCAGGTTTCTTTGCCAGGAGCGAATAAGCAGCATTCATCTCTGCTCTGGACGTTGTATCTGCATAAACGTTATCTCCGAGAAAGATGAATAGATCGGGCTGGCTTTCCCGAATTGTATTCAGTATAGTGGCCGGCCGGTTTTGTCTCAAGCAGGAACCAAATGCTATGGATTGTATGGCCTTATTTCTTGGAATAGGATCCTGATACTGAATCGCTTGAGCAAATACAGGGGTGCCGCTAAAGTTGAGACACAGGACCAGAATGGCAAGCCCTGTGCCGATAGGGTATAATGGGAAGCTGGGAAATCTCACATGGCAAGGATCAGGAAATACAGAGCTACAGACAACCAATATGTCCGCCGGTGTTATGGACTAATTCTCATTCTGGTTCTGGGCCTTATAGCTGGCTGTGGATTCACTTCGAACGGATACTCTGAAAAGGGGACCGTATCGATCCCAAAGCTTGAAGTCTATGACCTGTCGGGAGATTGGCTTTTTTTTCCCGAGGATTTACCCGCTGAGTCAGTGCTGCATTCAGGACCGGCCATTCGAAAAGCTCTAACAATGCGAATTCCACTGAGCTGGCATCAAGCTGGACTGGAAATCCAGGGCAGCGCCTGGTACAGACTGAACATCGATATATTGAATGCTGCTCTGCTCGAATTGCGAGATAACAATAAAGATCTGGCTCTGCTTCTTCCGCATACGGACGCTGCGGTAGAGGTTTACTGGAACGGCCATCTAATCGGAAAGAACGGAAGGATTGGAGCAGATGGAAAACTACTGGAATCCGGACATCGCACATCTGTGTACCAAATTCCCGTGGAGTTCGTAGAGCCCGGCCGCAATGTTTTGATGATCCGAAATGCCAGCTACTTCGGAGTAGGAGGGTTTCTGACTTCGGGAGTCTACCTGGGCCCCGAATCAGAGGTGCTTTCACTTTATCAAAGAAAAATCATCTGGAACTCGCTTCTGGGACTGATCTTCATAGTAGTGGGCATTCAACACATCGGCCTGTTCTTACTCTATCGCAGAGCGCTGTCTTACCTGTATTTCGGACTATTTGCGGCTTCCTTTGGCCTCATTGTGCTCTCCCTGCATACACTGATATCCTTCTGGTATGAAAGCTATCTTCTGGAGCATCAAATACTCTTTCAGTCTCTGATCTGGATCGCGATCTTTCATCTGCAGTACCTGAAAAAGTTCTATCGCTTTCGAATCAAGATACCCACCGGACTGTTCATCGCTCTTTGCAGCGCTATTTCCCTTTTTGGTCTGACATCGCTGTTCTGGGATTCTGGATTGTACTACACCGAAAAGTATATTATTCCGGCGATGTTGGTTTCTCACATTCTGGGCATCTTCTGGGGCGCTACGGTTAGCTTTCGCGCCGTGCGAAAAGGCATTCAGGAAGCTAAAATCATTGTCATCGGCTATATAATTTTTGGGCTTACAACTCTTCTGGATATCCTGGGGTATCTAAACCTGTTCTCCATGGTCGGACTCACGGAAGAAGGTTTTATGGCCTTTGTGTTTTGCATGGGCATCGCCCTCTCCAGCGCATTTTCTACAGCCCATCTACAAAAAGAAAAACTGGTTGGGCGACTCAGAGCAAACATTTCCAAGCTAATGCAAACACAACAGGGCCTGGAGTTTAGCGAAGAGAAATATCGCCAGCTTGTGGAAAACTCTGCGGAGATGATTTTCACTCTGTCTCCTGTAGGCGAAATACTGACAATGAATCGCCAGTCCCAGACTCACCTGGGTCGCTCAGCTCGAAAACTGGTAGGAAAAAACATTTCTGAGCTCGCTGCCCATGAGCCCATTGGGATTTTACTCTTGCGAGATAAAATCGATGAGGTGATTCGAAATCGCTCCATTGTGGCCTTCTCCTTTGACTTCAAGAATATCCTGGGTGAGCCAAGGCAGATGAATGTTGTGTTGCAATTCATCCCGGAAACTCGCGGTAACTCCGATGGGACGATTTACGGCCGTGCTTCATCCTATGTAGAGGATTCCCTGGGACAGTACCTGTTTTCCGAAAAGCAGACCTATTTTCTGGCCAACTACATTACACTGGGAGATCAGATGAGTCTGCGCCTTACGCAGCATCTCCATCACTTTCTCACATCGGAACAGATTAGCTCCATGCAACTGGGATTGCGAGAAATGATCATCAATGCCATGGAACACGGAAATCTTAATATAACCTACGAAGAAAAAAGCCAGGCTACCAGAGAAGGCTCGTACATAGACCTCTTTCGCAAGCGACAGACAGAGGCTCCCTACCGGGAAAGAAAGGTCAAGGTGGATTATATACTTACGCCCTCATTCGTAGGATTTCGCATTACGGACCAGGGAAACGGCTTTGATCATAAAGAAATGCTGCAAAAGGGGGCCAGCCGGGCTAACGAAGAGCGACTGGGACATGGCCGAGGAATTCAAATCGCAAAGAGCGAATTTGATTCTGTGCGCTACAATAAGAAGGGCAATCAGGTAACTCTGATTAAGAAGTTTGATTTGATGCGAGAAAGCTCCGATGACATTGAGCGGGGAAAGCTTTGATCGCCACTCCAATACTATGCAGGCCAGACTCCCAGACTCCCAGACTCCCAGACTCCCAGACTCCCAGACTCCCAGACTCCCAGACTCCCAGACTCCCAGACTCCCA
>PBEB01000040.1 GCA_002717505.1 Leptospiraceae bacterium
TGGGGGCTCTGGCCACTGCCAGTATCATGGCCCAATTTCGCAACAAACGTGTATTGATGCTGGAGCGCCATTATGTGATGGGCGGCTTTACTCATGAATTCGGAAGAAAGCGAAAATACTCCTGGGATGTGGGAATCCATTACGTAGGGGACATGTATGAAGGGGCTATGCTCAGGCGGTTGTTTGACATTGTCACCCAATCCGGCGTGAAATGGAACCCTATGCCCGAAGTATTCGAGAAGTTCGTCTATCCGGATTTTACTTTTGAGGTTCCCTTTTCTGAGGAAGAATACATTGGCAAAGTAATAGCAATGTTCCCGGACGAAGAGGAAGCTATTCGGGGATACTTTGCGGATGTCTACAAGGTAAATCAGTGGTTTGGACGTCACAACATGAAATCTTCCGAGCCATTCGTCGATAAGGTCCGGGCCGGTCTGCAGATCCAGGGATTTGACACTGCGGATATTACTACGGCTCAGTATATGGAGAAGAATTTCAAGAGCGAAAGGCTTCGTGCCCTTCTCTGCTCTCAGTGGGGGGACTACGGAATTCCTCCTGCGAAGAGCTCCTTCGTAATTCACTGTAGCGTTGCCTGCCACTACTTTAAGGGCGGCTATTTTCCGGTAGGCGGATCCGGAAAGATCGCAGAAACCGTAAAGCCCATAATAGAAGAAAATGGAGGTTGCGTGCTTCTTTCGCATGAAGTGGAAGAAATACTCATCGAAGACGGCCATGCAACCGGTGTTAGAGTGAAGAACCTGGTTCCTCGCAAAGACGATGAACCGGTAACGGAATATTATGCGCCGGTGGTTATTTCCAATGCCGGAGCTTATGCTACCTACAATAAGCTGCTGGATAGCTCTATCAATATCCCCTTTCGCAAGAAGCTGAAGGACTTTTACATGAATCATCCGGTGGTGGCCAGCGTTACTCTTTATCTGGGTCTCAAGGAGGATCCTCGCGACATGGGCTTTTATGGCGAAAACCACTGGATCTATTCCAGCTATGATCATGATGCGAACTTTGCAGCGGGACAGAACTGGGTTGGCGAGAANAAGGAGATCCTGGGNGCTTATCTTTCTTTTCCTTCACTTAAAAATCCCGAAGCCCAGAGCCATACGGCGGAAATCATAGGGCTCACGGATTTTACTTCGTTTGAAAAGTGGGATGGAACTGCCTGGAAGAAGCGCGGCGATGATTATGAGGAGCTGAAAGAGGAAATAACTCGTAAGCTTCTTGCTTTTATTGACAAACATTATCCGGGCTTCTCCGANAAGATCGAATACATGGAGCTCTCCACTCCTCTTTCGGTGAAGCATTTTACCGGACATCCACAGGGTTCCATCTACGGAGTGCCCGCTGTGCGAGAGCGATTTCTGTCCGATGAGGCTCCCTGGTGTAAGGCCCAGACTCCTGTGGACGGTCTGTACCTTACAGGTGCCGATGTTAGTTCTCCCGGTATTGCAGGGGCTTTAATGGGGGCCATGGCCACGGTAGGTGTCATTCCCGATGGNCTGAGCTTCATTCGACTGNTNAANGCNGCGAACGATGCNGTNCCGGCNGGNGCANAATAGGAGANCTNCGNNNAAGCTGGAGANTATCCCNGTANATGCCNTNAGCGAACAGCGATGTTTTTNTGCCCGGGCGCTAATTCCTTTTGTATCGCCCGGGGCTGCTTCATCAGAATAATCAGGTTGCTATAATTCTGGAGGTATCCTGCGGACCCGGGGGCTTAAGCGGTTTCTGATTCAGCTAAACTTATCAGAATACAAAACCAAAAAAAAGATNCTGTTCTTGCCAATGACCAAGGGGCCCGGGGAAATGTGTTATGAGCAATACAAATACACAGATCAAGCTTGCCGCCCGTCCTACGGGTATGCCGGGCCCCGAATGCTGGAAGACCGAAGAGTCGCAAATTCCATCCCCCGGCGAAGGAGAGGTTCTACTTCAGATTCTGCAAATTTCTCTGGATCCGGCTATGCGAGGCTGGATGAATGAAGCCCGCTCCTACGTTCCTCCGGTGAGAATTAATCAGGTGATGCGCGCCCTGACACTGAGTAGGGTGATGGAATCCAACTCCCCGGATTTGAAACCAGGGGACCTTGTTACCGGCACTCAGGGCGTGCAGCAGTACGCTGTGGCAAAGCCCGAGGATCTTACGAAAGTGGACGCTACTCTGGCCGATCCTTCTCGCTTTCTGAGCGTCCTGGGTATGACCGGAATGACCGCCTATTTTGGACTATTTGACGTTGGTCAGCCAAAATCCGATGATATTGTTGTGGTTTCCGGCGCCGCAGGAGCCGTGGGCCAGATCGTCGGCCAGCTGGCCAAGATCCATGGCTGTAAAACCATCGGCATTGCCGGCGGCGAAGAGAAATGCAAGTTCCTTACAGACGAAATAGGATACGATCATGCCATAGATTATAAATCCCAGAACGTGGCCAAAGAGATCAAACGTCATGCGAAGAAAGGCCTCGATGTCTACTTCGACAATGTCGGTGGTGAAATACTTGAAGCTGCACTTTTCAATTTAAATCGAGGTGCACGCATTGTGATCTGTGGAGCGATTTCGCAATACAACACCACCGATGTCCAGGGCCCCAGAAACTATCTATCTTTGCTGGTGAATCGAGCCCGTATGGAAGGTATGGTGGTTTTTGATTATGCAAACCGATTTGGGGAAGCTGTGCCGAAGATGGCCGGCTGGCTCAAAGAGGGGAAGCTTAAATCAAAAGAAGATATTGTAAGGGGCCAGGTTACGGATTTTTCGGAAACCTTCCTTAAGCTTTTTTCTGGCGAAAATCAGGGGAAGCTAATCCTGGAAATTGAAAGCGTCTGAGTTCCTGGAAAACCCTGCATGACAGGTAAACTGACCTGTCTCATGATGGGGAGGCGCCCTTTGTCGGCTATCCGGCCGAGGTAGGCGCCTCTTTCCGGGTTGACAGGATATTATTCTACCCCATNATTAGGAAAAATNCTAATGNTGGGGGCTCGCCGGAGATCCGCCGCCCAGGGAGTAGATATGAATAGTCTTTTGCGAATCGTTGCTCGAATCGGCTCTGCATTAATGGCTTTCTGGGCATCTCTATGTTACTCGGTGCCGGATGTGGATGATTGGAAGCCTTCGGTTAGCACGCGGGATGGTCTAGAGGGGCTTGCCGATGAGGTTCGCCGGGAAACGGGTGTTCCGGGGCTGGCCGTGGCGCTGATCCACGGAGATTCCGTCCTCACTGCAGTTTCGGGTCATCTTTCTGTAGAAGAATCGAAACAGCTAAACCTGGAACATCGTCTTCATATAGGTTCCGTAAGCAAGGGCATTACAGCTCTATTGATTGCCGNTATGGTTCAGCGAAATGAACTCTCATGGGATACAACTCTGGAACAGGCACTTCCTGGCCTGGAGATGCATTCCGACTTCAGAAAGGTTACGATTCATCAATTGTTAGTCAACCAGGCCGGCCTTCTGGGATACCAGAACACTGAATCAGAAGATGCGAAAGATGTCTCATTTCTCGATAGGGACCTTCCNGCNAGGAGACTCTCTCCCGGGGCGGAAAGACAGGCAGTGGCGGAATACGTATTGAGCAGGGCNCCTTTCTACAAACCTGGAACCAGAGCCCTTTATTCCAACGTGGGCTGGGCTCTCCTCGGACTTATCGTGGAACGCAGAGCAGGGANGAGCTTTGAGGATTTACTGAGCGAAAGAATTCTTGAACCGCTCGAGATGAAAGGTGTTCGCGTAGGAGGGTGGCCAGCTTCCAATTCGGATCCCAATCAACCCAGGGGGCATTACATGAAAGACGGGGAGTTTGTAGCTCAGCCCCTGGAGGATGAGTATCGCCTACCCAACTGGTTGAACTCAGCTGGAGGACTGCACATGACTATTCAGGATTTTGCACTGTATGCCAGGGATGCACTCAGGGGGCTGCGTGGCGAGGAAGCGCTTTTGCCCGGGTCATATTACAGAGCCATCCATTCAGAGCATATAGCTGTGCCAGTGCGAGAGCTTTACCCTGAAATGAATAGCTCGCATTCCCTTCGAATGGGATATGGTTGGGCACTTATGGAAACGAACCGGGGATCCCTGAGTGCCGGCGAAGGTAGCGCGGGTACTTTCTTTGCAAGTGTACTGGTTTTTCCGTATCTGAACGTAGCCGTGGTAACAGTTACCAATTGTGGTGATCGTACTCCGTCTGCCAGATTGATAAAAAGGCTAACCGGCATTCCCTGGGGTTAAGCATGCAGCAGAAGAAGCTTCATCGCATAACTACGGAAGAGGAGGCAAAGGCCTATTTACATGAGCGCCGGGTTGTCATTCTTCGCATTCTGGTCCAGCCAGCGACACTATCCCAGGTGGCTGCCAGACTATCCGTGCATCCAGCAAACCTTTCGCATCATTTTGAGCGACTGAAAANGAGCAGGTTAATTCATCTTGTGGAGGAGAGGGATACGGGCCGTGTGATAGAAAAGTATTACCAGTCCATCGCTCGTCGCTTTGAGGTGCACCCCGAGGGAATTTCCAGGGGTGCGAAACGGGCACTGGCCACTTTGCAGGGCGCCCTTGGCGTAGCCATGGACTCTATTGGCAGCAAGGAGCAGGAAGTAATCTGCTTTCTTCGTCAGGCCCGACTAAATGCAGAGCGAAGGGAGGAGTTCTTTGGCAGGTTAAAAAGCCTCGTGGAGGAGTTCGAGGATGGGTCCGGGACGGATTCGCATGGCGAAGGGCGATTGTTTGAGTTCAATGCCAGCATATATCCGGCAGAAATGGATTAGTTTGCCAATGATCCGTATAACACGAAGGGGATAGAATCGGATTGAGAGCCCCGGGNGAAGATTGTTGAAGCGGGTACCGCTTTCGTAATGCTACTAACCCTGATTAGACCTTAGTTCTCAAGTGCATTATTAAAGAGCTGAACAGCCTCGTCGAAGTAATCCAGCTTTCCTGTAATTTTCCACATTGTAATGGCTCCCTGGTGGGCCAGTAGCATCCTGCGAGCCAGAGATGCAGCCGGATGCTTTCGTTCCAGCTTGCCTGCACTCATTTCCTTTCGAATATATGCGATAAGCCGGGTCTGCCATTTCTGNCCCATCTCATGGATGAAGTCCTGCATGGAGGTTTCCTCGGCCGGGGTCTGAAGCGCAAAGTTAGCCACAGGACAGCCGTTATATTCGGCCGGATTTCTGGCCAGATCCTGCGTGAAATGCATCCAACGTGCAAAGAAGTCTGCCACGGAATCTGCCTGGTTCCCGGCTTCCATGATTTCGTTCAATACCTGATCGTTTCTTCGCTCCAGATACTGACGGGCAAGACCCTCCTTGCCTTCAAAGTAATTATACAACCCCGGTTTGTTGGTACCCGCATTTTGAACAATCTGCTGAATGCCTGTATTCACATAGCCCTGGCGGTAGAACAGGGCATCCGCCTCTTTGAGAATCCTTTGATCCAGCCCTGTTTTCTTACGTCCCACGGTGTTTATCCTTAAAAAAAAGTTTGACCAATATGGTACCGATCGGTACTGTATTGATAGCCTACCAGTCGGTACTATTATACTGATTGGCCGACGGTAGCCAAGTTTTTTCTATAATACAAGGCCGGTAAAAGCCGCAAGGAGAGTTCTATGTCCCATTCAAATCTAGAGAAGTATCCCGAGTATATGGTTCGGATCCGATTCCCGGATTGTGATCCATTCGGGCACTTGAATAATGGCCGGTATCTGGACTATTTCATTACCGCCCGGGAGGAGCATGTTCAAGAGCATTACGGACTTAACCTTTTTGGTCAGCGATTCAGCGATCAGAACTGGGTGGTACGCCAGAGCATGGTTTCCCATCTCTTACCGGCTCGAATGAACGACCAGGTTTGCATCCAGACAAGATTGATCGGTTATTCAAGAAGCTCGCTTCTAGTGGAGGGCATTATGCTGGATCAAAGCAAAGAGAAGGTACTGGCTGTATCCTGGGTGGACCTCAGATACATTTCTCTGAGCGGTGGAAGACCGGTGAAGCATGAAGATGATCTGATGGAGATCTTCGAATCGGTGCATGTTCCGGCAGATTTTCATTTCGGTCTGGAAAAAAATCGCATTCGAGATATTCGTCGGGCTCAAGCCGCCTGAGGGCCGTATTTCTTAACTTCTGGTTGATTCAAAGTCTGGCACACTTCGAGCCAGGGCCGAATTTCTTCCGGTTTCGCCCGTTCTTCTAGATCGGGCAAAATCATGAAGTCCACTATTGTTCTGTAGACTCGTGACCCTCCAGCGATGCCACGGATTTGTCTTTGAGAAAAACGCCGGAAAGCTGACGTTGGAGGGCTTGTCTTGCCAGGTATTGAAATCTCCTCGCTGCCTCCAGCAAAGGTAGCCCTTCCGGGCGAATATTGGAAATGCAGTTTCTTCGCTCATCGGTGGTTCCGATCCGCGGTGAATANGTCATATAAAGTCCCATGCTGTCTGGAGAGCTGAGACCCGGCCTTTCTCCAATTAGCACAGCTACCAGGGAGGCATTCAATGCTTCGCCGATGGGATCCCCAATTGCAACTCGCCCTTGCTCAACGATACAAACCGGACCTGTTCGGAACTCATCTTTATGGCTTTTGGTGAGTTCTTGAAACGATTCAATGAATCCTATGGNATGGTCCTGCACAGCTCGAGCGGAAAGTCCATCTACGATCACAAAGAGAAGATCATATTGAAACTCCTGGGTACCGGACGCTTTCGCCTTCGCGGCTTCCTTCTTGATCAATTCGATGCTGGCCTTGTCTAGCTGACGTCCCAGATCCGGTCGTCTGAGATATTGTGACCGGTGTTCTGCTCTACTCCGCAGCAGTAATGTACTGCAGCCCGTCCGCGAGAGCCCATTCTGCAATCGCTGCACATCCAGCGTACTATATATCGCATCCCTGGCCCTGGAATGATCCAGCTGGAAACTCAGTAGTGATGCAGTAGTCTGTGAAGAGCCGGTTCTCCCCAGTGCAATTCTCGCTGCAGTAAAGTCCTTGAGCCGCGACCACGAAGGATCGGGCTTTTGCACGAACTCGGATACTCTCGAAAATTGCAGCGCTGGGCTTTCAGTTCGCAAATCACTGTCTGTATTTGCTCTTGCGGCCTGGCCAGTCCCAGTTTGCTTGACGATCCGTTTGTTTTTGCGTTGAATATCTTCTAATTCATCCTTTTTGCCAGGGATCGTATCCTTTTTTGTTCCCTTTTTTATCGCATCGGTCCTCCCGGGCTTCTGTAGTTTGTCGTGATTCTTGCTCTTCTTTGATTTCATTTTGGCATTTCCTGGATGGCACCAAAGAATTCTGGCAGATTCGCCTTTGCCCGGGGGTTGCCTTCCGAATCCAGGCCAATGCTTTCAAGCCACTGCTGAAATTCAGGAGCGGGTTTTAATCCCAGGAGCTTGCGAATGTAAAGCGCATCATGAAAGGAAGTGCTCTGGTAGTTAAGCATGATATCATCCGCACCGGGCACTCCCATGATAAAGGTGACTCCGGCATTGCCAAGCAAAGTAAGCAGGATGTCCATGTCGTCCTGGTCCGCTTCTGCATGATTTGTGTAACATACATCGACACCCATAGGCAGCCCTAGAAGCTTTCCACAGAAATGGTCTTCTATTCCCGCGCGAATGATTTGCTTCGCATCGAAGAGGTATTCTGGTCCAATGAATCCTACCACTGTGTTTACCAGAAGCGGGTTGTAGCGGCGAGCTACTCCGTAAGCTCGGGCCTCCAGAGTTTGTTGATCCACACCTTCATGTGCGCTGGCAGATAGAGCGCTTCCCTGTCCGGTTTCGAAATACATAGTGTTGTGTCCAATCGTACCGCGATTTAATTCCAGAGACATTTGATACGCATCCTGAAGCATGGAGAGTTCCACACCAAAGCTTTTATTTACTGCTTCGGTTCCACCTATGGATTGAAAGACCAGGTCTACAGGAGCGCCTTGAGCCATGGCATCCATGGTTGACGTAACATGAGTAAGAATGCAGCTCTGAAATGGAATGGAATAAGTCTGCCGAAATTGATCCAGTAGCTCCAGCAATCGGGTCACGGTGGGCAAATTGTCTGTGGCTGGATTAATACCTACAACGGCATCGCCGCATCCGTACATGAGTCCATCCAGGGTGCTGGCCAGAATTCCTTTTTCATCGTCCGTAGGATGATTGGGCTGCAACCTCACTGATAGCGTGCCTGGTAGACCAATTGTTGTGCGAAACGCTGTCTTTACATGGCATTTTTTGCTGACCAGAATCATATCCTGGATACGCATTATCTTGCTCACAGCTGCAACCATCTCGGGCATCAGGCCCCTGGAGACGCTGGTAAGATCGGAGTCCGTGGTAGAGTCGGATAGCAGCCATTCACGAAACTCTCCTACAGAAAGATTTTGCACAGAGGTAAATGCCTCCGGTTCGTGGTCTTCGAAAATCAGGGCACTTACATTGTCGGTTTCTGGAGGAATAATGGGTTCGGTTAGAAAAGCAGCCAGTGGCATTTCTGCCAGTAGCAATTGCGCGGCCACCCGCTCTTCGGCTTCCTGCGCTGCCACTCCAGCCAGCTCATCGCCTGACCGAGCCGGAGTGGCCCTGGCCATCAAGGTCTTTAGATCAGGATATGTGTAGGAATCGTTGCCCAACCTGATAGAACGTTGCATAGGTGATTAAGAGCAAGTTTTATACCCCGGGCCAGCCTTTTTCGGTTTTTCGCTTGTGGCTGGATGAATGGTTCTTAGATTCTGAGGGCTTTCCTTTCCAGTGGTGATCTTCGTTTAAGGGAAACGGAGGACCAATCATGGGAAAGGGATATCGTTCGAATAAATGCGGACAGCTTCCGTTTATCCAGGAATCCGGCGATGCAACTGCACAAAAAAGCTACAAATTGGACATACTTTGCGCGACTTCTGTGTCTTGCTGGCACTCTGGTCGCGGGGCCCGTCTCGTCGGAAGCCCCCTTGCAGGGTAGTACCCAGATCAAGTTTCAGAGACTATCATTTCAGGTTCCGGGAACATGGAGCACCCGCAATCAGGGCAAGGTGCTCATCGCNTCTAATTCTCAGTTTCCAGGTGCATTAATTATGGTAACTGANCCCTCAGAGCTTAGAACATGGACCATTCGCGGCTTTCTAGAGCATGGCATGCTCTCTATGGAGCGNCAGGAAGGCCGAAGCCTGCTCAAAGCCTTTCCCCCGCAAGTCGCAGAAGGTCATACAAAAGCAGGCGACGGATTCGCATTTCAAACCAGGGTAACAAGGGACAGCAAAGGAAGTGTTCGCTACACCGCCTACTATGCATTCTCCGCCGGGGCTCGATTTCAAACGGTGATTCTTCTGGCAGATCAATCCGAGAAGCTACAGACGCTGATCAAATCCCTGGGGCCTGCCCTGGATAACATTGATATTTCTATGCCTGCAACGGCCGTTCAGCCATCTTCGGGCGTAGAACATAGTTTTTTCAATTATTCTCTGCGGCAACCTTCGCACTGGCGAAAGGAGGAGTCGCCCTATGCGAATCTGGCTGTGTATTCTCCAGTGCGATTGCCTGGTAGTGACTATGTCTTCGGTGCAACCAATCAATTCATCGTTGAATACGAATTACAACCTGGTCGGCCTGTGAGTCCAGTAGCTGCGCTTGCCTCCTTTCTTTCGGATCGTTCCAGCACATACTATAAATCATGGAATTACCCGGAAGATGCACTGCGCATCGCCCGAATCGATGAGATGCAACTTGCAAATGGGATTCGCATCGTAGGTTTGGCCCTGGTACAGACCAATGATGACCGCTTTTATCTGGGAGCATGGCTGGTATCCGGTCCCGGGTACACTCTGATTATTGGTTCCGGATTCAAACTGTTTCGTTACGATTTGATCAAGCGCGGAAGCACAGCGGCCATCGAAAACAAAGCATGGTATGCTTTCTACGGTAGCCTGCCTTCTATCGCGGCCAGTGTTCAATGGGACAATGAACGAATTAGCCGAAATTCGAAAGCAGAAAATGCTCTAATACATCAGAAATCATTTCGCTATTATCGCGAAGCGTCGATCTCAGGATCCGGGATTTCGGTATTTAGCAGCAATCGCGTAGAATGGGATTTCCTTTCTAAGAATCGAGTTCGCTACAAGATGGACAAATTCTCTTCATTTAATAGCTACGAATACAACCCGGCCACAAACAACCAGGATTCTTCTTCCGGTTTTTTGACTCAGAAGGATCAGGGCGGAGAGAATCTATTCCAGGTCTGGAAGTCCGGGGGGCAGGAGTTTATTGTTGTGATCCGACCGGCCGGAGTGGCTACGTTTCATCGGTTGACCCTAACTCCCCATTTCAGTATTGACGGGTTTCGAAACGGTTGCTGCCGTTAGGTTAGTGGAGAGCGCATCACACACCAGGCCTGAAGGGTGTATTGCCTTTTCTAATTCGCAGACAGACAGCTGCGAAATCTCTTGATATCGTTACGCTTGTCTGTGACACCGTCATCCAGGTATCGAAGGTATGCAGCAGAAACCATGGCATACACAGTCTGTAGATGAGCTCTTAACAGAATGCAATACCAATCTGGTCAGCGGATTGTCCACCGATGAAGCTAGCAGGACTCTTCAGCAGATTGGGCCCAATCGTCTGGATGAACAGGAAAAGAGGCCTCTCTGGAAACGATTTCTGGATCAATTTCGTAGTTTTCTGACGATTGTCTTGATCGGAGCTGGTCTTCTTGCATGGGCTATCGGTGATGTTAAGGATTCTATCGTTATTCTGATTGTAGTGGTTTTTAATGCCTGTCTGGGATTCTACCAGGAATATCGCGCCGAAGCAACGCTGGATGCATTGAAGGAAATGCTGATTCCTTCAGCGAGAGTGCGAAGAGATGGGACTGTTCAAGAAGTTCGTTCTGAGACCATTGTTCCCGGGGATATCGTTTTACTGGAGGCCGGGGATCAGGTTCCGGCAGACGGAAGGGTGCTAAGAGCCGTAAACCTGGAAATTCAGGAGGCTGCTCTGACAGGCGAATCTATGGCTGTAACCAAGCAGGAGTCTGCTCTGGAGAATCCTGATTCACCCATTGCCGAGCGAAGCAACATGCTCTATATGAATACCATGCTGGTTAAGGGCCGGGCGGAGATGCTGGTTCTGGCTACAGGCATGAATACCGAGATGGGTCGCATCGCCGGACTGATCTCTGAAGCAGAAGGAGTAACTCCACTGCAGAAGCAGCTGGACATTCTGGGAAAGCGTCTCGCATTGATTGCCGGCGCAGTAGTACTCTTGATTTTCGGGCTGACCCTCTGGAGAGGCGCTCCCTGGGCGGAGGCTGCCATGACCTCCGTAGCTCTGGCGGTGGCCTCTGTTCCCGAGGGTCTTCCAGCTGTAGTTACGGTCACCCTTGCCATCGGCATGTGGCGCATGGCAAGGAAGAAGGCCATTCTGAAAAACCTGTCCTCTGTGGAAACCCTGGGTTCGACATCGGTGATTTGTACAGACAAGACCGGAACCCTGACCATGAACGAAATGACGGCTCGAGCTGGATGGTTCGGAGGCGAATCATTCGAAGTCACGGGAGAAGGTTACGGATCGGAGGGAAGTATTTCGCGGGATGATCTACGGGATTTACTATTGCCTCTGGCCCTCTGTAATGAAGCCCGGGTTCAGGATGGTGAACTTGTGGGCGATCCCACGGAGGGAGCGCTGTTTACTCTGGCTCAGAAGGGAGGCATCGATGCTACGGAAGAAGGGCGGGCACATCCTCGTATAGCAGAAATCCCCTTTGATGCTGAGTATCGCTACATGGCTACCTTTCATCAAAAGCAGATCGACAACCAGGTAGAGATGTACATCAAAGGCGCACCGGATGCAATCCTGGATCGGTGCCAGTGGATTCTTTATCCCGGGGATCCGGACACGAACGCAGCACCGCAGAGCGAAAGTACTACAAAGAATCCCGGTGCGCATGTCGTGGACGCGAAACCGGAACAACAGGAGTTAACGGAGAATCTGAAGCGAGGGATTGTGCAGGTAAATGAGAAGATGGCTGGTGATGCGCTGCGAGTTCTGGGCGTGGCCAGGCGGATCATTCCTGCGGCTGAGTTCGATGCCGAAAGTCCGGAAGACTGGAGGTCCGGCTGGACTTTCCTGGGACTGGTGGGTTTGATGGATCCTCCTCGCCCGGAAGCCAGAACAGCCATTGAGAATTGCCAGCGAGCAGGCATACGAGTGAAGATGATGACAGGAGATCATAGCTCTACCGCTGCCGCCATCGCAACCGAACTGGGACTCGAAGGAGATGTTCTGTCGGGGGCAGAACTGGAAGCCTTGAGCGATGATGAACTGAACGAAAAACTGGATCGAGTTTCCGTATTTGCGCGACTCTCTCCGGAGCACAAAGTTCGCATTGTAAAGAAACTGAAAAAAAAGAATTATATTACTGCCATGACCGGAGACGGAGTAAATGATGCTCCTGCCCTCAAGGCTGCCGACATTGGAATCGCCATGGGAAACGGAACGGCTGTAACCCGCGAAGCAGCCCGATTGGTCCTAACGGACAATAACTTTGTGACCATCCGGGATGCAGTAGAAGAAGGAAGAATTATCTTTGATAACATAGTGAAGTTCGTGCGCTTTCAGCTATCCACGAACATCGCTGCCATTCTAACAGTGCTGGGGTCCACCTTGCTGGGAACTCCTATGCCATTTTCTGCCATCCAATTGCTGTGGATCAACATCATAATGGATGGTCCCCCGGCAATGACGCTGGGTATTGAACCAGGTCGCGAAGATCTTATGACTCGTCCACCACGAAGGTCAGGTCAGTCTATATTGAATGCGAATCGCCTTTCGCGGATCGTTGCTTATGGAGTGTTAATGATGATCGGGACTCTTTCGGTTTTGTTCTACGGATTACATGTGAGCCCGGCCTATGCAAGCACCCTGGCTTTTACTACATTTGTCTTTTTTCAGTTTTTTAATGTATTCAATGCGCGGGCAGAATTCGGGACAGCGTTTAATCGGAATTTTTTTCGCAATGGGCGGCTCTGGTTTTCATTGTTTACTGTTCTGCTTTTGCAGGTAGTGGCGGTTGAGTGGCCTCCGGCCCAGGAAAGCTTTGCCACTACAGGCTTAACCCTGGAGCACTGGTTCCTGGCTGCAGGTGTGGGATCCAGTGTTCTGGTTCTGGATGAGGTCTATAAGCTTTTGAAGTTCCTGCTTTCTGGCCCCAGCGGCGCATATGGTTATTGAGGTCGCGGAAACGGATATGGCATCCGTAGCACTCTCCATTCTCGGACTGACGGTGGATTGTTGAATTAATTGACTCAGTCCACCGGAATCTCGGCCCAAATGCCGAAAGTGCATCTCTATGTGGCGGCCTGCGGGCGCGGGCCTGGTGGTTCAGGTGCTTGCTAACTTCCAGGGAATGTACGGGAAAGCTTTTCCCTTGCATGCTATGCGAAGGCCTGCTCTATGAACAATGCAAACTGCCATTGTTAACTGGAGCGGAGGTAAGGATTCCTGCCTTGCACTGTATGAGAGCCGTCTAGCTGGCCTTCCTGTCTTGTCTTTGTTGACTACATTGCAGGAAAGTCGTGACAACCTGCCCAATCGTATTTCCCATCATGAAGTTAGTGAAGAGCTTCTGGATGCACAGGCTGAAGCTCTGGGGATTCCGATTCATAAAGTGCTGCTACCAGACCAGCCGTCCGATGCGCAGTACGAGTCCATTATGAAAGATGCTATGCAGATCTGGTCTGATAGAGGTGTGCGATTGGCTGTGTTTGGAGACATCTTTCTTGAAGATCTAAAGAATTTCAGGGAGGCGAAACTGGCCAGCATAGGATGGGCGGCCCATTTTCCACTGTGGGAGAGAAATACTTCCGAAATGGCGAAGGAGTTCATAGGGCTGGGGTTTCGCGCAGTAATTGTTAGCGTGGATGGTCGCAAGCTGGGTGCAGAGTATTGTGGCCGGACTTATGATGAGACGTTTCTGTCAGAATTGCCGGCAGATGTGGATCCCTGTGGTGAGTACGGGGAGTTCCATACTTTTGTATTCGATGGTCCCGGGTTTTCTCATCCCATAGAATGGACGGAAGGAACGTCCTACTCCCGAACCTATCAATGGAAGGGAACCGATTATGTTTACTATTACAAACCTCCTGAACTGAACCAGGCGAATCGCAGCTAATCAAGAAACGGAAGTGCTTATGTCGTCTAAGATGTTCGGCGCAACCCTTTCTGCTAAGTTTTATTCCTGCAGCCTGCTTGTTTGATTGTTATTTCATTGCATCCTCCTGGTGGTTCCGTTCAATCATTCCATGAAGCGTCTCCAGATATTCCTGTTACTGTTTCTCTTTTTCGGTGGCCAGTGTGCCTTTATGGTAAAGGAGAATCGCAGACTTACGAACACTCTTGATACCGTGGTTATGCCTGAATCTACCATGGGCAAGATCCTTCTATCTCCGATATTCGTTCCGGTAGGAGCGGTGAGTCTGGCATCCGATGCAATCGTGGTTCATCCAGTGGCAGTGATTCCAGAAGCTCTGGACGATACCTACGAAGCCATCTGGCAGGACCCGGAAGGAACCGTAATCTGGCAGACGTTTTTATTTGTTCCCAAAGTTGTATTCTCACCTGTGTTTTTCAGTTTCGATTGGTTCTTCCGGTCCATTTTTGATGTAGGATGAATGCGAAATGAATCGATCATATATAAGAACAAACAAAATCGGCGATGACGTGAATAAGATCGGTAGAATCAGCCTGCTGCATGGAACGCAGGGTCCGAATTTGGGGCGAATCGCTTTCTATGCACTTTTCTCTTTTGCAATTATTTCACAGCTGGCAAGTTGCGCCATTTTTGATCGCCGCAATACGATTCTTGTTAATGCAGTTGAGGAACATATGGTGCCTGAAACCCAGCCAGCCAAGCTTCTCCTTTCGCCCATCTATCTTCCGGTGGGTTTAATGGCCGGAGTCCTGGACGCATTTATCGTGCATCCGATTCGGATGATTCCCAGAGCAGTAGACGACACAGGGGATGCATTGTGGGAATTCTCCGACGAAACCGGTTATGTCACTCATGCCGGTTCCATTGTCTACAGGGCCGGATTCTCCCCGGTTTTCTTTTCCTTTGCATGGCTGGCTCGAAGCGCTTTTGCAGGCCCTGCCGCAGATGATGTCGAAGCTCCGGCAGAACGTCCGGCTGGCACCTATGAAGATTTTCTGAGAAATCGTGACCGGAGCGGAATCCTGTATGATCTGCAGAACTGCTCGGCCAGGGAGCCTTCCACTCAGCAACTGGTGCGTACCTATGAGCTTTTTTCCGCGGATGTGGCAGATCCAAACCTCGGAAATGGATACGATAGCCCTGCTTATCGCGCAGTGGGTTGTTTGCAACAAAGAAAGGATGAAGTTGCTTTTCGCTTTTTTCAATCGGTGCTTATGAATCCTCAAGATGGGAAACATCGCTGGGTTCACAATAATGCCATCAATTACCTGCAGGCCGAAAACTCGGAACGGGCGGCCCGAGTGATGCTACAGGCTCTCAAGGCACCCGGCCATAGTCTGGAGCTGAATATGGCTATAGTTAGAGGACTGCTGTATATGCGGGATGAAAATGTTCAGCGCCTGATTCTCCGGTCTATTCAGGCGCCTCCTCAATAAGGAGGTGTCTGTGAATTCCCGTTCGTCCGAACAAAGTCTCCTCAGGTGAATCTGGCAAGGTACGAGTAGAATGATGATTACTTCAGGCAAAAGACAGTCAGAAGGCTATGAATCCGCCAGGCACAAAGGTCGATAATTGATTATGCTTCGGCATCTGTACATACTTCTATGTTTTGCCCTCTTTTCCTCTGTCCTGGCAGCCAATGAGCCGGATTCGGCGCATAATTTAAAAGCTCAAGAGGAGCCAAAATCCGAAAAGAAGAATCGCTGGAGGGAACTGGGGCAGTCCACAAGAATATTTGCACCGGACGATTTTGAGATCCAGGAACCAGAGCAACTGACATTTAAGCTGGAAGGTGTCCGGATGGATGCTTATTCCAGGGGATTTTCCCAGGGGGACGTGGTCTATATTGAGATTCTCCGTCCCCCGAAGGTTTACGGGTTCTACAGTTATCTTTATGACAAACAGGGTAAGGCTCTACCCATGACCCGCACCAGCTGGGGATATCGCATTCTCCTGCCCATCGGCGCTCAGGATGAAAGGGAAAAGATTGAATTAACCTGGAAACAATCGGTGGGGGATCGGTTCGGAAAAGCAAAGATTGAGATTCCCATAAACGAAAAGTCTTTTCCGCAAACGCAATGGTACAACCGCGTAAGCTTCCGCCCGGAGAATGCACCGGCCGAGGCTGGAGGCGGGGAGTCCGAAAGTTCCCGGAAGGAGAAGCTGGATGCTCATGGTTCGCCATCCGAAGACCAGAAGTTGGCCCAGAAGCAGGAAGCGGAAGAAAAGCGTATGGCCCGGGAAGAGGAAAGCGAGGAGCAGCTTTCGAACTTCATGAAGAAAGTTACCCTGGAGAAGAGTCTCAGAAGTCAGGTTTTTGAGCGAAAAGGAAATGATCTCATTACCAGCCGCCTCTCACATCCGCGGAACATGCATTACATTACCAGCCAGTGCTTCACCAGTCGCCTCAAGATTTCTTACAAATACGTGAACGGAAAAAGGGTGGAAGTGGGGCGTCGGGTGGTGATGCACAACGGTGTGGATTTACGGGGAAGACCCGGCACTCCGATCTATGCCATCGCAGACGGCCAGGTAGTGCTGGCCCGGTCCATGCATTTTGAGGGCAACTTTACTATTATCGATCATGGGCTTGGTATATTTTCCGGATACATGCATCAGAGCAACCTGAGAGTGCAGGTTGGACAATATGTACAGGCCGGGGAGAGAATCGGTGATGTGGGCAATACCGGCTATTCCACCGGACCTCACCTGCATCTTGCCCTATGGATTCGCGGAGTTCCTGTAGATCCCCTCAGTCTTTATTCCCTGCCCATTCGAGAATGATTCCTTATGCGATACCTTTCTGTGGTCCTGCGAATTATTAAAAGAGACATAATTTTCTGCTTGCTTGCTGAAAAAATGTGGGTTAACTGGGGATTTCTACCGTCTGTTTGTTTCGGCCATGAAGGATCCCAATAGATACGAAATGGAAGGCCTGCCCTGGCCAGAGGCCCTGCTTGTAAAGCCCAGGGGCAATCTGGATATCTATACCAGCCCTGAATTACGCGCTGCCCTGGATGATTATCGGGGTGAGGGAAAGCGGCACTTTATTCTTGATTTGTCGGGAGTAGAGTACATAGACAGCACCGGTCTTGGCTCTCTGGCCTCTTTTATGGATGCGGTGAAGAAAGAGAAGGGTAGTCTAAAGCTTTCTGGCTTGAAGGGCGTGGTTCACAAGGCCTTCGTTTTCACGAATCTGCTGGATCTTTTCTCAGTGTATGAGACGGCAGAGCATGCCGTGGACTCCCTTGGCCAGGAATTGGCCTGATTCGCCCGGGGCCGGGAAGGATCTGGATTCCCCATCTTGTTTATCAGTTCTGGCTCTCAAGATCCCCTTTCTACAGGCTCAGGATTGCTTGCCGCCTCTTCGTTGCTCTGCCATCGCCTGGATGCTGGAAGCGAAATCCGGGTAACGCTCCAGGATCTCTTCAAACGTTTTTCGGTCCAGGCTATAAATATCACAGTAATCCATAGCTCTGAGCGAAGCATTCCTGGGTGCATGATGCAAAAGGGCAACCTCCCCGAAGAATTGCCCATCCGATAACGTAGCAATGGAGTTTTTGTCCCGATCCAGTACCTCCACCGTTCCCTTACTTATCATATACATTTCCTGGCCGGGATCGCCGTACTGGAAGATCATATCTCCGGGCGTGAAGACCTGTGGTGTAAGGCTCAGAACAATCTCTCTCACCAGGCTGGCCGGAGCCCCACGAAGGATGGGCATCTTCTCCAGGATATCTTGATTTACAGATAGGGCTACTTCCATTTGAAGCGATCTGGGTAGATCCTTCAGGAAAGAGAATTCATCATAACCCAGACGGCTTTCCCAGAGATAGTTGTAGTAGTTACGAATCCTTTCTTGAAGGGAGGAGGGCAGGTTGCGATACCTCAGAAATGCATTCACCGTTTCCATTTTCTGACGGAAGTGAGCGCGGGCTACATCGATGTTTGCCAGTAAGTGGGCAACGTTACCGATTATATAACCGTACATCCCGGCGCCCACGATCATAGTCAGAATCGCAAAAACCGTTTGATGATTATTGTTCGGGACTACATCGCCGTAGCCGACGGTGGTTAAAGTTGTGAAAGCCCAGTAGATTCCACGTACGTATCGTGTTATCTGGTCTGGAGCATCGGGAATGCCACCCATTGCTACCCAGCCACATCCCACCCAGTGACCAATCAACGTAACCCAGAAGCCAAAGAAAAGAAGGCGCATTATAGCCGGATTCAATAGATCTCGATGACCCAGCCTGTGAAGCAGCTGAGCGAGGCGAACGAGACGTAACAACCGAATGAGGCGAAGCATGCGAAGAGCTCGCAATAGCGTTGGGGAGATCAATCGTGCCAGGTTGGCCTCGGGTTCGCCCAGGCTATGAATCAAAATCAGGTCAAAAGGTACCGCAGCCAGAAAATCTACAATAAACCAGCTGGACAGATATTTTCGTGCAATTACTCGAGGGTCGCTAATCAATCGGCCTTCTACGACTATGGAAGTGCGAAAATTAATGACAATGTCGGCAATAAAGACCGTGATTACAATTATATCGAGAATCAGAATCCATCCCGTGGCTGGATACCCCATAACCAGCCGCAAGGGAACTTCGATGGAAGCATAGGTTGTGACTATGATCAGGATCAGTTCCCAGGTCTGTTTAAATGAATGAGCAGGATGTATCATAGAAAGTCGGAATTCACTCTCAATGCGGCTTCGCCTCTGGACCACAGCGGAACTGTCTTTGTCGCCGAAACCTAAATCAATTCATCAAGGGATACGTTCTTTCCTGAATCCAGGGGACTTCCATGGTCCGAACTGCTCATTTCCATGTCTTTTTTCTTGCGATCATAATGAGCTACGATTCTCTCTTTAAGGGGTAACCATCGGCGGTTGTAGATATTGGCCAGGCGAGAAATCTCATCTTGAGGGCGGTCCTTGAACTCCGGAATAGCCAGGTTATAGTTCCATTGTCGCAGTCCACGATCCATCATATACACCGGCTCGGCCACACTCTGGACAAACAGACGACCGTACAGGATAACATAACCTACCAGAAGCAGGAGAATGACCCCCAGGAGACAGAGGATTAACAGGGCCAGGTTCGCATCGGCTCGAAAATAGGACAGTGATGCGGTATAGCCTTGAGATAGATTCAGGTCCACCGCAGGGCTCCACTCAGGTACGGAATCCTTCCTTTCGTAGAGTAGTTGTCCGTCGCCGTCCTTTAGATTCACAATGGACGGAAAGGCGCTTCTGAAAAGAGTGCTGTTTGGCTTTTCGAAAGGTTGTCTTGTTTTGTCTCCCAGGTATGCTTCCAGTTTTTCCGTTATCTCGCCGCGATAGGCGGCGTGCCCGGGAACGGGGGAAACAGGAAGAAGCTGCAGAATAAAGACAGAAAAGATCAGAGTGGTTACTGTGATGGTTGCCACAGTGGCCACATGATGGTTGGTCATTTGCGATTCAGTGTACTGCACGGGCCCTACAATTCGTAGCATGCGAATTAAGCGGAGTGCACGGGTAACTCTTACCGCTTTGGCGGTCTTGAGCAGGACCATGTACTGAGGCAAATGTTCAATCTGTCCATCGGGACTGATGAAAAGAAGATAGATGGCAGGTCCGGAAACCAGCATAGCCAGAGGGACAGAGGAGATGAAATCAATCCAGCCTCGCTGGCGAGTGAAATACAGTAAAAAGCGCCCCTCTTTCAAGGAGACGATGCTCCGACCTAGAAATTCCAGCGAGAAGATCAGGTCAAAAGCGAAAGCTCCTAGAATGAGGTCCCGATGGATACTGGCATCCCAGGCCAGCAGAATGGCAAGTTCCTCAATACAAAGGTGACAAATAGCCAGAAAGATCAAAATTAAAATTATGATCTCAAAGCTATGAGGAAAGTGGTCCTCTGGATACTTTCGGTTCTGGGCAGCCATGTCCGCTCCTGTCCTAATTCGCTATAGAGAAGTCTACAGAAGACCCCTCCTATTGGACATCGACCAATTATGGCATTCGGTTCTTTCTTTTTCCCTGGGTCTGAAACTAGATGTAGCCCTTGATTTTGTAGGCAAAAGTGCCTATGTATTCCTTGAGTCCTATCCAGGTCTTCTGGATGCCATGAGCCGAAGGGAACAGCGCTTCCGGGCCTGCGAAGAAAGTGGAGGATCGATAGTCTGTGGGGTAGGGCCTCACTTCCAGGTCGGTGAGTTTTTGAAATACAGCCACAGATCTGGGCATATGAAATGCAGATGTAACTAGATAGACCCTTTTCCAGCCCAGCTTTCTGGCTATGTCGGCGCTATTCATTGCATTCTCAGCAGTGTTTCTGGAGTCTGCTTCGGCGATGATCTGGTTCTCGGTAGCCATCCCCTGGTCAATGAGCCAATCCCGAAGCAGAGTCGCCTCGGCCGGGCCTCCCTGGAAAATCAGGCCGCTACCCCCCGAGAGAATCATGGCAGGCGCCTTATTGGCGTTCAGCAGATGTAATCCTGCGAATAGACGGTTGGCCCCATCTGTAAACTCGGGAACAGCACCTCGCTGGGCCACCGGGTCCATCATGCCACCCAGAATGATAATGCCATCGGCGGGCTGTAAGCTCTCCAGCGATACATAGGGATGTTTGTCTTCCAGGGAGCCTAGAATCCAGTCCGCGCAAACATCTGTGGACATCCATCCAAAGAGCAGGAAGCCCAGAATGAATAGCTTTCTGGATTTCTTGCGTTTGGTTCCTTTTGTAGCTCTCCAGCCCAGGAAGAATAAAAGAAAGTACGCCGCCGGATAAAGGCTGAAAATCAAGGTAAAGAACTTGGACAGATAAAAGAACATGATCCACGATCCAGTGAGGATTCATCCCGGCAAATCAAGTCAGAAGCAGTTCATCTTCGGGATTCTAATCAGCAGTCACAGTTTGAATGCTGCTTCCCCCAGGAAACCGGGGACTGTCCGTGCATTTCATCTATTTTTCCATTACGGACAAAAACTGACGATTTTTTGCCGGGCCTGGCATGAAATACGCTATACTATATACAAAAAGGCATCGATTTGTTTAAATCCTGGGCAATTTGGTCGTAGCGGAGGTGTCGTCATCGATCGGAATGTCTATGTTGTCGGCAGAATGTCTTAAAAGAGGGCACATGACCGTAAAGATCACAGACCTGGCAGCGCACTTTATTGAAGAAATTACCTCTGCCATGAGTCGCATTGAGGATCCAGAGGAAATTCTGGATGGGCTTCTTTCTGACTGTATTCAGGCAACGGAAGCGGATTCGGGAAGCATTATGCTTCTGGATTCCTCCGGAGAATATCTGGAGGCCCGGGTCGTTCGAGGACTCAATCTCGTAGGGGGCAAGCTACGCCTGAAACTGGGAGAAGGAGTTACCGGCTGGGTGGCTCGTGAGGGGCAATACCGGTTGGTGGGTAATGCCAACGAAGAGCAGGACTATATTCGACTGAAAGAGGATCTGCAATCCGAGCTTGCCGTTCCAATGATCGCCCGAGGTGATCTTATAGGCGTGCTTTCCGTCGATGCCCGTCGCGATGGAGCCTTTACCCAGGAGGATGCAGACTTCCTCAGGATTATGTCCAACCTGGCGGCTCAGATCTTTGTTCGTCTGGAAGACAATCGTCTGCTCAAGATCCGAGACCGATTCCATCAAGTGATGATGGAGATTTCTCGGGTAGTATCGCACTCTCTGAAATTGACTGAAGTCTTCCGTGAAATCATGAATATTACGGAGAAGGCATTTCGTCTCAATCGAAGTACCCTTTTCCTCTACAATTCCGAGGATGGTCTTCTAAAAATTGCAGCGGCCAGCGGGCTGGATGAGCGAGAGTCTCAGACCATTACCTATAGTTCCGGGGAAGGTATTACTGGAGGAGTATTCCAGAGCAAAAAGGCGATCTTTATTCCCAGCGTTAAGAATGAGCCAGGATTCTTGAATCGCATGAAGACTGTGCCTGAAAGCGGCGACATGGGCTATTTTTGTTGTCCGATTTTTTCCGGTACAGAAGTCGTGGGTGTATTCAGTACCTTTACTCATCCACAAACCGGAGTGGATCCGGAATCAGTTCTGGAGTTCCTGGAAATTCTAGGCTCCATCATTTCCCAGGCTATTACGATTCAGAAGCTGGTTCAGGAAGAGACCAGGGTTATTACCAGCGAAAACCTGAAGCTAAAGCAGGAGCTTTCCAGCCGGTACCAGTTCGGTAGCTTGATTGGTCGTTCTTCATCCATGCTAAGGCTCTTCGAAAAGGTGCGAATCATCGCAGACTCTCGCGCTTCTGTACTTCTCACCGGCGAATCGGGAACCGGAAAAGAGCTCATTGCCAGCGCAATTCATTACAACAGTCCCAGGAGAGAAAAGCCCTTTATTAAAATCAACTGTGCTGCAATACCGGAGAACCTTCTTGAAAGCGAGCTGTTTGGGCATCGCAAAGGAGCCTTTACTGGCGCCGTAGGGGACAAAAAAGGTAAGTTCGAAGTGGCCGATGGAGGGACCATTTTCCTGGACGAGATCGGGGAGATGGACTTAAATCTTCAGTCTAAACTGTTAAGAGTGCTTCAGGAAAGAGAAATTGAGCCAGTGGGAGGCCGTACGCGACAGGTGGATATTCGTGTCATCGCGGCCACAAATGCAGAACTAGAAGAGTTAATTGCTCAGAAACAGTTCAGAGCAGACCTTTATTATCGGCTCAACGTTATTAACCTCAGGATTCCTGCTCTCCAGGATCGCAGAGAAGACATAGTTCTACTTGTGCATCACTTTATTGAAAAGTATAACAAGGAAAACGAAAAGAAGATTACCGGTATATCGCATGAAGCGATGCGCATGCTGGAAAACCATGATTGGCCGGGTAATGTGCGGGAGCTGGAAAATGTAATTGAGCGAGCAGTGGTCATGGCTCAAAACTCAATTCTGGATGTGGATGACTTCACCGATATTACTCTTCCCTTTTCTGTGGAGCAGAGCCCTGCGGAACCGGAAATTGTGCCTTCGGAAGCCGAGGAATCGGCCGAAGCCGCTCCTGAGCCTCGATCCGCCATGGCTGCTCTGGTTTCGGAAGAGGAAATGGATAACATGGAAGGTAAAGTCTACGAAACAGTGATCTCAGAAGTGGAGCGCAGACTTATCGTCATGGCCCTGAAAAAGTTTCGTTATACGAAGACTCGGGCCGCGCGATTCTTAGGGATCAATCGAAATACACTGGATAAAAAAATCAAAGAACTGGAAATCGATTACTGAGAAGGCTGAATCCAGCGAGATGTAACCAGACGATAGCCGTACACCGCCTCGGTGAACTGGATATCCCGAATCATAAGAGCAAATGCATGGACGTAACGTTGATGAAGGCTACTTTCCGGTAATGCACGATCATAGAAGTGTTTCACAAAGAAAGGATGGCCCGTTCCTGTAGGCCGGACAATGCTGATCAAACCCGGTGCATCCGTGTTCTCTCCCAGGCGAATTAAGAAATCCCTGAGCTGCCGACGATCCAAATCTACCAGATAAGTGTCCGAAAGAAAATAGGGCAATCCTCGATTCGTATAGAGCGGAAGATGGGGACTGCCTGAAAAATGATGATAGATGGAGGGTGATCCGACGCTGGTATTCTCCAGGGCATTCATCTCCATGTCCTGGACTCGCCCAATCAGATTGTTGCTNAAACCAGGGTATCCTCCAGGACGTCCACCCACAGTGATTCGAAAATTGCCTTTTAGGGCGAGAGTGCCTGTAAAGGGCGCCGCGCCAGCGATGGTAGACGGATCCAGCACTTGAAAGAGCTGGTCTCCGGTCCGCGGAATAATCGGGGCCAGAGCATGAGCCGTGGGAAACCAGTAGTAGTGAGGAACATCGGTGCGGCCCGGTAGTATGGAGCGATAGAAGTCGGACAGGGTTGTGGCCAGCTGATCATGGGGCTGTCTGTTGCGAATGCGTCGCTTGAACTCTTCAAGATTGGCGCGCATTTCCCTTGCGTTGGCTCCCAGATCCTTTTTCTCCAGGCCACCGGAAGACAGGATTACGGAATAGAAGCGATCCCCGGCATCGATCAATACAGTGAGAGTCTGATTCTTCGGTATGGTGCGAATAATCATGCCCACGATATCCTGCATGGGCGGTAAATCGCCGTCTTTACCCAGGATTGTGTCCTGATAGAACTCCAGGTTAGCCAGTGTTTTCCAGTTGCTGTCCTGGATGGCTCTTCGCTTCAACAAATCCAGAGCGATGCTTCGTTCTCGCTGGACATCCGGTATGCCAGTACCTTTTTCCAGCTCGCGAACGATCTTCTGATAATCCCTGCGATCCGGGGCGCCGGGCAGGCCGATGAGCATGTCAGCCATTTTCCTCACCGCGCCCACAGACATAAACTCCCCCAGCAATGGGTCAGAAATAGGCTTGTCGTATAGTCGATACCAGACAGCAAGCCNGCCGCGCTTTACATCATCGCTTTCCAGACTGCCCTTGCGAAATTCAAGATGCTTTTCATAGAATCTATAGCCTGTATCGGCATCCATCTTGTTCAAATAGGCTTCTGAGGCTACCAGGGCAAACCACGAAGCTCTGGCCCGGGAATGAGCTGACTCTGCAATGATCAAGTCCATAAGCATGCCAGCAATCTGCAATCCGGGATCAACATCCACAGACTCAATCAAGAGATGGAACATTAAAGCTCGGTCTTCGCTGGCCAGGTGCAGGCAGCTGGTTTCTGATTCGCCGGAAAGACCTACCAGTCCGGTCAACTGTTCACCGTCCGGAAGTGCCTCTTGAATGGCTGTGAAGGCATTTGCAGCCGACAAATCCTCTTCCTTCACAGGTATGCAGCGTAGCTGCTCAAAGGAAATAGGTTTACCGGTGCGGCTGTTCTTCCATTGAACCAGCAGTTGTTTTCGATGCTCGCCTTTCTCCTCCGGTCTGGTAGGAGGGAGATTCGCAACAAGATCATCAAAGAACTTCCAGCGCCCGGCCAGCGATTCTACCAGAAGAAAGCTAGTGTCTGTGCGAACGGAAGGAGGAATGCGAAAGTCATTCTTATGCAACAGCGCTCCCTGGATNAGGGCTTCGCCTGCATAGGCCTGACTGGCCGGTCCATATTCGTTTTGCAGCATGGTTTGCACACGTTCTGTGGCTCCATGCTGGATCATATGGTTGGCAGCCTGTCTTCGATCTTCAGAACTTTGCAGATAGCTCTCCAGTCCATCTGCTGAAAGTCGGGCTTCTTGCAGATCTGTGGCGGGCTTATCCGAGTTTTCCAGTATAGCCAGGGCCAGATAGTTCCGTAGCCGATTGATCATGGACCCTGCCAACTCCGGGTATGCTCTGGAGAATTCCTGGGAAAGCTTGTTGCCTTCTTCTATTTGTCCCGCTTCGTAGAGGCCGCGAATTCGCTCCGAATAGAGTAGAAGCGCATCGTTGGGATCCTGGACCATTTCCAGAGATTGGGGAAAAAAGAATAGTCCGTCCTGCGAAGTAAGCCGGGCCAGGGAACGGTTCAAGATGCCTGCAGCTTCCAGGCCATCCGGATTCGCCAGAAGCTGTCTCAAGGAAAGAGCTCGCGACGCCAGATAAGAAGCCTCTTCGTTGCGATTCTGTTCCAATGCGCTCTGTGCCTTCTCCTCGGAGTTTCGCGCATCCTGCAAAATCTGTGGCGCCACGGATTCCGCATTGAAGCCTGATACTCCAAAGATTGGTGCCCCTGTCTTTGCATAAGAGTCCTTGCCCGCAAGGGAAACTATTTCCTGATACTGATCTCCTTCCACTACGGCCACAGTGGAACCGCCGGAAGCACGAAAGACTTCGTATGCGTTGCGGATGGACTGAAACCGCTCCATCGGATTGGTTTCATCCGGCTCCAGAAACAGGATGGCAGCGGACTGCGGATTCTGGATAGCCTTGCGTAAATCGTAGCCGGGATCCTTTCTACCCGCGAAGAGCTCAAATGCCGGCGTGGATTTATAGCTTAAATGATTACTCCGAGTGACCGGTGCAGATCCTGCATTCCAGATGTTTCGCTCCGGTTTTCTGCCACGAAGATCTTGAGGCTCAATAAAGCCTACGAAATCCTCAAGATCCCGGGCTGTGCTTGTAAACACCGGGGCAGGAAGGTCCTTTCGTAGCTCCGGGATCCTCTGGTGCAAATCCCAGGAAAAGGAGGTATGATCGGGAACAATGACCAGNTTATTCGCCTCAGCCGGCAGACATTTCTCCAGAAACTGGTCTACATCCTGGTTTTCGTAGGGTTGGAACGAGAGATCCTTGTCGAACACCAGACAGCCTCCGCCCGGATGATTCACAAAAAACTGAATCAGTACAGTTCCGGNCGAAGGCCTGGAAATCGATTCGTTGAGCAACAGGAAAGGCTCCAGCAAAGGTCTTGCCTGGGCCAGGCTTCGCTGCACATATTGCAATTCATTGCGAAGCTCCTGATTGTAGCGGGCCACNCTATCGAAATTCTTATGCTCAAGTCTGAGTATGGATTCCTGCCGTGAACTGCGAGAAAGCGTGCTCAGAATATTGAGCATGACTCGGTGTTGTTCGTCCTCAATGCTGTTGGCAAGCTTCAGTGGATACCGCAGAAATTGATTCTGTAGATAGGTCTGTCTTTTCAGTTCCAGGATTTCCATTGCTCTGCGCAGGCGTCCCTGACTGATATAGAAACGAGCAAGCCTTTCGAAATAATCTGGAAGCCGACTGGATACCCGGTCCCGGAGGTCGGGAAATTCCTTTAGTATGCTCAGGGACTTATCGTAATTCCTGGCAGCTTCTGTGTGATTTTTCTGCGAGGCGAAAGCGTCGCCCAGTGTGCGATAGGTCGCCCAGTATTCTCGCAGGGCATTGTATTCATATGTATCGTCTGCCAGATCTCTCAGCTCATTGATGGCTTCGCTGGCCTTGCCCAGTAGAAGCTTTGTGCGAGCCAGGTTAAGGCGAGCCCGCATGGCCTGAAACCCCGGAACCTGACCTCGGGCGGCCANGGCTTTTAATGCATCAGAAAAAAGTTGCTCTGCCCGGGCGGCNGATTGCCGGGCATTACTGACGTCGTCCGAGGATTGCTTAAGCGCAATATAGTAGTAGGTCTGTCCTTCTAGAACAAGAAAGTCCACTACTCGCTGGTTGACTCGCTGCTCCACCACCGGGTCATCCCGTCTTTCTTCGTAGGAGAAATCAGGATCTTCGGTTTCTTTCTCTGCAATGTAGTCCTGTTTTACTTCTTCGCGGTATCTCTCCTGTTGACTGCGCAGAACATCAAGAGATTCTGTCAGGCGATCGATGCTCGCATAGGAATCCCCGGCCTCCGCAGCCATGAACAGTACTACGTAGGAATTCTTGAAGTTAGTGAAAAAGCTATCCAGAAAATTCCAATCCAGCGCCTTCTCAGCAGCCTCCTGGAACACTTCATGGGCTTCTTCGAAACGCTGAAGGTTCACAAGATTCAAAGCCTTCTGGTTTTCAGAGGAAAGGATNCCGCGCTTACCAAGGATTACATCGCCGTCTTCGGATTCGAATACATCTCTTCGCTTCTGGATTAGCTCAAGGGCGCGATCCAGGTCTCCGAGTAAAACGGCATTCTCAAGCTGAATTCCCAGAGAGAGTTCATACTGTCTTAAACTGGAAAAGCCATAAGGAGTTCGTCCTTCCCCTATGACCGAAAAGTCTTCGCCATAGCCAAGNANNCAGTCCAGGGCTCGTCCGCCAATGGTCTGGGGCTGGTATCGGCTGTCCTCACGATCCAGACCGCGGTTCAGACTGACTTTCTCGGCTAGCTCTGCAGAGGCATCGGAAGCGGAGTACATACCAGCCGACTGATAGCTCATGGCCATAAAGTTTAACAAACCGGATCGGGCCACTCCATCCGGCACCTGGGGCTTCTGGCGATAGAGAATGTATTCCGCTTCCCTGTAGGAGGAAATGGCTTCCCGGTATCGCCCTGCTTCGCTCAAAGCAAGTCCTCGGAGCGAAGAAATCAGAGCCAGCCTGTAGCGGCTGCGGAGTAGCTTCTGTTCTGTTTCTGCCAGCAAGCGATCCAGATAGGCAGGATAGTCCTTCCCCGAAGTGCGGAACTTCAATTCTGTGTAGCGCTGGAAGAAAGGACTGTACTCATTTTTTTCGAAGATCTGCCTTGCAACTTCCAGGTCCTCCGCTGCGCGAAGGACATCCCCTTCGTAGTAGGCGGAGCGGCCTCGATTAAAGTAGTAGAGCGCTTCCTGCAGATAACCGGAAAAAACGCGATGGGAGCTCTTCTCTTTGAGCTGATCCACCGCTTTGTAATGTTCAGATGCCCGTTTGAAGTTCAATAATTTGAAATGGTTATTCGCCAGGTTTAGATTGAGCAGAGCCCGACTTACGGGATCTGCTTCCGTGCCAAGTCGGGTAAGGGCCTGGTTATATAGTTCAATGTTCTTCTCGTAGAGACGATCCGGAAAATAGGCAACGTAGAGATCGCGGTAGTAAGCTCCATCCTGGTATTCGGCCGGTCTGGCTCCTGTCACCGTTCGAAAGGTTTGTTCGATGAAGTCCGGTTCGATAAGAAGTCTAGATTCTCGTCGTTCATCCACATACTGGTAAAGCCAGCCCAAAAGCAGGTAGGCGTCTACATTGTCCGGTTCCACATACAGAATGTACTGGAGCTGGTATTCGGCTTCCTTTAGATCATGAAGNACNGCTTCTTTCTTTTCTCGCAAAAAGGCATTGCTCAGGCTTTCTCCTTCGCGTAGCAGGCTATCGTAGAACTGTTCTCGCTCCACCGATTTCTGAACCAGAGCGTAAGCATATCCGTAGAGCAGGGAGTGATCGAAGAACTGTCGGGCTTCCGGAGCCGCGTACCTGTAACCGTACACTACTTCATTAAAGATTCGAGCTTCGAAAGGATCTCCTTCGCTCAGTAAATCCGTAAGTGGAGCCGTAGGGTCCAATTCGATCTTCTGTCTTTCCCAGGATAATCGTTTCTGATTCCTTTCTACCGAAAGATCTACTTTCATCCTGTGGAAGAATACGGCTTTGCGTTTGTACAGGGCAGGAAAAAGGTCGGCCTTCTTCACAAACAGGAACAGAATGTTCATGCTATTCGCATTCGCATAGCTGGACAGATACAGGAGNTCCGCGGCCACCTGGGCATCGCGGAAAGGAAGGTCCACGGTCTTGCCAGAGAAGAAAGCCTGGTTGCTTCCACAGAAATCCTGATATTGCCTAAGATAATCCGGAATACCCAGGCTTCGAAGTAAAGGCATTGCCGATGAGTTGGGCGCGCAGAAGTCGCGCAAGACCTCTCGGTCGCTGAGCTTCAGTGCCAGGCTTTCGCGGCTGAGATCAAAATCCACCACCGCCAGGCCCACTCCGAAGCGCCGTTCACTTCTTTCTTCAAGATCCGAATAGATGGAGCGAGCGGTATCGCGGTAGGTTCGAATTAACTGCTCGGAATCCTCTACGATTCCTTGAAATTCCTGCGCAGATATTTCTACACCGGAGTCCGGGGTGTAAGATCCGCCATACTGTAGTTTGGCGCTGTAGGCTGCCGTTGTGTTCTGCAGAGCTTCCTCCGCAAAAGCGATGGTCTGCCATCCCCGCAAAAACAGGCCGGTTTTCTCCGGGACCCCTTCCAGACCTTTTTGACTGACTTTTACTGCTTCTTCGTACTGGCGATCATTGTGTAGCAGCCGGCCTTTTGTGATAAGCAGAGCTGATTGGATGGATTTCTGTTCTTCGGGCAACAATCGATCCAGAGAAGCCAATCCGTTCGCGGGTAGCATTCCTTCGAACTCATTAAAAATGGAAGCCAGGATCTGTTCTCGCAGGGCTTGCGGAAGTTCCGGGTTATTGAGGAGTGTGCGAAAAATATCGGGAATGGTCCTTTNAAGCGAAAGCGCCAGCTGACCCTGGAGCACCGAAGCTTCAAAAGTGCGAAAATAATCCGGATACTCCTTATTCAGGCGTTGCAGCGTGTATAGAGCTCCCTGAGAATTTCCGGTTTCTTTCTGGGCCCGGGCCAATTCTTCCAGCAGATACGCCCGACTCAGTTCGCTCTTTTTTCCCTCAAACTGTCGAGGAATAGATTCCACTGCTCCTTGAAGAATGGCCGCTCGAGTGCCGGCTCCCTGGGGCACGGAATACAGCTGCCGGTCCAGTGCTACCATGGGATTCTCTTTCTCTGCACGCTGAATTCTTCTATCGACAGAAGCTACTTCATCCCGNGCCCCGGATTTCTGAAGAGCATTTCGCAGGCGAAATAGTGCTTTTCCTTCAAAAAGAAAGAAATGGGGGGATTCGGAATGATACAACCGCACTGCTTCCAGAGCCAGGGCGTATCGATCCGGATAATCTCGGAAATCCTCCACCACAGCATATTGCTGGTCCACCCTCGGCTGTCCCGGAATCATCCCGGACCGGGGAGTAACGTAAATGTTTACCGTATTGTAGAGATCAGCGGCATACAAAATTGTTCCCTGCTCGAATCCAGAGAAGGCCAGAGAATAGATGGGGACGCTGCTTTCAATAAGTCGGTATCGTTCTGGCACCGGCCGATTGCTGATTACATCCTTAACATCAATGCCCGCCACAGAGGCCCGGTCTGCTTGATCCAGGATTCCATTGCGATTCGTATCTTCGCGAATAACTCCATAATAAAGCGTTTGTCCGTCTCGTGATATCGAGGGGCGAAAGTAAAGGTAGGGCTGAGAGGCCGGACCCACTTCCAGCGGTACCCGGTGCCTGGTACCACTTTGCCGATTCAGAATTTCTACATGAGGCGAATCGCTTGTGNGAATCAGATATGTCAGGTAATTGCCGTCTTCAGAGATACTTGGCTGAAGCGAATTCTCTTCTGNAATTGGTTTCGGCAGGGCTTCACTTTCCTGCTCTTCCAGTTCCAGTGACCAGATTCTGTACACTCCGGGATTGCAGCGATCGCTTACGAAGTAGATCGTATCGCCCTCAGGAGAAAGAACCGGATCCCTTTCGGAGAAGCTACCCTTGCATCCTGGTCCCAGCTTTTCGCCTACACTGTCCAGATAACGGGAAAGGTTTATGGATGCTGCCCAGAGATTGGGAGGATCCTCTCCCAGCAGTGCCGCCTCCACTACAGTCTCTGGCTCCAGCGCAACGATTCTTAGATCGCCGCCGGCATCCAGTTCGAAGGAAACATAAGCCAGTATTGCTCCGTCAGGAGTGATGTAAGGATCTGTCTGTTCGGCTGGATGGCGAACTACGGGTACATTCACCGTGCTGCTCAAATCGCGCATCCAGATATCGGAGGAGCCGTCTACATCGGACGCGTAGAAAAGAAAGCCATTGTTGGATGCAGAGGGGTCGGTATTATTGCCTCTTTGAACGGTTAGTGGAAAGTGCCCTTCCGGATTGGTTTCCAGAAATTTGCTAATCAATCGATTGTAGTCGAATCGCGGGGGCTGAATGGTCTTTACCGAGGCGCATTGAGTGCCCAGGAAAACGAGAAGTGCGAATGTAAGATAGNTTTGAATGCGATTCATTTACGAACCCAGGCTCCTACGGGGTTCCGGATCCATTCGCCACTGCGAGTTCGATAGTAAAAGGAACGAAGGAATGCTTCTGCCTCTCTTGGTTGGATCCTTGCAAGATAAGCGTAAATGGCTCTGCGAGACCGGTTGGTCTGGTCCGCCGCTGTAATCGCTTTCTGCAGGCTNTCTGCGGAAATGTCCTGTCTGTAAGCTACCGGCGTTCTCATAACTCTTCCATCGTAGGACTCCCCCAGGATGCCCATATTTCTGTAGCGTTGGACAATGTCAGAATAGAACTCCAGGATTCGATATTCATGGCGAATTTCAGAGGAGTAACCGGAGAGCTCCTCTGTGCCCGCCGGTAAAGCCGAGGAAGAAGCCACCAGCCATCCGTCCTGTACCAGTTCCTTTTCCTCTCCAATGAGCTGACGCTCTGCGGCCGTTCGGGCAGGAGTTAGTGTAATGGGCGGCAAATCCACGCTCACCACGGTGCATTTGCCCAGTTGGTCGGTGAGGAAGTCTGTNGCCGGTGTTAATACTCTGGGAGTTGTTGTGGAGGAGCAGGCTCCGGTCAGGAAGACTACGAGAGCGCCGACTATAAGTAAATTGAGAGTTACTGTGCGAAACCTTTGTATCATACAATCATTCCTGGCTGCCCGCTGCTTCCCGGGTGAAGCGACTGGACTCCGTTCGGGCCCTTTCCAGGAACTCGGCCAGAGGAATCCTTTCCTGACGAATCTCTTCTTCCGAGGGACGAACCAGCACGGAAAGGGATAGCAATGAGGGCCTTTTTACCTTCACCGATGTATAGATCAAGCCACCTTTCAATTCCACCTGAATGGCAGGAATTTCCAGGGTATTATTTACCGCAAATGCCAGAGCATCGATGGGGATGAGCAAACGAACGGCAAATCCCGTAAATTCTTCACTGATGCGGTACACTGACAATCGCATATTTGTATTTCGAATGGGATCAGAAAGATCTCTACCGGAAAAAGAGAGATCCCCGCTGATGATTCCATCGAAGCTGGAGTCCGAGTCCGGAAAGAAGGGCGCCAGGTTCAAATTATGGATTTGTAAGAAGCCAGCGTACTCCATATGGGCAGGAGCGAGATCTGCTGCATTAAAAAAGATTCTACGTCCCTGTATGGTACCATCTCGGACCCAGAGTTCGCCGGTTTCTGCATCCCTGGGTTTGAAGATCCGGGCATCGATCCAGTCCACCATGAATACATTTCTTCTATAATCCATGCGAGCG
Source organism: Leptospiraceae bacterium (assembly GCA_002717505.1). Taxonomy (GTDB): domain Bacteria; phylum Spirochaetota; class Leptospiria; order Leptospirales; family Leptonemataceae; genus UBA3465. The sequence goes on from PBEB01000040.1 coordinate 32,912, forward strand.
GATATACCGTAGCCTTTGCTTGCATCCAGGGAGCCCAGATAGAAGTAACTCTCAGGTTTGTAGGTGCCGCCAGGAGTGTGGCTGGAGGCAACAAATCGAACTGAGAAATTGGGCTCTTGCCTGAAGCCAGTGTCTGTCAAAGCGAGCCCGCTGGATGTATCCGAGAGCCGAACCGGATCCTTCATAGCCATGTTGTGGCGGATGGGCAGATTCAAGTTGAGCTTCTCTATACGTAGCCTTCGGCATGCTGGCGAATCCGGATTCTGACAGTTTCCTGTATTTACCTGAATATCCAGATCGTTTATATAAATTCCCCCGGTGGCTACCTGGGGGTTGATATCCAGATTTACCTGAACACCTCCCTGGATGGAAACANTTTCGTGCACTGGAAGCATCTGCTCTCTTGCCAGGTTCAGTCGAAATTGAAGATAGGGCTGCACAGTCTGGCCTGTATTTACGGAACCAGTAAGGGTTGCATTGAGAGCTCCCCGCAGACCCGCGATGCGCAGCATAGGAATACCAATTCTCCCTTCCGAGAGATTCGTATTTACAGAAAGGTTCAGAGCATCATTACTGATGGCCGGTACAGTGAGGTTTCCGTTCCCCTGGATGGAAGTTCCTTCTTTGCTGGATTGAACGCTGGATTGAAGACTGAGGATCAGGCCATCCTTCAAATAGGCACCGTACGGCGCGATGGGGTAGCGGATCCTTGCCGGCAGAGTTGTCATCATCGGTGCGTAATTGATGGCCAGCCGATTTACCGTGGAGTCATAGGACTGGAATCCATCGCCGAATACAAGTTCTGCAGTGCCACCCAGGGTTAAGAATCCAAGCCCTGCATCGTTGGTGCCTTGAAGACTCAATTGTGCGATGGATATGCGAGTGGTTTTCTCTTCGAACAGAAGTTTCCCGGTGGTATTCAGCGTTAGATTGTTGATTCCCGATCGAGATCGCCCAATCGAGTAGCGTCCTCCGTACACCGTTACAGTTCCGGAAACATCCAGCTCATCGAAGGACTCCGTGGATTTCGCTTGAACGTCGGCCCCTGCTATTCCGGTTACATAAGGTGCCAGGAATTGACCCAGGTTAAAGCCATTGATGCGAACGCTGGCATCCACTCCCTCAGCCGGCTGTATGGTTCCCGTGGCTTGCAGCGTAGCGCCGTTGTAGCCTCCGGACAGATTTCGCAGGTCCAGCCGGTGCACCAATCCGTAGGCCAATCGCTCCNTTTCCTTTTCCTGGTCGTAATCCTCGGGAGGTTGAAGAAATCCCAGGGTTTCATAGAGATTGATTGCTCCATCGGCCTGGATATTGAGCTGAGGAACGCTATGGTATCCCGCAGGTCCCTGGAACAACAAACCGTTCCCTTCCGCATTGAGCCTGAACTCCAGCTCCTCCAGGGGGCCCGCCAGTTGAATGGGATAAAGAGAAAGGTACCCGGCCAGGCGAATGGAACCGTTGGTCAGTAGCGACAGAAACTGACCGGGCTCATCCAGCAGAATCTCAGAGCGTAGCACGGACAGATCGAGACGAGGCTTCCCCTGGGTCATTTCTGCTACTTTCGCTTCGAATGATAGCCATTGACGACCATTGTAGCTAACGCTGAAATCGCGAAACAATAACGCATCTTCNTCNTCGTTNTATGAGGTCTGATACTGTGCGATGAGTCCAGGTGTAACCGGAGCATAGCCCGGACGAGTCATGGTAAGTCCGGTNGCATCCACATTTAATAGCGAAGAAAAAACTCCCTGCCCATCCACCGTTTGCCGGAACAGGCGAAAGCTNAGAGTTAGATCTCCTTCCAGGTGGTTCCCGTTGTCGTANGCCACGCGCACGGGCCCGTAGGGGTTTACCGCCACTACCANNGTCTGGAATAANTCCAGAATATCTGTATTCAAAGGAATGGTGTTAAAGGTTTCGGTGATGAGGGCCAGTCGCACGTCCAGGTCCGACAAATCCAGAGTCTGACCATTGGTTTCGCTATGGTAATGAAATTGCAGATTGCGAATATCGATGTTCGCATAGAGCTTTAACGGTAGAAATGTATAGATTTCTTCTCGAGGCGGACGTTCTTCTCTCCTGGGTTTCTCTTTTGCTTCGCCGCTGGAAAGATAATCCAGGTTCCAGATGCCATCTTTCTCAGTAACGAAAATCTTTGCATCGTACAGACCGAATTCGCGAATACCAACATGACCGGCGAGAAGGCCGGGAAGAAACCATGTAAGCTTTAGAGTCGGAATCCGGGCAATGGGATCTCCGGTCTCCGTTTCGACGTTCAGGTTTTCGAAGTGAAATCCATGAAGCAGGCTGGAACGTTTTACATCCAGAGTTACCCGGCTGCGAGTTATCAGGGGGAAGCCTTCCTGAATGAAATACTGAACCACCGAGGGATGAAGTAGTATCTGGTAGGTCAGAACGAGGCCGAAGAGCAATCCTGTATATTTTGCGATTCTACGCCAGCCGGGTCTCATTCTTGAAGGTTTCTCCAGCGATTCCTTTTCAGGAGCCGCTTCTTTTTTCCGGGTCCCTCATCAGAAGGAAACTAAAAAAAACCAGTGAATGGATAACCAGGGATGCCAGAAATACAGGTCCGTACTGTAGATCCGCAGACCGAGTAGGCCCTGCAACAGAAGAATCCGTGGCATGGCCAGCAACTTCCNGAAGTAGACCAGCCAGGTACGCACCAATAAGGGCACCGGATGCAGTGGCCAAAACCATAAAGAGTCCCTGACCGGTGCCGTACAGATGGTCCGGGAAGAAATGCCGCAGTCGAAAGATGGTACCCATGTAGTAACCTGTGAAATGTATTCCATGCAGCAACTGGGTCAGAATGAGTCCGGGTAAAGGTTCCAGAGAATCCCAATAAAAAAGTCCGAATCGCAAAATACCGGCTCCGGTGCCCACAAGGAAAAGTGGAGTGGCGCCAAAGCGGGCGTGGATCCGAGCGCACAGTGGTAGAAAGGGAAGCTCCAGCAGGGTAGCCAGGCACCAGCCTCCATACACTCCGGCCATTCCGTATCTCTGGTCCAGATANCCTCCTAGATAGTAGTCTACCGTTTGATANCCGGAGAAGTAGACAAANGAGATTGCGAAGAACAGCGCCACAGGCCTGTGGCGAAGAACACGGAATGCCTCCATAAAGTAGTACTGGTCTCCGGCACGTCTTTCCTTCTGCACGAAGCAGCAGGCAAAAGCGAAAATCAATAGAAATAACGACCCGGCTCGTCCTCCGGTGCCGCTGGCCGATACTTCGGTAGCCAGCAAGCCGGGGAACTGCGTTTCCAGAGTGTAAAGAGCTATATGGACTACGAAGAAGCCCAGAGTTCCGGCGCTACGGCTGATGGAAAAACCGCGAAGCTCCAGAGACTCCAGCGTTGCGATGGTAAGCAGCTGCATGTTCGCTGCGAAAAAGAATCTGGTTACTCCACCCAGGACTGTTGCGGATGCCAGATCCAGTTCGGGCCAGTAGAGGAAAAACTGGCAGGGTGCATGAAGCAAGACCATAGGAACCAGAAGTCCACGAATGGTACGGAATCGGTCCGATAGATAGCCCGCAATAAAGTACCCGGCGGGAAAAGCCATCTGGCCAGCAAGGAAGACGAATCTTGCATCGCTCCCAAACCGCTCTAGCATGTAAGGGCTTAAAGTGGAGAAATAAGAACCATGACCCAGAAAATAGAGAAAATATAGCAGGCCGTAGATCAAGTGTCCCTGCCTGGTTCAATACCGGCGGCTTTCTGGCATCGATACATATTTTCCATCATGGCTTCCTGAATTCTTTCCCCGGCCCGGGCAAACTCCTCATCGCTCAACGATTTTTCAAGATAGATTGGCTCCCCGTAGCTCAAATAAACTGTGCTGAAAGGACGAGGAATTCTGTGCTTATCCCAGGCACTCCTTGCTACCCATTGTGNATTGGCTTCATAATGAAACGGAATAATNGCGACTCCTGTGGACTGAGCCAGAGCCAGGATTCCTGGTTTGAGCTCAAAGGCAGGACCCAGGGGACCATCGGGAACAATACAGGCCGGATGTCCATGGCGCAGTAGCCTCAATAATTCACGAAGAGCCCTGGCTCCCCCTTGCCGGCTGCTTCCCCGCACGCTATGATTACCAGACCACTCTACTACCCTCGCGATAAGCTCACCGTCTCGGGAAGGGGATACCATGGCCTGAATTCCATGCTTTCGATGAAAGAAAGGGGCCCAGAGCACGCAGGCATGCCACACCGAAAGAATATAAGGCTGATTGTTTTCTTTGATGGAGAGTAGAGCTTCCCGGTTCAAATACTTTCTACGGATGGTTAGCGTAAAAAGACGCTGCATTCCGGCAATGAAGAACGGAACGATGACTGTCAGAATCTTTGATAGAATTGTACCGTCTCGAACATGCATACCAAAGCGATCATCCCTGGTGAAAACCCCTATAGAGTTTTAGCCAGCGTTTCAGGGGAGAATATAAAGAATGCAGCCAGGGTCAGAAATATAAAACCCAGACCATGATTCCAGCGAAATGATTCGCCCAGGTAGAAAACGGCGAACACAGCAAATACAACGAGTGTAATGATTTCCTGGATCGTTTTGAGCTGTGCAGCCGAGAACATGCCATATCCTATTTGATTGGCGGGTACCTGAAAGCAATATTCTAAGACTACGATGGCCCGGCCAATCAGTATCACCTGCAGAATTGGTGCATCTATGTATTTCAGGTGACCGTACCAGGCAAAGNTCATAAAACATTGGAAAGAATCAGCAGAATTCTCGTNNTCATTCTGCGATGCNGGTTACCGGCCATATTGCATTGGCTTTTTTTCGCTTGCAGCGATCCACCTGCGCTCGGTATTCCCCTCTAATGCGCATTTCTACTAGAATATCTGATATGCTGGGTATCGATCTTCCTATTCTGGGGGCTCCCATGTTTCTGGTGTCGTATCCGGATCTGGTGGTAGCTGTTTCCGAAGCAGGTGGTATTGGATGCTTTCCGGCCCTGAACTATCGTTCCACCGAGCAACTCCGGGATGGCCTTCAGGAGATTCGCTCCCGAACAAATAAGCCCATAGGAGTGAATCTTATCCTATATAAGGACCATAATCCCAACTGGCCTCGGCAGTTCGAAGTTTGTCTGGAAGAAAAGGTAGAGCTNATTATTACTTCTCTGGGCTCGCCCAGAACGGTGGTTCAGGAAGCCAAGGCAGTGGGCGCCAAAGTATTCTGTGATGTTACTACGCTCCGTCATGCCAGGGTGGTGGCCAAAGCCGGTGCCGATGCCCTGATCGCTGTTGCCCAGGGGGCTGGCGGCCATGCCGGTAACATATCTCCCTATGCATTGATCCCTCAGCTGAAAGCCGAGCTGGATCTGCCGGTAATTGCTGCCGGGGCCATCTCTGACGGAAAACAAATGGCTGCCTCTCTGTCCCTGGGTGCTGACGCTGTTTATCTGGGGACTCGGCTGATTGCCACTCCCGAGGCGCAGGCTGCGGACGGTTATAAAAACATGATTGTGGAGTCTACCGCCGATGATATTGTGTATACTGCAGAAATATCTGGAATTCCTGCAAACTGGCTGAAAAAGAGCGTAGAAAAAGCAGATGCCCCCTCAAGAATTGCAGGCGATGAGGACGAGTACAAAAGGTGGAGAGATATCTGGTCGGCAGGCCATGGTGTTTCTCAAATTGGAGCAGTTCAGCCAGCTGGTGAAATTATTCGTTCCATGGCCGAAGAGTATGATGCCATAAGGCGATCATTACCCGCACTGGAAGGCGCTGCGGTTCAGTCCAGCTGAAGGAGTTTTTGAAATGCATTCAACCCATCCTGCCTATGGAAATACAGATTATGGCTACAGCGTAAGCCCCATTGCCATGATGATCAAGAACGCCGAAAACGGAGCCAAATGGGCGAAGTTTTGTGGTGTGATGACTATAATCGGCGGTTGCCTGTATTGTCTCGGAATCATCACGGCNACCATCGGTATTCCCATGATTTTTATGGGCCTGCGAGCCATGAAAGCATCGGACCGAGTTCTGCATTATTTGCATACAAAGAATCATGAAGATGCTCTGGCCAGTCTCAACGAGTATGGCAGCTATTTCAAGATTCAAGGCATTCTGGCCCTGGTGGGGATCGCACTTTCTATTGTAGCATCCTTCATCTATCTGGTTATTGCAATCGTATTGATTGTAAACCGCTGATCCAATTACCGGGATGCTGAATCCCGGTTTTCTTTCATAAGCAAATCTATGCGAACCGCTGTACTGAAAACCCTGTACTCAATCGGACTCGGGTTAATCTGCATCGGTTGTTTAACCGGGCCCCCTGAATTGCCAGAAGAAACTGGCCAGGGACCCTGTGCCTACGAACTTCAGGTGGATGGTCAACAACGCANATTAAAGGGTGTCTGTCCTCCTGTAACGATCTCAGCTCTCTGGAAGACCCTGCCAGCCTGGTTTCAAGACAGGTTTCGTTTCTATCCGGATGAGGTATTGAGAAATAAGCTACGATTGTATTCTGGACCAGGTGAGTCTCGCACTCTAATCATCGATGGAAAACGATACGACCTGGTGGATCCGGAACTAATGGTTCGAACAGAAACCAGAATAGTGATTGAGTAACCTCAGTATCGCTTTCAGTACGCTTCCGGTTGTCTTCCGAGTCGAAGAATCCATACATCAAGATCTACCAATCATGAAAACCTGGCAGGCAAAGTACCACTTACCAGNAAAATCTGGCTTTTTCCTTACATCAAATTGATCCTTCTTTCGGCCTGCATGATCGGCATCGGAGGGGATGATACAATCGAAGCCGGGGAAGCAGCATCGCAAATGAATCGGGCTATGACCCTTTCGCAATTGCGTTGCAGGGCCATATCCTTTCCGTATCCTCCCGGGAGTACGAAACCGGTGGAATCTTATATTTCGCCTGTTTCTAAATGCTGGAAATGACCGTCATCGCTTNAGGTGCCTCGGCTAAAGGAGCTTCTTCTACCTTGAGATCATTTGAGCTCTCGACGATGCGAAAGCACCGACTGGTTGTTTCGCTTTGATCCTGGCGGCTCTGCACCTGAAAAACCATAACGTACAACGTANCGGAGTCTTCCTGCTTCAGGAGCTGAGCACTGCTTTCCATAGAAATATCATGGGCGCTATGGTGAGGATGAGCGCTAATGGTTCCGGTCATCCACGGAGCGATGGCAAGTTTTGGGCGGCCTTTCCCGCGACTCAGAAAGAGCCAGCGTTCATAGGTTCGCTCCGGATGGGATTCAATGGTCAGTCGATATTGTTTCACTGTGATGATGTAGCAGACCGGAAATCCCCTGTACGCGTATTCGTGGGAAGGCCCGTGCCACCGCTACCTGAAAGTGAAACGGCGCCTTTTTACGCGGATGATAATGGGGTCCCCGGTGCATCCTCGATCGCCTGATGTATGCTTCCATGAATTCGCAAACCCACCTGCTGCCGGCAAAGAAAAAGGCCCGTGCTGGTTTTGCTCCAGACGGGCCTTATGTTTGGCTTTCCTGTTATAGGTTTTGGCCGACGGTTTTATTTTGTTCGGTGGCAAGGTTTGTTTTCGCGCCTGCGCGCGAATTACCTTTAAGGTTTCACGCTTCATAATCAATTGGACGTGTTTTAGCCATGAAATGGCAAGCATTTTCTCTGGATGGAGGACGAATTCGACCGGATGGTCGGTCTCCGCCTGTGGGCTCATAGGTTTTCAGGAGCGGGGCAATCCTCATGGCCGGACCTGGNCTCCAGCGGCGTAGCTTTCCAGTGTGTCATCGGGCCCTGCCAGAGATTGCAGCAAAAAATGCCTGGCGGATTGTCGAAATCCTAAATCTCCCGTTCAACCCTGTCCAGGCTTTCTATAGGCGCTTTATCTTTGTCAGGCAGGGGCGTTTTTAAGCAATGTCTATCGTCTGTCTATCGTCCCAGGAATTGCTCTATTCTGCAAGAAATTGCGTGCTGGTTTTCGAATATGCAAAAAAAGGAGGTCTGATTGGTTGTTAAAGCACGTCTATTGTAGGGGCGACTTATTCCGTCCGCTTTTTCAGTATTCTGCCTCTATCGGGCACTTTCTTCTTTAATTCTGGCATGATTACAGCGCAAAAGCTCATCCGTATAACTCTGGCCACCACGATGCTGTGGGCGCTACCGTTCTGCATTAAGGATTATCCAGAGGATCCGCTTCTCCTTTTAACCGGGCAGGGCTCTCTCAAGCTCGGCGGAGAAGTGCTGGGCCTGAATGGTACCCTGACTCTTTCCAATGGCACAGATACCGTAGTAATCAACTCGGATGGGCCATTTCAATTCCCTGGCAACTATGCGTCCGGCAGTTCCTATAGCGTCCAGATTACAGACTCTCCGACCAACCAGGAATGCACTGTGTCTTCCGGAGCGGGAGTCATGCTGGCCAATGTAACGACGGTTTTTGTTCAGTGCGAAGATACCGCAGTTACCATCGATAATATCCAGCGGCCTTATCTCAGTTCCCAGGGAGGGGCTCATAATACTTCCACATTCGATTGGACCCCGGAGTACACGGAAAACTTCGAAATCCGGATTGGCGCCGATTGTAGTACCGGAGCTCTCAGCACCTGGACTAACAATTCCGGTGCCACCACCACCGGCGTTCAGCAGACCAGCGGGATCAATCAGACCGACCTTGTACCTGGACCGAATACGATCCATGTCTGCATCCTGGACGGCTTCTCCAATGTACTTGACTCCAACAGCTTTACAATCGTGCGGGACGATGTAAGTCCTACCGTGACCCTATCTGTAACCACGGGTACTTTCGCTTCAGCACAGAGTGTTAGCGTTACCTGCACGGATCCGGCCAGTGGATGCAACGCTACCGTCTACACAATCCAGGATGTGGCCCTTCCAGGGGCGGCCGATCCGTTTGATCCTGCAGTTACCACAGACGGAACCCCCACTACCGGCGCGCTGTATGCCGGACCCTTGAATGCAGCGGATCTTCGGAACACTCAAATCGAAGTGCTTGCCATCGATAGAGCAGGGAATCGATCGGCTCTGGCCATTGGTAATTATACGGTGGATGCAACACTGCCTGTGCTCTCTCTCGCTGCACCCACACGCGAATTTATCAGCAACACTGCGGGAGCCCCGTATAACAGCTCAGACATTTCCTGGACTTCGAATCGTTCCAACNTGGACTATTTTATCTGGTATGGCGCCACGGATTGTCAGGGAACCTCCGGAACATTGATGACCAGCGGAACCACCACCGGAGCCGGCGATACAGTGACAGTGACCGCTGCCATGATTCCCGTAGGCACACAGACCATTACCGTAGCCGAGCGAAATCTTGCCGGGTTCTATGGCTGTCAGACTACAACTCTGACGAGGGATGATACGCCACCTGCAATTGTAGCCGGTGGCACTTCTAATGGTGATTCCATCGCATACAACGGAGCCATAGATATTCGCCTGAGCGAGCAAATAGATACCGGGTCCATCGCGGTTAGCGGAGGCGATCTGGATGCCGAAGCAAGTTTACCTCCGGTAATCTCGACCACCTCGAACACAGATGATACGATTCAGATATTTCCCATGTCCAATTGGAGTGCCGGACTGGGGCGCGTTGTAGATGTGGATGTTCGTGATCGAGCGGGAAATCTGCTCACATTGAACTGGAACCTGGATTTGCCCAATGGCATGGTGGAGCCAATGTATGCAGCCGCACCAAACTGGAATCAACATATAAGAAATGATGGAAACTTTGTCTACGATGCAGCGGGAACCCCGTGCGATGGAAGCGAAACAGGATTTATAACATCCTGTCTTCACGGTGGGGAGCTGAGAAAGGTTCAGGTCCTGAACGAAACAAACTGCGCCGGGCTCACCGCTTCCGATTCCAATGGCTGGTTTGAATGGGCCTGTTACGATCCTCCGGGTCCTGGTCCTGTGGAGATGTACACCCTTCGCCGGTCCAGTTCCCTTCGTCAGTATATCAATTTTGGAACACAGACCTGGCAAACCAACGATGTAAGCGTCAGCAACGGATTCAGTACCCCGGCCACCGCCTGGTGGGGTAATCCAATTCAAACCGTTCCAGCCGGCGGCATAAGCATGAATACGGCTGACGTTGTATATATAACTACGGGTAACGTAACCATGACCGGATCAATCACTGCATTGAGCGACAATGTATCTTTCGTCACTGCTCCAGGGACTTCCCTGGTAACAAATGTTGCAGCCCATCAGATCAGCGTGAACAACCATCGCTTCGTATGGATTGAGACCAACATGAGCCATATCGATGGTACAGGGTCCTCATCTGGCATATTCATTCGTGATTCTGCATTCATCACCGTCGAGAACTCAAGGTTGGCAAACTATCCGGGATTCGGAAGCGCAGGACAGGTCAGACTCATCAACAATCGTGCTTTGCTCTTTCGTAACATGATGATTGCTAACAACCCCAGCAGTTCGGCAATCACTGTCTATGCTGATTCGGCTGATAGTCACCATCTCTGGTTCGATCGAATTCGTGCTTACAACAACATGGCCGGGATTTTCTTCCGTGGAAATAATCCGTCGGTGGTGCGAGATATGCTGGTTACGCGTTCTCTCATTCATAATAACGATGGTTCGGGGATCTACGTAGACCAGGGCATTCAGAACTCACTGTTTATGAATCTTCTGGTGGCAAACAATGGAGGCTCCGGCATCTATCTGCGAGGTACAGTTCTATCCGGTGGCAACACAGTCGTTAACGTTGTTTCCATCAACAATCAGAATGGCGGGATTAGTCCAGGCGATAACAGTCAGCTAATGAACCTCGGGCTTTCCGACAATGGTGGTGCCGATGTCCTGGCTCTGGTCGGCACCGGTAATTTCTATTCAGGCGTGCTTTATTCGGGACGGGCCGGGATTGCACCGGATGACCAGGATGGCCGTTGCACTGCTGTGGGACCAGGATCAGGAATGGCTAACGATGATGATTGTTCTCCGGAAGGTGCCTCAGATCATACGGTGATAAGCGCTTTTGATCTGGCCGACCAGTTCGTTGGGCCCAACGGAATCGTCGGACTCTACCTTATCGGAAACAACTGGTTTGCAGTGGCCAATGACTTTTCAGGTATTGGTAATTCTTTATCTGTGCCTGCCGCTTATCCTGCTAACTCTTATCGAGATCGATGCGATGGCACTGTACTCACTGGCTGCCGTGAATTCGACTGGCAGCTTGTGAATACCGCGCCATCCCCCGGGTTTCGCAATGCGCTGGCCTGTCCCGATACGCTACCCACAATGTCGGTGACTCATACTTTCTCTTCCGGCACATATACATTTCTGCGAAATGCCTACGCACTGGAAACTGATGCCGACTGGGATTTACCCATGTGTATGGGGAACGAAGCCTGTTTGTACACACCCAATCTAGGTCCTTACCAGGGGCATGCAGGTCTTACGGATTCAGGATGTACCGATCTTTCCGGCGATCCAACGTTTGGAAACATCGACTTTCAAGAGTTTACGACGAACGGTGTGCCCTGACCCTCTGGGATCAGCTATCATCTTCTAGGTCCTGGAAACGGGAGGGATTCAAGAGCCTCCAGGTTAATTTCAGTATTGAGCGAAGGAGATCAGAGCGTTGTATTTGAATTAATTCTTGATTCGGATGATGAGCCAGGTGGATTGCGCTATGCAAAGTAGTTCGGAGTCTTGCAGCACGAATACCGCTTACCGTAGACCTGTAGTTTCTTATATCCGTATTCTAATTCTTGGATTGATAATTGTTTTCTGCTCCAACTGTTCCAATCTAGTATTTGGCGTGGACGGGGAAGACACCGTGGATGCCGCCGATGCCGCTGGTCAGATGAACCAGGCAATAACAGCCAAGCTGGCCCAATGCCTTCGCGAAAGCTCCGGAAGTTCCACAACATTTCCACCTGGAGGCCCCTGTGTGGGTGCCCTGGTAACCGACCGATTACTTAAAAAAGGAGATGTAGAGACCTGCGTGGCCACTTTGCTTAGCTGGCAATGTCCGGCAGCATCAGGCAGCACCGGTATGTACCTATTGGTGCAGGGAATGAANCAATACGCAATTAAGTGCCCTGTAAAATCGGTACCTTTTCTTGTAAACGACGTAGGTCCTTCCTGGCAGGGCAACATCCTTTCCCTTACCATGGATGAGCCAGTATTCTACTATGCCTGTTTCTAGAAGTCTTTCCGTTTTCCCGGGATTCGAAGCTGCTGATTGCGGTCAGAGGCGAAGAAAAGGTCCATTCAGGCCCACCGGTTACCCGCACGGTGGACCTACTTCATACCGAAGATCGTTCCGTTATTCTTNTTAGTCGATCCAGTTCCGGGCTTTGATGTTCCCATTTCTCGAGCAAGCCAATCAAGCGGATGCATTGTTCCCATTCTCCTCGCAGCCTGTATATATCTGCCAGGTTCANGAGGTTTCGAATGTGNCGGGGGTTCCGCAGACGACATCTTTCCGCCAGGTCAGTAGCATGAATTAGCTGACCCGACCTTTTTAGCTTCAGGGCAGCACGAAAGAGCAGGTTTTCATCCACCGGATTGAACTTGTGGATCTCAGCTATAGAAAACGAGGAATGGGCATTTGCGCCATTCAGACTGGACGCAGGACTGAAGGTCTGCCTCGAAGCTCCCTGCACGTTTCTGGAGCCTGCGTCCGCTTTCAGTGCTGAACCGTCGGGTATGGTGGGTACAGGACTGTATCGAATGGCGAGCAAACTCAGATCATCCGTGATTTCTCCGTTGCTACGAATTCTAGATTCAATTTCCGGAAGGTCTGCCTGTGTCTGCTCAACAAACTGTAAGAATTTCAGCTCGTCCTCATTCATCAACGGATCGGTTCGCCCCTCAGCCTGGAATAGCCAGTCATCTCTTCCATCGGAACCAGCCACGAGAATGTCGCCGGGCTGCATGGGCATACAGGAAATTTGAATCTCAGGGAAACCGTCTACCATCCCAATCTTTGGATGGATGGGCTCTTCCGTAAACGATGCTGCGCCATTCCGAAGTAAGACCGGTCTTGGATGTTCAAAATTTGCGTAGTATAGTAAGCCGGAATCATTGTCCACCAGTCCAATGACTGCGGAAATCATCATACTTCCATCAAATGAGACGAATACGCTCTGTAGTTCCAGAAAGCACTGTTTCAGCCATTGTTCCGGATAATGATTTCTTGCGGATGCTGCATTTCTGGTACGTTGAACTAGAGCGCGAAAGACCGTCCCCATNACCAGACCACCGCCAGCGCCCTGCATGGATTTTCCCATGGCATCGCCATTGGCGAAGAGAGTATAATCCCGGCCCAGTAAACTGATAGTGTGGACCGAGCAGTAGTCGCCCCCAATTTCGCCGGTCCATTTTCGGAATTCAAATTTCTTTTTCTGACGGATGAGCATNTCGGCTTGCACCGGGCTGCTCTCATGAATCTCATTTCTCCACAGGGGAGTTAGTAGAAGAGAAGTGAGGAAGTAATCGCCATCCTGTCGCTCTTTGATCAGCCTCAATTTGTCATAGGACTGGTTAAGCTGCTGAGTGCGCTCTTCTACCCTCGCTTCCAGAGTTTCATTAAGCTGTTCCACTCGATTGTGTAATCCCATGAATCGACTGGCCAGCATGATTGCAATTCCCAGAATAAAACTGGCAAATGCATAGGGCGCCAGATCGATGCCTGTTTCTATCAGTCGGACCTCCAGAAAAATATCATGAAGAGCTCCGGCTGTCAGGAGCAAAGTACCCAGAGTTAAGTATCTTGCATCTACGTTTCCTTCCCGGGCCGCGCGAATGATATAGTAGCCCAGGTAGATCAAGAAAGGCAGCGCCAGTAGCATCCAGATTTCAAGGCTGAGGCGAACCACGGGGAACTGTCCCAGTATAGTGGAAATGCCGAGCAATGCACCCAGGCCGGCCATGGCCAGGGCGGACCGGCTATATTTACGGTAGAATAGATGCGAAAGAAAAAGCAATAGAAGAGGCAGCAAACTGAAGAGGAGCAGGTGCTCCACTCTGTTTCGCCAGATGGGAATAGCGAAGTGGCGTATGAAGCCGGTTTGACTAAGCCACATCCCGGCGGCCGCGATGCAGAACAATCCAAAGAAGATGTTGTGCTTTTCGGATTGGCGACGGGAAAATAGAAGCAGATGGTAGAAGCCCACAAGGAAATAGGAAGATAACAATAGCAGATGAATAATTTCATCTGTGTAATATCGCCGCAGGATCTCATCCGCCGGGCCCAGGGCCATTTCTGTTTCCCTGACTCGCAGTGGGTAATTTCCGTTCGTATAAAGTGCAATTGTGATGTATTGGGGACCTGCAGAATCTGAACTCTCTTCCGAAGCCAATGGTTGCGATTTTAAATTCAGTACCTTTAAGAGTGGAATGCGATCACCGGACGAGTAGGGTTTAATAGTTCCCGTCTGGCCGATTTTCTCCTGGCCTACATAGAACAATGCAACATCGGTTACCTCGCCGCTATAGAACGCTACGGGTGCTCGGCTTGCGATCAATGCCTTGATTTCCGGAGACAGAGGCTTTCGAATAGTGACCCATCCTTCGTAGAAGCTCAGAAGGGACTGCCGACTGGTTACGTTTCCGGGAAGCTGGATCTTCTTCCAGCCGTCCCTTTCACTGGATTTCAGCCAAACTGGATCCCAGCCCTTGCGGTACTCCCATTGTCCTTTCAATGCGAAAGGATCCGCTGGATCTGGGTTCGCCTGGGCTTCTCCAACTTCGGCGATGGTAGGGGAAATCTGGGATTCGCTTTCCCTTGTGGAATTGATCTCCCCCGGCGTGGAACGCTGAGAATCCGAGCCAGGTCCTTCCGCGAAAATGGGAAGTCCAGAACATGCCCAGAAACAACAAAGGACAGCTATGGCAAGCTGTCTTTTTGAGAACCGAATCGTCGGAATCGACCTTATTCGGTACAGGGGCTGTGAACAACGTCTGCCTTTAAATGAGGCCACGGGCCATACCTCCGAAAATAAGATGCCTCCCCATAGAAACTATGGGGAGGCCAGTTAGGGAGTGCCTCATGGGCTGTAGGAGCATCCGGAACAGCTGGCGTGCTGTTCATAGCCGGTCTGGGCCATACACATGGAGCGTTCCCACATGCACAGATAGTGATCGGCTGAGTTACGGAGAGCATCCGTGTAGGGTGTGAAGTTTTGAATATTGTTCTCCATATCTTTCAGGAAATATCCTACCAGTCCAACATGTGCAAATCCATACACATCGAAATATTGGTTACCGGAGGATTGCTGAGTGGGAGCATTCTGCCCCATACATCGATCCTGTTCGAACTCATCCTTAAAGTTCAAGCCGTAGGTGCCCACAGGAAACCTGGGTGCAGCTTGCTTCGCAGGCGTATTGAAATCAGTGCCGAGGCCCACAGGGATTCCATGGTCTACGGCATCGGCAAGACCCTGAGCAAACATGGAAGTAGATCCTTCGCAGTTTACTGGACCGGCTGGAGTGTTGCCCTGATCATCAACATACTGTGTCATTTGATCGGGACCTGTGCGAAGACCTACCATGCCCTGCACTTCTTTCAATTTTGCGAGCTGGGTGTCTGTGAGTCCACGTTCATGACCTTTATGGTTGGCTGCATGCGATCCATTTCCCTGCATTCTTCGATGTAGCCAGCCATGACTTACGTGCACTGGATACTTTTGCTGCGAATTTGCTCGAATGCGACTGGCTCCATCTAGCGGAGCATTGGACCCTACCAGCGCATCGTTCCAGGCGGCGCGGCTGATATGAGCAAAGTCGATGAGCATTCCTTTTTCCTGAAGTGCATGTAAAAGCTCTCGTCCGTCGTTGGTGAGCCCAATGGGATTCGGACACACGGTTTCTGTTCCGTCATTGTAGCAGGAATGCGGATCCAGAGCTCCACCGGACTTGGCCAGCTCGAACCATTTTTGTAGTCGGATGAGGCTGATGTCTCCATCTCTCCAATTGCCATTGTTGATTCGCACATAGTCATTGGAGAACAGGCTATCGCACCATTTCCCGGATTNTACGAGCTTATATTTCTTAGAGATCTTATCGCATCGATTCTTGCGACACAGGCATAGGTCCTTTCCCTTCTCAAAAGCAGTGTTGACGTTATAGAGAAAGTTATAGGCAGCCTGAAAATTGGCTTCGCCAGAGAACCGGTTGGGAGCGTGGGCCACCATCTGAAAGGAGCGAACTCCCTCTTCATGTAGCTTGTCCAATCCCCATTGCCAGTCATAGCGAGCCTTAAAAGCAGCACATTCTGATCTGACATCGGGATCGGCGGTGCAACTGGCCAAACCGGGATCAATACCATAGATCGCTTTTATTTGCTTATGATAATTCACCATACTGGTGTAGGTGGATGGGCCATTTCCATTTTGATAATCAAGATGGGTACCCAGAGCTTCATTGAGCTCCACTGCCAGTACAATCGCATGGCCGCCGTTTTGAATCACCTGACGAGCCTGCGCAGGACTGGTGACTACATGAATGTTGTTGCTCAGGGCCGCCATTGCTTTGATTCCATCCAGCTGACGAATAAGCGAAAGCCACTCATGCTCTTTTCTGTTACAGGTAAGATTCGGATCTTTGTTATCGGGATCCAGCACCATACAGAAAGGGAAATACTCAACAGCGGAGGCCACTTGCAGGTTGTAACCATCCTGCATGGCATTCTCCAGCCATGGTAGATACATCTGCTGGTGTGCCATTCCATGCCAGATAGGCCAGTCCTGACTTCGCACCTGGGAATGATTGCCGGTGTCCGTATCTTTGAAAAACAGCGGCCAATCGCCCTGGAAAATGCCGCTGAGATCATCGGCATTTCCCACAACATTTTCGCCGCTCAGGTTTTTGATCGCGCCGAACATTCCGGACACAATGGCTTGATGAATATCGGTGAGATCCAGATATCCGTGGTTACCGCCACAATTCGTTTCACCTGCACCATAGAAATTGGTGGGATCGCCAAAAAGCCAGGCGCCTCCCCCCAGGTGATGGCCCATTAGATGCGTATGTAGATCCACCATACCATAATTCTGAGTACTGGTCACAACACTGTTAGTGGGTGCTACTGGTGCCGATGGGCTATCTTCCCCTGCTGGTTCTGAATCTTCAGACGAAGTCTCCGGCGATGGTGCTTTCGTCGCTGGTGTCATTCCGTTGCGTTCATTCTCTTCCGCTGCAGGCGCAAGCACGCTGAGTAGAGCGGCGTCTTCTGTGGAATTAGATTTGTTGCAAGCTGCAAAGGCGGCAATTGCCACAACCGCAGCTAGCTTCCATAAGTTTTTCATCGTTTCCCCCTGGAGCCTCTGGGCTCCTGAACTTCTCCATGGCCGCGTAGGCCGTATTCGCATGATTCCGGCCAGGCCGGTTTATATTTTGCTCCTCCATTCCGAAGGTAGCTGTGCCTGGAAATGCAACCATCGTGCCAGGGCATCCGAAAAAAATCGAATCTCCGCTTTTCTGCTGTATTCAGGATCATCTGGGCCATCCTACGCACCTATGTGGAGGTGGCCCCTGGGGACCACAGAAGCCATAAACAGGGCTGAGAACCGCTGAAACGGCCTTTTGGCGGCATTCTGTGCGTCGCTCACATTCCGGTAATCGCCTCCAGTCTACTTCTTCCGTGCTTACGGAGGAGAGGCCAGGTAAAGCGGACTCATCCCCGGCGGATGGGAAAAGGGTGGGATCGGTACTCTACTGTCAGCTTCTCTGGCGTCAGTAGTTTTGACCTGTCAGGAAATCTGACACAGGTTGCCACCCTGAAGTCAGCCCCCTTTCCGGGGAGTCCGGGCCGCGAAAATAAGTCTGCATCTCCGCCGCCTTTGTCCGATGGAACGCTACAATTCTCTTGTCAGCCAAAGGGTCCGGACTACACCAAGATCAGAAGTATTTCTATTATACTGCCAGAATCGGGGGGAAAATGTTCTGGATTCATACAATGGTGGCTGCCCATGCCCTGGCCTTTGCTGCGCTCATTCCAGTGTTGATATTAATGGCCAGAAAGATAGGCAAGAACAAGACGGAATGGGCTTTTATGGCCATGCTGATCTGCCTGATTGTATGGCTACTCTGTAATTCCATCTCTAAATGGCTGATCTTCATCTATAGAACGGAGATTCCTCTCATTCCTTCCATTGGCGGTGTGGCCAGCCTGGGTCTTGGATTGGCCTTTTATCTGGTATGCGAATTTCTTCATGAGCCAAGGGCACCCAGACACAGGTCCTCTCGGCTCTGGCTCGCATCTCTTGGATCCATGGCCGTGGCTCCGGCCTTCTTTCTGGAGCAATGGATTCACCACCGAGAGGTAGTGGATGATTTGATTGTATTTCATTACGGCCCGCTCTTTCCGGTAACCAGCGCCTGGATCATGATCCTGGTCCTGGGAGGGATTGGACTCCTTGCTTTTCGCTACAGGTTTATCATTCGTAATGACCGGCAAAAAGCCCATATTCGATTATTGATCATCGGGACTTTTCTTTCGCTACTGTTTGTCTACGTTTGCTCTGTGTTCCTTCCTTTAATGGGGAATTTCTTCCTGGATAATATAGGGCCGCCAGCAACCCTGGTATTGCTTTCGCTTCTGATTTATTCTATTCTCTTTCATGGTCTATTTGATCTTCGCACATTCTGGCTCAGATTATCCCTTTCCGGTTCCGTAGTTGTTGCAGGGGCTGTATTTCTGGGACTGACAGTAGGCTACTTGTTGAAGACCCTGGGTGCGCAAGGCGCCGAGTTTCATACAACAATGCTCATTGTGCTTTCGGCTCTCGGAATACTGTACGGTCGATTCGTAGAGCCGGCCTTGAGGCATCGTCTGTTTCCGGCCCCTCCAGGAGTGGAAGATGTTATCTCTTCTCTATTTCACGCGGAACGACAAAAGGCAGGGGAATACCTGCATCCTGCCCTGGAGCGAATACTACGAGCTCTCAATGGAGCCATCGACTTTCGCAATGGCTTCATTCTATGCGTTGATAGGAATGCATCTCTACGATTGTTTCACCGGGGACCAGTTTCTACTCAGGCAAGAAGGATTCTGGAGCAACTGTTTCGCAGATTTCGCGGACCGCAGCCCACGGACGCTGCCGCGATTACCTATCTCGATCGCACCATCGTTCTGGAAAAAGGACTGGATGTTCCTGCACTGGCAGACACTGAATTTCGCAAGCGGTATCCCAGACTGGCTCAGAGAATGGATCAGGCATTTCAGTTCTTGCAGGAGGAGCACTTTAAGCTTTTGATCCCCTTACTCTACGACGGTCGATGGGTGGGGCTCATCGCGCTGGGAGAGAAGAGAGACCAGGCGCCCTATTTTCACCAGGAGATTTCATTGATCGAAGCTTTGCGACTTTCGCTGGCGCTGTTTCTTCATAACCAGGTCTATTATCAAGATCTGGAACAAAGGCGAAAACGGGCGGAATCCGAAGCAGAAAGGTTATCCGAATACCTTGCCGACAATCGAGTACATCGGCGGAAACTGGATGAGCATACCCTGATCTATAGAAGTCCTTTGATGCATGCAGCCATCGATAGTGTGCAGCGAGCATCTGGCAGTAATCGTCCTGTGCTGGTTACTGGCGAAACGGGAACGGGAAAAGAGCTAATGGCCCGGCTCATCCATGATACCGACCGACCAGAAAGGCCGTTCGTCGTGGTTAACTGCGCGGCCATCCCCTCGCATCTCCTGGAGGATGAGATATTTGGTCACGTAAAGGGCGCTTTCACCGATGCCCGATCCGATCGCATAGGTAAGGCTGAGCAGGCCGGTGATGGAACTTTGTTTTTCGACGAAATTGGCGAAATGCCCATGGAGCTCCAGGCCAAGCTGCTTCGGCTCTTACAGGATGGAACATACAGTCGGCTGGGGGATAACCTTACAATTCGAGCCAATTGCCGATTCATTTTTGCTACAAATCGGGATCTGCGCGATAGCATACGGGAAGGTATCTTTCGAGAAGATCTCTATTACAGGATCAATGCCTTTTCCATTGACCTACCACCTCTTCGTGATCGAAAGGAAGACATTCCGGTTTTGATCGATCACCTTCGCGTACAGATGTCTGCGGAACTGGGTAGAGAGGTGCCGGATGTGGACGGCCCTGCAATGCAGGCCTTGAAAGCCTATCCCTGGCCTGGAAATATCCGACAACTGGAAAATGTTCTTCTTCGCACTCTGGCAGCTACCGATGGAGCTCTAATTGAACTTTCAGACCTGCCATCGGAGTTTGTGGTGTCTCTGGACTCCGGCCCTGCCAGCGATGCTGACTCGGAGGCGATATCCCGGGAAGAGTTCGTTTTTGACAGGCCTCTGGGAGAGATGATTGAAGAGTTCACGCGACGAGTGATTCAGGCTGCTCTGGACCAGACAGATGGAAACAGAACCAGAGCAGCAGAAATCCTGGGTATGGGACGTACTGCATTGCTCTATCGAATGAAACAGCTGGGGCTTTAAACTGCCCCGGCCTCTTTGTGATTGCTGAACGTCCGGTTTGTCTGGATTCAGGAATTAGTAATTGAAGGTGTAGATCACATTTCCTGCCACATTGTAATCCTTCACCGTTTTCATGCGGCCTTTTTCGTAGGAGTATTCTGTGCGATGGGCCCTGTATCCATCCACGGCGGGTTTTCCATCCTTATCGAAATAGCTCACGGATTTAAGTCGTCCGAAGTTTGTGAATTCCCGCTCTATCTTATGGATTTTTACCTGTCCTGCGCCTGCCGGTTTCTCTTCTGTATCGAAGTGAAGAGACTCAACCGGCCAGGAGCGATCATCCAGCTTCCAGCGCACAATGTGGATGTTTAAATCCTTATGATTCACAGGTTCTTTCTTTTCATTCAAGTATCGTATTTCTTGTAACAGGAAATCCTCTGTAAGAGCGATTTGATGGCAGTGGGCCCCGGAATCATTGCGGGCCACAGAATTCCCCTCGGGATCAAGGTAGCATTGTATTTCTACCTTATCAGATTGATATTCGGTGCGCACTTCGCTGAAGTTGTGCTCGTCAGGAAGAGCTGGCTTTTCATCCGTACCAATGAATACGACGCGGCTGATTCGATGCCCCGTAGGTTCGTACTCCAGATTTCTACCCGCTACCTTGTCCTTGCCGGCCAGAGCAAGCTTATCATCTGATCCGAATTTTCGCACCTTTGTTAATCGACCCAGAGAGTCGTATTCAAACGTAGTGCGAGCCACATCCTGGTCTGTGGGCAACATTAGATTGCCTTCCGTATTCAATGACTTATACTCAATCAGGCGGCCTTGCTCGCTGTATTTCATCACCAGTTTATGATAGCCTTCGTCACAGAGAGTAGGCTCATTCTGTTTCCAGCACGAATAGCCAGTGGGCTGGCCCGGAGAAAGTTGCTGAATTCTTTTTTCAGTGATTTTCAGAGAGTCCGGTTCCAGTGAGCTCCTGTAGACTATGCGAATCTCTGAATCTGTAGCCAGACCATGGATTTCCTTTTCCGTGTAGGGTTCCTTCTTGCTATGGGGGGCAGCCTTTCCTTCAGAATCCATATATTTGATCAGAAAGGTGCCGGATTCAGTGATTGATCCTTCTTTCTTGTGATACGTTCTGTATTCAGAGAACGTGAGCTTTTCATCCTCTTTTCCAAGACATTCTTCGCTCAAAAGGTTGCCCGCTTCGTCATAACTCAGTTTGATCTTGAAACAGTTGCCGCCTTCCAGTTCCATCGGTTCGCCTTCGGCATTCCGGGCGGTCCGAGCGCTGGGAAAGGGGGAATCCCCTTCATAACTATAGACTGTGCTGGATTGAATCGGCAGGTATGGCGTCATGGGTCTTCCCTGCTCATCAAGATAGCTAGTTTCTATGGTTCGACCCTGATCATCGAATTTATGGAGCTGCGCATGAATGCCCAGGATGATGTCGGTGATGGGGGAGCCTTCGAATCCCTCGGAAGACACCTTGTATTGATTGCCGTCCCAGCGATGAGCCTTGCTAATTGCATCCGAGGCCACGGCCATCGGATTCTTGCCTGTATAGTAGACAAGTCTCTGGGTTCCGTCTTCTTCATTCCGTTTTTCCAGCCGATTCCACTCCTGGTCGTATGAAACTGGCTGCCCGGCAAACCCGATGCGATTGAAGAAATTCTCCTCTTCGGCCGGGCTGATGATCCAGTAGTTGGCAGGATCCAGACCCGGGCTTTCTGGATTATCTATTCTTCTTACCTCTTCCAGGGAACCCCAGAAAGAGTACTTAAACAAATAATAGGAGGTAGGCCGGAGGTTCTCCAGGTCCAATTCCTGGTATCCTTGAATTCCATCCTCGGTCCATTGAATGTCCGAGTAGGCTCTGTCTCCGCAGGAAGCAGCCGTGACAAGCACTGCTGCAACAATAACTATCAACCTGAATAAATACATAACTTAAACCTACTATTATGAAACGGAAGTAAAGCACATTTCCGGGCCGGCTCCATAGGGGATGGTGGCCCAGGGTTGAGATCTCAGGCAGCTAGGGAAACGAACAGAAAGTTCCTGGCGAGAATATAGTGAGTAGAGAGGCGCAAAGAAGGCGGTAGAAGAAAGAGCAGAATGCGGAAGAAACCCATGGAAAGCTGAGGGAGGCAATAATGGAAAAACTGGCCCAGGTCTTTACGACCTGATCATTAGCAGGATATCGGCCCAGGACATTCGGCGAATGTCCCGAGCTTTCCGTTTTCACTCTGGACTGAAATCAGGCAACAGTGATATCTTTGTTCAGATAAACGTCCTGAATCGCATGCAGTAGCTCAACGCCTTCTTTCATGGGGCGCTGGAAGGCTTTTCGTCCAGAAATCAATCCTGTGCCGCCAGCCCGCTTATTGATTACGGCCGTGCGAACAGCATCAGCCAGATCGCTGGCACCTTTAGACTCTCCGCCAGAGTTGATCAGACCGGCTCGGCCAGCGTAGCAGTTCATGACCTGGTAGCGGCACAGATCGATGGGATGGTCTGAGGAAAGCTCGCTATAAACCTTCTCATGGGTTTTCCCAAATTTTACGGCATTGTAGCCGCCATTATTCGTGGCCAGCTTCTGCTTGATGATATCTGCCTGGATGGTAACTCCCAGATGATTCGCCTGGCCTGTGAGGTCGGCAGCTGTATGGTAGTCTTTGTCTTTCTTGAACTCGTTGTTTCGCAGATAGCACCAGAGTACCGTTGCCATCCCCAGTTCATGGGCATGTTGAAAGGCTTCCGCCACTTTGATGATCTGGCGACTGGATTCCTCGGAACCAAAGTATATGGTGGCACCTACAGCTGTGGCGCCCAGGTTCCAGGCTTCTTCGACATTGCCGAACATGATCTGATCGTAATGGTTGGGATACCGCAGTAGATCGTTATGATTGATCTTAACCAGAAAGGGAATCTTATGTGCGTACTTTCGCGCAACGCTACCAAGTACTCCATAGGTTGTGGCCACAGCGTTGCATCCGCCTTCTATTGCCAGTTTGATGATGTTCTCAGGGTCGAAATACTCGGGATTGGGCGCGAAAGAGGCTCCAGCGGAGTGTTCTATACCCTGATCTACGGGCAGAATGGAAACGTACCCGCTGCCGGCCAGCCGACCGTTGTGGAAAAGCTGTCCCAGGGAACGAATTACCTGGGGATTGCGATCCGAGCCGACCCAGACTCGGTCCATGAAATCTGGCCCCGGTACATGAAGGCTTTCCTTGCTGATTTTCGGCTTATGGTTCAAGATGCTATCTGCATCTGCTCCGAGCATTTCCTTAATTTTTGCTGTATCCATATTCTTCTTCCTGGCTTATTCTTGAGTCTTTGACGTTCTGTCGTTATAGTTATACTCTCGGTGCGACCCTGTGGAGTCGGTTCCCGGTTTTACTGGGGCTTCAATGCTTCTGCGCTGATTCCCTCATTTTCTGAGCGCGGATAGATCTCTATTTCTACCTGGTCGTTCAATCCGCCTTTCATTTTTTCTTCCACCGGCACAACGGTGGTGCGAATGAGTTTCAGAACGTATTCTTCTGTTTCAAAGATTTGTTCGCTGCTACTGATTTGATTGCCGGCTTCCGTGGTTTCCTTCTCTGGCTCGCTGCTGATGGCCGGGTCTTTCAGTCCGAAAGCAGAGCTGATATCCTTAACAAAGGAGTCCACATTCCGGGTGGTATCTCTTCGAATGATTCTGGTTATCGCGAGCTTTTCGTTATTGAAATACAGGCGAATGGTATAGGGTTCATCGGGCTTCTCTACATCTGCAAAGAGGTCTGATTCCAGCTCAGCATCTTCCGAGATTGGATATGTTAAAACTACCAGGTCTCCGGAGTCATTGATCAGGGTCCATCCCTGGGAAGAGAGGCCGGAAATAGCTTGATCACTGGATTCGCCCCAGGCAAAGGCGGCTGGCCCTGGAACAGGAGCCGAAACTCTGGTCTCCGAGCAGTGAAGGATTACAAAGGAGACAAGCAGAGCGCTCAGTCCCCAGAACTTGTAGGAATTCATTGCATCCCAGTTCCATGCGAAAGCGGGCCTCTTCAAGCCTTTTTCATCACCAGCCGTCAGGGAGCTTCAACAGGGTGAATTCGAAGCCCTTCAGAAAAGATGCTTGTAGGACGCTTGATGTCGAAAAAAGCCCGAAAAACAGGCAAAACGAAGGCATATATAGTAAAAAAGGAATTGCGTCCTCGCAATCTTAATGAGACATAATCCATTTGCAGAGGATTCATCATGCAATATGGGACATTAAGGGGCGAGTCTGTACAGAAATGCCTCATGCAGCTACGCAGTCAGTATGGGTCCGATGTCTTCGTCATCGATACCCGGGAGATTTCCGAATCTGGCTTTCTGGGCACCGGTCTTTTTAAGAAGAAGATCTACGAAGTGGATTATATGATCAAGGAGCAAAACGCTCCCTATCACAACCGAAAATCCCCGGAACGTAAAGCAACCACTCGAAGGAAGACCGCCGAGCAGGCCGCGCTGTCCTTTCTGGCCGGAGGATCTGGCTCCACCGGGGATGATTCCTGGCCCTCCAGGGAGAAAAAATCCCGATCCTCGGAATACCCGACACCTGCCCGAAAGCCCACAGTTCCGGCTGCAGAGGAGGCCGATCAGTGGCCGTCCACGGAAAAGAGACCTCCTGTTCCCCAGGGCAAACAGGATGACTCCCAGGCGGAAGCTGGAAAGGGCAGAGAGGAAGCTGATATTCCTGAACTCGATCAGCTCATCGCATCGCTGAAAGCTCTAAAGGATGAGACAGGTAAAGACCTGGAGCGTTCCCGGGGAGAGGAAAAGAAGGATCAGGAGTCCGATGCTCGAATGGAGCGACTTCTGAAGAAGATGGATGCCATG
This sequence comes from Leptospiraceae bacterium, assembly GCA_002717505.1. Taxonomy (GTDB): domain Bacteria; phylum Spirochaetota; class Leptospiria; order Leptospirales; family Leptonemataceae; genus UBA3465. The sequence continues at coordinate 58,210 of PBEB01000040.1, forward strand.
GCCCGAGCAGAAGGGGCTCATAGTGCCGGAAATTCCAGTCGTAATAATGGCAGAAAGCCCAATGCCGGAGTGTCGGCCTCACAGCAGGTGATCAAAGTAGCGGAGCCACCCAGTGCCGAAGAGATTGATGCGCTGTGGTCCGAATACGATCCAGCTAAACCTGCTCTGGAAATGCCTGCTGAGGCAGAATTGACGGATGATGAACTAATGGCGGCCGCGGAGCGAGAAGTAGAGCGCCTGGCGCAATCCGAAGAGCCGGTGGAGTCCTCCCCGGGTCGAAAACTGGAGATTAATACCGGCCGCGGATGGTCCGGGGATTCTCTGGCCGGGCCGTCACATCCTTCTCAGAGTCCCGAGAATGCAGGAATGACTGCCGTAGCTCAAGATCCTACTGCACGCAAATTTATGCAGATTCGCCAGAGACTGATGGATTCCAGCCTTTCTAGCGACCTTGCTGATCGCATCATCCGAAGTGTGGATGATAGCCTATCCCGGAATGATCGCCAGGAGCCCGGCCGAATCGAGCAGGTAACGCTAAGCAAGCTCAGTAACATGATTCGAATGGTGCCGGATATTGCACCTCCCAGGGGAGAATGCCGAGCGGTTATGCTGGTGGGGCCCACCGGGAGCGGAAAGACTTCCAGCATCGCCAAACTGGCCACCCGGTATTTACTGCATGAAAAACGGGAAGTTTCCATATATAACCTGGACCTTTACCGGCTGGGAGCTACAGAGATGCTCAAAGTGCATGCCGAGATCATTGGCGCACCGTTCTATGCTCCTCTCAGTGTAGAGGAATTCCGCAAGCAAATGGATGAGGATCCAGCGGAAATTATGCTGATTGATACGGCCGGCATCAGCGGCCGAGATGGGCGACTGCAGGACATCCAGGCCTTTCGAGATGCCTGTCCCGTGAAGCTAGATGTGCATTTAACCGTGGCTGCCGGCACCGATAGCCGGATGGTGGACCGTGTTTTTGAGACATTTGACAGCTTTGGCTTCGATAAAATTCTCCTCACCAAGCTTGATGAAACAGATTTTTTTGGCGCATTCATCGAGCATGCCGATAAATTTAACAGGCCGTTCTCGTTTTTGATGGATGGTCCAGGCGTGCCCGGCAATATCATGGATGCCAGACCAGATGACCTTGCCCGGATGCTACTGGACTGAATCGGAAAAACGGTCTAAATTATCGTTGAAGAGAGACCGG
>PBEB01000041.1 GCA_002717505.1 Leptospiraceae bacterium
CCTCCGGCAACAGGGCATAGAATTTCAGCAGTGGCTGGCAGATAATCCGGACGGAGGAAAAGAAGGGTTCAATAAAATCGAAGCGGCCATCCAGGAAGGTGGATTCGACGATTACGCTACTTTTGTGAAGGTAAATGCCAAGGTAGCATGGGCATGGAACATGGCGCAGGCGCAGGTGGGCATGGATCGACAGAAGGACCTTAATCAGGCCTCCCAGGATATGACTCAGCAAGGCATTGACTTGATTGACCAGCAGCTGGCGGATCCGAACATCCCGGAAGAAACGAAAGCGGAGCTACGTCAGACCAGGGAACAACTGGCCTCTCAGAAAGAAGAAATCGCAGAAACCTGGGATAAGAACAAAGTCTATGCGGACTGGGCCATGAAGGTGGTGGGACCGCTGACCAACGATAAAGAAGTAGCCCTGGTCAAGAAGTATGAGCCGGAACTAATGGAAGTCTTTACCGGGCTCAGCAAAGAACAGATCGATCAAATCCATGAACTCTCTATGCCGCAACTGGAACTGGAACCATGACCCATTCTGTCTGGTTTGAAATCCCTGTGCTGGACCTGGAGCAGGCCAAGCTGTTCTATGAACATATACTTCAAGAGCAGCTTTCGCTTCATGAACTGGGTCCGCTTCGCATGGCCTGGTTTCCCATGGAAGAAGGTAAGCCAGGTTCTACGGGAACTCTGGTGCAGGCTCAGACCTATGAGCCTTCTTACAGTGGAACCCTGGTGTACCTTTCGGTGGATGACATCGATGCCACTCTACAGAGAGTAGAGGAAAAAGGCGGAAAGATCCTGAACCAAAAGACGTCCATTGGCGATCATGGTTTCGTGGGCCACTTTGAAGATTGCGAAGGAAATCGTATTGGTCTTTTCACCGGCGTCTGATACTGCTGATCCTGCTCAGCCAGACAATGCCCCTTTCAGCCGATTCAAAACACCGGACAGCTCCTCTTCGAACAGCTTCAGTCCTCTATCTGGCCAACGATTCGCATCGATATGAATGGTCAAGGTCAGCTGCTGGCTGTATGTTGTGGCCGCAACAAACATGACCTGCGAAACCGATGGGTGTACAGAAAAGGCAGCATTTTGAATGCGCCAGGACTGGTTCTCAGGCTCCGCAAAATCTTTCACGATACCTGCATTGCTGAATGCCAGGGCCTGGGGTAATCTCTGAATAAGCGCCCCGTAAGCTTTTCCCGGGTCTGGCTTGGTGAGGTAGCGACCGGGATCCGGCAACATGCGATAAAAGTCCAGAGGTCCATCGCTCACCTGATGATGCACATCTTGGCTGATAGACCGAGCAAGGCTCCAGAAAGAATCCACGTTGGCCGATGCCTGGTCCGCCTCCCAGGATTGCAGCGAAGGTACATCCACGGTGGTTGTAATCAGACTAATGTATAAGGCAAGATCATCCGCAGCGGGATTTGACATTTGTCCTCTTAAGTCTGCGGGGCTGGCCAGAGCCATTCGCAACGCATCGCTGGAGGCGGATGTCGAAACTTCACTGGCACTGCTAGTTTTCGAAGTCGCAGGCTCCATGGCCTGCCTTCTGGCTTCCAGGTTAGCAAGACTCTGAAGCAAGCAAGCACCCAGAACGCCGTGCAAAGTAGCCCCATTAGCTTTTCCTGTTGAACGAAGGGAGGTGAGCAAATCGGGCCTGATCTGGATTTCCAAAAGGCTGGCAGAGGGAGGGCCTTTCTTTTTTTGATAAAGCTTCAGCGCCTGCGCTGGCTTCTGTTCCATTTCCGGTTCTCCACCCGCAGGTAACCTTTCGTGTACGCCTGCAGGAAGATCATCTGTGGATTGGTCCGGCAGCTCCGATTCAGAGTTCGCCAGTCTTCGCACCAGCGAATCCAGTAGGGCAATGCCGCTTCGTCCATCAGCAATGGAATGGTGAAATATCAGATACAATCGAAACCGATCTGGTCCCTGAATCAACCCACATCGCATTAGTGGAGCTTCTCCATTTTCGAATGGCTTCATGATAGCTCGACCCACTTCGTCTGAAAACTCCTGCGCATCGTCGGATACCGTGGATTCGGCAAATTTGATTTCGTTCAGACTTGATGCACTCTCTGAGTGGAATGAAAGGGAACCGTCGTCTGAATTATGTAAAATAGAAACCTGTAGCATGGGATGCTTCTTCTGTAGCCATTGTAGTGCCTTCTTTACAGATTCGCCCTGCAATTCCCCGATGCCATCGGCAAAGACCGCAAAGTTCATGGAGGATGCGCGATCCAGTAGCCAGAATGTGCTTTCGGCCAGATCCAGTTTTCGAAGAGGAGTTCCCATAATCGCCATGGTTTACTATGTCTGATGCGAAGAAAAGAGTATTGTCTAGCGCAACAGGAAGACCATGAAATGCGCAACTCCGCCGGAAATGAGCAAGCAGAGAGGGGAATAGACGAAAGTATCCATTCTCGCAAAATCACTGCCGCGGATTCGCTTAAAGAATCCAACGTACTTGAATTCCCCTATGGATCTCAGAAAAAATGCGGCAACGATAATCCAGGCAGGTATCGACCAGAAATCGGAAAAATCATGAACTCTACCCCATCCGGTAAGGAAATACGCCGCCGACAGGCCAAGGAGTAAGGCAACAAGTAGAGTGGCCATTTTGCCCGGCTGAAACAATGGCGCGCCATCCGGCCGCACAGGAATGGTCTTTCTAGAGGCCCATTTACCGCCCAGAGCCCAATATATATGAAGAGAGGCCAGAAAACCAAAAAGAATACCTGTGAGCAGGGGAATAACCATAGTCTTAATGAGGATTGGATAAGATTTCCTGTAAACCGCGATTGCAAGGAATCTTTGCTCCAGATGAATTCCCAGCATGCCACGGGCTCAATGGATCCCCGAGAATGCGGACCGCTCCCGGGCCCCTTAGATAGTGCCTAACCAGTAGACATAACCTGCTTGCATGTACGGCAAGGGTATGATAAACTGTTTCCAGGTCCTATTGAATGTAGCCAGACCACCGTGATCGTCGGATCACGACCTATCTTCATTCCCGGCTGTATCAGCGCCACAGCCTGAGAGGAAATCCAACGGGAAGCATGCTTTCTCCTGATATGCCATTCTAGAACGAATCGCAATACATGAGCGGCTCATTGCCTTCCCGCGAAAGAGGTATTTTATGGCAGGAAAGCAACGACCCACAATGGGAAAGCGAATCCGTGAAAAAAACAAAAGAGAGAAGAAACAGGCCAAGCTGGAAGAGAAAGCCCGCAGAAAAGCTGAGGGTGGTCTCGTAGCTGATGACATCGTGGACGTATCATCGTTGATTCCCGATCCAGATGTATACGGTCAGGAAACGGTGGATGTGCCGGAAGACGAGGAAGAAGAAGAGAAATAGGTCGTCGCTCCGGCGGTCTCTTAGTCACCGAAATTGATTCCAGGCATCAAAGGAATGGGTCCGCTGCCATTCACGTTCAGTAAACCAATCTGAATGCCGTCCAATCGAATGGCGGCATTGATTAGACCTATGCTAATTCCTTTATGACCCAGATTTGCATTAAATATTCCGACCTGAATTCCCCGGTTTCCCGTTCCTGTATTCAAAACACCAAATCGGATGGTGGGACCACCTCCCCTGTCTGCATTGACCAGGGCAAATTTAAACAAAACCCCGGAGTCTGAAACATTGATCAGGCCCGCCTGGAAGAAGCCTCGACCCGTAACATTGACGACCCCTATCTGGGTCCAGGCGAAATCTCGTTGCCTGTTGAAAAAGCCGAACTGCATGTGAGACTGTTCAGCCTCATTGTAAAACGCCGAAATCTGTGCAAGAGGCACCTCAACCGAATCCGGCCTCTCCGGGTCATAAGCCGGTTGTTTTAGAACGTTGCTAAAGCCTGCGATCTGCAAGTCAGCTCCCAGACGCGCTCCATTGAGTAGCCCGCCGAATTGGATGGAGGTATCCTCTGCCAGGTTTACCAGGCCAGCTAACTGAATACCAGCCCTGGTGGCCTGATTCCAGCCCGAAGAAATCTGAAAGGGGGCATGCTCCAGTGTTTCATTGGAAACCGTAGAAACCTGGCCCAGATCCACCGAATGTTCACTGTAGTTCGCTATCCACCCAATCTGCAACGGACTGGCAGAAGATTCGTTCCATCCTCCCAACTGGGGCCATTTAAAGAACTTTCCCGTGTTGTACAATAATCCTATCTGCAGCCCGTTGACGTTACCTTCGGTCGTTGCAATAAGCGGAACTGAAATACCATATTGGCTTTCGGCGGTGAATTCATATGGAGCCGTGGATAGTGTGAAGCTGTAGCCACGATTTAGATTCACCAGACCGAACTGAATTCCGTGGGATCCACGCTGGATCTCATTGGCAACCCCGAGGTCGATCCCATAGAGAAATTCATTGTTTCCATGCAATAGATTCGCTCTCAGCCCGTATACCGAGTAGCTGCAATCAAAAACCTGATACGGCTCCCAGGCGGAAAGCTGTAGCACTGTTGAAGACGCACGCGCATGTAAGGAGCTCCGGAAATCAACTAAAAACAAAAGGAAGGTCAATAATACTCCCAATAAAATGGAGCGAGAGGAGCGGCAGACTCCATGCAGTCTTCGCAGTGTTTGTACGCAGCACGCGTTCGATTTTCGCATCGGACAATCAGAGATCCTTTTCGCAGAGTTCTGCGGAATTGCTACCAGATTTGCACCAGGTATTTTTGATTTCATCGCCTGGAAATGAGTCAAAGATTCAAAAAGAAGGTCACTGGCACTGCTCCATTCTTGTGGATATTGATCAGCCCGAGCTGAAGGCCATCCAGGTCTTCTGCGAAGTTAAATAAGCCCAGCATCAGGCCTTCCGACTCATCAGCCATATTCCAGGCCCCTATAGCCAGCCAGTTCCCACGGTTGTTCAGATTGACCATACCAATCTGCGCCGAATGCCCTTTCCAGGCTCCATTCACCAACCCCAGCTGCAGGCGGGGCGACTCCGAAAAATTCAGAAGGCCTGCCTGTAACCAGCTTTTGTGGGACCAGTTGAATACACCAGCCTGAGCCAATGAGGAACGCTTTTCATCGTTTACGAAGGCCACTTGAAATGCTGTTTTCCTGCCTTCATTATAGAAGGCGGAAATCTGTGCGATGGTAAAGAGCGAGTACTGCAACTGCGAGGGGTCATATAATGCAAGGTCTGAATCGTAGTCCGATGCTCTGGTTACGTCCCTGCCCTGTATTCGATTTGATCCCAGAGAAAGCTGTAACCAGCTTCCTGTTGCAGCGTGGTTGTAAAGCCCACTGATCTGCACTGCACTGTAGTAAGAACTATTGACGAAGCCTGCAATCTGAAGCGAAGGAACGATTCGCGCATGGTTGACTGCGGCCGATAACTGGATGCCACTATCCTTCAAGTTAATGTTTGCCAGAGGTGCGATTTGTCCGATGGGAGTGTTAAATTCGGAGAAGTTGCCGATCCATCCAATCTGCACTGGAGCCTTGCGAGCCATATTGGTACCGCCAATCTGAGGAAAGCTGGACTCTTCCATTCGATTGAGCAAAAATCCCAGTTGCATTCCTCGCACTGGTCCCGCGGTCCATGCCACAAGAGACAGGGAAAAACCGTTCATGCTTCCCTCGGTATATGCAACCAGTGGATTCAAGGAAATCCCATGAACATCGCCGGTGTTCACCGAAGTAAGCCCCAATTGCAGGCCGGAAAAGTCTCCATTCACCACATGCCCGGCCCCGATCTGCAATCCGTTCACCGCACCGGAGAAGTTCAAAAAGCCCAGGTCCAGTCCATTTACAGACCGCGAAGTACCATAGAAAGCATTGATCCGTAGTCCATGAACAGCCGTAGACTCAGAAAAGATCTGCCCGGGCATATAGAGGGCAAACTGAAACGGAGTCCATCCTGCATCGATATAGCCTGTCTTTCGCGGGCCATCGTGACCCGTATGCATATTGAACAGAATGGTAAAAGGGACCGGAGAATTGCGAGCCACGTTGAATAAGCCGAGCTGGATGCCATTCAGGTTTTCCGCATCGTTCACAAGACCAATGGAGAGACCGGTCTGAAGCGCACTCCTGTTGAACGCTCCAATCTGGATGTATTTTGCCAGATTAGAATTATTCATTAGCCCCAGCTGGGTTCCTGTTTCATCTCCGTTATTCAGAAGCGAAATCTGGATTGCAGCTGTATCTGTGAAATTGGAGAGCGATGATAGCTGAATGAGGCCTCTGCCGTTATAGTTTATCAGGCCGGCGAACTGAACCATGGACTCTTCGCTTTGATTACCCAGCCCGGCCAATTGCACAAATGTATTGCCCGAGCTGTTTCCTATTAGAGCCAGTTGAAGCGTGCTCTTCTGGGAAACGTTAAACCCACCGGGAACCTGAAACGGAACCTGCGCGCCGTTGTTCCATCCTAGCGAAGACTGCAAGAATGCACTCTCTGTGCTATTAGCAAGTCCGGATAGCTGAATCGATGATGAATCGCTATTGGAAAAAAGGCCCCCCAGTTGAACCAGTGCATCGTCGGCGATGTTTCCTCCGCCAGCAATCTGTAACCAGGAATCGCCACGATTCTGATTTCCCAGACCGGCGAGTTGAATCCCCGGTCCTTCATCCAGATCATTGATTCCCAGAGTGAATTGCCCCAGGTATGCTCGATCCCCATGATTCAGGGCCAATCCCACCATAGGAAGGTAAGCCTCATCTGTGAAGTTGAACAATCCAAGTTGCCATCCGTATTGAACATCGTTTCCGTTAGCCAATCCGATTTGAAGTCCCACCAGTCGATCGGAAAAGTTGAACAAGCCGGCCTGGAGGCCTGCATGGGTATCGCTAAAGTTGACTGCGCCCAGAGCAAGACCGGCAGAAAAATCGTTCACATCGTTTACGAAGCCAGTATCCAATCCGTAAACGGAATCGACCTCTCCATAGAATACATTGTAGCGAAATCCTACTACTACCGTATCCTCTTCGAAGAGCTGAAAAGGAGAAAACAAAGAGAATTGAAACGGGGTATAGGACCGGGCAAATAGGGATGCCGGAAATACACAAAGCATTAATCCCAAAGAAAGTAGACACTTGCGAAATATCGGAGAACAGGTGTGGGAAGCGGCCGCTCCAGAGATGCGTCGTAATGAGGCAGCGGCAGCCGGCTCGCCAGATTCTGGCTTTCCATCGCGAAGGATTGAGCGGAACCGTTTCAGCGGTTTCCCGGGTCTATAAAGAACAGACGCTGAATAGCGGGCCCATATGGATAGATCTTTCATGGTTAACTTCATTTCACTTAGCTGCGGCTGCCTTTAGTTCTCACAGATTTTCATCCTTCGCAATGCTTGTACAGAAATCCCGCCCCGCAGCATGATGCTGGAGCGATTTTCCTTCCTGAATGCATGGGCCTGATCCTTTCTCCTGCAGACGGCAGACATCCGGGAAACGCAACTCCTCGGTTTTCAATCACACAATTCTATGCCGCCATGCTTCCATTGGTCTGCAATCATTCCTCCGGCCTTCTCCTAGAAATTTAACCCAGGCAATATAGAAAACGTCCCACTTCGATTCACATTGATTAATCCGATTTGAACTCCCGTCAATTCTTCAGCATAGTTAAAAACACCAAGCATAAGCCCGGAATGCTGGTGAGCATAGTTCCAGGGAGCGACCATGATCCCGGCGGTGCCATCCTCAGTGCCAACATTGATCAAGCCAAACTGAGCCATGAGCCCTGAGCCACCATTGGCCAGGCCGATTTGAATACCTGGAGCAATTTCCCGGGCATTGATTAATCCCAGCTGAAACAGCGGCCTGTCTGCGAAATTGAATCCTCCGATCTGAAACCAAGCGCTTTCTCGGGCATAGTTCACCACCGATACCTGCAAAGGCACTTCGAATCCCTGGTTATGGATCAAGGAAATCTGAGCGAGAGGGCTTGAGATTCTTATTTCTTCGTCTGAGATGGGCTGCGGACCAAGATTTACGAAACCGGCCATTTGAAGATACGTGGCTGTCTCGGCGGAATTCCAGATGCCTGCCAGCTGAAGCGGGGCTGGACCATCAGAGATGTTTCCCAGGCCGGCCAATTGCAACATCAAGTTTCGATGGGTAGTATTCACTCCACCGGTTAATTGAAGAAAACTCAGTTCATCGGAGGCGTTGACGATTCCAGATAGTTGTAGAAAAGAATAGTCCTCTGTATGGTTCAATAGACCGGAGAGCTGGAAGACAGCGCCTACTTCACTGATGTTAAATAGCAGACCGATCTGAGGAGCGGCTGAACCGGTTTCGCGTTGATTGCCAATCCAGCCCAGTTGTAGATCTGCCTCATCTGCATCGTTCCATCCACCTACCTGCAGAACGGGAAACTTAGTGGCCCTGTTATAGATCAGTCCAAGTTGATATCCATTCATCGGTCCTTCGGTAATCGCTATTGGAGCGAGGGAAAATCCATTCAGTTCCTCCATCTCCTGAAAGAGCCCGGCCAGGTAGATTCCATTTCCTCTGGCCACCGATTGCACTATGCCTGCCTGCAAGCCGCAATGATCTCCTGCCACTTCATTGAAAACACCTAGCTGGATGCCGCCGCCAGCGTCGCTAAACTGTAGAATACCGAAATCCAGACCGTAGACCCTCCTGTTTTCGCTGTACAGGAAATTCAAGCGCAGGCCATATACCGGGACCTCTTTTTCGAATAGTTGACCCGGCATATAGTGAGATAGCTGTAAGGGTGTCCATCCTGCTTTCAATAGACCTGTGCGAATTTCTTCGATGTCCTGATCTCCGTAGTTGTAGAGAATGGTAAAAGGAAATCGTCCTTTCCATGCGATGTTGATGAGGCCTATCTGATGACCGTTCAATGTATGCGTTTCGTTAAACAGACCGATGTCCAGGCCTGTATGTTCTTCGGATCGATTAATCAAACCCAGGCGAAAGCCGTGATTTTTCCGGGATTGGTTATAGACTCCGAGCTGAAACTTCGATTCATCGCTCAGGTTGATGCTGCCTATCTGAACGGGCACTCCATCGCCATTTATGCCCAGGGTAAGCTGGAAATACCCCTGCTCAGAACTGTTACCCAGCAGCGAAAGCTGAAAAAGGGAGTAGTCCGCTTCATTGTAAAGGCCCGCCACCTGGAAGCGCAGGTCTCTACCGTAGTTAACCAGACCGGATAGTTGAAGAGGGTTTTCATCCGCGGAGTTCAGGATCACTGCAACTTGCAGAGGAATAGACTGCGCATTATTTCCGAGGCCAAATTGCAGGCCTGTGTCATCGCCAAAATTCAATGCTCCAATTTGCAGGCCCACATCATCCGCCGCATTTCCCAGGAGTCCGAACTGCACCGGAATGTTACCTGCAAAGTTAACTCCGGTGGTAATCTGAAGCAGGTTTTCATCATCTCCCTGGTTATAGAGCCCGGAAATCTGCAGCAGATTCTGATCACCGAAATTGAATCCCAGAGCCAGCTGCAGAGGTACAGATTCCTGGGACTGAATGTTACCAAGACCTGCGATTTGGACCGGAGAATAATCGGAAACATTGATACCCAGGGTGAGCTGCCCAAAGTATGCGTTCTCCGACACGTTGGCCAGAGCTCCTGTCATGGGAAGAAAGGCCGGACCATCAAGATAGTTGATGGCTCCAATCTGATATCCAATGAGCGAATCCGTACCGTTGAAGAATCCCAGCTGAAGACCCAGGGACTCGGAACTCACATTCGCAACACCCACTTCCAGGCCTGTATGACCACCGTCAGTGCCATTATAAATGGCCAGGCGAAGCCCCCCGGAGTTCTTTGTGATGCGATTGGCCAGGCCTAAATCCAATCCATAGAGACTGTAGTTCTTCGCAGAAAACATACTCAAGCGAAGACCTATCACTCTGGAATCATTGCCCTGCCACTGCATATTATCCACAACGGAAAGCTCCAGAGGTACGACGGGGCCTGGCTGCGGCTCGTGTTCATTGGTGGTGGACTCGGCGGATAGCTGTCCCACAGAAAGAAATATTAACAATGGAACAAGCCACAATCGCTGGAAGCTGACTTGAACTTGACTCCGGATACTTGATCTTTGCCGGATGCATTGAATCGCCCCTTGTTTCGAACTTACCAGCATAGAAACCCTGTTGTAAACTCCCCTGAGTCGTTCGGATAGCGCCTTTTAGACGGTATCATTGAGGGTCGGTTCGCCATTAACGAGAGTGGAATCTGAGTTCCGGTCTCCCTGGCAGACGATTCGAAGGCAGCAAGCTCTCCCTGGAGGATGATTCGAAACCAGAAAGCTCGCCCGGGACTTGACGCAATGAGCATTCAGACACCTGGAAATTCAGGATGCCAGGTTACTGATGCCAACCTGTAGCCCCGTTGATCAGGCCAGAGTATCCGATAGATTGGACCGTCAGCCAGTAATCGATAAGTCAGGTATCCAAATGCAATCTCTGAATCCAGGTGTCGAAATCTCGGAGACGGAATGCAACCGAATGCTCACAGATTCAGGCCCGGCAAGACAGCGAAAGTCCCCTGCCGGTTAATGTTGATCAATCCAATCTGTACTCCATTCAGTTCATTCGCATAGTTGAACAGTCCAATCATTAATCCTGAATGTCTATCGGCATAGTTCCAGGCTCCGGCCATTACCCCATAGGATGCTCCGTTGGTATGAAAGTTTCCCACACCAACCTGCAATGGTCCACCGGTTCCATGATTTACGAAGGCCAGACGAACACCTGGAGCCAGTTCCCCGGAGTTAAAGAGACCTAACTGAAGATTCGACTGCGCGGAGAGATTGACCAACCCCGCCTGTATGGTGGCATCCTTCTCCACACGATTTATTAGCGCAATTTGCACCGGCGAACGCTCCGCAGCGTTGAAGATACCAGAAAACTGGACATATGGCTGCTGTAAGGTTTCGATTTGACCGGACAGGTTCGGACCCAAATTAGCAAGTCCGGCCAGCTGAACAAAGGAGTGTCTTTCTGAAAAGTTCCATACCCCTGCAAGCTGAAGATAGGAATGATCGTAGGCAACATTTCCCAGTCCGGCTATTTGAAGCGGGTTCATTCCGCCACCCCCATTGAACAAACCTGCCAGCTGAAGGGAACCTCCTCCACCATTGGCAAGTCCCGCCAACTGTATGCCATAAAGTCCCTCAGTGGAATTGATTCCGGCGGAAACCTGAAGAAGGTAGGATTTCTTAGAACGATTAAAAAAACCAGATGCCTGAACGAATGTAGAATCTCTGGCCCAGTTGGATAAACCCGAAAACTGGAAAAAGGCACTGCCCCTGGAACTGTTAAAGGCAAGGGCCACCTGGGGTCCAGAATTCTGATCTTCGCGTAAGTTAGCAATAAAGCCCAGTTGCATGGGTGCAGATTTCGCCTCATTCCATCCACCGATTTGTAGCAAAGGAAATGAATCTCCAGAGTTCCAAAAAAGGCCAATCTGATAGCCTTTCATCTCACCTCGCGAGATTATGATGGGAGCCAGCGCGAAGCCATGAAAATTACCGCTAAATTCTTGGTACATGCCAGCCAGGAATAGACCGTTACCATCGGAGACCTGATTGTAGCCGCCAATGCTCATACCGTAGAAGTCGCCTTCAGTAGTGTTTAAAAGGCCGAACTGTGCCCCACGAAAGTCTCCATCCACGATTCCAATGAAACCCGCTTGCATCCCATGAAAGTCCTCACCGGACAGACTAACAAGATGGAGCTGGATCCCCGCAACATTCTCAGCTACTTGCACCGGGCCCAGATCCATTCCATAGACATTGCCGCTCTGGCCGTAGGCAAGATGCAACCGCAGACCCAGGACATCCGTCTCTTTTTCAAAGAGCTGCGCGGGCATGTAGAAGGCCATCTGGAAAGGAGTATAAGATGCTTCAAAAATCCCGGTCCTTTCCCGGTCCAGTTGTTCGAACCCAAAGTTATAGAAAACCATGAATGGTATTGGGCTCTTCCATGCGATATTGATTAGTCCGATCTGATGTCCCTTTAAAGCCTGGGCCTCGTTAAACAGACCAATATCCACGCCGGACAGGTCTTCAGACCGATTGACAAGAGCAAACCTCAGCCCCGAACTTTGCTCTGCAAAATTCAGCAATCCAACTTGAATAAGAGACCGTGAACTCATATTCAGAGCACCGATCTGCACAGGCGCGCTGCCATTATTCCATCCTGCAGATAACTGAAACGATGCTTCACCAGAGTTACCCAGAAGCGAAAGTTGAACATGGGACTGCTGCGAATAATTGAACAGCCCTGCGAACTGAAAGTATGCATTGTCCGAATAATTTGCAAACCCGGCGAACTGAAGGCCGGCACGCTCTGCGGAGTTACCCAGGCCGGCCAACTGCACACCAACTTCCCTGGATGCACTCCCGATCCCAGCGACCTGGAAAGGCAGAAAATCACCACCGTTTAGCATTGCAGAGATTTGAGCCAGCCCCCGGTTCATGATATTCAGGACTCCTGCCATTTGCAGACCGGAATCATTCGACGAAAGATTTCCAAACCATCCGAATTGTAGAACTCCGCTGCTACGAACGATGTTTAAACCACCCATCTGAAGCCAGGGTGTCTTACTGTAATTGCCCAATCCAGCGAACTGGAGCAAGGCATGATCGGCAACGTTGACCCCGGGAGTCAGCTGCAGTTCGCTTTCTTCGGTAACGTTGTAGAAGCCGGCAAACTGGAAAAGCGTCCAGTCTGCATCGTTCAAGCCCAGAGATATCTGTAGTGGAATCGTGGCCATTTCGGAAGTCGGACCTGTTTGCTGATTGGCGACGCCTGCGAATTGAACAGGCGCATACGAGGCTTGATTCGAGATGATGCCAATTTGCCCGAGGTAGGCAAATCGAGCCTCGTTTGATAGAAGTCCTGTCATGGGCAGATAAGCATCGCCTTCGATTTCGTTTCGCAAACCAATCTGATATCCATACAGCTGATCTGTTGAGTTAAGCAGGCCAATTTGTAACCCTGTAGTGGAATCACTTCTATTGAGAATGCCCAGGTCCAGGCCGTATTGACTTCCCCCGGTTCGATTCAACCCTCCGATTCGCAATGCGATGGATGTGCCGGCCACTTCATTGTAGGGACCAATGTCTATGCCACAGAGGTTCCGGTTAAGACTTGCAAACAATCCTACGCGAAAACCGATCACGGAGTACTGATTTCCGTTCCATTGCATATCGGAAACAATAGATAGTTCCAGGGGAGTCCAACCTTGCTCGGAGTGTTCTAGAAAGGACTCATAATCTTTCCCAATGGTAAATGGATCTGAAACGGGATTTCCGGGATTCGGGCCCGCTGAGGAAACGGTATCCAGACTGGAATTTGTGGCTCCCTCACCGGAATTGAATTCTGGACCTGAACAGGAGAAATCAGTGGGCATTGCATGCAGAGAGGTATTATGAAAGGCAATGCAGAAAAGAGCCAGGCCAGAGAGATGGAGTAAAATGCCCTCCGGGTAAAAAATCAGTTCATGGATCTTTTTCGGATTCCTGGAAATCATTCATTTTCCATCCGGGCAGGTTTGATCTCAGATGTTGATCCAGCCCGGGCCCATTACATGAGTTCGGCGGGAGCCGCGCAGATTGGACGTTTTTTTCCCGCACCAGTTCTGAATTCTAATTCAGCATTGCAGCCCGGTTTCTTCTAGCTTTCAGGGCCAGGGCACAGTTTCTTCTCGTCCTCATAACGGGAAATCAATCAATCGATATATGAAGACTCTTCCAGGCTTTCAATCCTTCTCNTTTGANCATAANGGNATTCAGCATCCGGTGTACGTTGNNGGCCNGGGNCCNGCCATCTTGATCATGCNTGAACTTCCTGGAATGGTGNAAGAGACTGTGGCACTGGCTCGGAGGCTACAGGAAACGGGATTCACTACATATATGCCTCTGTTCTTTGGTCCTCCTGGAAAGAAAGCGACCTACTCCTCGCTGGTACCCTATACAATTCGCCTATGCATAAGCCGGGAGTTCTACATGCTCAAGAGAAATAGAACTAGCCCCATTCTGGACTGGCTCCGTGCNCTATGCAGGAAAGCTTTCNAAGAATGCGGCGGCAAAGGTGTGGGTGCCATCGGGATGTGTCTTACNGGCTCCTATGCCATTCCGCTGATGNTGGAGCCTTCNATGATTGCTCCTGTGGTGAGTCAGCCTTCTCTTCCGGGTTGCATGATGGGTTCGAAAGAGGCGAAAATACAATGCAGACGATCGCTGGATTTTTCACCCGAGGATTTGAAACATGCAAAGGAAAGGTGCAATACGGAGGGCCTGGAAATTCGAGGCTTCAAGTTTTCTCACGATTTCATCGCACCTCAGGAACGATTTCAACGTCTACAGGAGGAATTTGGAGAATCCTTCGTTCCCTTTGTNATNGATTCTGGACCNGGGAATCNATNTGGNTACGGAAAAGCGCACCATGCCGTNTTTACNATTCANTANTCNAATGAACCNGGCAGTCCCACTCGGGAAGCCATGNATCGATTGCTTGATTTCTATGNTAGCCGATTAAAATGACCTGNNTTGCNTCNTTTGAGACTNANTTTGGCTCGGCNCCCTGATCGGAAGATCCGTCGCAGGTCAAGGCACTCAAGCTTATATCAGGACACTTTAACGGGACCAAAGGCCTTAGATGCATAACCGGGAAGAAAACCAGCAGGAAACGCAACGCCGCTTTCCGGGAACTCAAGCAAGATTGGTCCTGGAACCCGGGAATGGAAGGCCCGGAATGCCGAGGCTTCGCAATAGTCCCATACGAATACTATTGGTTTTCAAGAACCTTGCCAGTCGATGGCCCGCNCTTCGTAATCCTGGATTAGCGGCGAATTCAAGGAACATCGCTCTAATTCTGGGATGCTGTCTTCTAATTCTNTCTGGATGCGAAACCAANCGGAAACCCACACCATTCGTCCCGGANNATGAAACGCAGGGGCCNANAAAACTGGAAAANCNGTATNTGTTCNCNGANTTNANNGGNAAGCAAAAGGGNAGCCNGTTCTCCATNNAGCCNGATGGCTCCAATCTGAAGGATTTGATGGAATACCTGGAAGCCATGCCCAATGGGCCTTTTATTCATGAAGGAAANGTGAACTATTACAGCAGCGATTCCCGCGACTCACGCTATTCTGCCATTACTTGCCAGCGGCAACGCCCCTTTACAAACCACAAATGGCCNGGAAGTCCGGACCTTCCTCCAGCCNAGACAGCGCCCGCTCCGAGGAATGACGCCGAAATTAAGAATCAGACATTATGGAATGCTGACGCTGAACGGGCCCCTGCATATCTGCAGTTTCGCTGCGATCTGGATTCCGGCAATGGGCTATACTGGGGGCATGTAATCCTTACCACCATCTTCGAACACGTTTCGGATCAGAACTACAAACTCATATTTCGGTATGGGTTTGGCACCAAGCATGAAGACTATATCTACTTCAAGGATCTGAATGGGGATGGTATCTACGAAATATGGATCCAAGACCAGAATTACGACAATGAAATGGTCTTCATCGAAAAACAGGACAAACAGGGGATCTATCGCACTGTTTTCCAGTTCGATACCTACCAGGGCTTCACCGGTGGATGCTACGGCTATGATGGATCTCTTCAGATTCGCTCCCGGGGACTGGGCCGAATGCCCGACCTGGTGCTCCATACAAAAGCCCTCTTTAATGCGGAAGGGGGATGCTACCCTGCTGCAAAATCAAAGGCCGAATCACGAGCAATGATTCAATGCATGAAAGACACCATCGCAGGCGCTTACGTCTTTCGGTATGGAGGATTCGGCTATCAGGGAGGTGACGATCTGAAGAATCTGCACAGCGAAGATTGCTTCTATCAATGAGTGGTCACATCGAGTTGCGATGAACTCTGAAGGACAATGACGGCCTTTTCAAGAGCGATTTCCTGACCGACCTTTCACCCGAAACGATGCTCCTTCTTTGAATTCATTCTTCGATTTTATTCTGCCACTGCATTCACTGCGCGAAGAATCCTGTAGGTTTTCGGAGCCAGACCTTCTGGATACTAAGATCTTTGAGGGAGCTTCAGCGGCCAATCTCGGTGCCTTTCATCTCTGGCTATGCGTTGAAGAGTTTGCCGAATAAGAGGTTTTGACGTTGTCCTCCCAGTTTTCCGTCGCCTCGTCCAATCGGCGGATTTCTGCATAGAAGGCTTTGTTGGGAACTCGTCCTCGTCCTCCAATGGAATACTCCGGGCGAAGGGCATCCACGAAGCACATGGCAACATCTCCCTTTCCTTTTACGGGAACTCGACCGCGTTCAGAGGAGACAAAGTAGGGAGAAAGAAATTCAGCCAATGGAGCAGAAAGATTGATGTGATGGGGTTCGCTGGTGGATTCCAGGCGGCTGGCCACATTTACAGTGTCGCCCCAGATATCAAAAGTGAATCGGCTATTTCCTACAACACCTGCGATTACCGGTCCCTGATGGATGCCGATGCGCAGATCCCAGCAAAGTTTACCTTTTCGACTCCGGCTCTTTTTGTACCGGCGAATAAACTCCATCATCCGAAGGGCGCACAAAGCAATACGTAATGGGTCCGAGGGTCTCTTCTGAAACAGACCGGATGCGCACATATAGGCATCGCCGATTGTCTTGATTTTCTCAATCTTGAGCCTTTCCGAGATTCTATCAAAATGCGAAAAGCAATAATCCAGCTCAGATAGCAGTTCCTCCGGTGGCATTTTATCAGCGATGCTGGCGAACTGTACCATATCGGCGAACAGTACGCAGCTGTCCTGTATCATACCAGGGGCTACCCGACCAGTGGCCTTTAGCTCATCGGCCACCGGAGCGGGTAAAATCGTATGAAGTAGATCATCTGCCTTTTTCAGCGAATCCTTGAGAGCCCTGTCAAAGAACTGAAAGCTTTCGTAGCTCAAGACCTGATTCTGATTGAGCAACAGGTCCCGTGCTCGGGTAGGCAATCGTTCCTGACTCAACGCTCGCCGCAATTCCGCAAGCATCATGGTTTCCCCGCCGAGGATGGATTGGTAGGTCAAGTTCCGATTCCGATTCAATGCAACAGTGAGAATATCATGCATTCTCTGAATCATTTTTTCGCGGCTGTTGCGAGTCCCTTCTTTCAAATCATAGAGCCGCGCAAGAAACAGCTGATTGTACAGCTTGAAAGTGGAAGTGTCGTAATCCGTACCCCATCGACTTCGATGCCACCAGGATCGAAATAAGTTGCGACGATGTACCGGAGGATCGTCCAGACCTGGAAAGGCCTCCTCGAGCTCGGCCATCATGGCCTGGGTGAGCTCCTGAAAAGGAATCCCTTCATAGGTAACATGCGTCAGGAGATGCTCGGGCTTTTTGAGCTCGGCCTTCAGATGGACCAGGAAGTATTCGGCTAGCAGGCGACTGGTCTGCTCTCTAACGGTCGGGGGCACAGACCAATTTCCTCAGCACCCAGGCCGGGGGGCAACCAAAACAGACCCAAAAATGCGGAGAACAATCACGGATCGGATCGTAGATCGGCTGGCGATCCGGAGCAGTGCCCTGTTTCCAAACGCAAAACGGCAGATAGGAGGTCCGGCTGGCCTCTCGTTGCCGGAGATGATTCTCTGTCCGCGGCTCATACCACCGCTAAAGATGATTTTTCCATGGGGCAACGGAACAGAAAAAGACTGGCCTGGAGACTCCGGGATAAATTCGCTGATCAAAGAATTCCTCAGGGAATGACGAACAGGAATACCGATGCATATTGAAGTAAATACAGATCATAACATTGAAGCCAGTGAAGGACTGACCAAGCATGTGGAAGAAGTGGTTCAGAAGGCCATGAGTCATTTCGCAGGTCAGGTTACTCGCGTAGAGGTCCATCTAAAAGATGAAAACGCAGGCAAATCCGGCGCTGCCGATAAGCGATGCGTGATGGAAGCGAGGATTTCCAATCATCAACCTCTGGCAGCCACCCATGATGCAGACAATCTGCATGTTGCCATTGACGGAGCGGCCAACAAGATCAAAAAAGCTGTGGAAAGCACACTGGGAAAAATTAACCGCAAATAATCTCGTGGGAACCGGCTTCCCATTACTTCCATCTAGAGAAATAACATCCCTCCAGTCCGACCTATTGCAGGCCCTGGAGGTCTCAGCTGTAACCCAGGAACGGTATACCGGAAGGCGTAAAATTCCAACAGGCTGATTCGATGGCTCGCCGCCGCAAAGCCGGTGCGACCTCTGGCATCGCTCATCCCCTACATCGACTCTCGGAGTTCGGGCGCCTGTTTTTGAAAAACCTGCTTTTCATTGTATCCATTGGGAGCCATATTCTGTCCGGGAGAAATGTGATGTTTGAAGTCAAAGCCAACGGAAATCGACTGGAAATTAGCATGAGCGGACAGCTGGATGGCCCGGCCATGAAACAGGCACTGGATGACCTGGAACGGGAGTCCTCCTCAATTCAGGATGGCACTATGCTTTACGATGCAGTGGATTACCACCTTCCTACTCTGGATGCCATCTTCATGGAATTCAGTCGGTTGCCATCCATGCTCGGACTCATGGGTCGATTTCGCAAAGCAGCCCTTTTGAGCGATATGGGATGGTTAAGCGCAATCAGCGAGGCCGAAGGATTGATGTTTCCAGGACTGACCATCAAAGCGTTCAAACGAGACGAACGGCAAGCAGCCATTGATTGGCTGGAGCAATAGAACACATATGTTCTTCAACAAGATTCGGATTCAAAGTGAGACAGGAGTCTTTCGATCTGTGCTCATTGTTCAAGCGAAACCGCTCTATGTTCCTCAGGATTTTAGAACAGCCAGTAGGAAGCTAATCTATTGAACCAACTATCGAATTTCGCAGCGAGAATCCCGATTATTGTAGATCCTCACCTTCCAGGGCATGAAAGCACCATTTTCAGTCCCTTCTGCTCCCCTTGACAGGATCGAAGCATTCAGCGATACTTGTCATGGTTCGCCGTTCGCATCGCGATCCGTATATCAACCGGGCTCTGAGGCGAATACTTACCTCAACCTGGCTCCTTGGCCAGAAATACTGACAGGCCCGGCACAATGGGCCAACCCGAAATGACATGTCCGTTCCTGTAACAATTGCTGAGCCCCGCTTTCTTCATTTTAGTCCACCTGCGGATCTTGCTCCCTATGTTCGCAAAATGTACCTGATTGAGGCACCGAATCTGGGTATCGAGCAATTCGTCCCTGCATGGACCAGTAGCGTCATGGTTCTGCAATACTCCGATCCAGTTTTTTCTAGCATAAACGGCGAGCCCGAAATTGTCCCGGACATCTGCTTCAGCGGGATGGTTTCAAAGAGATACGGTTTCTTTACGCCGGCCACAATGATAAAACTGATGATTGTAGAGTTTACTCCCATCGGTTTCTATTCGCTGTTTAGAGAACAGGCCTTTCGAATTACTGATCTCTCCGTGGATGCAACCAATATCATTCCGGCTAAAAAACAATCCACGATCCTCGCAGCTTTGCAGGAAACCGATGATGTCTGGCGAAAAGGTCAGCTGGTTTTCAATTTCCTCCGCAGCTTTCTTCCGGACAATCCTCCGTCCAGGTTACACAACGTTCAGAATGCTCTGGTGGTCATGGAAGAAACCGGATACGGCGTCGATGTTCGAACCATGGCCGATGAACTGGCGGTGTCCGAGCGGAACCTTCGACGATCCTTTAAGGAAATCACGGGGCTGTCGCCCAAGATGTTTGCACGCATTGAACGATTTACCCGGCTCTTCAACGATCAGATATCTGGACAAAAGCCCAGATGGAAGCAATTAGAGCAAAGGTCCCAGTATTTTGACCAGGCGCATATGATTCGAGACTTCAGTTCCTTTACTGGCTACAGCCCCAAGAAATTGCCAGTGGAGAATTTCTTTCTATTTCATGTACTGACGCGGTAGGGTCAGTCTGCCCCTGGCTGATTTTAGCGACTAGCCATGCAAAAAGAATTGATATCAGTTCTGGTCGCATTTCCAGCGGCTGCACCAAATCCAGGAGCAGACGGGCCCGGGGCCGCTACCGAAAGTCGGCGGTGCCCAGGAATGCCGGTTGCTGCTTGAGACCGGAAATCAAGACGATTACAATCTTAACCTCTCACCAATGCCGCCACCGCACTTTGTGCGGAATAGATGGCCCCTTCCACGGTGGCATTTGCCAGATAGTCCCCTGCGAAAACCACGGGTCCAGATTGTCGCTGCAGAAACGTAGCGGCCCGCAGGTATCTACCCACTGCATGCACCGGGATGGCGTTTCCCCGTTGCTTGAGAAAAAAGGGCTGCAAAGGAAGTCCGGCCAGACGGCTGTCTACCATCTCGGCCAGCTGCCGAGCACCGGCAAATGCATCTTTTTTGCTAGATTTCAAGAGCCTTATTGCCTCGTCTCCGCGAAGATATATAGAAATCAGATCCTCATCCGTCTGACTCTTTCGCTTATCGCTATTCACGGTGATGGCGGCCACAGGGTTCTCACCGGCACCGCAGGGTATACGAGTGTCACTATCGTCCAATAAGCCTCGGGGCAGACGATAAGATGCCATAACATTGGCCGCATAGGTCTGACTTTTCAGGAAGGCTTTCTGATTCTCGCTTACCACAGAATCGCTCATATTCGCAGAAAGCCTCAAAGCCACGTTGGCGGTAGTAGCCAGGATAATCTCATCAAAGGACTCGCCCTTTCCGGAAAAATTAACATGAAACCGTCGGCCTTTTTCAACTATGGAAGTCACTCCGCTTCCGGTTCGGACTTCCAGGGGCTCGGCAAGCCTTCTACAAAAAGAATCCATCCCTGAATTGTAGGTGAAGAACACTGCATCCGCAGCTCTGGCCTGCAGGCCGATGTAGAGTGATCGCGAAACATCTTCGCAAGAAAAATACCAGAATGGCTCGATTCCTGGACGAACAAGATAGTGATAAACGTTTTCCCCCAGAAATTTTCTTGCATCTTCGGCGATGGAACCGGTGTCCAGCCGACCCAGAGATGCAGGATCAGCAAGGTCAATCCCACGAAATCGCATACGAGCCAGAGTGACGGCAATCATCCGCAGCTTGTCCGACGCGCCAACCAGAGGAAAGCGAAAGAATGAAAGCGGCGATCCGAGAGCCAGGGGAGCCACCTGATCGCCGGAAATCAATACATTCTGACGGGACAAGCGGACTACGTCTCTTTCCAGACCAAGTTCACGATTGTAGCGCTCAAGTCTTGGATAGAAATTTGTGAAGAAGCCCGCACCAGTATCCAGCACATGACCTCCGGATCGATGAGTCAGGGTCCGCCCTCCCACAGCTTTTTCTTTCTCAAACAGAACCACTTTACGACCGGACCGGGTCGCTTCATACGCCGCCACACAGCCGGCCGGACCGGCGCCGATAATTGCTGTCTTTCTGCCCTTTGCCATGGGACTACTGAAACAGTTCTATTTCTGAATTTCAAGGATGCTCTAACGGTTTTTTCCGAAGTTACTACCGCCTCGACCTCGATGCACTGGAGGGGGCCAGAAGAAAACCCGGGCCGGATTCAGTGTCTCAACGTGCCAGGGCCGCCTTAAGATCGAAATCCGACTTTAGGACGAACCAACGCTTGAGGACACTGCCGCTGCCATAGAATCCAGCCAACTAAAGGCTCCGAATTTGCCTCAATAAGTCGTTGCCCATGAAAGCCAACGTGCCTCATTTATAAAATGGTTCCCATTCGCATTACAAGGGCTCATCTCAAGCTGGCTGTGGAAACCCAAAACTGGGATCTCCTGGACAGACTACTGGAAATGGACCGAAAGCACATGGATGATGCTTCTTACTTCACTGACACCTGGGGAGAATGGTGGGGTCTGCTCATGGAGTGCATTATGCGCGAATACGAAACGGGAGTGAGAATCCTGCTCAAGCACGGGGTGGACCGAACTGTGGGCACCTGGGGAGATTGTATACCACAAACACCTCTGGAGGCGGCGAAGGACAATATAGCGATCGCGGCATTGCTTCAGGAAAAGGGCCCACCGGAATACTTGCGCAGCTCTGATCCGATGATTCCCGAGCTCATCGCGCAAGATGAGAAGATCAATCGTCAGGGCGAGATTGCGGATAGAACCGGTATGGTATTTCAGGTTGAAGACCTTGAATAAAGGGCCACGCAAAAGGGTATCAAAAGGAGTATGTCACCCAATGGATGGGAGTCCATCCGGAGCTCCGTTCACATAGAAACCGGCAGCAATGGCCTCATATTGACAAGCTACAAGTTTTTCTTTTCTCAGTTGCTAGATCCGAAGGGTCGCCCAATAAGCTGATCCTTCTTATCCAGGATTTTCATGGGGTTTTCTATCTCGTTTGATCCCCCTCTCTTTCCGAGCTCTTCTGCTCCACTAAGTGCCCAGATTCATCGACCATCTTTCCCTCAGAAAATCGACCTTCATAAACCAGCTCACCGTAGACGTAAAACTTACCTTATCCGTGACGCTTATCGTCCTTCCATTCACCATCGTAGGCCAGACTACCGTCCTTAAAGTAAAGTGTTCCTCTGCCGCTGCGCTCACCGTTCTTCCATTCTCCTTCATAGGCCGTGCGACCATCGGCATAATACAGCTTCCCCTGGCCGTCCCGCTGTCCATTCTTCCATTGGCCGTCGTAGTAAACCTTACCATTCGAATAATAGGTTTGTCCTTGTCCATGAGGTTCACCTTTCTCGAACTCTCCTGAATATGTTAGATTTCCATCCGGTGAATAGTAGGCTCCTTGCCCATGAAATTGCCCGTTGCGGAAATCACCACGGTACTCAATGGTGCCATCCTCTCTATAGAGATTACCCGAACCATGATAGCGCCCATCCAGGACCATACCTTCATACTGCACTTGATTAATCCCTGGATATACGATAATCTTGTTTCTGGGACCACCGACGCAGTGGATTTGTATCGCGGAAAAGAAAAGTAAGGCTATCGCTAAGCCTATCGTTGGCGATTGTGAAATTCTCATGGTCAATGGATGTGTTTCGCGCATTCACTACTGATCACAGAAGAACTCCGTTTCACGGAAATCGAAAGTAAATACACTTGCCAGATACCGCAATGATCAGCCCAACGGAAATGCTTCTACTGGATATCATCGGCAACTCCACACCATAGTCCTATTCGAGACTATTTTTCGGTTAATCGCACCAGAGAAAACTACAATGATTTTCCTTTTTGGCTGGAGTTCGCTCAAACCTTTCCCCGGCTCCAAGGCTGCGTTTCGCACCCAGCTGAAAGGGTTCAATTATAGTGAGTTGGTCCTCGGTTTGCTTAACGGTAAATCGGTTCCGATCGGAGGTAAGAACCTCGCATAATCCATCGTTAAAGCAATTCACTTTGACGTCCGAAATCATTATTTCTCCATTCGAATTCGGATCGTAAAACCAGAGTAAGTAAAACCCCCGATCAAACTCGAGCCGGAACTGTTTCTTCCAATCGGAATCCGTTTGTTCGACCCAGATTCCGGCCAGGTTCCTCCAATACTTGCTCTTTTTGATCTGGATCGGATCTAACTCTTTGTTTTCATGTAGTTCGCTAAAAGAGGGCTTAACAAGATCATAAATGACCCCACCTCTTTGAAAGGAAATTCGCTCTATCGACGCTAGCTTAATACGCTCTGGAGACTGCAGAACGATTTTGGCCTTATGGTAGGCTTCGCTTTTTTGTCCTATGCATGCGATGCAGATATTCTTCGCAGAACACCCGTCTACTGACAGCAGAATGTCCTCACTCTGGAGATTCAAAGTTGTTTCTGCCGATTCAGGCAATTCCATGATTAAAGGAAACCCTGACTGCAGAGGCAATGTGCGATAGCCGGAAGATGGATGCTTGCCCGTCACCGAAATAAGGTCCGTGGGAAGGATCAGCTTACGCGACGGAACGTAGCAAGGATCCGGATCCGATGCGTTACAAAACAAAGCCAAAAGAGAGAGAACCATGCAGGCCGCCGCGGCGAAAACCTGCCTCGCACGGTGAGTGCGAGAAATGCGAGAGGCATTAGGTTCCATTCGTTCTCCCATGGAGTAGGAAGTCTTATTCATTCTGCCACCAATCTAACTTCGACTTTATCTTCAGTGTCAGCTCCCTGGATTCAGGGTTGAAACCCAGCCTGTTTGAACGCTCCCTGGAATACACTACGTGGTGGACAATTCCGCGTCGGGAATAGTAGCGAAAAATCAAAAGGTTGGATAGAATCCGTTCCGTCATATCATGGGAATCGGTCTCATATTCAGGAGCCAATGGGCGCGAAAAAGAATGCTGCGGAAACACGGAGATCGAACGGTCTTCGTCGATCCGAGGATCCGCATAGACAAGAGTGATGATAAACTCATAGAACTTCTCATCGGTGGGTGATTGCAGAGCAAATCCGCACTGATAATTCTCAGAGGGAGAGTGCCTTCGCACGGACTGTGACAGGTAACTCTGGTTGCGAAGACTCTCTACGAGCCACTGATCCAGGTCCGCGCATAGTTCTTTCTGCTCTCTGTGGGCAGCGCACCCTATAAGAGCAGTCCAAATCATAAAAAGAGAAGGCACTGCACCGTAGATAAGCCGTCGCCCTGGGCTTTGAGCTTTGAATTTCATTTTCTCATCTCGCCGCTTTTCTATGCATTCCGGTTTTGTTCTGGCTTTCAATTATTGCTGGTACTGCAAGATATAGAGGCTTTTCAACTCAATAGCTTGCGAAAATCCAGGTCCCTCACGGTCTTCTTTAGACGATGATCGTCATCCACTTCATTGAATTCCAGATCCGAAAACAGCTTTTGCGCCAGTTCCCGGGTTTGCGGCAACGGAACCACATCATCATGAATGCCGTGGTAGATTTTCACCGGCGCTGCCAGAGGTTGATCCAGGTAGGATGCCCAGTCCAACATCGGCAAGGCCGGCGCAAGCAAGATAAGTCGATCAATGGCATCCGGATGCTGCATAGCGTACAGTGCTCCCATCAATCCACCCAGAGAAGAACCTACGATACTGATGTCGCCCTTCTCTCTCAGGATCTCTTCAAGCCGGTCCATGCGCTCTTCCGGGGCGCCGTTAAACTGAGGACAAATTAGATCTGGAAAAAGCCCGGTTAGGAGCCTAGCCTTAAAGCCCTGGCTGCTTCCTTCCAGGCCATGAATGAAAATGCGAGTCATTGGGAGACAGTTTGATTGCAGCAGCAGCCCATGTCAAGGGAGCGGGATTGGACGATGGGTCGCTTGAGAGGTTGGCAATCAACGCTGACTATGCGCGACTGATAGCTACCGCAAATTCGGATGCGCCTCAAACAAAGGTCCAAATCTCTCATCCGAAGATTTCAAATCTGTATGCATTTTCACCTGATCAATCAGGATCGAAAGAATTCCCAGAACTTTACGAGTCTCCGCCACATTAATACCGGGCTCAACGGTCTGGTAATTATTGAAGTCAGCATCGGCCCCTTCGATGGGAACTATGCTTACCCACATCTCCATAAGCTCGATTTGATTCTTTTCGTTTAGATGAAAGACGTAGGTATCCCCTGGAGTTACACCTCCGCTACTGAAGGTCACTCGGAGAGTGGAATCATCCACTGCATAGAGTTTGGTTCCCGGAGATTGAATATGATAGGCCGGTTGCAGCCAGAATGAGTCGTTTACGAAATTGCTATTCGCCTCAACCACAGCCTCCGCCAGTTCCTCGCCCTGTAGAGCTTCGCCATCTTCCCAGGCCACACCCTGAAATGTATTTTTGGAGAACTGAACTTTGAGCTCACCGTTACTGAACTCCACCAGTCCGCGCTTTTTATCCCAGAAATAGGTATTCTTTTCGCGAAAACGAAACTCCGCGGCCTGAACCTGATTCTGCCAGACATCCAGATTCGCAGCAGCCAGCATCTTTTCAGCAAGCGCATCCGCCGGGCTTCCGGTTTCCCCTTCTGGAATGCTCTGGCATGAGGCCACAAGCAAAGCAAGTCCAATGGCACTTGCTTTGGCCACCAGAGTTATACCATCAAAACGCGATTCTTCTTTAAACATACCTTTCCTCTAACTCATTTCTATTCGATATCTATCGATCGGTTATTACATCAATGCGCTGCGGCGATTCGCCTGTGGCAGTCAAATTCGCCACTCTTCACTGTAACTCGGTAACCACCATGGCACTTCCACTCATGGTGCGAAAAAACGCCTCCACCACCGAGCAACACCGGCCAATGAGCAAGCAGTAGTTTAGAACCAGGCGCCAACACTATGATCCCGGCCCGAGCCGTCCCATGGGAATGCCGTAATACAGAAACGCATCCGCCTTGCAGCGAATGCGTTCTAGTCCAGCCTTCTGCTCTCGTTACAGCCTGACTGTTACATCATCTTAAAAGATGCCGCTTAGAAAATCAGCCTTGCTCGGTTTCCCGGGAACTTCCGTCCTCGCAGATTACCTTGCGCTGTTCCAGGACGCATTCCTTTTGCTGGCCTGCTACAATTAGAATGCCTTTGCCAGAAGCCCCATCCTGCGCGAACTCACCTTTGAATATGGCTCCGTCCTCTTTCCAGACGTATTCGCCCTGTCCGCCCCGGAGCCCGTCGCGAAATTCTCCATTATAGACATCGCCGTTCGCAAATGTGTAGGTTCCTTCGCCAGTTCTCTTATCTGCAACATAAGGGCCTTTGTAAATATCGCCATTCGCATACATCATCGCACCGGATCCATCCCTGAGGCCATTCTTGAAACCACCAATATATTTATCTCCGGTTTCGTAGACGTAGGTTCCGGTACCGTTGGTGCAATCCCCTTCTACGCATCCGGTGAGGCCATCGCCGCTACCTCTTTCTGTAGTAGTGGGTGCTTCTTCGGTGGTCTGGCCAGAGCTGCATTGCATCAAAAAGAGGGCTCCGCAGAGCACCAGAAGAGTGTAAAAGGATGAACGTGTTTTTCTTTGTATCATAATTTCTTGATCCTGGTCGCAGTATGTCCTTTACGGAGGCGCTATTCAACGCTTTTTTGGCTCTACCATGAAAAAATTCCCTGCAGGATGTTTAGCGCTTCTCTTGATGCTTCCTGCGGCGGTCCAGGCCGAAAAGACCCGACAGCCGGAGGGGGTTGGAGTAGATCAGAAGCTTTCCGCCCCGATTGCACTGGATACTAAGTTCTATAATGAAGATGGCAAACTTGTAGAGCTCTCTTCCTTCTTTGATAGCGATCGCCGACCGGTGATTATTGCACCCGCATTCTTTGACTGTGCCATGCTCTGCACCGCTGTGTTCGATGGCATCAGTAGAGCCATGACAGAACTGGCAGGAAAAGGGATGAAAGCTGGAGAGTCTTACCGCGTATTATCCGTTAGCTTTGATCCCGGCGATACACCGGCCATGGCCCGAGCCAAAGGCAAGCTCTACAGATCCACGGTGAAGAATCAAGAGGTAGGCCCGGACGGATGGCATTTTCTCACCGGAACCCAGGACAACATCAAGCCGTTGATGGATTCCATGGGGTACAATTACAAGCCGGACGGAGAAGTCCGGTACAGTCATCCTGCAGCCATCATGCTCATCACTCCTGGCGGAGAGGTCTCGCGATATCTTTTTGGCATCAAGTACGATGCTACAGATTTGAGGCTTTCCCTGGTAGAGGCCTCCAGCGGAAAGATCGGAACGCTCACAGATGCATTTTTGTTGACCTGCTTTAGATTCGATCCGCAAAAAGGAAAGTATACCCCTTTCGCCATGGGCTTCATGCAGATCGGCGGGCTCCTTATATTCGTTTTCCTCGTTGGGCTCGTACTTTTTCTCTATCTGAGGGAAAGAAATACTTGAGCCGATGATTTGAGACAGAATCCTGGAGAAAAAGGTAGGGAAACATGCTCGAGTGGTTTTTAGATAACGGGTC
>PBEB01000042.1:0-30728 GCA_002717505.1 Leptospiraceae bacterium
CAGGTATATACCGGCAAGATGCATCGAAGCTACGTGCCCATGGATCAAAGATAGCAAAGATAGATTCATGGGCCAGAGCTTCGAATGGGGAACTTGCAAAACAAGCCCTGAAAAATATGGTAAGGGCCTTCGCTGGTTCAAGCATGAGCTGAAAGAAGGAGCAAGCGAACCCGGATTCTGAAGAGGCTAATCCTCTCGCTTTTTCTTTCCTTTCCTGGCCTTACGCCGCATCAGAGCATCAAGGAAGGGAATTCGGATACCAAGTTTACCCAGAGCAGTGGTTAAAATCACGGCAGCCAGACCCTCATCCAACCAACCGACCACAGGAAAAAAGTCCGTGGCTTCTGGAATCACAATGTAGACTCCGGACAGGATAGCCACGAGGATCCAGACGATCTTCTGCCAGCCTGTGGCTTTTTCTTCCTCGGCGGAATCCCGGGGCTCTTCTTTCCCGGCCGGAACTGCATGATGGATCTTCTCTGGCATAACTGTATTCTAGATAGTTCTCCGGGCATGGTCAATCCCGATTTTCAGGGATTTCTTATACGCTGGAGAATCGATGGGCCCAGTGTGGATACTTCTCTTTCAGAGCATTCATGGCCCACTCTATATGGACGGATTCGAATCCTCGATAGTTCAGAAATTGCATCAGCTTCCAGTAGCTGTCTTCGCGATCCATCCAGCCTTCCAGTTTCCTGGTGGCCACCTCCAGGCAGCTCTCCTCCCAGTGGTGCCGGTCAAAGCAGTCCAGGCAATCTCGGGCTGTATTGCGCTCAATTCCCAGGGAGCCCAGTTCTTGCTGAATTCGGCGAGGGCCCTGGCCAGAACCCAATCGGTGCTCAATGCGATTCATGCAAAACCGCTCTTCATTCAGCAAATCCATCTCCATCAGGCGCTCCAGGATGGCATCATGCCAGGATTTCAGAATCCCCTTTTTGCTCAGATATTGACGAACTTCCACCGGCGCCCGCTCTCGAATGGCCAGATACCGGGCCAGCGCCCTCTCATCCCCCTCGGTAAGAAGGTCAGACAACCCTTCCTGCTGCGATTCTCGATTGGCAGGATCCATTCCCGGGCCTGTGGGCTGGGAAGGAAAAAGCGTGGATCCAGGGTTAGGAGGATCTGAAAATCTGGAGTCCTGTGGGCCTTGAGTCCCGATACGCTTCGCCTTAGCCCCGGAAAAACGTTTCCCGCCGGCCTTTCCCCCGGCTTTCGCTGGTTGGTAGCCAGGATCAGGAGTCTCGGATTCAGAATCTACCCCCAGATTATCATCGGAATCGGGCGCATCCCCGCTGGAACTTCCCTGCGTTCGGTTTTCAAGATCAGATATATCTTCAGGCTTGATAAGACGCAGATGTCCGCCCTTCCGTGGTCCCTGGTTATTACTCATAATGAGGCTGTCCTCCCTTTGGCAATGTGCCCTTCAGCATCGCTGTTTCAAACTTTCTTCTATATAGCGACATAAAATTTGCTTTACAGGCCCTGGATATGGACAAGTCTAAACCATTCATGCGACATAATCCGGGAGTTGGGACATGACCCTCGCACTAATTGCCATATCTTTTCTGGGCTCCATTGCCTTTTCTCTATTCCTGCGGAAGCTGGACCGACCGGCCCATCAACTCACTCAAATCAAGAGAATTGGAGAACTGCAAATCGAGCAACTGGAAAAATCAGCCCAGGAGCATCTTCAATCCATGAAGGATGCCAGTCTGGAGTTTGAGATGCTTTTCCATCAATCCCGGCAGACCCTTGATCGGCTCCGGGAAGAAGCGGATGGATTTGAGTCCAGATTGCAGAGCCTGCAGGAAGATCGCGAGAGAATCGACAGTCTGTCCGGACAGCTGCATGACATCGCAGGAAATGCTCGAGAAGTTCAGGACCAGATCCATATTCTGGAAGATGGTCTGGAGCGAATCAACAGCACTCGCAGAGAAATCGAAGATCTGGATCAGAGAGTCCAGGGGGTTCAAGAAGATCTACAGAATAAGACTCGTAGCACTCGCGAAGAACTGGATCAGGCCCTGGGCGAACTCCTGGAAGAAGCAAGAGAAAAGACTCGAGGCTTCGTGGATCAGGAAACAGAGTCCCTGCGCATACTCCATGATCGCTCCGATAAGATTCACAAGCGTCTGGACGATGAGATATCTCAAATTGAGCGACTCAGCGATCGAGTAGAGTCCACAGATCAAAGAGTGGAAGAGCAATGGGAAATCGAAAAGGCAAGACTGGAAGATCGATTCACTGCTCTGGAGCGATTGTATAACGAACGAATTCATGGAATGGAATCCGGGCTGGCATCCATCCGTCAGGCTTCAGTAGAATCAATGAAGGATGAGGTAGCGCGAATCCGCAATGAGCTGGATGGATTCAGCCTGGAAACCATGTCTCGCCGCGACGAGATCTTAAACGAAACCCGCCGCATGGCTTCGGGTATCGCCGACCAGATTCAGAATTTCCAGGAGAAGTTCTTGGCTATAGAAAATCGCCTACTCAAAATAGGCGAAACCCAGAAGCAAACGCTGGAAAGCCGAATGCAAGAGCTGGAAGAGCAATGGTCCCAGATCGAAGCCGAAAAACTGGAAGCTCTTCAGGAAAAGCTGGAAGGACTGGACGAAAATATCGAAGGCGTGCGCAAACAGCAGGTGCAGGCGCTGGGAGCCGATGCAGAAAGGATCCGTCAGGAAATGCGCACGGAATCCAGCTCGGTGCAGGAACAGCTCCAGGGCATTTTACAGGACAGTCGTCGTCAGTTTCACGAAGCCGCTCGCGAAGAAGAGCAGAAAATCGAAGAAGCGAGACGCAACTACGAAGAGCTGTATGAACAATTTGAAGGCCTGTCCGACCGCCTGAAGGAAGCGCTGGCTCGAAAAACCCAGGAACTGGGCGAAGATCTCAAAGACACAGCCAGGGATCAGCAGCGCGAAATGGATAAATCCAGAGCTGACTTCTACAAACTCAAAGAAGAGCTGGTGGATGTCCTGGGCGCTGTGGAAGAGCATACCAGAGAGCTTTCTCGAGCACGTAATAAACTTCAGGATCAGTCCGACCAGGCGAAATCTGACATTCTGGATGCACGGGATGAGCTTCTGAAAGAGCTGGAAAAAAGAGCATCCAAATTTCTATCCGAGCAAGACGAAAAGCTGGGCCGCCTGAATGAAACCCTGGATGAGAAGGTCAGCTCACAGATCAATCACCTGGTGGATAAAGGTCAGCTTCATATTGATGAGCTGGAAAAAAGAACCTCCCGCAATATTCAACTGTCCATGCACAGAATGGAAGAAGAAGTGGGCAAGGCCAGAGATAAGTTTGCTCGCATGAAACAAGAGGTTACAGAAGAATCGGATCGAATGACCGAGATCAAAGATGAAATCTTCAAGCAAATGCAAAGGGATCAGTCTCGCATCGCCGCCTTCGAAGAGAAGCTTTCCATGGTTGAAAAGGCAGATGAGCTGGCCCATTCGCTGGATGAATCGGTTCGAAATCTATCTGAGAGACTGGACCAGGCACGAGAAGAACGAAAGAGCCTTTCCGATTTCTTTGAAAAAATCGATACTCTGGCCGAAGGTCGAGAAATTCTAGATCGAGAACTGGAAGAACTGGAGAGTCGCAAAGAACGAATCGGAAAAGTGGAAAGCCGCTTCCAGGATCTGGAATACAGAATGGAAGAAATCATGGCGCGCTTCGTCACGGTAGAGGGCGCAGAAAAAATTGCCGAAAAGATCGAAGCCCGAATGATGAAATTCGAGGAATATCGACGAGCTTTTGAAGAATTCTTTAAGGATCTAAATGAACGCCGCAAATTCATCGAAGGCGCCATACGACACATTGAAAAATCTCGTAAAGAAGCGGTTACAGCCGGCGACTTTGCCAGAGAGATGATGGGTCAGATGGAACGCATGGAAATGCGCACGGAAAACGTAGAGCAGGATCTGGAAAAGATTGAAAGCCAGGCCAATAGCCTGAAGCACCTGGATACTGAGATTCAGAGGGTGGAATCCCGATTCGAACAGATGGAAGGACTGATGTCAGATCTGGAAGCCAAGCAGACTCAGATCGGCTCCATGGCCAGGAAAATCGAATCCATCCAGTCATCCGGGGAAGTGGTTCGCACAGAACTGGAAAGTATTCTGTCAGAAGCAGACGAGAAAATGGATCGGCTGGGTGCCTTCTATCAGACTGTGGATCGCATGCTGGAAGAGGCAGAACGAGTCCATCAGATGGAAGAGCAGTTCGAACTATCTAGAGCAGAGTCTCAGAGAGAGCCGGCCACAGCCGGAGCACGCAAATCCAGGTCCAATAGCTCTCTTTCGGACTGGAAGAAAGAAGGTATCCTGAGTCTGTATTTAAATCATAAATGGGAACCGGATCTCATCGCCGAGCGAATGAAACTGGATCCTGCCGTGGTAAAAGCCGTTATCGCATCCAATAGCTAGGCTTCAGATTAAACAGGGCCCTTGCTCCTCAAGGGGCCCTTTCTTTTGCGCTGCCGAGCAGCCATGGGATTCGAGGCTACTGCACGTCGATCAAAATCAATGTGCGATCGTCTTCAATTTGGTCCGCCATCTCGGAAAGTTCAGATAATCGGGTCGCCAGGCGGTGAATGGTATCATCGGGACCTAGTTCCCCGGACGCAGCAACCAGCTCTTTGAACTCCTTCTCCCCAAAGTGCAGCCCGGATTCAGTAAGCGACTCATAGATCCCATCGGTGTAGCAGAAAATACGATCTCCGGACTGAAGCTCTAACTCATCCATTTCCAGGTTTAATTCATCCACCAGTCCCAGTAGCCTGCCCCCCGGGTTCAATTCCAGGAATTCATTTGCAGTCCGTCTGTGAACTAACAGCGGAAGATGTCCGGCCCGGCTATATTCCAGCCGCCGGCTTCCGGGATCAATTCGCATATAACCGGCAGTAACAAAGTGCTCCGAAAGCTGGTTTCGAATGGTACCGTGAATGCTTTCCAGAATATCAGGCGGGCTGATATGACCTTCGCGCAGTGCTACGGTATGGGCGATTTTTACCATAGAAGCATACAGAGCGGCCGGCACTCCATGTCCTGTAACATCGGCGATCAATAGATTGAAACAGTCTCCATTCTGGGAATCGTAGATATCTCCGCCAATGGTTCCGGCCGGAAGATAGAGCACCGAAGCGTCAAATCCATCTGGCAAGTCCAGCTGACCCGGGATCAATCTTTGCATGATCGAACGAGCCACATCCAGTTCCTTTTCGAATCCGAGCAAACGCTCTCGTTCCAGTATTGAGTCCTTTAGCTCCAGTAGCATTTGAACGCGACTCAAGAGTTCCACTCTGTCTACGGGTCTCGAAATATAATCGTTGGCCCCATTTTCCATGGCCGCTTCTAGCTCGGCCTGACTTCGACCACGACCGACAATGATGATCGGCATCTCATGCAGAGAAAACTCCTGACGAATTTCTCTGCAAAGTTCGTAACCGTTCTGGCCGCTCAGGTACAGATCGATGATCATCAAATCCACTGGTTCGCGATTCAGGTGTTTTTTCAGGGACTGGAGATTTCCTGCAGAAAGCACTCGATATCCTGCTTGAATCAGTCTGCGCTCCTGCGCGCGAAGATGGATTGTATCATCATCTGCCACCAGGATTGTATGACTACCCTGGTGGCCGGGCACCAGATCCATAGTTGACGCCGCATCTCTGGCTCCTGGAATCATTCCGGGCAGGATGGGATTACTGGAATGACTTCGAGGGATGGTGAAGATCATCCTGGTGCCCTCCCCTGCGGACTCCGCTCGAATCAATCCTCCATGAAGTTCGATGAGCTTTCGGGTAATGGTTAAACCCAGGCCCTTGCCGCCTTTCCGTCCGGCAGCCAGTTCCGGCCTTTCGAAGATAAAGAAAATATCTTCCAGAGCATCGGAAGGGATTCCTGAACCGGTATCTTCTATTGTAAACTCAACAAACTGATCCAGATTTCGCGCCCGAACAGTTACCGAGCCCTCCTGAGTAAATTTAATACCATTGTTCAGCAAATTGAGCAGGATTTGCCTTAATCTGACCTCATCTGCATGGACCAGGTTAACACTTGCCGGGATCTCCAGATTCAGTTCAATGCCGCGGGCCACAGCCCATGGTCGACAAAGATCCATAGCGACGCTGGCAACACTGGCAGGTGCAACCGATGTCCGATTCAGGTAGATTTCTGAATTCTTGATTCTGTAAAAGTCCAGAATGTCATTGACCAGA
Organism: Leptospiraceae bacterium; assembly: GCA_002717505.1. GTDB lineage: Bacteria > Spirochaetota > Leptospiria > Leptospirales > Leptonemataceae > UBA3465. Next base: position 6,227 of record PBEB01000042.1, read on the forward strand.
CCGCTCACAATTGTACCGGTGGACGCTACTACGCTAAGACCGTCCCTTATCTCTTCGATTCTGCCCGGCCGGTCCTCAGATCGCTTACTGAGTTCAAGCAATCCTTCGGCCATGCCCACAATACCTTCAATTGGCTCCCGCAACTCCAGAGATGTATTGTAGAGAAATTCATCTTTTATATGATGTGCCTTTTTTAAGCTCTGGTATGCGAACGCCTGGGCTTCCTTTTTGTCCTGTTCGATAGTCTTGATGCGATCGCCCAGTGCTACCGAGAGCAGTATCACCTCCGTGCCGGAGCCGATTTGCATCGCATAGTTTGTAACAAAGGTATAGGGAATCCAGCCATATTGCTTCAGAGCCAGTACCAGGATGGCAATCAGCAAAGTAGACCAGGCGAGCAGAAAGAACCTCGCAGGACGATAACCTCGATAAAGTCTCCGTAATGCCGTGGCAAATATCACAAGAACAAAGGTCACGGACGATAACACGGAAAAATTTAAAGCCATCTGGTAGGGAATGAGAAAGCTACTGATGCCGCCGAGCACTGAAAGAATCTGTAGAACCAGTAGAGGGCGATCCAGCATGGGATCGTAGCGTCTTGTATTCAAGAATGTTCGACTGAACTGGATACCCCAGAAAAGCATGAAGGCGATGGAAAAGACCAGCGCTTCGTTTACAAGAACAGGAAAGTTGGGCATGAAGATTGCGAAGAAGTATCCATGATACAGAAGCTGAAAGAGGGACAGACCCAGAATATAGAAAACATAATGCAAATAGCCGGAGTAACGCACGGCGATAAACAGGAAGGCATTGTACAGGATCATGGCCAGCATGATTCCGAAATACAACCCCTGCGCATACTGCACCGTACGATCTTTCTGGAGCAAATCCTGAGCTGAGCGAATTCTTAGAGGAACCTGGAGCGGCCCGCTACTGGAGATCCGAAGCAAATAATCCCGGGTCTGTTCCGGTGGAATCCGCAACACGAAAATGAAATTTCTGTGTTCCATTTCCCGCATCGAGAACGGCAGCATGTCCCCGGTTTCACTGGGGATGTAGCCTCCTGCACCGTCTGAGCGGTAAAGCGTTACGGAATCAAGCAAAGGGTAGTAAATCTCCAGATAGACTGGATCCTCCAGGCCGGTTGAGTTCTTCAAGGAAAACTTGAGCCAATGCGCTCCGGAACTCAGTCCACGATTCCACACCTTCGGACCCACTGCCTTGAAGCTGGCTCGCTGAACGTCCTCGGGTTTCAACTTGCCGCTGGTATCTTCAAAAACTTCCAGTGTGTCAGGCAAAGAAGAGCTGGAAAATCCGTCTTTGATATCGAAGGTGCGAGCCTGCAGAGAAACTGAGCTCAGAGCAAGAATCCAAAGTAGAGATCGCAGCAGAATTGCACAGCAATCCGCTGAAAAGCTAGGAAGCTTCTCCTCGAAAAGGCCTGTACACTGCATAATTGTACGGGCCTTCGTGAATTCGAATCTCACGAACGCATGCACCCTCTTTTTCCACCGCTTCCTTGAGGCCGGCATAAAACCAGCGGCCAATGTTTTCTGCCGTGGGATTGATTCCCTCAAACTCCGGCAGATTATTTATCAACACATGTTCCATTCGGTCTACGAGCTCATTCAGCCGCAGCCGAGCAGAGAGAAAATCGTAACTAATTCCATCGGCACCCAGTCCCCCGTCTGTGCGCGCAAGGAAAGCCTCTACAAGCCAGGAATGGCCATGCACAGGCTCATCGCTGCCGTCCGGAAAATATCTGTAGAGATAATGGGAAGACTCGAATCGGCCTTCAATCCGGATCAAAAACTCACCTGGCTGCTCCGAAAAACCTTTCAGATCCTCCAGCAGATGAGGATGAGCGTTCTGGTCCATATTCATGCTTCCAGACAATGGCCGGAATGCATGATGACAACCAGTTTCACCTGTAGATTTGGACGGATGAAGGGAGATGCTGATTGTATTTTTATTGACCAGGACCCTGTTTTTGCCTTCTTTTGCAGAAGTAAACTGCGCCCGGTGAATCCGTGGCGCTCCGGGCCCAGTGGCCTGAAAATCGCCGACTCTGAGGCTTCAGATCGGCTACCAAGAGGGATACCATGTCATCGGATGTTCAAGAAAGATCACAATTTACAGCAGACATGACCGTCGGAGAAGCAATGCAGCTTCATCCAGAGGCGGCCATTGTATTTTCCAGCTATCACCTGGGCGGCTGCTCTCACTGCTCCATCAATGAGCTGGAAACCATCGAGCAAGTTTGTATGGGATACGGCGTTCCAGTAGAGCAGCTACTGGACAGTCTCAACAATCTGCTGGAAGATTGATTTCAAGGCATATAACGTTAGTTAATGCAAAAAAGGGGCTTCGAAGCCCCTTTTTTTATGCCTCTGCATTGCCCTATCTATTCTCTCAAACGAACCGAAAACCTGATGCCTCTGAAAGAGATCATAAGGCGGTAGGCAAACCCTTGAAAGCGCCGTCGGAGTTTATCAAGCCGAGGGCGAAATCCGCAAAGCCGGCAGAAACTTCAGGGTGAAGCAGCGAGATACGGCAATGGCCGGAAACCAAAACTGGCGCAGCAAAATATGGAGAGCCCCTGAATTATTCCATCCCCCTGGTCTCAGTGGACATCCCTACTGAAACTCCTTCATGACCGGCCAGCTCTGCGAACAAATGCTGGATTCTATGGCCATCCATGACCTGCATGGGACTGAATATTCCTGGCCCCGGGTGAGAGTCGTCTCTCAGCAACTCACCGGCCAGATACACGGGTAACAAGGCCGTGGCCTCTTCCGTATCCTGAAACCGAAGAATCATTCGATGTTTGTGCAATCTATCTTCCAGGATAGCCTCCACGATTCCGCCCGATTCCGGTACATCGCTGTCGATTTCTCCGCTTCCAGAGCTAACGCTCCCAGAAGCCATCTTTCTGGCCTGCCACTGTAGCAATCTATACCCGAGAGTGCTCTTATGCGGTCGCATCCATTGAACCAGTTTAACTTGCCCCTTACCGATCTCTGGATCATGGCCGGGCCAGATAAAGGTCTGAAACGGTATTTCATTGGATTCCAGAGCCAGAATTTCCAGTTGAGGCCACCGAAGCATCCTTCGCCGCCCAAATGGATCCGGCAATTCCAGTATCTCTGTAGTGCCAGGCGAAACGTTAGCCTGTCCGGAAGATCCTGAACCAGTCTTTTCTTCCAGGGGAAATACCATCTCCAGGGCTCCACTCAGAATCTGTGCTATTCCCTGCCCGGGGGGGTTGGGAGCCATGACCAGGCGAAGCTCAAGGCGCTTCAGCTCAGAGTATTGCTCCATCATCCGGCGAAGCATAAGCCCACTGAGCCCTGGATAGGCACCGGCGCCCAGAAAGGCCGTTACTTTATTCTCTCTGGCTTTCGCATCCAGAGATTGGGCGTTTCGCCAGTGTTGTTGCTCTGAGGCCAGATCTATATAGTGCACTCTACGTTCGATGGAGGATTTCAGTACATCCATTCCATACTTAATGTAGGGGCCAACGCAGTTGATAACCACCGAACCAGGGGCCAGCGAGTCCAGAGCCGGTTGCACCGTTTCAACATCCGCCTGTTGCAGTCTGAGAGTTCCCGGCACTCCATCGCTNAAACGGCTCTGCAGACGTTTCAGTTTATCCAGGCTCCTTCCCGCGGCCACAGCGGAATACCCGGCTCGCAACAGGGCTTCCACAACGGCCTTTCCAGCCAGTCCATAGCCTCCCAGTACCATTACTTCTCGTGCCATGTTTCCTCCATTGCGGTCATTCCTGATTCGGAAAGCCGCATCTCATCTAATACCGCCTCTGTCGCAGCGTAAATTCTGAATCGTTCAGGACTGATTCTACGAATACGTTTCCCTGCAGTCAGAGCGGACCATATTTGTCGCTCAATACTTATCTGCAGGGAACTGATTCTGCTTCGCAGTATGGTATCTCAAGGCCATGTATCCAGATTCTCTAACCTGCTTCCGATTCCACGGGCTTAAAGAATCTCTCCAGAATGGTATGCATGATGGGAAAGAAGAACAGAACTACAAAGGATGAAGTTAGCACGCCTCCCACAACCACCGTGGCCAGAGGTCTCTGCACCTCTGCACCCAGACCTGTGGCNAGCATCATAGGCATAAATCCAAATATATCTGTGAGCGCGGTCATGGCNACNGCGCGCAGACGACTTCTTGCACCAGTTATGGCCAGCTCTTCGCCNTGCATGGGCCCCTGACCCAGCTCCCGNTACCGACTCATGAGCACCACACCGTTCAAAACAGATATTCCAAAAAGTGCGATAAAGCCCACTGAAGCGGATATGCTCAATGATTGACCGGAAAGAAAGAGCGCAAGAACCCCGCCCACCAGTGCGAAGGGTACTCCGGCCAGCACAAGAAGGGTACGNAGCCAGTCACGAAAGGCCGAATAGATCATCAAACATACGATAAGAAATGCCAGAGGAGCAAGCATGGATAATCGCTCCCTGGCTTTCTGGAGATTCTTAAAGCTGCCTCCCCATTCCATGTAATACCCTTCCGGAAGAGCAATCTTCTCGGTAAGAAAATCATTTGCGCGATCCACAAAGCCAGAAATGTCATCCGTTTCCGGATTGAGAAGGATGGCTCCTCTTCGCTGCATGGAGTCCCGCTTGATCATTTCAAAGGTTTCTTCCTGGTAGATCCTGGCCAGATTGCCCAGGGGCTCGGTACCGCTTTCTGTGATTCCCACTGGCAGGCTTCGCAAGGATTCCAGACTCCGATCTTCCTCTTTCAAACGAATGCGAATAGGGTATCTACGAACGCCTCTGTACAGATAGCCGGCATCCAGGCCTCCCATACCCATCTCCATGGTATCCAGTACTTCTTTGCGGGACAGTCCCAGGCTGTTCAACATCTGCATATCGGGACGAACCCGAATCATGGGAACTTTTCCCCGTAACTCCGGTTCCGGATTCCCTGCTCCTTCCACNTGNGAAAGTATTTCCGCAGATTTTTCGCTCAATCCCTGCAGGGTTTCCAGATCCTCTCCGTAGATTTTGAGCACAAGATCGGACCTGGATCCTTCCAGGAGTTCGTTGAACCTCAGTTCAATGGGCTGACTCATAAGAATTCGCTGGCCGGGCACTCGGCTCTGGACCGCCTGCTTCAGCGCCATTCGTAGTTCGTCGGGGCTGCGAACTCGGCCGTCCACCTCGGGCCATTCGGATCTGGGTTTGAGCATGATGTTACAATCCGCCAGATTCACACCCATGGGATCGGTGGCAATTTCTGGGGCTCCCACCCGGGTGTAGACATCTGCTACCTCCGGAAACTCCATAATAACTTTATGCGATAAACGCTCCAGCTTTACGGAGGCATCCAGAGAAATGGACGGAGGACGGACAAACTGCATAGCAATAGCACGTTCATAAAGTTGCGGTATAAATTCTCCTCCCAGCCGGCCCAGAACCAGAATACCAATTACAAGTAGTCCGGCGGATGCGCTCAGCACAGCTCCCTTCCTGCGAAACGCCTTTTCAAGCACCGAAGCATAGACTCGATCCAGAAGGCCGGAGAACACATCCAGCCTGGAAGATCTGGAAGTTAGAAAGGTACCGGCCAGAGCGGGAACCACTGTAAAGGCCAGAATGAACGCGGAAAAAAGCGCAAAGCAGAAAGCCGCTGCCATGGGACGAAACATTTTGCCTTCAATGCCAGTAAGTGCAAAGATAGGAAGAAACACAACCAGGATGATCACCTGACCGAATCCTGCAGCCCGTCGAATCTCCACGGAGGCATCCGCCACCGCTTCGCGGATTTCCAATCGGGAAAGAAGTCGGCCCGAGGCCTCTGCCCTGCTTTTCACTCGATGTACGCACTGGTCGATTACAATCACAGCGCCATCGATAATGATTCCAAAATCCAGAGCTCCCAGACTCATCAGATTGGCCGAAACTCCCGTAAAATACATAGAAATCAAAGTGGCAGCCATGGACAGAGGAATCACCGCAGAGGCGATTATAGCCGCTCGCACGTTGCCGGTAAGAAAGAGAAGCACAGCTACTACCAGAAGGGCGCCGAATGTAAGGTTGCTTCGCACGGTTTCGATGGTGCCGTCTACCAGATAGGATCGATTATAGACAGTTTTTAGAACCACATCCTCCGGCAGATTTTTTTTGATTTCCTGAATCTTTTCATCCACCCGACTGGCCACAGTTCGACTGTTTTCTCCCAGTAGCATAAATGCTGTTCCCAGCACCGCTTCGCTACCATTCACAACCGNGGCCCCTGTGCGAATTTCCCGATCCAGGCCTACATTGGCCACATCACCTATGCGAAGCGTTGTTAGATCTGGCAGTTGCTTCAGAGTCAGTGAGCGGATCTCCTCTTTCGATTGAATAAGGCCGGATCCCTGAACTATGAGCTGATTGGCGGATTGCTGAATATAGGCTCCTCCAGCATTTCGATTACTCTCTTCCAGAGCTTTACGAATATCATCAAAATGGATACCGTAACGCGCCATCTTTGCCGGGTCGGGCTGAACAAAGTACACCTCTTCGTAGCCGCCAATGGTGTTTACTTCTGCAACACCGGGAATGGATAACAGCCTTCGTTTTATGTCCCACTCCTGAATGGTGCGCAATCGATTGAGCTGCTCCAGCCTCTCTTGCGGATCGCTGGCCGGTTCTCTATAATCCAGACTGTAATGATAGATCTCACCCAGGCCTGTAGCAAGGGGCCCCAGCCTGGGCTTGTAGCCCTGTAAATCGAGAGTGGAGAGCTGCTCATTGATGAGCTGCCGGGCCAGATAAATGTCCATACCCTCCTCGAAAATCACTGTTACCACGGATAGCCCGTAGCGAGTAACGGATCGCACTTCATGAACGTCCGGCACGGCACCCATGGCGCTTTCGATAGGATAGGTAATATTGGCCTCGATGGTTTCTCCATCAAGGGACTCTGCCCGGGTTATGATCTGCACCTGAACATTGGTAATGTCTGGTACGGCATCCACCGGCAGATACTGGTAACTTACAACAGCGCCAATTAGAAGACTAAATGCAAANAGGATTGCAAGACCCGGATTAAAAACTGAGTAACGTAATATTCGATCAAACATAGGTTCTCCCGGATCAATGTCCGTGCCCGGAGCCGGATGCTCCGAATGCTTCCAACAAAGCAAGATGCACAATATCTGAGTTCTGGACCACCAGACGAACTCTGGAAAAGTCCACTTTGTCTCTGGCTCTGATTGCGGAAATTTCCTCTCCTTTGAGAGTGCCGGACATCAGCACCGGATATATGTAGTTATCTGCCATCACATAAACCAGAATCGCCTCTCCAGTGCGAATCCTTGACGATGGAGGGATGTTCTTCGCATTATAGGCACCGATGGCAGAAAAGCCGATTTCGCAAGTATCTATGGTGGACCGGGCCAACCGGATTCCCTTCGTTTTATGGGCTTCAAGAACAGCCATATCTGGGCCTGTATTCCTGGAAGATCCGTGAGCGCCGTGGTCATCATGCCCTTCGTGGGATCCATGCGAGTCTTTTGCTCCGTGTCCATCCTTCTGGTGATGTCCATAATCTCTAGAAGGATCACTTTCTTCAGAGCCGGAAGGTCCGATTACTTTCGTACCGTCTTCTACCGTGTTCCGACTCTCGTTTTCCGCACTGGATTTNGAAGGATCGCCGCCGCAGCTCGACAACAAAGCGAAAGAAACGGGAAAAAAGGTAAACATTAGAGCGGCCAGAACCCACAGGCTCAGTCTTCGAATAATCAAAGCCAGGCTGCCAGACCGACACAGTTCCATGAATCTATCGTTTCCGGGAGAAAGCGAACCAGGCCCTCTGCGAACAGATNCAGGAGTGCCAGCCGCCNGCGGAGGCCCACCAGGGACAGACTTNCTTCGAGTATCGCCGGATCCCATGGATGATGGTTCTTGCTCTTCATCTTTACCTGTCNGCCGCCTGGCTGATAACCAGCCGTCCCGTTTTTTTACAGCCCGGAATACGAAGAGCTTATTCACCGTATCTTTGCCTGCAGCATCTTGCCTCTGCAGCCTAGCGAATTGAATCAATAACTTCATCATCCAGAATCCTCCCTGTAAGTGCATAACTTCTCCAGAGCATACCCAGCGCACGAAGCTGAGACGTGTGAAACTGATGTATATGCTCACCGTAGCTGCGATGAAACTCTACCAGCAGTGCCGGATTCAAAAGGCCTCTTCGCATATAGTTCAGCACTGCATACCTTCGTCCTTCCAGAGTCCGCATGGAAGGGTTGTTTTTTATGCCCTGCACATGTTCCCTATAGGAGCGGACCATGTATCGGTATTCGCTTTCAATGGATCGTACCGTGGTTTTCTGTTCGATCTGTCTCTGCTTTTCAACTGCCCTGGCTCGATCTTCTGAACCGGAATACTGATTGTACAGAGGCATGGTAATGGAAAAACTCAGGCCCACGTTCGACTGGGTTTTACTACCGGACAGAAGCTCGCTGGAGCGCTCCACAGTAAGTCTGGGACCAATACTGATATCCGGCCAAACACGGCTGGATTCTATACGGTGCTCATAAGCAGCTCGAGCCACTTCCTGATTGACTCGCGCAATTTCCAGGGATCGTGAGTATTCTCCGGGCAGATCAGGCCAGCTTTCTGGATGGGAAGCGGAAATCCGATCCAGGTCTTTGTCTTCTAGAGGATNCCCCAGGATCATTTCCAGTTCCCTGCGAAGTTGGTTTCTACGGTCCAGCAGATCCAGCTTCTGTTGCCTCAGAGAATCTCTGGCCATGATATAGGTGTACAGACTGGTGTTTTGATTTGCATCTCTAGATGGCAGGCGATACAGCCTGTAGATGGCTGCATTAAAAGCCTGAATGGTTTCTTCCAGGTATCGCTGCTCCTCCTGCAGGTGCTCAAGTTGATACAGAGCCATCACTACAGAAAGCACTGTATTCTGGCGTGCGATCTCCCAGTCCAGTGCTCTGGCTCTTGCCTCGGAACGGGCAGAATCTGTGCGAAGGTCCCTGCGATCTCCCAATTCGATAATATGGCGATATTCTAGCTCGGCCGAATTCTTTCCGAACATGTAATTACCCTGGAGCCTGGGATTGGGAACGTTATCGGCCACGTCCATAGCAGCACGACTTTCTTGGAACCTGGCCCGCGCTTCCAGAATCCCTGGCGCATTCTTCAATGCGCATCGCACAGCATCAGATGGATTATTCAAACTGCAGGGAGAAACTTCATAATTTTCTTCCTGCCTCTGGATCTCTCTATAGCTTGCGGAACCGGGATCTCTATCCGTTTCTGATTCAGTTTCCGCAATTGTGTCCTTATTCTGATTGGGGCTGTTTTCGGCCTGTAACGCAGTGGCGGCACAGAGAAACAGCACAAGGCATTTTGCGCCTGTAATTCTATACATTTAGTCCTCCTTTATTCCCGATAGAATCAGGAAACAGGAGGTGCCTGCGAAAGAGGCAAAGAAAGGTCTATGGAAGCAAGTGTCTGAACTTCAGCGCAGGCCGGTAGCTGTATGCTGAAGGAGCCAGGCTCCGGTCTTAGATAGTAGGAAATAGATTGCTCTACGGCAGGAAGTTTCACAGGATCTGCCACCCAGTATCCATCTTCCAGCAGATGCTGTAGCAGACTTTCCGGGCTACAGGAACGGTTACAGGGAGGGGTTTCCCAGAGTCCGGTATCGATGTTTCGAGACTCCGAGGCGGTGGAGTCTATGGATACCGAGTCCTTCCATACTTCGGAGGCACTTCGCATCCATAGACCATGACAGATATCATAGCCTCCGAGCGAAACGCCCAGCACCAGTAGTAATGACCGGGCAACGTGCTGTAAAAGTCCAGCGTGCACTAACTCAAATTGAAAAGCGCATTGTGCAATGACAAGCAGCTTTTTGGGCAGACCGCCCTTTCCAGTTGAGAATCGTAATTTTGGTAACTGCGAATTATGGCGAAAAACCGGTCACTAACGTCGTGAGCATAAGGAAAAGACCGATTAGCCCGTTGGCAGAAACAGAAAATACAAATTTCTTCTCATGATGATCCGCACGATCAGGGGCGAGTCCGCCGGAGAGCTCTCCACAATGAGGGACGCGAAAATCGCGCAGGGACCTGGACGGAGCACCGGGCTGGTAAAACCGCNGAACCAGAAATCGGTATCCGCTGGNTGCAATGAGCTTAAAAACCATAGGGAACCATCCGTTCCATATGAGCGCACGGGGTCCCCGTACTGCCTCCGGATCCCTGTCTGGCAACCCCTTAAGAGCCCGTCAGATCTTCCATAAACTGATGAATCAATCGAACACCCCAACCAGTGGCTCCCTTTGTCTGGCCGCCCTTTACATTGGAACGCCAGGCTGTACCTGCAATGTCAAAGTGAGCCCAGGGAATACTGGGATCTACAAATTTGGAGAGGAATCGCATAGCTGTGACTGTACCGGCCGGTCGACCGGCGATGTTTCGCGTATCGGCAATATCTGATTTCAGGCCATCGTCATAGATTTGCCAGTGAGGCATTCTCCAGGAACGATCCAGGGACTTCCTGGATGCTGTATCGATCCTTCCGGCCAGAGCGTCCGATCCTGTGAGCACCGCTGCTGCATCGTGGCCCAGGGCTATGACGCAAGCACCGGTCAGAGTGGCAAAGTCCATAAGAATGGTTGGATTGTAAGTCTTGCAGGTATACGAAAGCACATCGCCCAGCACCAGTCTTCCTTCCGCATCGGTGTTCTGGATCTCCACAGTTGTGCCGTTATGAGCCGTGTAGACATCTCCTGGTTTGATGGCATGGCCATCCGGCATATTTTCAGCCAGACCAATCAGAGCAACCACGGACATAGGGAGTTTGCGCAATGCGGCGCTGGCAATGGCATGCACCGCAAGGGCAGCCCCACACATATCGAACTTCATTTCATGCATCTCGGCCGGCGGCTTCAATGAAATACCGCCGGTGTCGAAGGTGATTCCCTTGCCTACCAGGGCCAGCTTGCCTGAAACCTTTGTTCGAGTGGGTGTATACTCCAAAGCAATCATTCTCGGAGGGATGGCAGAACCTTTACCCACAGCAATAATTCCGCCGCAGCCCATCTTCTCCAGCTGAGCTGCCTGGAATACTTTGATCTTGAGCCCGGTATCTCGTGCAAGTCCGCGAACGTATTGCTCAAACTGAGCAGGATCCATATGGTTCCCGGGCATGGCAGCAATACGGCGAGCACCGTTAACACATCGCGCCAGGATTTCACCTTTTTTAATGCCTTCCCTTACAGCCCCGCGGTCGGCTCCGTTAACATGAATGGCGATTTCGATGGACGGCGCTGCAGACCTTCCGGATGGCCGGGGTTGCTTTTGCCGACTCTTTTTGAGCAGATCCATAGAATCGATGCCAATGCAAAAGGATGCTACAGATTGATTTACGGCTTCTGTCCAATCGTAGGGCCCGCGAAAATCAGGATAGCTTGGTTCAGAGTCTTCTTCCTTCGTTGCCGCCGATCCGCCTCGCGGAGATTTTTTTAGATGCTTAACTTCTTTTGTGGCCCGGGGCGCAAGCAGAGGATCCAGTTCAGGATTACTATAGAGTGCACCGTATTCATCCATGGCCTGCACAAGGCTTTGCGAAAAGGCAAGAATCCATTTCTTGTTTTCGCAATCCTTCAGATTGAAGGCAAATTTTAATAGAGAAGAATGGAGATTATCCGGATGAAAACTTTCGGCTTTGCCCACGCCAATCAGGATCAGTCCTTCTCCGCTAATATCCAGTACAGTGCCGGTTTTGCCAGAGAAGGTGCCCTGAGAAAGTTGCCTCTGTAGCCGCTCTCTCATTTCAGGCTTTCGCAGAAATGCAGTAATGGTATCGGCGTCGGTTTTTTCCAGGACAGGAAGGATGGTGGTAACCCGGTCCATAGCTGCCTGCTCGGATACACTGAACTTAATTGGATTTTCTTCGAAACGAACCGTCATTTTCCCACTCCCTTAATGGCTTCCATTACTTCCTTCGTATGGTTATCCACTTTCACTTTGGGCCAGGTCTGAATCACTTTCAGATCTTTATCCAGGAGAAAGGTGGAACGCTGAATTCCCATAAACTTCTTTCCATACATATTCTTCTCTGTCCAGACTCCCAGTTGCTCACAGAGCTCTGCGGATTCATCGGAGATAAGCGGAAANTTGATAGANTGCTTTGCGATGAACTTCTGGTGCGATTCTACGGAGTCTGCGCTCACCCCTACGATGTTATATCCAAGCTTCCTGATGTCAGCATTGTGATCCCGAAAGGAACAGGCTTCCTTTATGCATCCCGGTGTGTTGTCCCTGGGATAGAAGTACAGCACCATTCCCTTCTTTCCCAGGAGATCCTTTAACTTCTTTTTGCTTCCATCTTCCAGAACTACGGTCTGGTTCTTCAGTTTAAAACCTGCTTCAACGCTCACATTTCCCTCCGACTCGCAATCATTCTATTTCTCTGGCCCCTGCGAGCCATAATCCTGACACCGGCCCCCAATTATTCCATCGATTCCGGGCCTTCCAGCTTTCCATTCCGAATGCTAGATATCATCGGCACTTTCATCGATGGGGCGACGGCCGGCAAAACCCTCTTCGTATCCATGTTCGAAGGATAAATCATCTTCGCCATGGTGCCAGCAATAGTAACCGGTGCCGTGGTCAAAGTCCACAAGCCATGGGCCCTTCACTTCCACGCCCAGTTCCATAATACTCATTGCCCAGGAAGCCATGATTTCCTGTAGTCTGGCTTCTTGCTCCTCCTGGACATTTTCTGGCATGATTTCACTGCGGATTTTCTTCTCCACCTCTTCGAATTGACTGCGGGCTTCATCGGTGATTCGTCGAATCTCCGGCAGGGCCTTTCGCGCTTCGGTCAGAGTCCAGATCCTGGGTTTCACAAGGGACAATCTGGGAAATGCACTGGAAAGAAAAAGGAAAATAAAAAACCGGTGACGACAGAAGCTCGGACACGCTTTCTATACACATGTCAGAGATACATAATGTAGTGATCATAGGTAGCGGTCCTGCTGCGCACACTGCTGCCATCTATGCGGCCCGCGCCGAACTCAATCCGGTCTTATATGAAGGCTTCATGGCGGGCGGAATTGCTGCTGGAGGCCAGCTCACCACCACAACGGACGTAGAAAACTACCCCGGATTTCCGGAAGGCATCTCGGGTCCGGAGTTGATGGATAAGATGCGAGCTCAGTCCACTCGTTTCGGGACGAAGATCATTACCGAAACCATTGCTAAAGTGGATTTCTCTGAAAGACCGTTCAAGCTCTGGCCAGAATACAAGGAAGATAAGGACCCCGTACTTGCCAGGTCAGTTATTATAAGCACAGGGGCCACGGCCAAGACTCTGGATATCCCGGGAAAAGACAATTACTGGCAACGAGGAATCTCGGCCTGTGCTGTATGCGATGGCGCATTGCCCATTTTTCGGGATGTTCCCCTGGCAGTAATCGGCGGCGGAGATTCTGCAGCTGAAGAAGCCACCTATCTGACCAAGTACGGTTCTACGGTATACGTTGTTCATCGGAGGGATGAGCTACGAGCCTCCGCCATCATGGCAAAACGATTGATAGAGAATCCCAAGGTTGAAATGGTATGGGATAGTGAGATTGAGTCCGCCGGTGGCGACGATAAACAGATCCGAAGCATCACGGTTAAGAATGTCAAGGATGGAAGCAGTAAATCCCTGGATGTTGGCGGTCTCTTCTTTGCCATCGGCCATAAGCCCAATACNGATCCCTTTGTAGGCCAGATTGATCTGGATGAGGAGGGCTACATCAAGACCGTTCCCGGAACAGCGAAAACCAACATTGAAGGCGTCTATGCTGCCGGCGATGTGCAGGACAAGAAATACAGACAGGCTATCACCGCGGCTGGTTCCGGATGTATGGCTGCTCTGGAAGCGGAACGCTGGTTATCGGAACAGGATTGATCTCATTGCTCCGTGGCACTCCAAACAGAAAGGAGGGCCATGGCGGTGTTAAGCAGAATGCCCCTGTTCTTAGATCCGGGCGCTAGCCTGGCTGGACGTAATCCAGATCCAATGNATCCGCGCTCCGTACCGTGACAGGGGCCCTTTACGAAACGCTTTAAGGCTCCGGCAGGGAGAGTCCTCTGAGGAATCCGCAGCTTCGGGCATGGATCAACTCGGAAAGCCGAAGGAGCCTACAGGGAGTCATAATGTGGAAAACCTGTTGACGCATGCAAGGGACGTTCCACCCATGGCATAGCCCGTCCTTTCAGGTCTTTTTATGGCAAAAGAACCCCGCGAATTCGAAATCTATAAACTTCTAGAAATCACCCGCAACGATAAGTATGCTACAGCCGTAGCTGCCTTTGAGGTGATCGACCAGGCCGAACGTCTGGAAATACCCCGAAAATGGAAGAACCGCAAGCCGGCTGTGCAGGCTATGATGGCACTATCCGAAGAAATGGTTCACTATGGCTTCATTACAGATGAGGCCCGCCAGCAGCTTCGAGAAGAGCTCCGTGAAGAAGATAGTGAAGAAGCAATGCAAATACTGACCAGCGCCGCTCCAGTCACCGACGACTCTGAAGAGGATCTGGATGAAATCGGGGAAACCGAGCCAGTGGATGTCCTTTCCGAAGGTTCCGAAGAATCGGAAGATTCCGATGACTCAGACGACGACGATGATGATGATTCGGACAACGATGAAGACGATGACACTGACAGTGATGATGAGGAGGAAGAGGACGACTGAGTCTTTCTCTTCCTGAGATTCCAGGACCGGTGGAAATAAGCGCCGGTCCACCGGTGTCCCTGCGGATTGCCGGCTGTTCAATCCACTCCAGCCGGGCTCCAGAAAAAGAAGCCCTCAGGTTCCTGGAACCCCTGTTTTCAGGACAAACAAGCAATACAGCTCCTTCCCCGGATGTTTTGAATAGTCCCCCTGGACCCAGAGCTCTTTTGATTTGTGGGCTGGGATTGGGTTTTATTCTCGAGGCTCTGGATGAGATGAAGGTTCCAGATCTTCTGGATAGCTCCGGAATGCAGCTCTATCTCTACGAACCATGTTCGGAGCTCCGTCAGCAGTTCTCGGAACTGGGAATTCAGAGAAAAATCCAGACTCTGTGCGAGCATCGTTCCATCCATTATTTGAGCGAATCCAACTGGCAAGCGCCCCCTTCCCGGCTTTCAGTACATATTTTCCCATCGTATCAGAGACATTTTCCTGCCCTGGCCTCTGCTTTTCGCCCGGACCGAAACCAGAACACGCTGAACCGGCTGATGAGAGCATGGAAGCGAAACTTTCGCATCCGTGCCGAGAGTTCGCCCCGGGGGAAACACAAATTCCTCAGGATGCCCGAATCTACATCCTTTGTTTTTCTGGGAGCATCCCCGAACCTGGAGGACTATTCTCTGCAGCGCCTGGTAGAATTGAGATCCAGCTATATTCTTCTATGTTCCGATACAGCTCTGGGTTACTGTTTAAGCAAGGGTTTGATTCCCAACCTGGTTCTTTGTGTAGATCCAGCCCCGGCTACCGGTTATCATCTGCTGCAGGGACTGCAATCGTTGAAAGAGCGCAATGAAGTCCCGCTCAATCTGCTGACTTTCTCTGGCGGCCCGCGTTTTCACCATCCATTGAACCTGGAAGAGTATCTATACGAGTCAGATTTTCCTCCGGAACAGAGGAAGGGCTGGCAGGGCATATCCAATTCCGTGGGCAACCTGGCCGGGTTGGCAATTTCTCTGGTTGGGTCAGCCTCGAACAACGACCTGCTGCTTCTAGGTAGCGACGGAGTGAGTCTACCGCTCAAGTCTCATTGCAGAGGCACCGGCTATGAATACTTTGCGAGACAAAGGCAGAATAGACTGGAGTCTATGGACACCTATTTCTATTCCCTGGTCCGTAGAAGCTACACAGCCCAGGAGAGCCAGAAGATCCAGCTTCGCATGGAAGAGGCAGCCCGCCGCCGCAATATAAACCTGTACCGGTACATAGATGCTGACTGGGAGTCTTCGCTGCAGAGCAAGCAGCAGCCCGAACTTCCAGGTTTTGTTTCACATGCTCTGGCCCCTGACATTCATTGAGGAAAGGGCTCCAGTAGGAATCCAGAATCTTCGATAATTCACTGAGACCTCTATAATAAGGAAAAATTGTCGTCGTTGATGGATTTCCTGGATTAACCTGAATTAAGCGAACCTGGCGGAGCAATAAATGATCATCCCTGTTAATAACCGATTTTCTGAAGAACAATTTCAAGAGGTTGAGGGAATCCTCAAGGAATTCTCCTGTNCTCTGGGAACCATTCCCGGAGCCACAAGAACCATTTATGCAATTCACGGCGATGAAAGACATGAGCTGATGATCAATCGCCTGGAAGGTCTGTCCTATGTTTCCCGTGTAGATACGATTCAATCCCCCTATAAGCTTATGGATGTTAAGTCCGAACTCTATAATCATGAGTTTGGAATCGGCGGTAAGACTCTAACCAGGGATCTTCTCGTAGTGGCCGGACAGTGTACCATCGATCCTAGAAATCCGAATTTCTTCATCGAAACCGCCCATGCTGTCAAAGAGGCCGGTGCCGATGTAGTGCGAGGCGGTATCTGGAAACCCCGGACCAGCCCTCATACCTACCAGGGATCGAACGAAGCGGTGGATATTTTGCTTCGCGCCTCACAGGAAACAGGGCTTCCGGTAAACACCGAGGTGATGGATGAAGAGCAGCTTCAAATCGCTGTGGATGCTGGAGTACCCATGATCCAGGTCGGCGCTCGAAACGCCCTGAACTATTCCCTTCTCAAGAAAATTGGCTCCATTACTCGAGGAAAGGGCACGCTGATTCTCCTCAAACGCAGTATGCATATGGGCCCTATCAGCGAATTCATTTGCGCGGCGGAATACATCGTGGCCGCCGGGAATCCCAATGTTATGCTCTGCCCACGTGGAACTGTTCCTGGTCTGGACGGTTACAGAAACCATCCAGATGAAAGCATCACTCCACTCTTGAAGCAGAAGACCTGGGCTCCAGTTGTGGTAGATCCTTCTCATTCTGTGGGACGATCCATCTATGTACCCCATGCAGCTTTAGCCGCTGTTGCCTATGGAGCGGATGGGCTGTGCATTGAGTCGCACGTAGATCCCAAACATGGTATTGGTGATGATCCGAAGCAGGCTATTACTCCACAGACTCTGGCAGAGGTAATTCGGGACGCCCGGGACATCTACCAGAGGGCCAGAAAATACCAGGATGTTTACGCAAGACCCGAAGCGCTGTCTGTCAAGTAAGGCGACGGTACCTCCTTTTCCTGGTCCTTTCCGACATCCTGAGGCCTGACAGGCATGACCCAGGACGAAAGAAAGGGGCTCTTTGTGTGCTATCCATCGAAACACTCATTCGGAATGCCGGCCCATGATTCAGCACCGGGCTCATCGTGCTGCAGAATGGAAATCGTGGTGCCGTATGCTCTCCGGTGGGCCCACCAGCTCATCCACATATCCCTTTTCTCGATACTGCCGATTCTGCCTATGCCTTGTATTGAGATCCTTTGAGCTCTTCTCTCTATCTCATGCGTTACATTTTGCTTGCCTTCCATTGAAGGGAGTTTTAGATAACGGACCGGAATACAAATCAGGGATTCCGTCCAATAAAAATAGAAAGAAGGTAAAATATGGAAGAGAGTTTCCTTACCGCCGTGGGCCTCCCAGTGGCACTGGGGATTATCATGCTTGGCATGGGCCTAACTCTGGTAATTGATGATTTCAAACGTATTGTACTCTACCCTGGTCCTGTTCTTCTAGGGTTGACCAATCAAATGGTGCTACTGCCAATCATTGGATTCGCAGTAGCGAGTTCCTTTAACCTGGAGCCCGAACATGCCGTGGGGATCATGATTCTCGCAGCCTGTCCAGGGGGCGTGACATCCAATCTGTTTGCGCACCTGGCCCGAGGTAATACTGCTCTTTCCATCACGCTCACGGCGCTTTCCAGTAGCCTGGCTGTAATCACAATACCACTGATTGTGAATTTCGGAATAGGTGAATTCATGGGAGCGGATGCAAAGCAGATCGATGTTCTGGAAACGGTACTCAAAGTGATTGGAATTACCATTTTGCCCATTTCCATTGGTATGCTACTCCGTCATTATAAGCCTTCTCTTTCACACAAGGCAGAACGCCCGGTCCGAATACTTTCCACAATTCTCCTCATCGTGATTGTGGCTGNTGCTATTCTTCAGGAGCGAGATATTATCGTGGATGCTTTTAAGACTCTGGGACCCGCCACCCTTGCCCTGAATGTTGCGACAATGCTCCTGGGCTTCCTCTCCGCACGACTACTACTGTCCGATATTCGAATGGGCGTTTCCATCTCCATGGAGTCCGGCCTTCAAAACGGTACTCTGGGCATTGCCATCGCGGCGGAGATCATTAAAAATTCGAAGATGGCTCTGGCCCCTGCCATCTATAGTCTGGTGATGTTTGCCACTGGTTTCATCGCTGTTATGATTTTCGGACGTATGGTAAAGAAATACCAGCTCAAGCATCCTCCGGGGCATCCTCCGGGGGCCGCATCCAGCTAAACCATAGCTGCCGTCTACGGTAACATTCGTTTCACAGGGACTCCTAGCTCATGCCTCAGGAGCTTCCCTGGTGGGGCAAATCATAAGTCTCCCTACTACTCCTGCTCTCTCCGACCCCAACAACCAGACCGTTCGGGGTCCGCTCCTCTCCTTCGTTGGCTATCTTTTCGCTTTCCCGCCATTTCTCTGTNCTTTAGCCAAGCCTCTCTGTCCCAAGTCNNATTATGAGATTGAGTCTCATTTTTATTGACTTCCAGCTGAGGCGGCACAGACTGAGTCTTGGAGGATCTATGGAAGCGGAACATCGAGTTCAAAACCTGCACCGCAACGGTAGCTGTCAGATCGATCGATGCAGCTGTGGTCAGTATCATGTATCTATCGGGAGAATGACCATGCATCTTACGGCGGTCCAATTCTTCAGCGTTGCTCATGCAATGCAGTCCATTGACTGGGAAAGTCAATCCACAGGGGATTTGAATCTATGAGAGCTCTGGCAAAAAGCGAAATCGGAAATCTGTGTCAGGCAGACTGTGGGCACCTCCGCCTGAATCTGGACAACGTTTCTATTCAGCTTACCAGAGTTGAGCTTTTAGAACTCACGGGAATGCTGCTCCATGGAATGCGGAAACTCAACCGTTCGCAGGGAGCCGGAGACGCTTCGGAAGATTCTCACTAGCCAGAAAAACAAGAAAGGCGGCCCGGGGACCGCCTTGAATGATCGCATCCCCTGGATTGAAACAGGGTATTGCAGAANAACAGATTGCCGATGTTGCCATCGGCCTGGAAGGAGTTTTAGCCTTGAATCTGCTGACCTATTTTGCTTCCGCTTCCCTTTTCAGGTTCAACTGAGCCACGGACAATAGTGCAATGGGCACACTGTAAGAAGAGCAGGAAACATAGTCCAGTCCTGAGTCCACACAGAACTCAATATTTTCGGGATCTGCGCCGTGCTCTCCGCACAGGCCGAGTTTTAGATCTGGTCGAACAATACGTCCTCGNTCAGCCGAGATACCAATCAGTTCCTTCACTGGCTTACCCAGCACCTGGAATGGATTGTTGGCCAGGAGGTCAAATTCGGTGTAAGCCGGGAAGAATGAGTTCGCATCGTCTCGGCTAAGGCCAAAGGTAGTTTGAGTCAAATCATTGGTTCCGTAGCTGAAAAACTCCGCATACTGAGCCAGTTCATCAGAAAGGAGGCCGGCGGCGGGAAGTTCAATCATCGTCCCCACTTTATATGGCACTTCAATTCCCTGGGCCTGGAATACCTCTTTGGCCATATCTCGAATACCCTTGATCGATTTACCTTCGATGACTTTACCATTTTTGATGAACTTCAGTTCGTTTGGATTCATCACAATCGGGATCATAATCTCAGGAATGACATCCGTTCCCTGCTTCTTCAGCTCACAGGCGGCCTCAAAGATTGCCTTAACCTGCATGTGATAGATTTCCGGGTAAGTGACCGCTACGCGGCATCCTCGGTGACCCAGCATGGGGTTAAACTCATGCAGTCGCTCGATTCGGTCTTCGATTTCCTGCTTATCTGCGCTCACTCCACGATCCGAAAGATACTTCAAATAATCATTCAAGGTATCTTCGCTGCGTGGCAAGAATTCATGAAGCGGAGCATCCAGCAGTCGGATGGTTACGTGATGTGGGGCCATTGTGGCAAAAAGATCTGTGAAGTCCTGTTTCTGCATTGGTCGCAGGTCTTCCAGAGCTTTCAGACGCTCCTCTTCAGTGCGAGAAAGAATCATTTCCCGGAAACGCTGAATNCGATCCTCTGCGAAGAACATATGCTCGGTTCTACATAGTCCGATTCCATAGGCACCCATGGTCTTGGCTGTCTTGGCATCTCGACCCAGGTCAGCATTGGCACGAACCACGAAGTCTTCTGTGATGTATTTTTTCACGATGGCAATGAACTCAACAAGTCCATTGGTATGAATATCCGGACTGATGAGATCGGCTTTTCCAACACCCAGGGTTGGCGCCTTATACACCGGGGCATCCATGGTGATATAGTCGCCTTCATTTACTCGATGTCCACCGAGCTCCAGATAATCCGATCCAATCTTCATCTCTGGCTGAACAATACTCACCTTGCCCAGAGAACGAGACACTACTGGCGCATGAGAGGAATACCCACCTTCGTTGGAGATCACACCCTGACCCACTTCGATGGCTTTTACATCCTCTGCGTAGGAAGCCGACACAACCAGAATCAAACGAGTGTCTTCGCCTTTCTGGATTGCTTCACGATGCACTTCCATCAGTCGATCCGCTGAGAAATATACCCTTCCTACAGCCGCACCTGGTGCTCCGGTGAGACCACCAGCGATAGTAGGCATCTTTTCCATGGTCTCAGGATCTACCACTGAATGCAGCAAGGTTGCCAGCTGGCCTGGAGGAATTTGCCCCACAACCCACTTTTCTTCCACTACTCCTTCTTTGAGCAGATCCAGCAAGGTGCGAAGATGAGCCTGTGTTGACTTGCGATCAACGGTGGTCTGATTAAGGAGCCAGAGCTTCTTCTTCTCGATAATGAACTTGATTTCGCGGATTTCTCGAAATTTCTTCTCCAGGGCCGAGCCGATCTTTTTCAGCTCATCCAGATATGCGGAATCCAGCTGATGGATGTCCTCCCCTTTCTTCTCCAGGGTATAGACATTTCGCAGAAAACTACCATCCAGCTGGTTTTCCCCGGATACGATATTGCGAGTATTGTACATACCCACAGCAGAATCTTCGCCCAGNTTTCCGAAAACCATACCCTGAACAATCAGGGCTGCAGGATCTTCTGAATCCATCTCTGGATCATAGTAGCGCTTGGCCAGGTTNTTACAGATTACTGCCAGCTGCTCCAATGGGTCGTCCGGGATGTTATCCTTACCCACCAATCCCAGCATTTCTTGCGCGCAGGATTTCAACCCTTCAACAGTGTCCGGGTACTTTTTCTGAATTTCATCGAAGCGAGCAGCCTCAATGTCATAGATCTTGGTGCCTGCGGTTCGCAGTAGATAGCAATATTCGAACCATGCAGACTTCTCTCCGATCAGGGAAGCAAAGCCCGCCATAGTTACAGGAGAAAGGCCGATGTTGAACACAGTAGGATATATAGGAAGGCTCAGGTTGGAACTAACTACTACCTTCACTAGCAGCGGATTGGAGATATCGCCGAATTTTCGACCCACCTCCTCCTCGATGGCCCCCAGCCCCTCTTTTACGATTGGACCGAGGTTTGCGCTGGCCATATTGGGAGTTAGACCGGAGTCCAGAACGAAACCAGGTACAATGGGCAATCCCATGGCCGCCAGTTCAAACGCTCTCTGTCCTCGGCGTCCGGATCTTTCCCAGACCTCTTCGTCTGTGGTGCATCNTTTCTGGCTAAATGGATAATAATCAGGCATGTCTATCTCCTATGGCAAAATGGTCTTAATTCAATTCCGTTGTTCGTACAGGGCAACACAATTTCGCCCATTGTCTTTACATATATAAAGTGCTTCGTCAGCAAACTTTACCATATCTTCCGATTCCTGTAGTTGCTCCTGATGATGGGGCAAACAGGAAATTCCGATGGAGATGGTAATGTGCACATCGTGGCCGTCAATCGGTATGGGTCTGGATTCAATGTTTTTGCGAACCTTTTCCGCTACTTCCATGGCTCGCTCCGGTCCGGTGTCAGGCAACAATACGCAGAACTCCTCCCCTCCGTACCGGCCGGCCATGTCTTCGCCGCCCAGCTCATGGACGGTATCCAGGATTACTTGAGCAAGTTCCACCAGGGCTGCATCTCCGGCCTGGTGCCCGTATTCATTGTTCACTTTTCGAAAATGATCGATGTCGCTCATAAGGAGAGCTACAGGGACTCCCTGGTTCTTGAATCTCTTTACTTCATCGTCCAGGCGCGCCAGAAAATAGGCTTTCATATAGAGCCCTGTCATGGCATCCACCGTAGCCATCTCATGTAATCTGGCATTGTCGATGGCTACTGCCGCCTGGTCGGCCATCACTTCGAATATTTTCAGATCCCATTCATCAAACTGGCGTTCGCCGGTCTTATTCAGAACCTGCACCGTTCCAATGATTCGCTTTCTGGCTTTGAGNGGTACGCACATCATGCTGCGCGTGACAAACTCGGTGAGCTGATCGGCTCTTTTATAGAACCGGGGATCCTGAGAACAATCCGGAACCAGCACTGGCTTGCCTTCCTGGGCCACCCATCCGGCAATGCCCTCGCCCATTTTCAGTCGAATCTTTCGGACGGCATCGCTCTTTTCGCCCCGAACGGTATGGAAATATAGCTCCTGGACATCATCATCTACCATCATCAAGCTGGATGCTTCGGCTTCCAGGAGAGTCTTGGCTTTTTCCATCAAGGTTCCCAGCACCACTTCCAGGTTCAAACTGGCCGATACCACTCGGTTTACTTCCAGGGTCTCCAGGAGTTTCTCATTCTCCTGCTTCAGTCGATCCATTTCGGAAACGGTCATGGGAGGCACCTTTGCATCTCGGAACGGATTAGAAAAATACTTTTCAAACCACGATTCTGCCGATGATTAGAAGTATGCAACCGGAAAGCCGATCTCAGGACGAAGCAAGCCAGCATGATGGAATCATTCGAAAGCATCTGGGCGAACTTGTTACCGGACTCATTAATAGCGGCCAGCATCAAAGACTGCACGCCATGCTCGTTGAGCACCGGGCCTTTATTGACGATATCGTTCAATTGATTGAAAACAACTCTCAAGGGAATACCTGACTTCGGAATCAGAGAGACTGAACGTACTGCGCAGTAGCTCCGCTTAGATTTCTCATTCGGTCGGTCACTGCCAGCCGATCCATTACCTTCATCAATGCCTTGATCCGATTCAGGACATCAGGCTCTTTTTTTTTTGATATTCCTGGCCCAGAATTCGCACCTGTCGGTCCAGAATCTGAAGCCTGGCCATATCCTTTCTATACTGCTTCCGCGCAATCTCCCAGATGTATTCACCTGGAGTGATTTGCAGAATCCGGCCATCCGGAAGATTCAATCGATCGCCGGGAAAAACGAGGTCAGGATTGCGCAATTCTGGATCTTGCTGACGGAGAGGAGCGAATCCGTTGCGGCGTGCTAGAAGATCTGAAAATTGAAAGACCTCCTGGTCGTTCACCACTACATTCTCTTCCCCGGGAACATTTCTGTTNTCCTGAATTCCTCCAGGGGCTGCAATGCTCAGGGCGGGATCCAGGCCCGCTACTTCCGGAGTACCCGGTCCGTCCGAAGAAGAATCAGTCAGATAAACAGTCCCCTCCTCTGGGTCTTCGGCGGTGTCATCGCCGGAGAACCAGCCCTTCACCATGGTCACTACGGTATTGGAGCCATCCCCTTGATCGCCGGCGGAATAGATTCCCAGAGCCAGCAATCCGATGAGGACTGCCGCAACGGGAATTAGAAGCCAGGCGGAGAGCCCCGTAGTCAGGGAGCCCTTTTCTCGACTGCTACCTCCACCAAACAGGCCTTTCACCCATTCGACGAATTCCGGAATTCGGAGGAATTCGAAGGTTCTTCGTAACCAGTANGGNAGCTTNATGTGGAAAGGGAGATCACCNNNGTCNTCNACNGGCCCNGANANNTCCAGATCCTGNAGCAGATCNCCCAGNCGTTCCCTTTCTTCTGCAAGATGNANNCTCTCTTCCAGNAGCTTNTCNAGAAANTCCAGNGTNGCNCGNTCCGNAGGAGACTCNTCNCCTTTGTCCAGAATACGNTTCTGTTCNTTNAGNNACTTNCTGTANTCCTTTTGCTCNGCCTTGATNGTATCGATTTCNGGAGGNAATACAATGGCAATNCGAGGNGNNTGNANNGGACGAACNTGCANNATGCTNANTCNNGCCTGNANNGCNTANANNTCNAANGCNACCGCNCCTTCCAGNGCTTCCAGNTCNCGNACNTTGAG
>PBEB01000042.1:30734-37344 GCA_002717505.1 Leptospiraceae bacterium
GGTNNNNTANCGTTTGNAAACCTTNTCNGANAGTTTNGCNACTTTNGGGAACTTNTCNTTNAGAGTNCCCAGGTANNTATGNANNGCNCNNGTTGCTTCTCCCAGATTGATTCGCAAAAGCAAATTATCCGGGATGGCCTGGGTTCGGATGCGATAAAGCAGATCCAGAACGGCCTCTTCGTCCAGGTTTGGTCCACTCTGCCCCATGAGACTGAATAGTTCAGGCACAGTTTGCTCGAATTCGCTTCCTTTAAGACCCAGGGAAACTTCATCCGCCAGATTGGACAGGTTCACCACCTGCTGCAGTCTGTATTCACTCTCCGACAGTAGAGGAAACACTCCATCTGTAAGTTTCGCTTTACTGTACTTCTTTGGAGCCGCATTGCCGCGTCCAATCAATGTCAAATAGGAACCGGCGCTTTCGAATTTCTGGCCCTCTTCCAACCTCATTAACTCCAGGTCGAAAGGTCCTTTCGTAAAATCAAATGAGCGGGATTGTTTTCCCTTCTGAAGAGGAAATACGATTTGCATCGGGAATTCCGCATCCGGATTGGCCTTCATAGCGAAAACGCCATGACTCTTGGATCGAGAAGCGAAAAAGACCGTATCTTTTGAGAAGGGCAACGTGCGCGAATCATCGAACGTCTTCACCTGAGCGCGATTGTACATTCTTTTCAGATGAATCATTCGCTCCATTTCTGGACAATAGGCTCCAAAGGGACGTTCCAGTGCATTGTTTCTTCTATATTGCTCGGCCAGACCTGGCTGCTCGGCAGTGTCCGCGATAACCATTTGCAGTCTTTCAGGATCGATGGAATGCGCCAGGCAATGGTAATGTACATCAACCGGCGGATTCAGGGCCAGTCCCCTGCCTTGAAGGCCCCAGTACAGAGACAGGCTTTCGCCATCGGTCTGGAAAGGAAAAAAGGACCATCCATGCTCCATTTTGCGATCTTGCTTGGACAGAATCTTGCTAACCTGCTCGTATTCCCGGTCCAGCCCCATACGTCCTCGACTCAAGGACTGAGAGTCCAGCACTCGGGACCCGCCCACGGTGACCTGATATTCACCAGTGGCCATGTAGGTAATGGTGCATTTATCTTTTTGCGATACACCACGCTCCGGCGCCGAGTAAGATGCATACTCCACCGGGTCATTGGCTGATTCCTCTTTGGAGCGAGACATTTCGTCCTCGTTCGGATCGAGGTATCTATGAAGCTGAGTGGTTCGCTCTTTGGAGCCTACGTATCGAATGTGTCCGGAGCCCGCTGCCAGAGACTCTTTAAGCCAGGCTGCCTCCAGCCCCACATTCCATAGATTCTCTTCCGGAACCACCACGTTTTCGATTTGCGGCAATAAGCCTGCTGGAACGGAAGTCCCCGCACCTATGCGCGAAAACGGACGCATGTCCGCTTCATGGATTCCCGTGTAGATCAGGAAGGTATCGCGATCAAATTGGAAGGCCCTTTCAGGACCGCGATATTCCGAAGGTAGTTTTCTATCCCTTTTCGTTGCCATCTTTGTACTCGAATTTATAGTTTCCCAGTTTGAATGAGTCTCCCGGTGAGATCAGTCCTTTGGTCTTTTGTGATGAGAACTCGATACCTTTGGTTCCGGAAGGCTTTAAGACAGGTGTTCCCTTTTTGGTCGTACCCTTCAGTACCACCGGGGCCGCCCCG
Organism: Leptospiraceae bacterium; assembly: GCA_002717505.1. Taxonomy (GTDB): domain Bacteria; phylum Spirochaetota; class Leptospiria; order Leptospirales; family Leptonemataceae; genus UBA3465. The sequence goes on from PBEB01000042.1 coordinate 32,414, forward strand.
AGATCTTTGATGCGAATCTTGCTACCAGGTTTTTCTCCAACGGTAACCTTCTTTCCGGCAAGCTTATTCAGCCTGACCGTTTTTCCCAGGTCGGGGTGGGTACTGGCTTCCCAGAAATGCAGTTGCCCTTTCAGAACATGGGCTTTTTTGCCTCTAATCCAGAGCCAGATAAGTAGAAGCAATGCCATAAGAGCGGCCGCAGCGCCAGCCACCCATTTCCAGTTGGCTTTGATCTTATTCCAGAGGCTGCCCCAGAATGTAGTGGATTTATCTTCAATGTCCTGGGCAGGTCCAGACAGATCAATCTGACCGTCCGGATTGGTATCCATGGCATTTTGCCCGGCATCCCCATCTCCAGTGGCAGCTGTTTGTCCATCGGTTCCAGGCTTCTGCTGGCCACTGGTCTCTACGGTCTTAACGTCGGGACTGATTTCTTTCAGCCCCTCTTCCAGTTCGGCGCTTTTTTCCGGGCCCAGACTAATATAATAGACAAAGCTTTCTGTGGGTCCTGGAGGGGCGTCTTTGGCACGAAAATCCTCGAGGTTAATTGTATTCTGGCGGGAATCCGGAGCAGGATCATCCTTTCCATCGCTAAGCACAACGAAGAAAGACTTTCTACCTTCAGGAGTGTTTTCTGATTGAATCTGTTTCAGAGATTGAAGCATCCGGGCAATATCTGTATAGCGGCCCTTTGCCTGAAGTTTGTCCACCCAGCTCAGAACCTCAGCCCGATCCAGCTCCCCTTCTACTTCGATGGTCTTTTCAAGATAGGCCGTTTCATCAAAGCGCACCAGGTGCACACGATCCCCTTTCTTCAGAAGATCAGTAATTTGCGGTAGAGAATCATGCACCCGATCCATGGTTCCAGAAGACATGGAACCGGATGTATCCATCACCATATAGAAATCTCGCCCATCGTCGCCGCACTGTGTGAGCCCGATTAATACGAAAAATACTGTAAGCCGTGCGGCGGCTTTCCCTATGCCATTCAATTTGGCCCCCATTAGCTATACTCTCTATATTCTTTATTTTCCTTTATATACTCTCTCGGATCAAAGCCCAGGTTTCCATCCCTGTCAAGATATTCGAGCATTAGTATATAAAACCACATCAGGGTATCTTCCCCGGTTTCTATAACTTTAAAGGCCCCCTGGTTCTCCCAATCCTTGATAATAATTCCCTGCCCCAGGACACAAAGCAGATCTGTTTCTCGATTCAGAGCTATGTCTTTCTCCACCGCAATGTCCTCCAGAGCTTTCTTGTGCGAAAGAAGAGGGATTGAGGATTTGAAAGAAAGCAGAATGGAAAAGCATGGTACCAGATCGTTCTCCTCCAGTTCTGCATCCTGTGCATACAGCGTCTTCACTGCCTCGGTTATGGAGGCATGGTTGTAAATATGTCTGGTTTCCAGATCCGTTTCCATGCTGCCAAAGGCAAAGATCTGATCTGCCAGAACATAGCCGCCGGTCAAATCCAGAAATCGTTTGCACCACTTCTGGAAGATGATCATATCCACGGTACGGTTCAGAACATGTTTTTTGCTCCTGACCTTACCCATCCCGACGGAAAACAACGGGGGCAATAAATCCCTGACATATTCGTAGAACTCCTTATAGATCCGGAGGTCCTTCTCCTTGCCCGGCAACGTGGCCGTTCCACGGGCAGCAAGGCGTTTATCAAGGGCTCCTTTGAGCTCATCGGTCTGGCGGGCAAAGTGTTCAGAAAACATACTCTAAACTTCGGCACCTCCTAGAACAGATTCAGCACTTTGTTGATATCGTGCTTCATAAAGGCTTCGAACCTGGATGAGGCGCCTTCGTGCAGGTATTTTTGCAGTCGACTCACTCCTTTGATCTGGGCTCCAGCCACCTGAAACATGATTACACCACCATGCTTTACCTTGCCCCACTTAAAGAGGGCATTTAGATCCTGAATCAGTTCTCCTTCATGATAAACGATAACCTTGTTTCCAACGTGCTTCGCTTCATAGGATTCGATAATATTTTTCCAGGCCTCCACGTTTCCGTTATGGAAGAGCTCGTTTGTAACCTGCACCGAATACTTCGGCGTAATATTTCGTTTTCCGGCCGGAGGCGCTGCCGCGGCCGGCGCAGCTTTCTGGGGAGCTGCAGCCTGAGGCTCGGGCTTGGGCTCTGGTTTGGGTTCAGGCGCAGAGGTATCGATAAAGCCCGGAGCTTCTTCAGGAACGGTACCTCGTAGCAAAGAGTAGAATGCATCTATAGCTTTTTCAGCAGTTTCCCTCTTTCCGTCGCGAGATCTTGCATACACAACAATCAACTCATCTTTCTTGAGTTCCTGTACGGAAGCCCAATGATCTTCGCTGGCAGGGTTTACCAGCAGCTGACCCAGGGTTGGATGATAATACACCAGAGTGAGGGATACTCCATTCCAGCGAGAGAATGAGGTCACTATGGGTACAAAGCTGGAAACGCTCTCTTCCATGTTTTTGCTCTTGTATGGAAGCTGAAGACGGCTATTCAATATGACATTAACAATGGCTCCAACCTGGTTCTTTTGAATCTGCCCGGATTCCAGCATACCGTTCAGATGATCTGCCAGGTTTTCATTCTTATCGATTGCTTCAATGAGACCGGATACACTGACCAGGTGACGCAATACCTTGTTGAAGCTGGTTCGCGTACTTAAAGAACTAAAGAGTTTGGGATTCATTCGCACATCTCCTTGGAGTACGGAGCATGGCCTCCGCAGGCCTTTATTTTGCACAAATCACAGATCCTTCAACCAAAAACGGACCTGCGGTCATAGCGTGACAAAAAAAAGCCCGCATCGCAGGATGCGGGCCTTTTCCCGGAGGTAATGGGGATTAGAGTTCCTTGAGGCCCATGTCCTTGAGTTTATCCTCATAGGACTTAGGAGTCACATCAGCGGATCCCTTTACTCCACCCGTTCCCTCAGAAGAAGGAGCTGGAGCTGAAGTAGAAGGAGTAGCCCCACCTGCAGAAGGTGCAGCATACTGAGCGCCAGGATTCTCGTCATCGCCACCATGTGAGCCTTCGTCAGCGCCACTTGGCAGACTTGCAAATGACATTTCAGCATCATCACGAACCGTAGATCGACGACGCTTGAAGGTAGCAAATGCGGCATCCGCGAAGCCTCTAGAAATTCCATGCAGGAATTCGTTGAGAACGTTTGCCATTCCCTTCATCATGTACTGCTTTCGCTTGCTGGTGGCCATATCCACATCCAGCAGCAGGCCTGGTTGCAGGTGATGAGGGTTAATCTCATAGGTAAACTTGTGGAACTGGTTTTCCAGGATGTTCAGTCGCTCATCCACAACCACACGCTCTACCGGATTTTGATACCCATACATATCTTGTAGCTTTTCACGCAGGTAGCGCACTTTTTGCGCTGTGTTGCGAGTCTCTACAGTGTAGGTACGGTTGTTCTTCTCTACAAAGGTATTTGTAGTGTCCCGGAAGTTCAGATGATCCCATTTCAGCTCATCTGGATCGGTGTTGAGCTCTTTACGCTCTTTGTTCCATTTCTTGGGCATTACGCTGTTGGCCAGATCTTCAAAATCCAGCACGGTCTTTTTCAGACCCAGCCACTTGGATTTCTTCTGATCATAGATCTGATGCACAACTTCCCATGCTGCATCAACTTCGCGCATGAATGCACTCATTCTGGTATCGTAAATACGCTTCAGCTCTCGAATCTGAGCCTGGTCGAAGTATACCAGTCGGATTGCATACCGCTCATCCGGAAGCTGGGTTTCATCTTCATCCTCGTATTCACGGATGTAGCAATCACGAGCGTTCTTCTTGTTATCACATACCTGATATCCAAGCTTGGAAGTATCCAGAATGGAAGTCAGAGTGTTAACTGCCGTGTTGAATCCTCGGTTTCGAATGTTTTCCGAGTCGATGATTTCCTTGATCGCCTCACGCATGTTCAGCGGATCGTAGTCTTCTTGATCGATCTCAGCCCGCAGACCTTCGATCTTATCGATGAATTTCTTACCCAGTACCGTATACCGACGGGAGTTGGGGTCGGAAATGTTATCATCAGTGAACTTATCCACCAGCTTGATACGCTCGAACATCACTTCATTGTCAGTCAGTTCTGCGCGACCGCTATCAACGATCTCTTCTTTCAGAGCTTCAATCTCCCGATCGATGAGCTCCATGATGTGGTTGGCCAGGTTATCTTTCAGCAGATACTCTACAGTAGTCTGATAGTGAAAGATAGGGCTGATCAGCTCAGAGTCCAGGATGTTGATGGAGAGTTTGATGTCCGTTACAGTCTTGGGCTTGTACGCATTGTCTTTGAAAACGCATTTCACAATTGAGTAGGCATTCTCACCTCGAACGAAAGCTCCAACATCGGTCTTCTGACGAAGAATTGAGTTGGTTTCGTTTTCCAGGTCGTTGACGCCCCGCTGAATGTGGCCTTGAAGGTGACCATACATGTTCACGATGGATTTTTCAATCTCACCGGTGTTGAACTTGTCCGGTCCAGCCAGTTTATCCAGCACTTCCACGATTTCACGTGGAGTATAACGTGCCAGGGATCGCAGCTCCTCTTTGTCGATGAAGTCACGAACCTTCTTTACCATTTCATCTTCAACCGTAACGGTGTAGCGGTTGAACATGTTAACATAGGCCTGGTTTACATAGTTGTAAACTTTGTCCTCGATACTCGCCATGATATCCACATCTTTCAGGACTTCAGGCGGAAGTTTAGTCTGTACAAACCCTTTTACTCGATTCGCAGCATCATCGATAATTTTCTTTGATTCTGCGATCTTATTTCGACCCTCCCATACAAGTGAGGTACGCGAAGTCACCGCGCTGGGAACTGTTGGGTCGATTTTATTTGGACTCTTTGGGAACTGCCCCATTGCCATATTTTCCTCCATCAAGGTATAACAGGTGGAAACGGGTTCACCC
>PBEB01000043.1 GCA_002717505.1 Leptospiraceae bacterium
ACATTTAGAAACGCAATGATCCAGCTCGCAAAACAGACCGGGTCAGACTTCTTCTCCCGTCAGGGCCAGATATACTTCCGTAGCCCTACCGCTTCCGACACCGCCGAGGCCATCGTTCTGGAGCCGGAAGAAATCATCGGGACAATCGAAAAGACCGACAGCGGCGTGAAAGGCAAGACCCTGTTCAATCACCGATTTGCTCCAGGTGTCTTTGTAGATGCGTCCGAAGCGCGGCGTAACCCTGGGATCTATCGAGTGCAAAAGTGTAAGATGGTCTGGTCTGATGAGGGTGACGCTAACGTGGAATGGGAGGGCCGAGCGGCATGACAACAGCCACAGACAAGAGCTTCCCGAAATTCCTTCAAGACCTTCTGGATGGAGCGCGGGACGATATGGAAGTCTTGCTTCCAGCAAAGATCGAGTCCTTCGATAGTCAGAAGATGACGGCCGATGTACGGCCGCTGGCAAAGCGTAACGGTCCGAACGATACGGAGATGGAATACCCTGTTCTCCGAAAACTACCGGTAAACTCTCCCGCTTTAGGCAATGGTTTCTATTTTCGGCCTTCATTCTCCAAGGGTGATCTGGTATCCATTGGGTTTTCCCAGAGAGATGTATTCGGTCCGTTACGCGGAACAACTCCAACCTCTCAGGCCGGGCCATCAATCCAGAATGCCTTCGTCATAGGCGGGGTGCAAAGTTCTATCGGGACCGGCCCATCAGACTGGAGTAAGGACGGCGTATTAATCGGGCACGAAGACGGGGCATTGATCCAGTTCGAGTCAGACAAAATCACAGTGCATTTATCGGATACTACCTTTATCGAATTCAACGAAGCAAACGGCATCGTCGCGACTATTGCGGGGATACCGTACAAGATGATTCATACGCACATTACAGGGGCACCGGGTAATCCAACAGGGCCGACGACACCGGGTTAATACTATGGCGATGGATAAGGACATATTAGGCGCTGCGATAGATACGGCTGTTAATGCGATTGCAACCGCTCCCACATCTCCGGGCTATTCTCTGGAGGTATGGACGGAGGTAGCAGACAAGATCATTTCCCACATTCAGGCGAACGCTGAGGTCAGCGTAACCAGCACAGGAGAAACGGAAACGGGACCGACTACAGGGCCTTATCCTATTACAGATCTTTCAGGATCAGGAACAGTGTCATGAGTATAACCGCTACAAAAGTAGAGAACGGCGAGATCGTCTACGAAGGTGGGCGGCGGGTGATTCTGACCGGTCGGGATGCGGTGGCGCAGCGTCTCCGAAACGCTATCTCTATATGGCTCGGGGAATTCTCTCTGGAACCTCTCCTTGGCGTAGACTGGGAGACTCTATTGGAAAAAGGGATCAGCCGGGCAAGAATTCGAGCGGCTATCGTATCTGTAATCAATGCGGATCCGGCAGTTATTCGAATTATATCGTTCTCTATAGAAGATGCTGAGCCTGCAGAGCGAACAATATCAATCCGTTTCACGGTTCAGACTACCGAGGGCGAAGTCGCAGACGAGGTTGTAGTATAATGGCATACGGTATCACAGCAGCGGGGTTTGTCCGAAAGCCCTACACAGTAATACTGGAGGAGGTACGGGCCTCTATTCGGACCAATGTCTCCTCGGATATTGACCTTTCTGCTACTCAGACCGATGGGCAATGGGCCATTGTGCAGGCGAAGGCTCTGGATGAAGTATGGCAGCTAGCAGAGAATACCTACTATTCTGTCTGGTTGGGTTCGGCCGACGGTGTTAGCCTGGACTATGTTGGTGGTCTAAAAGGCCAGACGCGCCGCGATGAGACTAAAGCGGTGGTTGACCTGGATTTTGCCGGTGACCCATCCACCACAATACCGGCCGGGACCATCGTAGCCACAGAACAGAATGTCCAGTTCGAGACTCTGGCCGAGGTTACAACAGACGGATCTGGGGACGCATCGGTACAGGCCCAGGCGTCGGACGCTGGCTTTGCCGGGCTGGTCCCGGCCGAATCTATTACTGTTATTGTATCGTCCGTTCCTGGAATTGACACCGTAACAAATGCCGAAGCCTCTACCGGCGGCGCGGACATTGAGGGTGATCCGGATTACCGGTCTCGGATGGGGGAGTCAGAGGCGGTCGCGGGGTCCTCGGATTTTGGTATTCAGGCGCTAATCGCAGAACTCCCCGGCGTATCAGTGGCCCGAGTCTACACCAACCGGACCCTGGCTGAATCTGTGGCCGGTATTCCTGCAAAGTCCATCGAAGCAATAGTAGAGGGCGGAGTCGTTGCAGACATTGCCCAGACGATTTACAGAGCTGCACCGGCCGAAGTGAACTTTTACGGAGATATCACAGAGACCATCGTAGACGACGGCGGAGAGTCGCACGACATCAAATTCAGCAGGCCGAGCGATGTGGACATCTACGTCATTACCAACATCACGAAAAATACAAAATGGGTAACCGGTCAGGAAACGAAGGTCAAGACAGCAGTTATCAAAACCATCGGCGGTACAGATACCATCGGGTCTACCACCACGGAATACATCGGTCTGGGAATCGGGGAATCTGTTCGGACCTGGGAAATCACAGGGAATCTGGACGAGGAAGGCATCGTAGGTATTGACGCGGTAGAGGTGCTGGTAGGGAAAACAGCCAGCCCTGCACCTTCCGAGGATACTCTTCTGTCTATCGCGGCCCGTGAGAGGGCCAGAACCGACAACGCAAAAATAACGGTGAACGTAAGCTAATGGATGCAGCAGCCGTATATAATCTACTACCAGAGCATGTCTGGAGCAAAGCCACCGACGCAAATGGTAGGGGGTTCTGGAAGGGGTTCGCCGATCAGCTTACCGAGCTAAAGGGAGTCTTTGAGGACATAGCAGCGCTGCGAAGCATCGACGATCAGGAAGGAATGCAGCTTGATCTGACCGGGGAACTACTGAACGAACCACGGGAAGGCCGAAGCGATTCGGACTATAAGCTATTTCTAAAAGCCGCCATCTTTCGTCAGAATTCAAACGGTTCCACCTATACGCTGTCCCTGATCTCCAACCTGATCCTTGGCTCTGACTTTCGAGGCGTTCGGAATATGTGGCCCCGGTGGAAGGCACTGGATGGTACTGGGACTCTGGACGGCAACTCATACCTCGATGGTGTGGAGGATTTCCGACAGGGCGAGGATGATCTTTACCTGACCGGTGACTTTGTACTGGATGGAACGTACCCGCTCTGGGGCGGGAAGCATCAACCTCAGTGTATCCAGTGTCGGTATGGCCCGGCGGTATCGTCTTCCGTTGAGGCGACGTATCAAAGAATCATGCAACTGGCGGCCGGGAGTGGCTGCCTCGTAATCTTCCAACAGGAGACTGTGTAATGGCAATCACTAATACAACAAGAGGAAGGGACTTCGCAGCCGGTAGTCCATCCGGTGCGAGTGTAGCAGCATTCGGGAACTACTGGAACGTCGAGCTTGACCGGTTATACGAAAACGATGTCGAGCTTCAGGACTTGATTACAGCCCTGACACCGACCGTGAACAACTCCGTACAGCTAACCGGAGCCCAAACTGTCGCGGGTGATAAGACGTGGAGTGATGCACAGGTCTATAATGGGTCTGCCACGTTTAATGATACAGCAGTGTTCACAGGGACAACCGTTGGTGCTGGCTACCCCAATGTAGCAGTATTCACATCTTCGGGCACCTGGAACGTGCCAACCAATGTAACCAAAGCACTAGTAACTGTTATCGGTGCAGGTGGTGGTGGAGCACGAAATAACTTTGGGGGTGGCGGGGGTGGTGGCGCAGCTGTCGCCATTAAGAATGTAACCGGTCTGACGCCAAGCGGAAGTGTGACAATAACAGTTGGGTCCGGTGGTGCCGGAGCGACAACAGATGGTACAGTTGGGAGTAACGGTGGTAATTCATCTTTTGGTGCTACTGTAACAGCAAACGGTGGGTTTGGCAGTGGTGGTGTCAGTGGCGGTGCTCCAGGAGCAACAGGAGCAACAGGAGATATTGATTTTAACTACGGGTATGGATCTGGAGGCGCAATAAAATTTGGCGCTACAGCAGGTGATTACTACGGTGGGAAAGGCGCTGGGCCGGGTGGTACGATGCCGTATAGCGCATCACAGGATACACCTTCTGCCACTACTCCTGGCTCTGGTGGCGGCGGTGGCTCAGTAGTAAGTAGCACTCAATACTCTGGCGGAGACGGAGCAGATGGAATTGTAATCATACGCTATTAAGGAATAGATCATGGCTATACCAAATACAACACCATACAAGACCTGGGACCTGACCGCCAACAATAGCGGGTTAGATTTCGGAGCACAGTTCGCCGAGCTTCTGGCTAACGACATAGAACTCCAGAGCCTCATAGATGATCTGGAGAGCGCGAACACAACACTCGATGGGAGAGTCACGGCAAACGAAACCGATATTGCAACGGCTCAGGGTGACATCACAGCCCTGGAGGGTAGGGCCGATGCACTGGAGGCATTCCAGGCTGATCCGTTCGACAACAAGGCCCTCCAGATCAAAGACGGGTCGAGTAATGTGGTCTTCCAGGTGGATAAAGACACAGCTGCAATGTCGGCAGGATACGAATCCACTGTAGGCACGGACTACGCTACGACTCTGCATAGGTTTTGGGGGGCTCGTGCCTGGGTGGCGTTTAGAGGTACAGGCACACCATCCGTTCTTGGATCTGCTAACGTTTCAAGCCTGGACGATGATGGAACGGGGTTGTTCGGAATGAATTTTACGGTGAGCCTGCCAGATACATTGTACTCGGTAGTTACCGGGCAAAATAGAGTTGATGCAGACACCAACCTGGGGATGGCCGGTTTCCGTAATAAATCAACCGCAGGGGTCGATTTTCTCTTTGGCAACAACAATGCCGCGCTTGAAGATCCATACGAGGGGTGTATGGGGGTTTTCAGATGAATGCAATTTGCTATACAAATCCAGATACTGGCCGGGTTTCTATTCTCTGGCACGTCCCGGATTGCCGGCTCTCTTCAGGTGTCGTCGGGCGAAAAGATGTACCGCCAGGGGTTGAGTTCTGGATCGTCCACGCAGCAGACATTCCATCGGATCGTTCCGATCGTGACGCATGGGAGCTGGATATTGCTCGGCCTTCGGATGGCCAGGGCCTGGACTTTGGGAAAGGCTCGGAGTGGGACGTACTGAAGATCAGCGATAACCATACATACTTCTATGTCCGCCGAACGAACAAAGACGGAAATGGAAATGTGTTGTCCTACGACCATCGAATCGTCAATGCCATGACAAACGATGTAGTAGCAACGACACAGAAAGCATTGAATAATCCAGAGGAATTGGAGCACGACAATGGTAGTAAAGATAAACCAGCAAAAGAAAGCAGAACTCGAAAGAAAAAGACTAAAAGCTGAGCTGGCCCAATCAGACTCCGATATGGCGCGTCTGGGAGAAGATCTTTATTCTGCTCTGATCGACGCTGGTGTCATCGATGAATCGTCAATACCGGAGTCTGCCCGTGAAAAGATCGCAGCCCGAAAAGCACTTCGGGAACAAATTAGGGGCTCTGGAAGGTGACCGAGGCAATCCTTACAGGTGCCGGGGCCATCGGTGGGGCTCTTTTAATTTGGCTGGGCCAGAAACTCATGGGCTTTGCAGGAAAAGGTGCGACCGTCGATCTACTGAAAGAAGTAGAGAAGAACAGGGCCGAGGGAGATAGTAAGCTTCACGAGCGCATTGATGACATGAAGAAGCAAATCGAGGAATCCCTGACTGAAATGGATAGCGTCCATTCAGTAAACTACAACTCGCTGGATAAGCAACTGGCCATAGTCACGGACCGGCAGCAGAATACAGCCAAGGTACTGGACGAAGTGAGAAAGGAAATGCACGAAATCAGGGGAGAGATGCGATCCAATACGGAAAACATTATCGGAGCGATCAGCAAACTGGTGAAGGAGTGAGGCAATGTTATTAGCAAAGATTAAGGCGCCCCAGCGAGAACTGGCTCTCGCCGCAAAAGAACTCGGCATGCCTCTGGAATACGTAAAGGCCGTGCTATTCAAAGAATCGAATGGCGTGGTATTCTGGAAAGTGAAAGGATTTAAAGATCCAGTCCCACCACTGAACTTTGAGGGCCACTGGTTTCGAAGGTTAACCCGTACTGTCTTTGATAAAATTGCACCAAACCTATCGATGCGAATCGCGGACCGTCTATTCGGGGCTGGTGAATGGAAGCGGTTCCAAAAGGCGGCCAAACTGGACCGCAAGGCCGCAATCGAGGCAGCAGGCTGGGGAGCATTTCAAATCATGGGTTTCCATTGGAAGCGTCTCGGATACAAATCGGCTGATGAGTTTGCGGCGGCCATGCACACAGTCAAAGGGCAAGTCCAGGCCTTTGTCCGATTTCTTGAAACGCATCCGTTCAAAGGGTTGAAACAGGCTCTTATTGACGGAGATCTCGATACGTTCGCTCACTACTATAATGGTGAAAACCATGCCATTAATAAGTATGTTCCGGGTCTCAGGTTGTTTTTACGCCTCGCACGGGCCGGTAAGATATGAAAGTCCTCGCTATTTCCGGCGGGGGGATCCGGGGGATGCTCCCGGCTATATGGGCCAAGCGACGCAATTATACATCCGAGTCTTTTGATCTGATTGCCGGTACCTCTACAGGGTCGATCATCGGCGCGGCCATAGCCAGAGGTATGGAACCAGCCGAGATTGAAGCGCTTTACAGAGATAAGGGAAGGGCGATCTTCCCGGGGTTCTTTGGTAAGGCTTTTTCACGGATAGGGCGGACATTTACCCAGGGCCTCAGTGCTCCTCTATATTCAAACCAGCCTCTCATTGATGCTCTTAAAGAGGAGTTCGGTGAAACGCTTATGGGCGAGCTTCGGACTCGGTTCATGGCTGTGACGTACAACTATTCGCAGGCCCGACCGAAGGTCTGGAAGTCATGGGACCCGGGAGACCTGAATGTACCCGTATGGAAAGTGGTTGCCGCTTCCTGTGCAGCTCCCGTTTACTTCTCATCGGTAGAGATCGGAGGAGAGTGGTTCGGTGACGGTGGGACTACTGGCGCGAATAACCCTTCACTCGTCGCAATTGCGGAGGCATCCAAACTGGCCCCGGGGCACCTACGAGATGTGTCCTGTGTCTGCCTGGGTACTGGTATTGATATCCGGGTCTATAGAGGTACTGAGAGTTTCGGGCCGGTGCAATGGGCGACCGACATTATCCAACTGATGCTCGATGCTCCCGAGCAGGTTGTAACCCATGTGTCCGAGCAAATGATAGGGAATCGGTACGAGTACTTGAACGTCCCCATTGATGCCACTCATGCAGCTATGGATGACGCCAGCCAGGGGAATCTGGATTATCTGACAGCCCTGGCTAACTCGATACCTGTATGAGCTACCGGCTTTTAGCGATGATCGCTCTATCTGGCTCCTTCCTGATTGTTTTCATGGTCTGTATTCTGGGGCGGATGATTTAATCCACTATCTTCCAGACTATCTTCTGCAACTTGCCCGGCCCCATTCTGCCCCGGGGGCCGGGGTTTTTTTTACTGTGCTTTCTTCTTCCCCGATAGGTACCCGGCATTCTTCAGTTGAGTACGGATATACTCTACCTTATTGTCTGCTCCTTTTATCCTCGTACCCTTTGGGGCAAACGAGTTGATCTCGGACCGTAGGGCGTATTTCTCCTGTCGCTCCTCGGCAAGTTTCTCCTCTAGCTGCTCCACTACCTGGATCTTGCGGTCATACTCTGCCAGCTTCTTGCTCAGGTACTTACCATCATCCGGGTTAATCGTCATCTGGAGGCGGCGCGGCTTGGCCAGTCTCTGGCGGACCCGAGCCAGGAGGTGTTTCCAGGTGGCCGCTTTGGTCCCGAATACCCTCTCCAGTCGCTTACTCACGTCCTCCGGTTGCCGCTCCATTAGTTGCGTTGGAGTGTACTCCATGAATAGGATTTGCTCCAGTTCCTGCTCGGTTCGGTTCTTGTGCAGGGCGTTGTCCCGGTGGATAATCATTTTGAGCGTATCCAGGTCTTGAATGGGCTCCATCATCTCTGCATCTATGTAGTACAGATCCTTGGGGACCTTTTTGCCTCCTTTCTTTTCCTCTTTCAGGGCATCCTTCAGGATTCGGACGGCCGCGTTGTGCCTCCGCTGGCCCCGAAGGACCTTCCCGTCATGGGACAGGAGGATCATTTTTTCTACCCCGCGCTTCCGAATGTCGCTGGTAAAAATCCTGTCATCTTCTGGATCTGAATCGGATCGGGGTGGATTCAGGGGGTGGATGCCTTTTATCTCATCCAGAATGTGGAATTTGCGGCTTTCTATCACTGCCGCGCCGTGGATTCTTCTAATTACCTTCATGCGGGGCAAATCTGGATGGCACCCGGTGGGGTGTGCAAGCGATTTTTTGGAGGTTAGGTGGGAAGGTTCGAAAGTGAAAAATCACTTTGGAAGCAAAAAAAAGCCCCGGACATCCGTTTCCAGGGCATTATTGCAGAAGGTTTCGCTATGGTTCCCGAAAATCCCGATCTCTACCGATTGAAACGGTGTCAGGATTTCTCCCCCCAGATGGGACTTCGTATGTTCCGGATGTGTGTACCGCAGTTACAAACTTCAGCGACTGTTGACGTATTTGTTCGGCTGGAACTTCCTGGCCATTTACATAAAACCGGCCCATCTGCATCCGGATTTCTATACCAGGAACCGAAAAAATTCTCGGTCCTACTATCTCCATTGTGTTCTCCATTCTTTCCTCCTTGTATCAAAATGGTATGTCGTCATCTTCAGGGAGAGGGCCGTAATCCGATGCATCTGGCTCCACTTTACCACCGAATGCATCGGCCATGTCCTGATCGTATCCCTGACCGGGCCTGGGTGCCCCCTCATTCCTGTAATCATTCCCTGAGCCTCCCTCTCTCTTCCCGCCGAGTAATTGCAGATTCTCTACCGTAATCTCTACGATAGACCGTTTACCCTCCGGGGAGTCCCAGGACCGTTGCGCCAATCGACCCTCGATGGCTACCTGCTTACCTTTCTGGCAGTACTGAATTATGATCTCAGACAGCCGCCCAAATGCTACGCAGTTAAAGAAGGACGTTTCCTCTTTCTTGTTCCCGTCTACGGTGTAGGTCCGGTTGTTGGCTATACTGAACTTACAATAGCTCTTGCCGTTCTGGGTCTGCTTTTGTTCAGGGTCTCTTGTGAGATTCCCTATGAGTAATACTCTATTAAGATCTGATGCCATTATGCTGCACCTTCCTGAGCCATTTTCTGCTTGAGGCTTTCCTTGAAATCATGGAGCAGGGTGGTAGCCTCCATATAGATCTCTTCCGGCATTTCTTTATGCCACTTCGCCAGGAATCCTTCCCACTTCTGGATCTTATCCTGGGCGCGGTTCTTAATCGCAGCCTTTACTCCGGGCACTACCGTACTCCAGTCTTTCTCCGGTTCTGCACCTTCATTGAGCCACGCTATCATTTCCTGGCCAAACTCTGGCCCTGGCTTCTCGATGAGCCTATCCTGAAATTTCCCGGTTCGATCCTTCTCTACTTCCATCCAGTGCTCGGAGTTCACCTTCCCGACAATATCAAATTCATACTCGGTATCGTTCCGCTGCTGTGGCGCAGTACCTACCCGTTTCGGCTTATTCTTATTGTCCGATCCTTGCTCTACTACCCACTCGGTTTTCGAGCGCATAGTTGTAACGACATGCCCGTTGTATTCGAGGATGGCTTTCATGAACTGCTCATAAAGAGGAGTTCCTTCGGCCCATGCGGCCCATTTGTTGTTATGGCCCTTCCCTTTGGCGATTGCTTCCACCTTATCTACCAGCCACTTCCAGGCATGACTCAGGGAGTCGATGACCAGAACTTCATAGCCTTCTGCCTCTGCGTCCTTGATTGCCTTGATGTATTCGTGGATCGAATTTTCTGGGAGCGGTGCTATATCAAAATCGAACCGGTCAGCGTATTTACTCGCTGATCCTTGCTCGCTATCAATTACCGCAATCTTCCCGCCCAGTTCCTTTGCGATCCCCGTAGCGATTGATAGTGCCGTGTATGTCTTGCCGGACCCGGACGGCCCGTACATAGTCATACGAAGTTTGCTCTTCACCTTTGTTGCTTTCTGAAATCTACTCATATCCTCTCATCCTCCATTTCCGATTTGACTCATTTATATTACTATGACACTGTGACGGTGTAGGTCGTCTCGTTTCCGGTATCCTCCACCGTAGCTTATTACAACCGCCGAGAGCGGGGCGTCCTGCTTTTACTAAGCAACGGTCCGAAGATCATCAACCATCTTTATCCTGTTCCACCAGAACACAGCCGCCCATCCCCAGCGTCGGGCCGGTCCACAGAATCCACATTGCGTACACCGCATCTGGAAGAACCCCTTAAAAGGCCCCTGTATTATCCTCTCAGGGACTTCTCCATTGTATGACTCACACACAGGGCAGCATTCGGCCCGTTCTGTTTTGATACTATCTCTCATAAGTTTACCTCTGTATTATTGCATACCTTTCATTACTGTGCAGCTCGAAAAAGTTCCAACTCGCCTGTAGGGATCATAGAAACATCCTCAGCTAATGGTTTGCGCCGGGCAAAAAGCACCTGATTCTCGGAGCGGCCAAGAACCAAATCAGCGCCGATGGACACAATGTGGAAGCCGTACTTTTTCAAAGTTACCAGCTCCTTTGCAGTGAAGCAGGAGTATAACTGGTCCATGTTTTCAAATGCATGGCCTGAGTACCAGCCTGACGGGATTCTCTGATAAGGTTCCCATCCGAATTCGTCATAGCCAGCCGGGAAAGTGTGGGGGTTATCAGGAGACAGCCACCGCTCAGTAAATCCGCTTCGAAATGGGCCGCGCCCGTCATTGATTTGCTGCACCCTCAGAAAGTATCCAGCCGCGTATGGTTTTCTCCTGCTCATATTCTTTCCCCAAAAATCCACCGGCCCCGTAGGACCGGCTTTCAAGTTTCACTCTGTTTACCCTTCATGGATCAACCATGTAGCATATGTGACCGGGCAGGGATTTGCACACCTGCATAACTCAGTTACTCTGACGGCTATAACCGGGAACCGCCGGTTCTTGTTTGGTCCGTTCTATGCGATTGATGAGCCCCTTATGCTCTCGCGGGTTTCTTACACCTTGACCAATCGAGTCTCCAACAAGCAGTAGCGTCTACCTATTCCGCCACCGGTCTACCAGCCCCGTTTAACCTCTGGAGCCAGAGGGCGCTTTACGTCCGCATGACATTCCCGGAGGTTGCGTTGCGGCATTCTCCTTTGACCAAGTGAGGGCTCGAACCTCACACCCCAGGTTATTCCTATTACTGAGCCCGCAGCCCCAGCAGCGCTTATTACCCTGGCGCCCAATTCTGTTTGGGTACGTCTGGTTCCGTTCCGCCATTGGCCCCAGCCCATTTATACTCCGGGACCAGAGTTAGATTTGGCTTCCCGCTAAAGAAGCACCCACCTATGTGACCGGGCCGGGATTTGCACCCTGCATACGCGCGGGCGGCTTTCCTTTGCGCGCCTCCATCCCTCAGCTCAGCCAGTGCGTCTACCTATTCCGCCACCGGTCATTTTGCCCCGCCTGTAGATTCCGCTACAGGGTTATCGGTCGGGCCAACCGGGCCTTTGTCTCCCAGAGTTAGGCGAAGCTCGTATCCGCCACATATCACAAGGATTCGAACCTTGCTCCCTTCCCACCACGGCGTCTGCCAGCCAGCCGGAGTTGAACCAGCACCTTGCAACCGTGCTGGCTTGTGAGCTCCCCGGGACATCGAACCCGGGCCCTTATCAATTAACCACCAATACCCTGATGGCAACCTGATAAGGGGCTACCTGCTAGCTCTGTTACTCTGAGCCTTCTTTTCGGCCCTCTCATCTATTACCTTTTTCGCTTCTATCTGTGTCACATCATTATCTGAAGCGTAGTCTATTATAGCCTGTACGTAATTCATATCAACATCTTTTGGGAATACCAGTATGTCATGGTGGTCTTTCATGGCAGTTCCTCCCCTTTCTCTTCTTGTAGTGCCCAGGACTTGATAAAAGCTACCTCTTCCCAGTGCTCTACCTCTTCGGAGTAATTTGGTTTTATTTGCCTGTAAGTCGAATATGCTTGCTGAATAGACCATCCATCCCTATCACCATCGTATTGTATTTGGATACCGTCAGAGGATCGAACGTGGTATAAATTCAGTTCTACGCTTGAGTTATTCTCTTTCGAATTAATATCCGGATACATAAGGTTAATTATGAAGTGTCGCTTTACCCCTCCACGGCCACACATATCCAGATCAATGATATCTCCACTCATGCGGCACCCCCGTACAGGTGACGGGCCAGCCCTACCAGTTGCAGCATAAGATCCTCTGCTTCTGCATACTCCATCGGGGACATCCCGATATTCTTTGCCCTGAGCGGAATGTCTACGTGGTAGCGGTCCCTGTACTCCTTGTAGAGTGAGGTCCATACCCATGCGTATGGATTCCCATTGTCGGAGGAATACTTCCGGATGATCCGATTCAACTCTGAGCGGGGATCTACCGGGGGAGGAAGCAGCGGTTGTCTTTCCTCTGCTTTTTCTTCCAAAGCCTGGATCCGGCCTCGCATCTCTCCTAAAATCGGCGCCAATGCCTGGCCAACTGCCTCGCTAATCATTTGGCCGAGGTCGCCACTTGCAAGCTGCTTTGAAGTTCCCTCCAAGCTACTTGGACCTTCTCCTACAAAGTTTTTCTTACGGATATATTTTAGCAGAACTTCGCACTCATCTCTGGTCCATTTTGTTTGCTTACCCTTGACCATTTTATGAGGGTAGAACTTCTTGCCGGCCTGCCTTACCGCTTCGGTTGTTACCCCGGCGGTATCCGCTATTTGTTTTGTGGTCATGTAATCCATTACTCTGGCCTCCCTGCAAGCCCACAGTAGCCTGTATGAGCGTTGCTCTCTTGGGAAATACCATCTTTTCGAGGATTACGATAGCCTGTCCACCGCCACATCATACAGTCAGAGGCTGTGCACATCGGTGATCCGGTGGCGTTACCAGTTACAGCCGCGATAGCCAGAGCAATCTCTTTCGGCTTACATTCCTTCTGTTTTGCTTCTTCTTCTGTTACGTACATTACTCCTTTTACTCCTTATACTCTCATTCCCTGAAAAACTACCGGGGCCTTCCTCTCACGGAGTAATGACTCTAAACCGATTCCAATTCCGGTTGTAGTGTGACATCATCCCTGTACTCAATGCGGCCGGTAAAGATCCACCTTCCAGGTATGCCTTTTGCGCCTCCGCCTTCTCCTCATCGCTCACAAAGTTGGGGCTCGTTGGGTGCATTACGTGCATAAGAGAATCACTGTGGACGAATCCTAAACAGTGTCCTATTTCATGCACTACCAGTAACCTCTGCATAAGCCCCGTTAAGTTCCGGTATGAGTAGACATTGAAAAACAGATTAGAGCCCTGTACTTCTTTGCCGTAGTGCTCAGGGAACCCGGTCGGGACGCAGGCCGCGTCCACATAATTTAATGGACAGCGGCCGATCTCTTCCAAAAGACCCGGGGGGACTCCGTGGCAGAGTGGTGTGGTGATCCAGATATTGTTTTCAATCATCTCTGGCCCCGCATCCACCACAACACCAATCCCCCAATCCTGGGCGTACTCCTGAATTACCAGGGCCTCACCTGGGTCAGGCAGGAGTAATCGCTCCTCCCACTTTGGTTCCTCGTCTACACATACGCACGATACAAGCGCGAAGAGTAGGGCAGTAATCATGTTTTCGTGTCGCATAGATTGCACTCCTTGCACAAATCCGGGGCCATCCTTTGCCCCGACTGACTATCCCACGTACAATGCTCGTCAGCTATCCGGGCTCTTGCCCCCGGTGGCGGTGCGCTTATGGCGTTCCAGGAGACCATCTTTGTCGTACCAGTGGCGGGGCATACTGCCGTCCTCTGCGCATTGAATCTTAAATGATTCCAGTGCCGTCTTTCCGTGCTGTCAGGCTGGTAGGTCCAGCCGCCCCCGCTGATTTCTGCCGTAGCGGTCGCCATCCTTTCTTCGAAGGACTCCCGATTGTGGGAGGGCTAGATCATCACCGGACTTATCTGAGGCATCTACGAGTTTCTTTGCCAGTTCCAGTGATATGTTATTCACATAGGCTGTCTCTTGAATACGGGCTATGTATTCTTGAATCTCGGACTCTGTGCCGTCCTTGTGTTGATCTTGTATCATAACCGACGATACCCCA
Source organism: Leptospiraceae bacterium (assembly GCA_002717505.1). GTDB lineage: Bacteria > Spirochaetota > Leptospiria > Leptospirales > Leptonemataceae > UBA3465. The sequence continues at coordinate 14,279 of PBEB01000043.1, forward strand.
TATCTATGAGTTTCTCGGCCAATTCAGGACTTAGTTTTCGGAGATCCCGCGCCGTAAGATAAGCCCGGATCTTCTTCTCTCGCTCTGTCAATCGCTCCGCTTTCATTTTACTTAACCCGGAATCCTCTCTGGCGCATTCCTTCAGCCAGCTCTGGGTTGGTGCGAGCGATCAGCTTTAGCGCACGTTCTGTTCGAGCATCTACGGCCCGGTGAGTGCGTATCTCTCTACGCTCCCTGGGGCCCAGTGTTTGTGATTGTTGTTTCATATTACAGTACCTGGAACCCCATCTTACGTAGTGCCTCGGCCTGATCCCCGGCCTGTCGCTGTAGATAGCGTTCAGTGCGGAGTTTTCGATTTCTCTTCTGGCGCTCTGGCTGTTCGGTCTTATTACGGCCGATCAGTCTTGCCAGTCCGTCAGATGGTTCCTGTAGATTCATGTCTTGTAGTGTTACCTTGCGTTTCATATCCCCGTCCTCTCTGTGATCTCACTATACCATATTGGACGCTGGGACGCAACGAAAAAATGACGCAAAAAGTCTGTGCGCCAAAAAAAATACGGTTTTGGTATCACTATATTATTGCCGATGGTGAGCCAATGATCAGGTTCCTTAAAAAGGAGGAAAGTCAATGGCTGAAACATATAAGCAGATGGTAGGAGTTACCTACACATACACCGACAAAGTGGATGAGGTGCCGCAGCAAGTGAAGGACGGTGCCAAACAGTACGGGGTCTGGCCTGAAGATGAATCGGATTTTATCGCGGCCTGTTGGATTGATCAGATGGGTGCTCGCTACAAAGCGTATGTAGTGTTTACTTCTACAATGGCTCTCACTGTTAAAGCCGGGGGAGTGTCTAATGCTGCCAGATGGGCTGATGTATCTTCTATTGGTAGAAGTTCAGCTTACAGAGACGTAGTCCTGGGCTTACCAGGCGGTAAGATGGATCTATTCCATGCCATGAATATGCCCAAAATGGCGCTGCTAGATAAGATGGAAGAAATGGCCCGGAAAGCACAGAGTAGCGCGCCAGCCGTCCAGAGCCCTGGAGTCCCCGTGGATGACATCCCAACCCAGATAAAAAAGCTCAAGGAGTTACTAGATATGGGTGCGATCTCAGAGGAAGAATTTCAGGCAAAAAAGGCAGATCTCCTATCCAAAATGTAACCCAGGAAAAATAGCGCAATGACGCAAAAACTGGTTGCGTCCAATTCTGTGCTGTGGTATTCTCTCTTCAGTGGATGATTGATGACCGGGTCACGGAGGACAGGGTTGGACCGCGAGATCGTCCATAAGGATAAGGAAATGAAAAAAGAGAAAGGTAAAATCTTAGACATGGCGACTAGAGAAACTGCAAACCCGCGAGTTGAGAAATGGCTTCTGGATGAAATTCGGATAGCTATGAAAGAAAAGACGGGCACTCTGCCGTCCGCTGCTGCCGCAACTCAGGAGTGTATTGAGTCCTGGGCGGACCAGAACGGACTAAACGTCGCCGAGCTTCGAAAGAAACGAGAGAAGGCATCGGCGTAAATAATCTCAGGCCGGGGGCTTATGTCTGGTAATACTGTCTTTTTTGACTACGTACCGCCGGACATCAAGCCTCTGGCCCGAGAAACTCGATCCTTTGGTTCTGAAATTGCCATGGTGGCCATCAGCAGAAACCAGCTGATGGGAATGCGTGTTCTTATGGAGGACACGGATGTTCCATTAAATGAGTATTTTCAGCTCATTAAGGAAATCAATCAGGTAGATATTGCCCGGGATCTGGGACACCAGGTAACAAGGCTGGGAAATGTGGATTCCATTCGCTGGATCATGGACTCAACCCAGGACGGAGTCATGGTGCGCTATCTGGAGTATCAGGTACACCTGAATGAATTCAATATTCGAATCACCTTCTGGACCCCCGAAAGGCTATATTCTACTTACTCCGGTGAATTCCAGGAGATTGCGGACAGCTTCCAGAGATTTTATCGGTAATCGGTGCCCGAAGTCAGAACGAAGACGGGATTCCAGCAATCCAGCAATCATGTATTCTAGTTTTTAAAGGCCCTGCCAGCGGTTTGCCTTCCCCGAGAACTTAGCTCTCAAGTATCGTTCCCGGGGATCGTTTACACTATTTCGATTGTACCGCTTCTTCGGATTCGTTCCACCCATAACAGACCACAGGGCTTTTTCTGCCTTTGAGGCTCAGTTCTTCCAGAGGTCTCAGCTGAATATGATCTGCCTCGCCCAGACCTCTTCTTACCTCATNGCTCAGAATGATTGCCGCATCCAGATTTCGGGTCATGCTTTCCAGCCGCGCGGCGATATTTACCGCATCGCCTATAATCGTAAAATCTCTGCGCTTTTCACTTCCAATGCTTCCGAGAACCACGGTGCCATGGTGCAACCCGGTGCCTGATTGAAGCTCAATGCTCTCTGTTGTTTTGAGCTGGGCGTTAAGCAGTTTTAGTTCTGTTCGCATTCGTCTGGCTGCACGCATGGCATTTTCACGAGGGTTCTCCAGGGGAACGGGCGCGCCAAAGTAAGCCATAATAGCATCCCCTATGAACTTGTCCACAACGCCACCTTCCTCCTGAATAATGCGAACCATNCGATCNAAATACTGNTTCAGGATCTGTACTACGCGCCNNGGGGACATTTCNTCGGACAGNGTNGTNAAATCNCGAAGATCTGAAAATAGAACGGTAACTTCNTTTTCTTCGCCTTCCATNCTCAGNCCCTGGTCCAGCAATCGGTCTTTGATTTCTTCAGACACATAGGCTCCCAGAATTCGCGTAACAAATTCACGATCTTTGATGGAAGCTACCACGCGATGTACCAGTTTCTTGGCTTCGTCTCCGGCCTTGCCTGCAATGGAGCCCGCAAGAACTATGTAAAGGCACATCTCTACCATATTGGGCACATCCGGCCTTGCGTATGCGCCTGGACCAAAGCAAATTCCCAGATACACCAGGGCAGAAAGGATTCCGGCTACCAATCCAAAGTACAGGGAAAAGCCAAAGACCGTGGTGCTGATCATCAGGATCTGTAGCATAGGAATACTTCCTCGAAGGAAGCTTCCAAGAACTTCAGGCTGAGCCTCTATTGTAATCCATACCAGAAATACAGGGCAGAAGATAGGGTAGGCCAGACCAAAAGCCTGGATGGTCCGGGCGGTCATTTCTCCAGGCTTGCAGCGTTTCAGTATGGCCCAGTCTACAATGTTAAACAGAAAGGTAACGGCCAGAAATAGCATCAATCCGATCAAGAAATCGGATGGTATGTCATTGAAGTAGTGAAAGATCAGAGTTACAATCGCAAAGAGCGGTATGGCAATCATCCAGAGCTTGAGCACCCGAAGTACACCAGAATAGATGGCTCGATCCAGTTCCGGATGGATTTCGGGAAGATATGCCTTTAGCCAGTCCTGCATACATTTGACTGTAGCATCCTCGCTGGATTTCAACTGAAAAAGTAAGGCGCGGTTTTTTTTCAGAATCCTGGCAGCAGGATGTTTTACAATGGCGGAGAAATTCTCAGTGCCAGCGGTAGATCTTAAGGCCTATGGATGCGGTGATCAGTCCAGTGGCCAACAGAATGANAGAAGGAATCAACGCCTGGGCCAGGCCGGCCCCTTCGATGAAGATCGCTCTGGCTGTATCTGCAAGAACGGTAAGCGGCAACCACTGGATGATGGCCTGACTCCATTCCGGAAAGTTATGATAGCTAAAAAAGATGCCGGATAGCATGGTCAATGGCAGAGTCACTGCATTCACAATTCCGTTAGCAGTGTGCATACTCCGACCACGACTGGAACATAGTATTCCTACTCCGCTCCATGCAACGTTGCCGCAGAGAAATAAAAGCAAAAGTGCAACTAAAGAGCCCTGAATCGAGACATCAAATAGGAAATGTGCAAAGCCAAACAGAATGAAGGCCTCGGATATTGTAAAGGCCATGCGGGCCACAAAATGGGATGTAAGAAAGGCCGACTTATGCATTGGGCTGGCCGCCATTCTTCGCATGAGCTTCTTCACTCGCAGATCAATCAGGCCATAACCCACTCCCCACATACAGGAATTCATTATACCCACGGCCAGTAGTCCTGGTATTAAGAAGTCGATGTAACGGCCTCCTATCGCATCCATTTCTTGCGAGACCAGAACCGGTGGCTCGGGGGCTGGCTTCGCACCGTCNTGCAAGTTTTCCGATCCTCCGGAGGATTGCCTGCCTCTCTCCCTGGAGTCTTCCAGACTCTCAAGCAGCACCGGGTCGATCTCCAGGCGTGTTAAAGCCTGCTGCAATGCCAGGATGGAAAGTCGGGCTTCTGGATTGTTTGCATCGTAATGAGCTTCCACTACGGCCGGCTGCGATTTAGAAGAAGGTTTTGCAGCCCTTTCGGACAGTGTTTTCTGGCTTCGATCCGGATGGCTCGAAATAGCTCTGGATCTGTTTATTCGAAGCGAAGCCACTGGCAGATTTACCTTCGCCATAAGGTAGATCCTGCCTCGCTTGATGGCCAGACGAGCTTCTTCTTCCTCCATGATTTCGATTTTAATTCTTCCCGAATCTCCGGCGCTCCGTCTGGATGCTTCTTCCAGGGCATTCTTCCATTGCCGAATCTGGACTTCATCCAGGGCTTTCGGGGAAGAATGACTGATTTCCATAGATTCTGCCTGGCTGGAGCTCGCAGTGTCGGCCACCAGGGCGATGGGAATTTCCGGTGGCTTTCCCTGAAAGGCCACACCCAGCACACCGGCAATCCCTGCCGGAAAAATCAAAGCCCAGAAGATGATGGCCGGCTCCCGAAAATAGCCGTAAAAGTTCACCGCGGTAAGAGTTTTGAGCTGGGCCAGCCATTGCTTCATCAGTTTTTCACCAATTCCTGTTCGTTGAGATGGCGGCCAGTCATTCGAGTGAACAAATCGTCCAGATTCATTCTGCGACATACCAGTTCCTTTAAATTCCAGGAGTCCGGTCCCAGTTTGGCGAACAAGAATTGCAGAGCAGGGCGCACATCGCTCACGATGAGACGAATCCGATTCTGCCCCGGCCTTTCCATTCGAATGAATCCCGGGATATTGCTCCAATCCTTCTCCAGACCCGGCCGGCTTATTTCCTCTGGATCCAATGGGAATTCCAGAATGTCTCCACCCCCNTGGTCGCGGAGAAGATCTGTCATACTTCCGGAAGCCAGGAAACGACCTCGATCCATGATGATAATACGTTCGCAGAGGTTCTCGGCTTCTTCCATATAATGCGTGGTCAGGATTAACGTAACTCCTCGGTCTTTCAGGTCCTGAAGGATGGCCCAGACATCTCGCCGGGCATTGGGGTCCAAACCTGTGGTGGGCTCATCTAGCAGGAGTAGTGTAGGATTGTTTAGCAGAGCAACACCCAGAGCCAATCTTTGACGCTGACCACCGGAAAGCCCCATAGTGTAGGTTGCTCTCTTGTCTGCTAGCCGAGTAAGTTTCAGGATTTCTTCGATGCGATCTCTGGAATCATAGAAGGTGCCAAACATTCGCAGGGTTTCTTCCGTGGTCAGTCGATCGTAGAAGCGAGTTTCCTGAAGGGCTACGCCAATTCGCTGACGGATNTCTTTTTCNTGATCGGCCCAGCGCATCCCCAGAATTTCGATGNAACCAGAATCGGGNTTCTGAATTCCTTCGATCATTTCAATCATGGTGGTCTTTCCGGCGCCGTTTGGACCCAGAAGTGCCAGAAACTCGCCAGGCTGGATCTCCAGATCCACGCCGTCCACGGCTAATAGTGAGCCGAATCGTTTGCTGACTCCATGAGCTTTCAGTATCGGTTGCAATTCCATCCTCTTGTCTGCAGGAAATGGCACTGCGCCTTGCCTGCAAATGCTTTAGGGGCTACCGGTCTGGTTCTCGGTGTCTGGATCGGATCTGAGTAGACTTTTTGCAGCTCGGGCTCCGGCCAGCCCGTGAAGCCACACAGAAGTCTATCAGATTCCCCTGCAACGGCCGGTGAAATGCAGGCAGGAGCTATCCCTGTTATACCGACACTTCAAAGTCGCGCAGAACATCGTTCAAGGAAGTCTTTTCGTCGGTGCTCTCTTTCCTCTTTCCGATGATCAGAGCGCAGGGAGTTCCGTATTCTCCAGCCGGGAACTTCTTCATTCTAGTTCCGGGAATGACCACAGAACCTGCAGGTACCCGGCCTTTGGTTATCTTTTCTTCGGAGCCGGTTACGTCGATGATAGGTGTGGATGCCGTAATCACTACATTGGCGCCCAGCACGGCCCGCTCCTCCACCATCACTCCCTCTACAACGATGGCTCGGGAACCCAGAAAAGCTCCGTCCTCAATGATTACAGGGGCCCCTTGAGGAGGTTCCAGAACTCCGCCGATTCCCACTCCGCCACTTAAATGGACATTCTTTCCGATCTGAGCGCAACTACCTACCGTGGCCCAGGTATCCACCATTGCTCCACTGGAAACGTAGGCCCCGATGTTNACGTAAGAGGGCATCATGATGGCCCCTGGCTCTACAAAGGCTCCGTAGCGGCAAACCGCAGGAGGAACAACTCGAACTCCTCGCATACTGTGATCCGTGCGAACGGGAATCTTGTCGTAGTATTCCAGATCGCCAGAGCTAATCCCTCTCATTTCCGAGAGGGGAAAATATAGCAGAATCGCTTTCTTCACCCAGGCATTCACTTTCCAGTCCCCGGGACCATTCTGTTCGGCCACTCGGATCTTTCCCTGGTTCAATGCCTCCATGGCTTCGCGAACCAGCTCTTTGGAGGCCGGTTCCTTTAATTGCTCCCGATCCTCGAAAATCTCATTGATTCGCTTTTCCATATCTTCGTACATTCATCTTCTCCGTTGATTGTTATTTCAAATTGCTTCGCTTTCAGGATGATTTCAGTGGTCTTTTCCATTCCGGGAAATGCTAGCTTCGATAAAAGGATAATCCATCCAGAGCTGCCTGTCTGTGCTGGGTATAGGCATCGTCCGGTAGCTGCCCTCGGAGGATTTCCAGAGTAATCGTGGGAATATTTCTTTCCCATCCGGCATAGGTTCCCAGGCTTCCAGGGGTAGGGTAACCTATATCGGATTTAGGAGGCAAACCGTTGGTGCGGGCCATGGCTTCTGCCAGATCCAGGCAATCTCCGTTGTAGTTAATCATGGCATGTTCGTAGGAATGCAGGCTCATGATCATTCGTGGCTGCACAGCTTCCATCAGAGCCACAGTGATTTCGCTTTCCACTTCGCTGCCCGCCGCCAGGCCCGGGAAGTATCGGGGATTTGTAAAATCGGCGGTCCAATCCCTGGTGGGTAAATTTCGATTTAAATCTACGTTTCTGGCATTCGTGCGGCGATCCACAGAACATCCGTCCGGGTTTAACCTGGGACAAATATAAAGTGTCAGGTGGTCCGGGACCTGAACTGCGCCTTCCCGAATATCCTGGATGAATCTTTCGGCAAAGAGATAGCCCTCGGGTTCGTCCCCATGTACCCCGCCGATGAGCAGGGAGGATACTGGCCCGGTTCCGTATCGGCTGAGTTCAATATCCAGGCCTCGCGTACTCTTGCCAATAGAGACCGTTTCTCTGGGAGATGGAAGCTGAATTCGCGCCATGGGACCAGATTTTGAATTTGGCACCAGAGAGCAATTTGGATTATGCTGCGGGTATTCCTCCGTAGCCAGCCAGAAGCCAGTTCTTTGCATTTTGTTCTAGAGCAAAACTCTTGCAGAGACGATTTGCGGTTGCTGAAAAAAGCTCCACGAAAGCAGTTTCCATGGGGTCCGAGACTAGAAAGGCAGTGCGACCGGGATAATTCGCATAGAGTGTATTGTGGAAATCCACCAGTCCAGACATCTGAGCAGGATGCATCTCTAGGGTAGCTTGCCGTGTATCTACCAGAATACAGGAGAAATCAGAAATGTCGGACCGCAGCAATTTTTCTTGCATGCAGTTTTTTAGTTCTTCCAGGCTCACGCTACCTGAATAGGTCGTGGTTACGATTCCATCTTCAGATTGTTCGATTCGATAGGCCAGGGCAGTTCTCCATTACTGGTTTCTCAGCAGCAATCCGGATCAAACCGGAAATCAGGTTGCTTTGAGATATTTCCGGTGCAAACCACCCTTGCAATCAAAATACTGGCGATTGGATCCGCTTTTCTATTCAGCGGGCGTTACTGTTGGGGAGCTTGCCTATCTGGCGTCACATTTTCCGGTTCGCGAGAATCTGGTGCTGTTTTCTCAGGAGGGTAGAGCTTATTCCATTCAGAAAGCTCCGGAAAGCTGCCTGGATTCTTGCTCTCTATGTCGCGTGCCCTGTTCATGAGCCTTTGTAGCTCTGGGGATGCAGGGCCCTGTTTCACCCGGAGATCAATATAGGACCGTAGCAGATCCAGGTTTCCCGGATTTTCTGCAATCAAGGTTTCCAGACGTTTCAATGCTTGATCTGGATTCCTTTCTTTCTCCATATCCACCAGAGCCAGCGTCGCTTTAACACTTTCCGGGTGCTTTTTTACTGTCTCTTCCAGAAGACTTCGACCTTTGGCCGGATCATCCTGCATATAGATTTGAGCCAGGGCCGTCATCATTTCAGGGTCGTCACCGTAAAGACTTCGAATTCGCTCCTCATAAACAGAGAAGCTGGTGGAAGTTTCTGACTTCTGTGCGATGGATGCAGCCAGAATGAGTCCCCTGCGATCGGTGGGATCCTCTTTCAGGATTTGCAGCGTCCGGGCATAAGCCTGTTGCGAATCACCCCTGCGAAATGCTTCCCGAGCCTGAATAAGAAAAAACTCCTTTCGATTCTCTTCAGAAAGATAACGATACCCTTTGTTTTCCTGGAGAATCTGCATGGCCAGGTTGAAATCATCTTCAGGGGTTGGCCTGGTAGGATTTGCACCAGGATCGGTTTTTCCCAGACTTTCGGAGTCGTCAGTTTGAGATTGCGGACCCGAATTGTCGCTTGCTGGCCTTTCCTTTCCTGCGTTTTCTTCGAATTGATCCGGAGAGTTTGTCGGGCTTCTGTTGGGCTCACTTTTTTTGTTTCCCGATGGATCAGATTGCGAATTCCTTTCTTCTCTATTGTCCCCCCCTTCAGGGGCGTCGTTTGCTCTATCCGAGGAAGGTCCTGTCTGTTCTGGTCCGGGTCCTGGATTCTCCGGTCCGGCATTTTCTGGCAAAGCCTTGCGAAGTGGCTGAGTTATTCTGGCCAGCTTCAGAGCAGGAAGGGCCTTTTGTTCGCCGTTGAGATCCTTGCGCTGAACTTCTTTTCGCAATAGATTTCGCGCCGCAGCAGTTTGACCGGACTCTTCATACAGATCAGATAGTTCAGAGCTCAATGCAGGATCATCGCTATGTTTTCTTGCCTCTTCCAGTAATGCCTGGGCGTGGTTGGAATTTCCCTGCTCCTTCTGAATGCGCGCTAGATTCAACACAGTGGGCAGACGCTCTGGATGGTCTTCCAGAGATCGTGCAATGTCCAGTAACGCTTTTGATTCCGGTACATCGCTCTGACTTGATTCCTGATTCGAATCCGCCGGCTTCCCGGACGGTCCGGTGGGGCCGGAAGCAGGATCTACCGACTCCAGAAGCTTTTCCACATCCAGGGGGGGCCGGGATTCTTCAGAATCCGGGGATGCGCTTTCAGGCTTTTCTCTGAGGTATTCTATGGCTCTTTGAATGGCAATTTTCTGGGGATCCTCGGGTTTTAGAGTAACGTATTTCTCCCAGTGAACCGCCGCCTGGGTTCTGTCTCCCTCCAGCTTCCAGGAAACAAGACCGAGATAAAAAACGGCAGGAGGGAAATCGGGATAGTGTTCTAGAGATCGCTCCAGGTGAGCTCGGGCATTGCTGGCATCCTTCCGAAGGTAAGCGATCTGCCCCAGGCGAAATTCGGATTTATGTTTCTCTTCGCCTATTTCCGCAGCGATGCGAAAATGATGCTCCGCTTCATCCAGTTTTCTCTGATTGAGATAGATATCCCCTGCATAGCTATGGGCTCGGGAATGCTCGGGGTTTTCCTGCAGCACCCGGAGGAATAATGCCAGGGACGTATTGTATCTGCGGGAGAAAAAGTGTTCTTCGGCCCGTTCAAATAGCACTGAGTCTGACTCCGGGTCCTGTGCCCCTTCCGGCGTTGACTCTGGCTGTGCCGTTCGGTGCAGGCGTTCGAAATCGGGCATCCTGAGAGGGCTCGCTTCCATGTAGTACTTGAAAGAAAGACCGCCCGATAATAGGATGTACGAACAGAGAGATAGAGAAATGAGCCTGCCCGTCATGTAGCTAGTATCGGGTTTTTTTGAAATAATTCAATGCCGGAGCGGGCCTTCTGGGGGATAAAATCCTGCCTGGTTGCAGTGTTTTTTCGCCAGACTTCAGGAAGATTATGAGTACAACAACTGCGGTGGGGGAAAAAGATCCTTTTGTTCGGCTTCCGGCCAGAATCATATTCACTCCAAGGGGACTGGATCTGGTTGGTTCTTCGCCTTCCGTGAAGAAAGTTACGTCCAGAGATGGACTTCCCAAAGAGGGCCTGGAGTCCGAAAGCTACAATGCCCAGACCATCCAGAAACTGGTGATGAAATCCTGCATTGAAGAGATCAATGTCAGCCTGCCCGATCTTCTGCGAAAGCGATTTGAAATTATAAGTACAAATAACCTGATAGTCTACGGGGTACTTTACAAGAAGCTCACTCCTTCACTGGCCCGGACGCTTTTCGAATCCAGCGTCGTAAAGGAATACAACAGAAAGAATCCAAAGAACTCTATTGTGGATCTAAATCATATTTCGCCGCAAAAGGTAGAAGCATTGCAGCAAAACAATCCCGAGCTTATCGAAGGGATGAAGCGCAATCTGCGGGAGATCATTACCGAAAAGATTCTGGGAGCAACATCCTTGAACGAAGAAGACCAGCAGGCCAGGGTGCGTGCATTGCCACGGTTTCTGGATCGCGTGGATCCCCGAATCTGGTTTATCTTTTACGTCATTTCCCACACCGGATTTAAATCAGCCATTGAGCGAACCTTCGCTTCCATGATCTATTCTTACCTTCAGCATACTCAGATTGCCACCCATTTAAGTAATCTGCTTATGGAGTTCATTCAGAATGCGGAGAAAGCTCACTTTGAGCGTTTGATCGTCCGCCATGGACTTGCAGACCGGGAAGCCGTGGATCTGTTTCTGAGGGATGCGGAAAACCGGAGAAAGGTGACTGCCCTGGCACAAAAGACCATGCAGATGCTGGAGCTTTCCTGGACTATGAACCCGGAACGAAATACTATTGGTCAACAGTATCGAATTCTGATTTCAATTTCCAACTATGGTCTCATCGATGAGCGCCTTTCGCAGCAGCTGGCCCGAAAAATGAAAACCAATACCGATGGGATTTCCCTGGCATCGTTCTACGGCAGCGATGAAGAGGATGGAAAGCTGGGGGCCGGTCTCGGACTTCTGTACAATTCCTATCTGGAGGATATCTGTCGCCAGGAAGGAATTCAGTACCGTTGTAATATTTATCCAGAACCAAAGCGAGAGAAGACCACAGTTCGCATCGACATGACTCTATGATGGCACTCCAGCCACGTCCTTTCGATTAGTCGTCAATTTTCGGACTTCTTCCAGGACTCCGGCCGGACTCCTGGAAGATTGCTAGAAACCCTCCTCCGCACTGAGGATTGCGCTCCCGGTGAGCAGCGCTCAAGCAGCAACGGTTAAATCTACTCAGGATAATGCGCGATTTGATAGCCTGCTGCAATGGCTGAGCTGCATTTGGCTGGAAAATTCAAATCCGCGGCTTTGAAGCTACGCTCTTGCGCAGATGCAAGGCCCTGGCAATGAACCTAGAGCCCCTTTACTGGTTGAAGGATTCCGGTTCCCTGTAGCAAATCAATGTTCAGAATTGCCAGGCTGACGATGGTTCCAATCACCACAGTGATGGCTCCAATCAACAGTGTCAGAAATACCGTATTGCTTAGAATCCGAAAGCCCAGGAAGGCCGGTGGGGCCAGCAGGGACTTTTCTTCACCAGCCATCGCAGAGACTTTGCTGTAGCTATAGAGGTAAAAGATTCCCAGAGCAATAAGAGCCGCTATGAGAAGGATGCCGAAGTATCCGGGAAAGGAGAGCTGTAACTTATAAAGAGGAAGTAATAGAAGATTGCTTATTGTGGCCCCGGTGAGCGTAATCAAAATCAGCTGCATGGCTACAGTGAAGCCGCCGGAAATCCTCTGTGTCTGGACCGTTCCTCTCTTTTGTAAAAAGTCCAGAAAGGACCTTCCGCCGGATACCGGATCCAGCCGCATCTTTTGATAGAGAAACATACCAATGCCTATGGCCAGAAGGATGGTCTCGGGAATGACGTTATTGTAAAGAGTAACGGTGAAATTGGTGCTTAGAGCTTTGCTCCGGGCCACCAGCAAAATGGCCAGCAGAATAGCAATGGAAGGCCCCAGAATAACCTGAAGCATGGGTCGATAAAACCAGTAGCCCCGGGCACCGGCCAGAAAACAGAACATCAAAAGTACGCACCAGAAAGCACTTACTACCAGATAGAATCGATCCGCTACCGCCGAGCGCTCCACCGCGCGAAAAACCTCTGAAGGTCGGGCATCGCTTTCCAGAAGAGGATCGCTCATTACCGAAAGGAATCGAGATTCCAGCACCAATCGGCCAAGCAGGCCGCTTTCGAAGGCAACACCGGGTTCTTCGGAAAGGGGGGCCGATGGGCCAGGTTCAAAATAGGCAGGTCGGCCTGTAATGAAGGAAAGAAAATACAGAAAGAACGGAATCAGAAGCAGGGCCGATTTCTGGAACATGGATTGCAACCTGGAATGGGCCTTTTCTCTGTCAGTGATTTTTCCATTTTTCAGCTCCGGGCCAGATGGGAGTTGGATTCGGACAGGAGGCGGACCGAAGAAGCGGAAGGTCATCGGTAGTAAAAGCCTCCTTGACTCCCGCTCTTGCCGTCGGACTTTGCCAATCTGTGTTTCGCTCCCGATTCAGTCTGGAACTCTTTATAGCAGCCCGGTATCTACGAGGGCAGGGCCGCATGGTTCTGTTCAGTCTGGGAACCCGTCTGTCCTTCATCTTCATGGCCCTGATGGTCTTTATCATGGTGGTGGTTCTTTCGGTATTTACCGGTTTTCAAAAAGAAGTCCATAACTCTCTCTGGAACTCGGGCTATCATATTACTCTCAGCCGAAGTCTGGCCGGGGCCTCCCTGGGGAACTATGCAGACATCCTGGAAGCTACTGCGAAAGAACCTGCTCTGGAGCCCCTGCTTCGCTCCAGTTTTCCCAGCATTTCCATAAACGGCCTTCTGGAGATTCAGAATCGCTTTGAAGGGAAAGGCATTCGAGCCATTCCCGTGCGAAAGGAAGATCTAAAGACCGGAGACCTCAAAGACTTCCCGCGAATTGTGCACTACAACCAGGACTTGCTGGATCGATTCGATGGGGGCAATATCGTAATCGTTGGTCGGGAGATGGCCCGGTACTATCACTGGGAGGTCGGCGACCAGATCCGACTGTTTATGCCAAGAGGCGGCGCCCTGACCAAAGGCATGCAGGTGCAGCAGCAGGTCTTTACCATCGGTGGATTTTTTAGAACCGGTTATTATGAATTCGATCTAAACCTGATCTTTCTCTCATTGAATACAGCTCAGAGAGTACTGGGACTGCCCAATCAAAGCACCGAGGTCATTTTTCAACTTGAGAATCTCTCCGATCTGGATGTGGCCAGGAGAATGATTCGAGAATCTCTGCCCGGAAATCAGTATCTCTATTCCATTCGCACCATTCGTGATGAAAGGGGTAATTTCCTCGCAGCATTACAGTTGGAGAAAACCCTGATGGTGATGATTCTCGGACTTCTGATCCTTGCAGGGGTGGCCGGGATCTGGGTAACGTCCTATTTACTTGTTCGATCCAAAAGTAGATCCATTGGAATGCTAAGATCCATGGGGCTGCCCACCGGTTCGGTATTGATCATTTTTACCGCTCATTCTCTGCTGATTGGATTGCTTGCCACCGCTGTGGGAGGGGCCACGGGAATCTTCATGGCCAACCACCTGGAGAGCGTCATTCAGCTGGTGGAAGATATGATCAACTCTGCCTGTATCTGGTGGTCAGGCAATTGTGCTCCTGTGCATCTGATTCCCAGAAATATTTATTACTTTGATCACCTGCCAGTGAATGCAGACCTCAACATCATTTTTGGTGTTGCGCTCACGACCATGATTCTCAGCGGCTTTGCAGGGTTTTTTCCTGCGCGCCAGGCGGCCATGCAGGATCCCGTACAGACCATTCGAAACGATTAGTGAAAGAGCAGGGAAGGGAGAAACCCAAGAGAAATCCAGATGAGTGAAGTAGCAGCCATAGAGATTGAGAGGATGTCCAAGTCCTATCGCGGCGAAGGCGAAATCGTCCATGTGATCCGGGACCTGGATCTGACTGTGGGCTCCGGTGAAATCGTTTCTGTGGAGGGAGCCAGCGGAGTTGGCAAGTCCACGCTTCTGCACATCGTAGGATCCATCGATACGCCCGTGGAAGGGAAGGTTCGCATCTTCGGCGAAGAGATCACGGCAATGAGCGAAAGGCAGAAGGAAAATTTTCGCGCTGCCAATGTGGGGCTCATCTTTCAGCACCATTATTTGCTTCCTGATTTTACGGTACTGGAAAACGTGATTATGCCTCTGTGGATCCAGCGCAAGAATGTGAACCGAAGCACAGATAATGCCGTTGAGATGCTAAAGAATGTAGGCCTCGGACACCGATTGCATCATTATCCTTCGCAGGTTTCAGGTGGAGAAATGGCCAGGGCCGGGGTGGCTCGAGCTCTGGTAGGTGGTAAGAAATTAATTCTCGCGGATGAGCCCACAGGAAACCTGGATCGGGATAATTCGGAAAAGCTGGCAGATCTACTATGGAGTTTGCAGGAGCAGCTGGGATTTACTATGTTAATAGTAACCCATGACCAGGATCTGGCCCGTAGAGTTCCCCGAAGATTTCGATTGAAAGAAGGTCATCTGGAATCTTTCTCGTAATTGACGAGCTCCGGATGATCCGGAAGGAAGGATTAGCCCTGAAAGGGCCCCAGTATTACAGTAATGATTTGTCCTACCTGTCAAAGCGAATCCTCGGTACATATTTTTGACCCGCAGGCCGGGCAAATGATGTATTATTGCCAGAGCTGCAAGAAAGCCATCATCCCGGAGAATTCACTGAAATGTCCGAGCTGTGGCATCTCCGAATACAGCTTTCTGAGTAGCGGCCTTTGCGGATGCGAGGATTGCTATAGCGTCTTCCGAA
The DNA here is from genome assembly GCA_002717505.1 of Leptospiraceae bacterium. Lineage (GTDB taxonomy): Bacteria > Spirochaetota > Leptospiria > Leptospirales > Leptonemataceae > UBA3465. Next base: position 29,563 of record PBEB01000043.1, read on the forward strand.
GCTCCATTATTCAGGGAATCGAATCTTACAGAAAATCTGTATTCCAGAAGAGCGGTGGATACCGAATTCCCGGTCGTAACGCCATGGCTCGGTTACAGACCTATTTTGAAGTAGTAAAGGATCAATCCGATCCTGCACCCTTGCTGCCTGGTGGCGGAGATACAGAAAACGACGTGGTGGCCCTGGCGTCCGATCAGGTACAATTAAGGGTCAGAATGGCAAGAAATGTTCCCGGATTGAGTTACCGCGATGGGCTTAAGAACTCTGAAAACCTATCCAGGATTTTTCTTTCCACCCGGGGCTTTCTCAGTAGTTGTCTGGAAGCTGGTCTGGATCCGGACATCCATCGGCAAATTGTGGTGGGAGACGAAGACCACTTTCGCTTCAGCTGGAGCTGGCTTTCTGGATCGGATCTTGCGGACGCAGAAAAAAAACTTGGCCAGATCATCCGTCAAATCAGGAATCTGGATCGAGCCTTCGTATGGCAGTACTCCACAATATTTGGCTTTCTCACCGGATGTCCCACGAATAGCGGTTCAGGACTACGAATGTCTGCCAGAATTCGCATACCCGGACTTCTGGGAGATCCTTCCTGGCTCCGCTGGAAGAAAGAGTTACACAGAGCAGGCTTCGAGGTGCGACCCGGTAGCGGGGAAAAGTCCTTTCCGGACGGAGAACACATCCAGCTGGCCACCCGTCACATAGTCGGAATTCAGGGATTTCGTTCCGTTCTGGAAAGATTTAGAATCTATCTTGCTCGTCTAATGGTACGGGAAGAAAGGCTCGGCGAAAAAATTCTTGCTCATAACGGTTAACCATGCCATTGATCAGGGGGAACCCGCCGAGAATAAAAAAGACGGTGACACTGCCCTGAGACATAGTTTTTATTGTACAGACGTCCCCTTCCGATTAGAGGTCTCCCCATGTTTGATTTTACCAAGAGAGCCAAAAGAGTCATAAACGAATACGCGCAGCAGGAAGCCAAGCGGCTGGGTCATGATATGATCGGTCCCGAGCACATTCTGCTGGGTTTGCTTCGAGAAGAGGACTCTGTAGCGATCAAAATCCTGAAGAATTTGAGTATTGATCTCAACGAACTCCGCAAAGAAGTAGAGCGTCGGGCCCGCCAGGGTGGAAATACACTGCTGCTGGAGATCACTCCCAACCCAGACAAATACCAGAAAATTATCGATTATTCCAAAGAGGAAGCGCGCCGCCTGAAGCATAACTATGTAGGCACAGAGCACATCCTCCTGGCATTGCTGCGAGATAACAACAATGTGGCCGGTGCTTCTCTGGCCAGCTTCCAGGTGAACTATTCCGTGATCAAAGGAGAAATCCTCCGAATCCTGGGCGTAGCTACCAGCGGTCCTGCACCCAGCGGACGAACTGGAACTACCGAGAAATCTCGCACTCCCACACTGGATGAATTTGCCCGCGATCTAACTCAGTTTGCTCGTGACAAGAAACTGGAACCTGTGATTGGCCGAGAAATGGAGATCCAGCGATTGATCCAGGTTCTGTGCCGAAAGACCAAAAACAATCCAGTGCTCATAGGCGAAGCCGGTGTAGGTAAAACTGCCATTGTGGAAGGCCTGGCCGAGCGAATTATCCAGAATCAGGTGCCGGACATCCTGTTCGAGAAGAGGGTGATTTCCCTGGATCTGGCTTCTCTGGTAGCCGGAACAAAGTATCGCGGTGAGTTCGAAGATCGCCTGAAAAAGATCATGCGCGAGATTCAGAGCTCGCAGAATGTAATCGTATTTATCGACGAGCTGCATACCTTGATTGGTGCCGGGGCTGCGGAAGGAGCCATCGATGCCGCGAACATGCTGAAGCCTGCCCTGGCTCGTGGGGAGCTCCAATGTATTGGTGCAACTACGCTCACCGAATACAGAAAGTACATCGAGAAGGATTCCGCCCTGGAGCGTCGCTTCCAGCCTATTCAGGTTAAGGAGCCATCCAAGGACGATGCGTATTTGATACTAAAAGGACTGAAAAAATCCTTCGAGCAGCATCACCGCGTGCGCTATTCCGATGAGACTCTGGAATTGGCTGTGAAGCTGGCAGAGCGCTACATCAATGATCGGTATCTACCGGACAAAGCCATTGATGTCATCGACGAGGCAGGCTCTCGGGCCCGTCTGGCAAATTCTTCCCGTCCTCAGGAAATCGTAGATCTCGAAGAAGAGATCAAGCTTCTAACGCAGAAGAAAGACGATATGGTGAAAGCCCAGGAATACGAAAGGGCAGCCCAGATTCGTGATGAAATCAACGTCAAGAAGGATCAGCTTCAGGAGCTCATCAACAACTGGCAGGAAAAGATTTCAGATTATTCGGTAGATATTTCTGATGAAGACGTCTACTCGGTGATCAGTCTCTGGACCGGTATACCTCTGGAAAAGATCGAAGAAGGCGAAGCAGAAAAGCTTCTTCGCATGGAGCAAGAACTGGCTCGCCGCATAGTAGGACAGAACAGCGCTGTAGAACTGGTGAGCCGTGCGGTACGTCGGTCAAGAACAGGATTTAAGGATCATCGTAAACCTTCCGGTTCCTTCATTTTTCTAGGACCTACTGGAGTGGGAAAAACGGAACTTGCTCGCGCAGTAGCGGATTTCCTCTTCGGAGAAGAGCAGGCTCTGTTCCGTCTGGATATGTCTGAGTATATGGAGCCGCATTCCGTATCGAAACTCATTGGATCGCCTCCAGGATACGTAGGTTACGATGATGCGGGACAGCTCACCGAATTCGTTCGCAGACATCCATACTCCGTCATCCTTTTTGATGAAATCGAGAAAGCACATCCGGATGTTTTTAACATTCTGCTGCAGATTCTGGAAGAAGGTACTCTCACAGATACCCATGGTCGCAAAGTAGACTTCCGCGATTGCATCATTATTATGACTTCCAACCTTGGTGCCCGGGAGCTACAAAAGGGTGGTCGCGTAGGCTTTGCTGAAGACGAGTCGCTTCGGGAAAGTGGCAAGAAAGAGCAGGCCATGGAAGCTCTGAAAAAGCATTTTAGCCCGGAATTCCTGAACCGAATTGATGAAATCATCAGTTTCCATTCTCTGTCCACCGATGAAATTCGCCAGATTATTGGTATCATGGTGGAACGCATGAATACCCAGCTCTTCGATAAGAAGATTCTTCTGGAGCTGGATGACAAAGCGAAAGACTGGATCGCAAAACGAGGATTCGACGAGAAATACGGAGCAAGACCGCTTCGTAGAACGCTCCAGCGAGAGATCGAAGACCGTATGGCACAGAGATTTCTGGAAGGCGCTTTCCGAGAACCAACCATCATTTTTGTAAGCTCTCAGGGGGAGGGCACAGCCGAGGCATTGAGCTTCGACGAAAAGCCCTGGGGCGAATATGAAGAAATCGTCCGGCAAAAAGAAGAGGAAAAAAGGAAGCGTGAAGAGGAGCTAAGAGCGAAAAGCCAGAACAATATTAAAATGTCTGGTGGTGTATCTGTACGCAATTCCGACTCTCCTTCAGCAAGGCCGGCCAATACAGGTCAGGTGAGTTGAATCCAGCACAGACAGTATCGGTATATCAGGTAGCATTAGAATCCGGCGCACTTCTGGCCGGATCAGCCCTGCTTTCCGGTATCTGTCTGTATCTAAGCATCCGACTGGCGCGATGGCGATGGAAGCGTATTGCAAACAGTCAGGCAGAAATTACCCGCATTCGTCCCTTTTACCGACGTCCTTCTGTGCCCAGGACTCGATTTGTTGAAATCGAATATACCTTCAAATATCGCAGAACCGACTACACTGGATCATCCATTGTGCCCATCCGGCACTTTATTGCCGACCTTGGACCCATCATTGCCCAGGATCCAAGGGTGGATGTTCCCGTTCTTCATTGCGATAGAAATGCCCGGATTGTGGGAGAGGAGGCCATCGAGCATCATTTGCTGGAAGGCAAATCCCGGGTCCAGGTCCGTTTTCTACTCCGGGATCCAGCTAGAAATTTCCTTGCCTCGTCAGAAGGTCGCAGGAAAAGCATAGTAAGGAAGCGCTCAAGGCATTCTTGAGCGGCGTAACGTCCGGAACCTCTATGAAATTCTACAAAATCGAAAAAAAACTCATTCAATATCTGTGTACCGGCGCTCTGCTGGCAGCGATTGTGGCCCCCGGCCTGAACCGCGGACTGGTTGCCGAAGATCTGCCCCGATACAAAGAAGCGGTTCAGCTCTTCCAGCAGGGAAAGCACGAAGATTCCCTGGAAGCGATTCGTTCCGTTTTTGATGACTACAAGAGTTCCTACGAGTTTCGGATGCTGGCTGCAGCAAACTATCTGGAACAGGGGCAATACGATAGCGCAGTATCCCATTTGCGCTACTGCATGAAAGATCATCCAGATCGCGCGGAACCCCATGCACTTCTGGCTGCAGTGTATCGTCGGTCCGGTCAGCCTAAGAAAGCCCTGGCACACATTCGGGATGTCATTCGAAAGTACCCCGACTCTATACAAATTCGCTGGGAAGCGGCTCTGTCTTATATGGCGCTAGAAAGCGTAGCTCCTGCGCGAACTCATGTTAGCAAAATTCTTTCTTCTGATCCCAATCACTTTGGTGCTCTATATCTGGATGGAGTGCTCTATCTCAAGGCCGGGGATCTAGAAAACGCTGAGTTTCGTCTTCGAAATGCAGCCAGAATCGGAACATCAGATAAGAATCTACAGTTTGGATTGCTGAACAATCTGGGCCTTACCTTGAGCCTTCTGGCCGCCCGCACCGATGGCAGCCGAAGGGATGCCTATCTAGAGCAGGCAAGAGAATACCTGGAGAAAGCTTCTGAGCTTCGACCCAATGATCCTGCGTTGAAACGGAACCTGGCAACACTACCCACTACATGATGCCCGGGACGGAACAAAAAACCGTCGGGATCCATACCCTGGGATGCCGTTTGAATCAATTCGAATCAGACGGTATCATCGCTCGCTTTCTAGATGAAGAACAGAAGTATCGTCTGGCAAACCTGGATAGCGGACCGGACATCGCCATTATCAACACATGCACCGTAACTGATCAGGCAGAGTCCAGAAGCCGCGCTCTGGTAAGAAAGATCCTTAGAAAGAATCCATCGAGTAAAATCGTGATTACTGGATGTTATGCCCAGACCGATCCTGAGCGAGTGGCAGCTATTCCGGGAGTCTTTGCTGTAGTCGGAAATGATCGCAAAACAGGCCTGAAGTCCATTGTCGAAGACCTGGAAAATGGACAGCTCTACGGTGAAAAAGACAAAGTCTTCTCGGCCGGTGGCCTGGATCGAAGGAGTGGAGAGAGTAAGCGTCCGGTACTTGAAAATCCATTCGCTTACGGTGACGTTTTTCCAGTTGGACACAGCCGGGCCTATCTAAAAATCCAGGATGGCTGCGATCGGCGATGCAGCTATTGCAAGATTCCCAGAGCAAGAGGAGGCGGTGTTTCCCGTTCCTTCGATGAAATCCTGGACCATGTTCGTTCTCTAAACGATCGAGGAGTCCCGGAAATTGTAATCACGGGCGTGAATCCGGGTTGGTACAGAGAGAACGGTCGATCCTTCAATCAGTTGATCTATGCGATCCTCCGAGAGCTGGACTACAGTCGATTGCGCCTGAGTAGTATCGAGCCCTGTGATGTAGATGAGGAACTGGCAGAACTAAGCCTTCATC
>PBEB01000044.1 GCA_002717505.1 Leptospiraceae bacterium
TCTGTAATGGAGCCCACCTGGAATCCCGGTAAGGGTTGCTTCCACAATGGAACAATCTGAAACCCTTACCGGAAATTAGCCATCCTTGTGCCGGGCTATAGGTGTGAAAGCCCATATACAATAAAAAAGGCCGCTACTCAGCGGCCTTTTTTGGCAGCAGGATTCTGATGCGAATCAAACTGCTATTTCTTTTTGAAGTGCAGGATACCCCAGTTCAGAGCTCCTTTTCTTCCAGCTTCTACCCAGTGAGACAGGCCCTTTAGCATTCGATCCACATATTCCTGACTGATGTGATTCATCTTCGCAGTCTTTTCTTTCAGCTCCGCAGCTACTCTGGAATAGTGCTCTGGCAATTGATGGGAAAGATCAATAATCTGAATGGTTTCCATTCCTAGCTTACTAGCTTGCTCTTCGTAGAACTTGAAGGACCCCATGGTTTCCAGATGGATTCGATCCAGCACAGGCTGAAGGTCTTCCTTTTTGGCATCTGGACTTTGCATTGGATCGGTGAAGATCAGTTCTCCGCCCTTTTTCAGAACTCGATGGAGTTCCTGCATTACCTTCTCTCGATTTCCGCTGTGCAGAAAGGAATCTTCCGACCAGATTACATCGAATGTGCCATCTTCGTAGGGCAGGTTTTCAAAATCCCCGTCCACAACGTCGATGAGATTATCCAGACCTTGCTCCTTATTCATCTGACGGTCACGCTCATTCTGCTTCTCGCTCAGATTCAGAGCCACTACATGACAGCCATATTCTTTAGCCAGGTAGCGAGCCGCACCACCGAATCCGGCCCCTGCATCCAGAACTTTGCTGTCTTTGCCAATATTCTGAATGCAACTTGCCATCTTCTCAACAGTCTTCTGGCTTGCGTCGCGAATGGGATGGTCCGGTCCTTCATACAGACCAATGTGAATGTCTTCACCACCCCAGACGTCATAGTAGAACTTGTCTGCGTCGTCGCTATTGTAGTATTCCCGGGCTTTCTCTACCACTCCCGAATAATTCTTTTTACTCATTACTTACCTCCTATCTCGTAGCTCTTTTCCGCTACATGGATCCAGAAGTCAGGTTCATCCTCATGATAGGTTTCTTTGAAATCGCCGAACGTTTCCACTTTCTGAAACCCCACTTCCTCCATGAGCTTGTGAACATAGGCTTTGCGAAGCGGGAACATGTTTAAGTGAAACACCGATTTATCTGGAAATGTATAGCGGAACCGAGCCAGACCCTCATCCACATGCTCCGGTACTGCTTCCACATCCTCGCCAGCATAATAGTAAGTATGCTTCGTAGAGAAACCGTGATCCAGTATGGAATCATAGTTTCTCTGATCAAGAATCAGCAATCCATCATGGCGAAGGGCCGCATAAAATTCCGCCAGGGTCTTTCGTCGGTCTCGCTCATCAAAAAGATGCGTAAACGAATTCCCCAGACATATAATAGCATCATATTTACCGTGAACATCACGGTTAAGCCAGCGCCAATCCGCATGAATTGTGCGAAGGACGTGCCCTCGTTTTCTGGCATTCTCAAAAGCTTTGGCCAGCATAACCGGACTTCCGTCCGCGCTAAACACTTCAAAGCCTTCTTCTATAAGTCGAATGGAATGGAAGCCGGTCCCTGTAGCTACATCCAGTACTTTCTTACATCCTCTTTCTTTAAGTGCACGAATAAAGAAGTCACCTTCGCTCTTCGCTCGCGCATCCCAATCGATAAGATCATCCCACTTATCTACAAAACCACCTACGTATTCCTCAACATAATGGTCGGAATCTCGGACGGCTGAGGGATCTTTTCCAAAATCCTGTTTCTTTGCATCCGCAACAGTATCCTTCGAACTCATAAATATACACCTCGACTGCGAATTCCCCGGAGGGGATTTCTAATTTCTACGAGCCGCAGAGGGCTCATTTAGGCTTAACTAACCGGCAAGTTAACAAGACGCGTACGCGCAGTTTGGACACTATTAGGAGGCTGACAAACGGACCCAGTGTCAAGGAAAAAACCCCGGAAAAATGCGGGGCCTGGAGAGACAATAAGATCAGAATGGATCAATTTGAGGATGCTTACCCTTTTTTATGATTTCTGATAACGAATGATTCCACCGGAAGAACAACAACAGAGCATTATAGAATCGGAAGAATTGACGTCTCACTCTCCAATAAATCACTCTATTTCTCCTGTGGGCTTTGAAGTGAGACGATTCAGAGATCTATCGAAAGCAATATAGCCGAACACAATCACTTCGACACCATTATGTCACACCAACGTAACGACGTTACATCGAGCCGAACTATCCTTTGCGATAGCAAGAAGAATAGCATTCGGCTCAGAGTAAAATCACATCTCCATAGAAAGCTCTTTCCAGGAACCGTCTTTTTCTGCGCATTCCTCTTTGGTCATTTGCAACCAGCCTTTGCCTTTACAGGAATTCTGTCCTGCGCAGCTGGTTTCTTTTGTATGACAGGCGCTCTGCCCTTTGCAGGCATTGATCCCATGACATTCCCCCAGATCAGTCTGTAGAGGGGTATCGGCCGAATCAGAGCCACCGCAGGAGGCCGCCATGAGCATTCCCCCAAGGGCAGCGCCCATCAGAATCTTAGTTTTTGAATCCATCGCACAAAGATCCTGCAATTCCGGCAAAAATCAATCGTTCTTTGCGAAATACGGAAGAATCCCCGGCTTTGTGGCTTTACTTTTTCGTCTTATGTAGCGAACTTGTAAATGGCGTCGGTGCCCGAAAAATACAAAAAAATGGCCACCGCAAAATTTCAAATCGAGGTCCTTGATGATCAAATTCTCACTAACCTACGATCTGATCCGTAAAACCAAAATGGTGGATCTGGCACGCGTTCTCCGCGAAGCCAAGAAAGCCCGTCTAAAGGATATCAAAATCTATGATATATTGACGGAAATCCAGCATGGCAATGGTAACGGTCAGGGTCTGTATCTATTGTTTGGCCCAAAGGGTGAACTCTATTACGTGGGCAAATGCGTGGGCAGTTCCTTTATCGAAAAGCTTCCCGAACAATTTCGCTATCAGGATTCCGGCCGACAGGCAACCCTGCTCTACTCAATTCAGAAGAAAGATGGCTTTGGTAAACCAAAGGATCGAGAGGAGTACATTAAAGGGGCCCTTCGTGTGATGGAAAACTTTGATGTGATGTTAATTCATTTTGCTCCGGAGGACTCAACAGAGATTGCGCCTGTAGAGTCTCTCATGCGAAGAACCCTGCAACCACTGCTCAACGAAATCTACGGACGCACCGATGTACGTGGAAATACCGTTCAGGAGTGGGTTAAAGCCTTTCGAGTGCGAGCAGCAAAGCTCAGCGCAAATACCCGAAGATAAAAAAAGCCCGCTGTCTTCAGCGGGCTTAATTCTCAACAACTACAGAGAGTTTCCGCTCATGGATCCGAAGGTCCGATCATCAGTTCAGGCCGCACCATTTCATCGAATTGCTTCTCGTCCAGAATGCCCAGTTCGATAGCCGATTCTTTTAGAGTAATACTCTTTTGATGAGCATTCTTGGCTATCTTCGCAGCCTTATCATAACCGATGTGGGGATTAAGCGCTGTTACCAGCATCAGCGAATTGTTAAGATGCTTATGAATGTTTTCATCCCAGGGTTCAATTCCCACCGCGCAATTGTCGTTAAAGCTTAACGCTGCATCTGCCAGTAGCCGAATGGAATTCAACGCGTTAAAAACAATCACCGGCTTGAAAACGTTTAGCTCAAAATTACCGGAAGCCCCGCCTACATTAATAGCCACATCATTTCCCATAACCTGGGCGCAGACCATGGTCATGGCCTCGCTCTGAGTTGGATTCACTTTACCCGGCATGATGGAGCTACCGGGTTCGTTCTCGGGAATACGAATCTCAGCAAGTCCTGACCGGGGGCCGCTGGCCATCCAGCGAATATCATTGGCAATCTTCATCATATCAGCTGCCAGGGTCTTCAAGGCACCATGAAGCTCTAATATTGCTCCATGAGAACTAAGGGCCTCAAATTTATTGGGAGCAGTTACAAATGGCAGGCCCGTTAATCTGGCAATTTCCTGAGCAGATTTCTCTGCAAATCCCTTCAATGTGTTCAGTCCGGTGCCTACAGCCGTTCCGCCAAGGGCCAGCTCGAAAATACCGCCCAGAGCGTGATCTATGCGCTCCATATCATGGTCCAGCATTGTAACATAACCGGAGAATTCCTGACCCAGGGTCAGTGGTGTAGCATCCATCAAATGCGTTCGTCCGATCTTAATAACGCTTTCGAATTCGTTGGCCTTCTTATTCAGCGTATCGCGTAAGGTCTTCAGGCGCGGCTGCAGATGATGTACCGTCTGCTCTGCGATAGCGATATGCATGGCCGTAGGGAATGTATCATTGGAGCTCTGTGCACGGTTCACATGGTCATTGGGGTGCACTGGATCTTTGGAACCCATGGTTCCGCCAGCTATTTCGATGGCGCGATTGGAGATGACTTCGTTGGAGTTCATGTTAGTCTGGGTGCCGCTACCGGTCTGCCAGACTACGAGAGGAAAATGATCATCCAGCTTTCCTTCGATAACTTCGTCTGCAGCCTTTACAATTAGATTGGCGATTTCATCGGGCAAATTCCCCAGACTCTGGTTGGTTATGGCCGCGGACTTCTTCAGAATGCNCNGTGNNNGTNATGGCCGNGGACTTCTTCAGAATGCCCAGTGCCCGAATCATCTCTCGGGGAAATCGATCGTTGCCTATTTTGAAGTTTGTAAGAGAACGCTGGGTTTGAGCTCCCCAGTAACGGTCAGACTGGACCTCGATTTCACCCATGGTATCTGTTTCAATACGAACGCTCATTGAATCCTCCTGTAGCCAGGAATTAGTTGCTACGGCGAATGGTCAACAAAGTCAGATCATCTTCGGGCTCCCGGCCCCCAATGAATGCCTGGAATTCGCCCAGGATGGCAGATTGTACTTCTTCCANTTTTTCATGATCCTGTTTGAGGCCTTCATCAATGGCACGAAATAAACCATCCATTCCAAAGGGCTTCCCTTCTCGGTTCTGAGCTTCAGTGAATCCATCTGTGTATAAGAATACCAGATCGCCTACATCCAGTTTAAATTCACTCTCCAGGTTTCTTTCTCTGCCGGATTGCAGACGATTTACACCCAGCCAGAATCCCTGGGTACTATAAGATTCCAGACAAGCGTCGGCTTTCCTGTAGACAAGAATGCTGAGGTGGCTACCGGCATACACAACGTTGCCCTCNGAATCCATTCGCAGTAGCACAAAGGTCATAAAGGACTTCTGAAACAAACCCTTAATACTATCGAAAAATGCATTGTTGATTTGAATCAGTGCTTCGGATGGACGATCCATGTTCTGAACGTTCAGACAGTAATGCAGTAAACTTCGCACCTGCATTACCAGTAGACCGGCCTGGACCCCATGACCGGTGACATCGCCCACGGCAAACCAGCTATAATTTCTGGTCGGAACCACATCGAAATAATCACCGCCAACTTGAGCCGCCGGTTGCATCATTCCTGTATAGCGATAGGGACCCGTTCCGGAATCCGATGGAAGAAGACTTTGCTGAAGAGTTCTGGCAAANTCCAATTCCTGTCGATGAGTGGCCTGCAATGCCTGAAGCTCCGTTTCTGATTCGTTACGAAAACGATCGTAGGCCTCGCTGATTAACCACACAATGATCCCAGCCACAAGGACATTAACATAGTGCCGAATTCGCCAGAAGGGAATGGACTCGGCTCGCTCCGGAGTGGCGAATCCTCCCATCTCATCCTCAAATAAGAAAGGGAAGTGGATAGCCCACTGAATCACGAGCACGCCCAGGGCAATCCATCGGCCGAAGAGAAAATGCAGAAGGATAACCATCACTACTGCGTAGGGTAAATTCACTGGCGGATAGGTTCCTATGTGATAGGAATTAAATGTGATGACCCCAGATGCCACCAGGACCATCAGCAGTCCAATCTGCAAAAAGTACCTGCCCTTGCTGCGAATAATAAAAGCCAGGGCCAATATAAAGAAGCCGCACATCACGCCAACCACCAGCGCGATTACAGGAGTGTGTCCGTAGATTATCGGAATTCGGGTTAGAAAGATGGCCACCACCACCGCTCCAACGCCCATGATGATCCTTAGCTTTCGCCGGGCCGCCAGATCCTGCATAATAGGATTGTCTGCAGGCAGGAAGGCATCCAGATAGTTCCGGAAGATTTCATGTAAATCAAAACCTTTCATTACGGTCCAGAAAGGGTGGCATACAGATCTTCAAATATCTCCAGAGCCCTTTCTCTGTCATAGAGTTCCAGTGGATCCTGAAATTCTCGCCCTTCCAGCACAAGAGCATTTTGCATGGATTTCTCCATTATTGAGTATTCGGGAACCAGTATTCTAATATGCAGGCAGGTAGATTGCTTCACTCGGTAGAATTCCAGCCAGGCACCANCTACTGTGNGGGCAACCGAAAGCAGTAGCTCATTTTCACTTTCTCGCAACACTTCTTCTGACTGCTGAGCCATTCCCGGAGAGCCCGGTGTCAAACCAGTACGCTCCCTCCACAGCCCGCGGCATGCACGAGCGCTTACAGCGCTTCTAAGCACATCCGAAGAAATGATAATTACTGCCTCTTTTCTTCGGCCGGACTCACCATCAAGCTTTCGCTTCAAGGCCAGTGTATGCTTTTCGCCGGGCTCCTGATTCANCGGATTTCCGTTTCGGAATCTGAACCGAGCGGCCCGGTACTCCTGATCTACAGAGAAGCGAAATCCATGTTCCGGATGCGAAACCAGGGTTCTGTTTTCTTGGGCGCGAAAAACNACGATGGGACCGACGAAAGAGAGACCGGTTNCTTTCAACCTTTCCGCTGACTGACTGGCGGCCTTTTCTTGGTACGCCGGAATATCCTTCAATGCAGCCAGAGCATTAAAGGTCTTCCAGAGACGAGCCGCTTCCTCTCCATGGCCGTCAGAATAAAGAGCCCGAGCCTCCGCCATGTGCAGGGGGGCATCTATATCGTGAGGAACNGGTACGGGGAAGGATTCCAGGATCAGAAAATCGAGGCCTGTACCCGACAGAATAAAGCTTCTTCCGGATCTGTCCAGAATCCACCAGTGGCCNCGGACTTCTCCTTTTCTTTTTTGCATTGNGGAAAGCCAGTTAAGCATTCTGGCTTTTTCTGCTTCCACCCAGGGTGGACGAAGTAGTGGCGGCGTTGGTTCCTCTGCTCCGGCTTGCCCAACAGACAGGGCAAGAATGGCCAGATACAGGAGCGATGTTTTGTAACGGGCATTCACCTTTTTCTTTTTTCGGTTTTTGATGGAACTGCTTGACTGAGACTTTTGTTCTGCCACCCTTCTGGTAATGGCTGACCAGAAGCAGGTATTCCAGAACATCAAAATGATGTTAAAGCCTTTTCTCAATTTGATGGTTTCCATCGAAAAAAAAGGGCTGCAACATATCCCGGATACCGGCGGAGCTATTCTGGTTGGCAACCACCGGTCGGATATGGACCCTTTTATTGTGGCTTCCGTGGTTCCGAGGTACATTAGCTGGATTGCAGCTGAGTACACTGAGCGAATTCCAATTTTCAAGAATCTGATCCGGGAAACCGGGGTGATTCCAATGGATATTAGCGGAAATGTATCTGTGTCCTCTATAAANAGACTGATGGGTGTTTTGCGATCCGGGGAAATCCTGGGCATTTTTCCAGAAGGTCATGACTATATGGTTCAGAACGATTTCGCCAGCTCCATGGTTTCCTTTCATTCTGGTTTCGCAATTTTCGCTTACAGGGCAAAGGTGCCCATCGTACCTTTTAGCATTGTACCGTTAGAAGAGGAAATTGAAGCCATGCCGGTACCGCAGCAGTTGCGACAGCTAATGGGCTTACCGGAAGAAGTATCCAGCATTCCGCAAAGGGCCAATTATAAGAAGGTCAAGGTGGTTTTCGGCAAAGCTCTGGAACCCGGAGAATTTCGCGAGTTCAAGGAAAAGGAAGCTCTCGGTTTCATCCAGGAAAGGGTGCGAAGGGCGATGCTGGATATTCAAATGCAGGAAGGACTGCTGGCCGAAGATGAATTTTCCCTCCAGACCACTCCGTAAGTTTCTCCCCGTTCAGATTGTCAGACTGTTACCCTACATTCTAGCTGTAGGCCTTGCCCTGCTACACCTCCTGGTCTGGTTTCGGTTTCAAGGCATCGAAAAAGCCAAGCAGGAGAAGGAATTGCAGAAGGCGGCTATGGATGTAGCACGCCATGTACAAAAGCGAGTGGATTTCTATAACAGTGAACTGCTGGCCCTGGAGTCCCTCTACAAAGCGTCGGATCTGGTCACCCGGGCGGATTGGAGGGCTTTTCTCAAGACCATGCGCGCGGATCAGGACCCGGTAATCCTTGATCTCGCTGTTGGTNCAATGAATGTCGATGGACAATTCCAACCTCAGTACAGCAAGGCCAGGTTTGATCAGTGGATCGACGTAGGGAGAAATGCATTCACAGTTCTGCAGCAGAAGGAAGAAATATACTCGGAAACGTTTACTCCTCCGGTCATTCTTAAAGAAGCAGCAGAAGGCCACGCCTTTCAAATGTATCGTTTGATGGATGCCAGGACCATGCAGGTTGCAGCCATCCGACTGGACGGTGATGAGCTGTTTCAAGAATTAGAAGCCGAGTACCCCGAAGGCATCAGCGTAGAAGCATTTCTGCCCGCGCCGGAGAGTGAAAAACTGGGCCGACCTCAGAGCAATGGAATTCATCCCAACTGGAGGCCAATCACTCGACCCATTACAGGGGATGGAGAAAAGATTCTATACCATGGTCCTTACTTTCGCTACAATATTCAGGCCAGCGAAAGGTTCTTTGAGCTTTACTCGGGTGCTGACCAGGGTTTGTTTCGGTTTTTCTTTCTTTTCGGAGGTCTGGGTCTATCTGTGCTGATTGCTCTTTTGTTCTGGCAGCAGGCAAGTACTCGGGCCAGGGCCGTTGATCTCGCAAGAAACATGGCTCGTGCATTTCGCATGTCTCGCAGTCGTCAGGCGCAGGTATTTAGAAAGAACAAAGCAGTGCAAATCTTACTGGAGCCAGGTTCCGGGCGCATCATAGATGTTAACGAAGCGGCCATCCAGTTTTACGGATACGACCGCGAAGAGTTGCTCACAAAGACTGTCATAGATATAAATACGGCAACGAAAGAAGAAATCGTGGCTGCCATGGAACGTGCGCGTACTGCCGGGCAGAGTCACTTTGATTTTAAACATCAATTGAAGAATGGAGAGATTCGCGACGTGGAGGTTTACTCCGGACCTCTTGAGTTTCAAGGAAAGACATTCCTGTATTCGATTGTCCACGACGTGACTGTGCGAAAGCAACTGGAAAGAGAACTGGTGCAAGCAAAGGAATCGGCCCTGGCAGCATCGCGAGCCAAATCCGCCTTTCTGGCCAACATGAGCCATGAGATTCGCACACCGATGTACTCTCTGATGGGCATGGCCCAGCTACTGCAAGAAACGGAGCTTACAGCAGATCAGTCGGAATATCTNGATACAATGCTAAAGAGCTCCGGGGCTCTGCTGGGTGTTCTGGATAGCGTACTGGACGTTTCGCGGATCGAGTCCGGGAAAATGGTACTGGATAATTCTCCCTTTAATCCTCATCATATCTTTCAGAATGTACTGGCAATCATGGAACCTGTAGCGAGACAGAAGGGGCTGATCTTGAGAGTAGAATCTGGTCTGGATCCCGATCTGGTGCTCTCTGGCGATGCCTTTCGCATCCAGCAGGTGCTTTTGAACTTGCTGGGAAACAGCATCAAATTTACTTCTCGCGGTGAAATTGTAATTCTTGCAGATAGCCTGGCCAGTCATCCACTCAGCGGTGATGGAGACAGTCCCCCTACTCTGGAAGTGATCCGCCTGGGGGTTCGCGATACCGGACGGGGCATCGGGCAGGAGGAGATGGAGCATATCTTCGATTCGTTTTTTCAACCGGATTCCAGACGAAGCACTGGTGGTAGCGGACTGGGCCTGAGCATCAGCAAGAAAATTGTAGAACTTATGGGCTCTTCGCTTCGAGTCATCAGTCAACCCGGGGAAGGAAGCCATTTCTTTTTCACGGTCCAACTCCCGACGGCCATTAAGGAGAAAGAAGTAGAGCGNAAAGAAACAGAGCCAATCATAACAAANGCNNCGCATGCAAGCATTCTGATCGTCGAAGACAATAGAGATAATCAATTATTGATCAATAAAATGCTCAGTAAGGGGCCGTATGATCTTGATTCAGCGTGGAACGGTAAGGAAGCGCTCAAGAAGACAGCCAGCAGGGATTACGATTTGATCCTGATGGATCTGCAGATGCCGGTGCTGGATGGACTGAGTGCCTGTAAATTGATCCGACGACGATACGCCACCCGACCTTCTTACGGAAGTAGAAACTGTCCTCCCGTGGTAGCTCTCACTGCCTCCAGTCTGGAAGAGGACAAGCAGGAAGCGATGCAAGCAGGAATGGCACGCTTTGTCAGTAAGCCAGTTACCCCGGCCCAGCTGCGAAAGATAGTNCAAGAGACCATTAACGGTTCTAAATGATGGGATAGCGAGAGCTTCAGAGCAGTTTCGCCCATCAAATTCCTTTGACATATGAGCGGAAGTCCTGGAATCTAACGCAGTGCGGATTCAGATCCTACAGCACGCTCCATTTGAAGGACCTGGACATATTACGGAATGGGCTGCATCCCGCTCCTTCTCTCTAGAAGTTGTTCATACCTACAGAGGCATACCTCCCGGAAGTCCCGATGAGTATGATTGGCTGGTCATTCTCGGTGGCCCGATGAGTGCCACAGACGAAAAACCCTGGCTACGAAATGAAAAGAAGGTCATCGCAGAAGCCCTGAACGCAGCGGCAGCCGGGAAAGCAAAAGTGATTGGGATCTGTCTCGGAGCACAGTTAGTGGCCCAGGCCATGGGGGCCAATATCAGTCAGTCTGCTGAAAAAGAGATTGGCTGGCTTGATATGAATTTCACCGANGAAGCCCGAGCCACTCATTACTTTGCCGATTTTCCTTCCCGGACCACCGTTTTTCACTGGCATGGGGAGCAATTCGATCTTCCGCCCACCTGCAGCAACCTGGGGAGCACAGAGCTTACGGAATGCCAGGGTTTTTATCATGGATCCAACATATTCGGATTTCAATTTCATCTTGAAATGCTTTCCAACGGTATTCAGAACCTGATGAAGCATTGTAAGAAAGACCTGAAAGGGCATGAGAAGCTAGCCTTCGTTCAATCGCCTAAAGAAATTGAAGCNGGCATCAAAAACCACCTTGCGGAAAACCGGCGATTGCTGGATCGTTTCCTGGACGAACTGGTAGAAAGGACCTGACCTGCTGCCGCAGTCGGCATCACTAACCGGTAAAAACGTTTCGGGGTAACCATGATCCAATTAAAGAACAAATCCGGGCCAGGGCCTCGGTCGAGATTCATTCATTCCATTGTTATATTGATTCTGAGCACATTTTTGTCGCAGTGCTCAAGCATCGTACCCATTGGGGATATCAAAGAGTTTCGCGTCCCCACAAAGACATTGACCATGCCTTCTCTGAGCATTCAGTTTCAAGTTCCCCGGGATTGGAAGGTGGAATATGTGGACAATGCCATCGAAACAGAAGACCCGGATCTCTTTCCATCCATGCGGCTGGCTCCCGCTCCTGGAAGCTGTAGTTCCAGGCATATATCCGCACTGAAGCAGGAACTCTCTGGCATGATTCAGCGCTGGGATCCTGTACAGAGTCGCACCATCAATGGCCTGCGTGGGTTTTCCTGGGAAGGGTCCGGCNACAGGGAAGGCCTGGAGTACACCCTATTTCTGCTTCTTCTGGAAAATCGCGGAGGGTGCCTGGTTACCGTGGTATTCATTCCGGATGATATAGATATAGAAAGCAGAATCCAGGTGGAACCNATTATTCAATCCATTCGCCCTATGTAAAACAGAACATCGGTCNGACCCTAAAACATCAATGCGCCATGGCCCTNAACAATTTTCCTTGAGGGCCTCTTTCTCCATGAAGGAACCAATGCCAGAGCGTCAGAGCGACAGGGCATTCGGAANTGCGCCCGTTCCATGCCGGATCNGACGTTACAAAACGAAAGATGCCAAAAATCCTGCGGAACCTCAGGCCAGCTTTCTTGAACTCGGGCTTCCCCATACAGAAACCGACGCAAGAGCTCCAGGACACAGGGCAGTCTTAGTTCGTCCTTTTCGATTCAGGGACTAACGCTCAAACGTCAAGGGCCATCATCCCGGGCAATCATGCATGCCAGCCTTCTAAATTCGAAAGCCGAAATCAATACAGAATGGACCTTGAATAGCGCAGCGAACCAGCGGGGCTNGGTTATCTCCGCTGAGAAACAGACAGAAAGGTGACGATTAAAGACCGTTGATTTTAGCTCGCANNGCTNTNCGAATNNCGCTGGAAGCCCAGTTGATCTGGAAATGCTCATACNTTCCCAGATCGGTGGTGGGGTTCGGATTGGTAACGCCGGAGTACTGCGCACTGGTAATGGGAACAATGCAATCACCGCGAAATCCATCCGGATGCAGGGCCAGACAGGCGGTTTGCATTACCGCTGATACTGTTCCATTGTCTGCGAAAGTGTTCCCATCATCGACATCCCCATAGGTCAGATGAATTAAATGATCTCGACCAGTTTTGGCGGCAAGCTCGGAAAGAAATGGATTGGACGCACCCGGAATGCTGCTATCGAAGTTATCCCAGCGAAGGTCCGAACCACCATCGGTTTGTGTAAGAAAGGAAGCCAGTTTGCCCAGGAAACTCTTGCTTTCTTGATACTGAGGCGATGCCCAGGGGGAACCATGGAGCGGCGATCCATTGATCAAAGCCGCTTTCAGATAAGCCGGGGTGCTTCCCTGGTAAAGAGCTGTTCGAGTTACAATGCCCCCCATGCTGTGGGCATAAATGATTACCTCCGGCGAATCCACCGTTCCAAACGTGCGATCCAGCCAGTAGCGGAACCTGGCTCCATTCAGAGAGATGGAATCACTGGTCAGGTAGTCGAAGATAAAAATCTGATAACCGTCCAGTAGCAGCCCATCGTAATCGGAAGTTTTGATTAAATGATTCCAGTTAGTAACCAGAGCCCGGGTCTTCAAATCATTGAGACTGGGATATGATACATCGCTTCGATCGGCGGTATCCCATCCCGAAACCAGGATCAATTTCTTTTGCCCGGAGAATGTGTCAGAAGGTAGGGCCTCGCGAATCAGGTTGATATTTTCTTCATCGCCTATGATCAGTGGATCTACATAATACAGCCTGGCCCAGTAATCCCCCAGAGGCTGAATCAAGCCCAGCAAATACAGCACTTCGTCGTTATCGTCATTCTGACAGGCATTTCCCTGGCATGCAGCGAAAAAAGTTAGCAAGAGAAGGCTGAGAATCCGGAATACGCGGGCACGCATAAGCGAGTATGATCGAGGTATATCGAATATCTGCTGTGCCGATCGGAAAGCATCTAACTTTCCATCAATGGCAGGCCTTCCCGAAGTCGGAGCTTGACTATTGCGAAAGCGGAGGTCCCTCCAAAGAGCTGCAGCCGAGGGCCATCGGAACAATGGCCAGCGATTTGCGTTTAACCTACTCGAGCTTGAAGCTCTCGATGCACTATGTCGGCGCATTTACGACCCTCGGAAATAGCCCATACGATAATGGATTGGCCGCGACGAACATCGCCACAGGCATAGATACCAGAAGCAGAAGTCTTGAAATGATCGCCACCGATTCCAAACGTGGCTTGAATGTTGCCCCGATCATCGAACTCTACGCCGGCATCTTTCAGTTGGTTAAGAAGAGGCGTTTCTCTTGGACCGGTAAAGCCGATGGCAATTAACACCAGGTCAGCGGGGATCTCAAAGTCTGAATTGGGCACATCGGTAATGTTGCGACCTTCCTTCTCGACCCTGTTGCCACGAACCGCGATAATCTTACCGTCTTTGCCTACAAATTCCTTTGAATGCAGGCTCCATTCGCGGTTCACACCTTCCTCTTGAGAAGTGGATGTGCGATAGATTCGAGGATATAGCGGCCACGGATCGTTCTCGGCTCGGTCCTTTGGAGGGGCCGGATTGTAATCCATTTGAGTAATGGATTTCGCGCCCTGTCGATTCGCTGTTCCAATACAGTCCGAGCCAGTATCTCCGCCACCAATTACAATAACGTGCTTGTCCTTGGCATCGATCTGATCGGCCACAGTGTCCCCTGCAACAACTCGATTCTGTTGCACCAGATAGTCCATGGCAAAGTGAACGCCTTCCAGCTCTTTTCCGGGAATTTCAACTTTGCGAGGCTCTTCTGCTCCCATGGCAAGAATCAGTGCATCGTGCTTCTCTCGCAGCTCCTCAATCGTGATGTCGGTGCCTACGTTCACGCCGGTCTTGCACTTAACACCTTCGATCTTTAGCTGCTCGAAGCGACGATCGATGCGCCATTTTTCCATTTTGAAATCCGGAATTCCATACCTTAGAAGTCCACCTATGCGATCTTCTCTTTCGTAGATGGTAACATCGTGCCCGGCTCTGGCCAATTGCTGAGCTGCAGCCAGCCCAGCAGGACCGGAACCTATAATTCCAATGGTTCTACCTGTGAGCACTCGAGGAGGTCTTGGCTCGACCCAGCCCTCTTCAAAACCGCGATCGATAATGGTTCGCTCCATGGCCTTGATGGCCACAGGAGGTTCGTTGATTCCCAGAACGCAGGCTGATTCGCAGGGCGCGGGACACAACATACCGGTAAATTCCGGGAAATTATTGGTGCTATGCAAGTTCTCCAGGGCCTCTTTCCAGCGACCGCGATATACTAGATCGTTCCATTCAGGGATGAGGTTGTCCACCGGGCATCCAGTATCGCCCTGACAGAAGGGAACGCCACAATCCATACAGCGAGCGCCCTGAATACGGGCCGTTTCATTGTCGAAGGACTTCTCGAATTCCTTGTAATGCTTGACCCTGGATTCCACAGGATCCTTGGGCAAAGGCGCCCGACGATATTCTTTAAAACCTGTTATCTTTCCCATATCGTTTCCTGGACTCCGCGATTAGATGCGCGCCTGCGCTTTGTTCTGCTGCATCTTCATGGCATTCTCTTCTTCCATCTTCTGCAGAGCCATTTTGTAATCTCCAGGGATCACTTTCACAAAGTCTCGAATGCGCTCTGGCCAATCCTTCAGGATTTCCGCTGCTCGAGTTGAATTTGTGTATTCCTGATGTCTGGTAATCATATGGAGCACTTCATCGATATCCTGAGGTTCCACCAGAGGCTCCAGATCNACCATGGCNGCATTTACATGATCCCGAAATTTATTTTCCGGATCCCAGATATAGGCAATACCGCCGGACATGCCAGCAGCGAAGTTACGTCCGGTAGTTCCCAGAATTACAACTCGCCCGCCGGTCATGTATTCGCAACCGTGATCGCCTACGCCCTCNACGACGGCTCGCGCGCCTGAGTTTCGCACTGCGAATCTTTCTCCGGCCATTCCATTGAAATATGCCTCGCCGGACGTGGCACCATACAAACATGTATTTCCGATTACTATATTGTCTGCGGGATCAAACTCAGCATGCACCGGAGTAACCACAGCCAGTCGTCCTCCAGATAATCCCTTTCCAACGTAATCATTGCCCTGACCGGTAAGCGTCAGAGTAACTCCCCTGGTAAGGAAGGCACCAAAGCTCTGACCAGCGTATCCATTCATTTTGATTTGAAGGGTATGGTCCGGCAATCCCTCTTCGCCATAGCGCTTCGCGATTTCTCCAGATAACATAGCACCTACGGTTCGATCNGTATTTTGTACCGGAATTTCGATGGTGGTGGGTTCCTGGTTCTCCAGAGCTGGTTTTGCTTTTTCGATCAATACATGGTCGATCTGCTGGTCCAGTCCATGGTCCTGCTCATTAGTGCAGAAAAGACCGGTACCAAAAGCTGGCTTTGGCTTATTCAAGATTTTACTTAGTTCAAGCCCGCGAGCCTTCCAGTGATCTTTCAATCGCACCGGTCGGATTCGCTCTACCTGACCGATCATCTCATTCATGTTGCGAAATCCCATTTCTGCCATCAGCTCGCGAACTTCCTGAGCTACGAAAGTTAGATAGCGCACCAGGTGTTCAGGCTGACCGGTGAACTTCTTGCGAAGATCCGGGTCCTGGGTGGCAATTCCTACCGGGCAGGTATTGAGATGGCATTTACGCATCATAATGCAGCCCTGAGTTACCAGAGCNGCNGTGGAGAANCCGTATTCTTCAGCNCCCANCAATGCTGCGATTACCACATCCCGACCGGTCATCATTTTTCCATCGCTACCAACGACCACGCGATCGCGAAGGCCTTCCGCAACCAGTGTTTGATGGGTTTCGGAAAGTCCAATTTCCCATGGAGTTCCTGCGTAATGAATGGAAGAAATGGGGCTAGCGCCGGTACCGCCATCATGTCCTGAGATCAGAATATGATCCGCATGAGCTTTCGCTACACCGGCGGCCACGGTACCTACACCCACCGAGCTTACCAGNTTTACACTGATTCGCGCCTTTGGATTCACATTCTTCAAGTCGAAGATTAGCTGCGCCAGATCCTCAATCGAATAGATATCATGATGAGGAGGAGGCGAGATCAGCGTCACACCAGGAGTGGAAAATCGAAGTTTGGCGATGTAGTTATCTACTTTATGCCCTGGAAGCTGTCCGCCCTCCCCGGGTTTTGCNCCCTGAGCCATTTTGATCTGAATATCATCCGCATTGACCAGATATTGAGTGGTAACGCCAAATCGGCCAGAAGCAACCTGCTTGATGGAGCTTCGCATGGAGTCCCCGTTTTCCATGGCGTTGTAGCGAATGGCATCCTCGCCACCCTCACCGGTATTGGATTTTCCACCGATACGGTTCATGGCAATGGCCAGATTAGTATGGCTTTCCCAGGAAATGGAACCAAAGCTCATAGCTCCGGTCTGAAATCTCTTCAGGATGTTTTCAATAGGCTCCACTTCTTCCAGCGGAATCGCATTTCTGCGNTCCAGATCAAAGAGGCTTCGCAGAGTGATGCGATCCTTACCTGTGTCGTAGACTTCCTGGCTGAATTCCTTGTACAGTTCGTAATTATCTGTATGAGTGGAATGCTGAAGCTTGAAGATAGTCATGGGGTTCCACAAATGCTTTTCCCCGTATTTTCTATAGAAGTGATGACTACCTGGAGCAAGCACTCCTGGATAGTAGGTGCTATCGTAGGCCTGACGATGCCGGCGAATGGTTTCTTCTTCCAGCATTTCCATGCTCATGCCTTCTACCAGAGTGTAGGTTCCGGTGAAGTACATGTTTACCAGTTCTGAATCAAGACCTACAGCCTCGTAGATTTGCGCCCCGGTATAGGATTGCAAGGTAGAGATCCCCATTTTCGAGAAGATCTTGAANAGTCCTTTTCCAATCCCTTTGATATAGTTCTTTCGTGCATCCTTGATATCCTGCACTTCGGGCAAAGCCCCTTCTTTATGCAGATCTACCAGGGTTTCGAATGCAAGATACGGATTGATGCCGTTGGCCCCGTAACCCAGGAGCATGGCAAAATGAGCTACTTCCCTGGGCTCCCCGGATTCGATAATCAGACCGGTCTTGGTCCGCAATCCAGCGCGAATCAGAAAGTGATGCACTCCGGCCATGGCCAGCAAACTGGGTATTGCGGCCATATTATGAGCCACGCCACGGTCGCTAAGAATAATCAGGTTATAACCATTGCGCACAGCTTGCGCTGCTTCATCGCAGATTTGATCCAGACGATTTCGCATACCATGCTTCGCATCCGGATCGAACAGGATGTTGATGGTAATGGTCTTGAACTTGCCCTGCTTGATGCTACGAATCTTTTCCAGCTCATTGTTCGTAAGCACAGGATGTTCCAGCTCGATGCGATGTGCATGTTCAGGAGTTTCATCCAGAATGTTTCCTTCCGGACCCACCCAGGTGGTCAGATCCATTACCAGATCTTCGCGAATGGGGTCGATGGGAGGATTGGTTACCTGGGCAAACAATTGCTTGAAGTAGCGAAACAGCGGCTGTGGCTTTTCGCTCAACACAGCCAGGGAGACGTCATCGCCCATGGATCCCACCGGCTCTTCGCCGCTAATGGCCATGGGACGCATTAGAGTGGTCACCTCTTCCGAAGTGTATCCAAAGGCGCGCTGACGCTCACGAATGCTGTCATGGTCAGGCTGATAAACGAAAGGAGGATCAGGCAACTGACTCAGACGAATCATCTGAGTATCGATCCATTCCAGATAGGGCTTTTGAGTTACGATCTGACCTTTGATCTCTTCATCGTCTACGATTCGGCCCTGCTCCAGATCAATCAGGAACATCTTTCCTGGCTGCAATCGACCGCTGCGAGCCACGTTGGATGACTCCACAGGCAATGTGCCCACCTCGGAAGACATGATAATCAGTCCATCTCTGGTTTCCAGGTATCTGGCCGGTCGAAGACCATTTCTATCCAGGGTAGCTCCAATCACTCGACCATCGGTAAAGGCCACAGCTGCCGGTCCATCCCAGGGCTCCATCATAGTGGCATGGTATTCGTAGAATGCACGCTTCTCGGCGCTCATCCCTTTCTTTTTGCCCCAGGCTTCTGGAATCATCATCATCATGGCATGGGGCAAGGTTCGGCCGGCCATGTACAGAAGCTCCAGCACAGTATCGAATGTGGCCGAATCACTCTGACCTTCCATAATGATGGGAAGCATTCTGCGGAGATCTTTTCCGTAATANGGGCTTTCCATGATCATCTGGCGAGCGGCCATCCAGTTGATATTTCCGCGAAGGGTATTGATCTCTCCGTTATGCGCAATCATNCGGAATGGATGCGCCAGATCCCAGGTAGGAAAGGTATTGGTAGAGAAACGCATGTGGATCATGGCCAGTGCGGATTCCATGTCCTGGGCTTTCAGATCCGGATAGAATTCAGGAAGCTGCTCGGAAAGGAGCATACCTTTGTAATTGATAGTGCGACTGGAGAAGGAAGGCACGTAGTACTGGCTACGATCCAGTTTATGCTCTGCTCGCACTCGCCTGTCGATTACGCGGCGAATCAAATACAGCCTGCGTTCGAAGTCACTGTTAGTTTCCAGGTCATCGGAGGACTGAATAAAGCATTGCTTGAATACAGGCATGGTAGCCCGAGCGCCTTCTCCGCAATGGTTTTCGTCTATGGGCACATCTCTCCATGCAAGAAATGTCTGACCTTCATCCATCACCACTTTTTCGATGATGTTTTCTACTGCCTTACGAACGGTTCGATTCTGAGGAAGGTACACAAAGCCCACGGCATAGCGGCCTTCCGGAGGTAAAATGATATCACAGTCTTCTTTGGCCACCCGGCGGAAGAATTTATCCGGGATTTGCAGCAACAGGCCGGCCCCATCCCCGGTCAGAGGATCTGCTCCCACAGCGCCACGGTGTGCCAGGTTGCAAACAACCTGCAGGCCCATATCCACAACTTTTCGGGATTTGATGCCTTTGATATCGGCCACGAAGCCCACGCCACAGGCATCGCGCGCCATATCCGGGTCATAAAGTCCGCTTTTCTGCGGTATAAAATTCCGGTTGCCTGCATTTTCCATATTCATACTATCCTACAAACAGGGAACTTCCCCATCCTGACCAGAGTCCGAAATAGATCGTTTCCTGTAAATGTACTAAATGAGAGCCCCAACGTCCTTGCTTTCGTACAGCCGTTTGAGCGCAAAATTCTTCAATCTAGCCAGTTTCAGATGGCCAGTTTCCCTTCGAGTTGCCTGGCTTTGCAGCATTCTGACCCTGGCATTCCTGTCCCCTCTGAGCGTTCTTCAAGCTCAGCCAGATTCAGACCTGGAACAGGATGATTGGCGGATTGTGGCCCGCGGGCAACCACTGGAGATGCCCGGTTACGATCTGTTCAGCGTTAAGATTCTGAACGATGCCGATGGGGACCGCAGCTTGCTGGGACTGATTCATCTGGCCAGTCGATCCAGCTCCGGTAATCCCGGAAAAACCGCCAAATGTCAGTTTTTTGCCTCCGTGCCTGCAGGCAAGTCTGTTGAGATTCAGGTTCCCTGCCTCTGGGAGTCTGAAAAAGGCGGCCAGGCGGACTCTATAAAACTGGAAATCGAAAAGACCTACCCATTTCTTCTGGAAAGCGAAGATCCGGAAGGCTGAGCGGGTATTCGCCCGGGACGGCTTTTATAGCTGCGGTCTTGTTGAACTCACCAGGTTCAATGGGGTACCGTTCTCAGGACCATAACAGGATATAAAAAATTCCCGGCTACTGGATTCAGCCGGCCCCATTCAAGTGGCAACTTCTTTGATCATACAGCTGAGGTACTACCCAACGTTGCATAATACACGCGCGAGTGAAAACAAAGTTAGCCATCAGATTCCACACGAACCAGCATGAGGCACCTCAGAAAAATGGTCGGACTTCGGGTTAAGAATACCCGAAGTCCTGGCTTCATTCCATGCTTCCAGGCTTACTTAATCCGATCGGGAGTTACCCATTCGTCCCAGGAATCGCTCCAGCCTGTGTAGTGAATGTAGTACTGACTGAAATCATCCTTAACCTTCAGGATTTGCGCTTCGTACCATTTCCCTTTCCACTGAACTTGAACTGTCTGGGCCACATCGTAGTCACACTCGGCGGTGTTCATCGGAGTTGGCCGGACGCTCTCGGGCATTGCGAAAGTGGCCGAGAACCCTCCGAGTAGAAAGCCAGCTATCATTAGAATACGGATCATAGTCATAACATCCTCCTTTCGGCCCTGATTCTAAATCCCAGCTCCAGTCCTTTCAATGCTTTTTTATAGATATCAGAAGTGCAATTTTCTATGGAAACGCCGAAAGCAATTGAGGATTCCAGCAGAAAGGAGCCAGTTCAATGGAACGAGCGCTTGAATGGTGGCAGCCATTAGTTTGTAGAGACAAACGACGAATCATTGAAGACCATGAGGCCATGAACTCATTCCGCTGTCATGCCGTCCTACCTCTGGCAAACTGCCAAACCCCTGCGCCTAAATCCCCCGACTGATGTGATCGAATAGTATCCGAATCCCGATGCCCAGAAGAATCAATCCGCCGATTGCCGCCGCCCATCGGTCCAGCCTTCCCCGAACGATTCCACCAAGGACTACACCGAGAATCGTCATGAGAAATGCCACAGCACCGATGCACAAAACCGGGAGCAGAATATCAGTATCCAGCACCGAGAAACTGAGACCGGCAGCCAGGGCATCAACGCTGGTCGCCAGAGAGAGAATTAGCAGACCTTTCCAGGTCATGGTTCGGTCAGCGTCGCTTTCGGGCTCTTCACCCTGCCAGGCTTCATGAAACAACTTGAATGCGATAATGGACAGCAGACTGAAGGCGATCCAGTGGTCGTAGGGAGCCAGAGATGTGCGAAATGCAGAACCACCCAGCCAGCCCAGATACGGCATGAATCCCTGGAAGAAACCAAAGAATAATGCGATACGAAAAGCCTGGGATACGGTCCAGACCTTTCTGGCAAGACTGGCTGCGAATGCCACAGCAAAACAGTCCATAGCCAGTCCCAGAGAAATCAATCCAATATCCAGAAAATCCAAACCAGGACAGCGAAAGACAGCCTGCCACCTTTCGCAAGAAAAAGTCACTGTCGGACGACCGGGCCTGAACTCGGATTGCAGAAAAATCCTCCGGTGGCCATCAATTCTTCTCAAGTCCGGCTTCTTTTCTCGCGCGAATCCGCGCCCGGAAGGATAAGCCTTTTTCACAGGGTTATTGACTTGACTTGAGCCAACTTAAGGCCAATGCTCACAACCATTCTTAGCCTCGCCACAGGAGTTTCCCAGGATATGGACCAGAGTATAGATCAAATGCGGCGAATTGCGCGCTGGACCGGCTTCTTTTATCTGTTGATCATCCTTTGCGGAATGTTCGCAGAAGGCGCGGTACGAGCTCAAATCATTGTACCGGAAAATGGTTCCGAGACAGCAGCCAATATCCTGGCAAAGCAGGGATTATTCCGGTCCGGTATTCTTGCGGATCTGGTAATGATTGTTTGCGATGTAATCGTAGCCCTGGGTTTCTTTGTGCTTCTAAAATCAGTGAGCTCTTCGCTTTCATTGCTGGCCACATTCTTTCGTCTTACCCAGGCATCGATTCTGGGCCTGAACCTAATCTTTCTGTGGATGGCACTACAGACTTTAACAGGTAATGGACTCTCGTTGCGTTTCCAGGTCGAAGGCTTCAGCCTGGCCCATCTTCTGATGAACGCTCATGCTACGGGTTATAAATTTGCTCTGGTATTCTTCGCATGCAGCCTTATAGTTCAGGCCTATTTGTTCTACAGGTCTGATCTGTTTCCATCATGGTTGGCCGCTCTGCCCCTCATCGCGGCGCTGGGGTATCTCATAGATACATTTGCCACTATTGCATTAAGTAGCTACTCAGCGAATGCAGGCATCTTCGAAATCATTGTCGTAGTTTCTGCGCTGGTCGGTGAAATACCACTCTGCCTCTGGCTATTAATCAAAGGTGTGCGAAGCCCGAACTGAGAATACATCCGGAAGCAATAGGAAACGTGAGCTCCTACCAGGGAGCGTAAAAAAGGAGCCAGTAACCGGCGGCATCAATCGCTATCTGGCACCAGTACAATGATATCCTCCTCACATTCGGGAAGGGCCGGCTTGCCACGACCATCATCGTTACGAAAGACCAGCACGCCGGCCGAAGCGTCAAAATTGGCTGATGCAATCTTACCAAGATAGATCCAGTTTTCTGTAGGCTCGGCAAGACCTCTTTGTTCCGTATTGCCATTCTTGAGGGAAAAACTGAGTCCACCGGACGTTTCCTCTATCCGAAGGTAAAGAGCACATTGGCTGTCGGCGCCCGGTTGCCATTCACCAACATAGCGCTCCTGCACGGACTCCGGTTGTGGCGCCACAGGAACCTCTCCATCGCTTTGCGGATCCCCTCCCACCAGCGAAGCACAAAAAGCAAGGATACAGCCAAAAGGACCGAGGGTATTCATGTAGAGATTGAGCCGCTCAATTCCATGGGACGTCAAGGATATATGTCCATGCCTCTCTCTTCTGGAAGCGAACATATGAGACCAGGCAGCCGTTCCATGGCTTTCCGCTGCGCCAATCCGTTCTTTACCATCGATGCCGTGTTCCCGGAAGAAGAAGGGCTCAAGGTTTCATCCAGTATCGACAAACCATCACGGTCGCCATGAAGCCATGCAAGTCTCAAATAAGATCAATCTCGTCAGACTCCCTGCTCGTCGATACTTAGCCCTACTGAAACAGCGACAGTGATAAATCCTCTGAAATCAACTTCAGCATGTCCATTCCTGCTTCGCTATTTCCATGACTTCCCAGACGCGGCGCAAATGCAGCGATGGACATCTTTCCAGGAACAATAGCCAGAATTCCGCCGCTTACACCACTCTTGCAAGGAAGACCAATCTCAATAGCCACGCGCCCCGCATAATCATAAGTCCCACAGGTAGTCATCAAAGTAACGATGGCCCTACAACTTTCCTCGTCTACGATTCGCTTCTGCGTAAGAGGATCAACCCCTCGATTTGCCAGAAACAATCCCATACGAGCCAGCTGGCGAACATTGGTCAGAGTGGAGCATTGCATGAAATAGGTTTCCACAGCTGTGTCCACATCTTCAATCCAGCCATACTGTTTGAGGAAATTCGCCATGGCACGGTTGCGATAACCGGTTTCCGATTCGGAGCTGTAGGTGTCCGAATCCATCACAGGTTTCTCTTCGCAAACCTGTTCCAGAAATTTCAGAAAGCTTTCATAGCTTTCTGCAGCAGTCTGGCCCGGAATCATGCTACTCACTGCGATAGCTCCGGAATTCACAAATGGATTCCTTGGTTTTCCGCGCTCGGATTCCATAGGAAGCATGGAAAAGAACGGATTACCGGTGGGCTCAAAGCCCACAGTATCGAACACTGCCGCTGCATTCTCATGCAGGACCAGGGCCAGGCTGAATGCCTTGCTCACGCTCTGAAGCGTAAACTGAGTTTGTATATCTCCAAAGGACCATTGCTTTCCGTCAAGATCCATCACAGAAATGGCTAGCAGATCCGGATTGGTACGTGCAAGTTCAGGAATGTAGGTAGCCACCTCACCGGAAGCGGGAGATATTCGCACAGTTTCGTAGGCCTTTTTAATGGCTGCTTCAATGGA
>PBEB01000045.1 GCA_002717505.1 Leptospiraceae bacterium
GGCCAGGTTTCCCAGGCCAGCCATTTGAGCAGAAAAACATCCTGAAATTGATCCAGCCCGAACCATATACATTCCACAAAGTCCACAACGCCACTTACATGTCCTTTTTGTGGTCCAAAGCTGAGAACCCATTCCCGGGTTTCCAGACTCTTGACGAAGAGCTTGTCGATGAGATTGCCAGTTGCCCCGGAAAATACGAAAAGCCAGGCCAGTGGATGCCCGGCTCCGTAGGTAAGCCAACGATAGAAGAATAGAAAGACAATAGCTCCCGCTGTCAGAAAGATTCCCAGCACCGGTGCGGAGGGGCCGCTGCCAAAAAGAAAACGATCATTGAACACCAGTCGGAGCCGAATGAATTTTCCGTTGTCTCCCCAGATGGGCACATAGTTGGTCTCATCGATCTCGGCGGGCATTCCCTGGTTCGTGAAGACACCCGCTTCCATTCTCTGGGTAGCGGAAAGGCCAAAGTTCATGGTCTCTGTAATTGCCTTCTTGCTGACCAGGTCAGCCGCCACCAGGACGACAAAAAAGCAGATCCAGACCACCGGATAAGCCTTTAAAAAGGGGACGGGGAAACTCAGAATCTTTTTCATGAAATCAGTGCCCAGTGATACAGGCAATCGTCACACCGTCAAGCCCGTAGCGACTGGTTTGGCGGTTGGAAGCCGGATAAGCTGCCCTGGATGGATGAGAGACTCCTCCGGGAGTTTTCCTCTTGCCGGACCAGTGCCAACGGCAATTCTGGTGGCTGCAGCAGGCTTTCGCCCGACTTCGAAACCTGCGCCGGATGCCAGACCTGGATTCGGATTTGATAGACCTTCACTCAGATTGTCTGAGGTTGTCACATAAATACAGGATTTCATCACCCCATGGAAGCAACGGAAAGCCAGAAGACCTACACCCAGGATCCCATGACCACCCTGGATACACTGGAGGGATTCGAAAGGCAATATACGCAGATCCCCATCGAGGCCATCATCAAGCAGGATGTCCTCAGATTGGGAGTGCATTTCGACGAAAAGTCCCTGGAGAAAGGGGACTACAAGACCAAGGATTACTTCATTTTTACTTTCGATCATATCCCTCTGCAGGAGCAGAGCGAAACAGTCCGATTTCGAGCTCCGGAAGAGATTCGGGTTTCTGGGGGTCATTTTGGTCTGAAGCCAACGGTGATTAGCGTTCGCCTGGACCATCGTTCTCCCTATCAGGTCCGATTCACCGAGCAGGGGCCGGCACTCTATCTCAACGACACAAACCTGGGTTCGGTGGAATTTCCGCCCATTCCAGACTGGTATCGTCATCGCACAGAAAGCGGCAAGTCACCCGGGGAAATCGCTCCGGTCATTGAATGGGGTTATCTACTCTATCTCACAGTTTTTCGTAACTGTCAGTATTTTGGCAAAGATGAAGAGTGCGCTTTCTGCGATATCAACCATAACTGGAGACAGCAGAAGATGGCCGGTCGCCCCTATACAGGAATCAAGTCTGTAGAGGAAATGCTGGAAGTCCTGAGCTGGGTGGATCAGGAAGACCAGATTGCGAAAGTCTACACTATTACCGGCGGCTCGGTGCTTACCAACCTGAAAAAGAAGAATGAAACCGATTTTTATTTTGAGTACGCAGAAGCCATAGAAAGCAAATTCCCTGGTAGATGGATGGGTAAGATGGTAACCCAGGCCTGGGAGAAAGAAGAACTCTGGCGCTTCAAGGACGTAGGCATTCAAGTCTACCACCCGAACTACGAGATCTGGGACAAGAAGATGTTTCCGCATATCTGTCCTGGCAAAGAGCGCTTTATAGGTCGTGAAAACTGGATTCGCAGAATCATAGAATCTGTAGATGTATTTGGTCCTGCACATGTAATTCCCAACTTCGTAGGCGGCGTAGAACTGGCAAAGCCCTACGGATACGACAAAGTGGAAGATGCCGTTGCCTCTACAGCAGAGGGATTGGACTACTTCATGAGCCATGGAGTTGTTCCACGCTTCACTACCTGGTGTCCGGAGCCATATACAACCCTGGGAAGTCAACCAGGACCTCCTTTGAAGTATTTTCTAGAACTACTGACAGTCTGGAAGCAAACCTTTGAAAAATACAAGCTGCCTGTTCCTCCGGGATATGGCGAGCCTGGCCCCGGCAATGCAGTTTTCTCCGTAAGTGCATTCATGGATGTCATCGGCTACGAAGGTCGCTCCTGAAATAGAGAGTCCATAAGACCTCTTAAAGAGCTTCCATCGCTGCCTTCTTCGGCTCGCTCATGACTGATTCATCAGACCAAAGATCCTCTTCGCTCCCCTCTCAGCGAAGGGACCTGCTTCTTTTTCCCTGATCCAGAACATCCACCAGATGTCTGGCTTCAGAGGTATTGACCCAACAGTGGCAGCAGCAAGCGAATCGCCTCAGGAATTCTAGCCGGCCAATCGATCCAGACGACTCTCTTCGCCGGGATACTGCAAGGTGGCTACTGCTCGCGCAGGATCTTCCCCGCCAGCCGGCTCAAATCCATAAATTCTAGCCAGCAAAGTACTCTCGGAGCAGGCCGATATCGTGGGCCAGACCGGGCTGGATTGAAAACTGGGAAACAGCCTTTTCATATAAAGATACAGATGACGCAATCTGGAAGCTGGAAGATAAACTCGCGCATAGAGGATCAGCGCAATAGGACGGCCCATCTCTTCTCGCAAGTATTCATAGTCCCACCGATACCGTTTCTCAATGGATTCGCCGGGTGAAGGCCAGTTACTAAGATCCGCTAATGGAGCCATCTCCTGTGCTTGTCCATTGTTCTCATTATGCGGCCCATAGCGCCGCTTTCCATTTTCTGCAAACCAGCCGTGCTCCGGCGATTCATGGCTCATCCATTTACAACTCAGTGCCAGGATCTCAGGGTACGAGTTCAAACCTCTTCGCAGGGCCGCCAGAGTATCCTCTTGCGGCCGAAAACCCTGCGCCGGATGAATTCTATGTTGCATGGCCTGTATGGGAATCATACCTCTCTCTGTTCCCAACGGCCATTTCGTTGATGGATTAATTCGGGGTGCACTTCGATGTGGAAAAAAAAGTTGCCCGATGGAGCAATGAAATGAGTTATCAGGTATGCGAACTGTAGCAGTGCTACTGATTCTTGGCCTTGCCTGCCAGCCAGAGTCTCAAAATGAAGTAAAATCCTTCCAGGTGGATCTACAACCGATGCCCACTTTCCGTCGGGACTACTGGCCTACCCGCGGATGGAGGGAAAGACCTCTGCCGGAAGATCGCTGGAACGAACTGGAAGAATATGCATTCAAGCGACAGGGGGATGAGGAAGAGCGAGCCGGAATTCGCACAGATGGAGTCGTGGTAATCAAAGATGGCTATCTGGTGTATGAGCGATACGCGGCCGGCTACAATCAAGATACTCCTCATCTCACCTGGTCTGTCAGTAAGAGCGTCCTTCAGGCATTGATTGGTATTGCAGATAAAAAGGGAACTCTGTCCATCGATGATCCAGTGGAGAAATATATTCCGGAAGGAAGAAAAGAACGATCCATAACTCTTCGCCACCTGTTGCAAATGACTTCCGGCCTGGATGCCAATGAAGGATACGAAAGCGGGCCATTAAAATCTACTGTAATCGCAATGTTATACACCAGAGGGCGCAGTGATATGGCAAGATTCTGCGCTTCCCTGCCCGCAAGAGCGGAGCCAGGGACTTACGTCTACTATTCCAGCTGCGATACGAATATTTTATCAGGAGCCCTGAAGGAAGCGCTTATACTGGAGC
This sequence comes from Leptospiraceae bacterium, assembly GCA_002717505.1. GTDB lineage: Bacteria > Spirochaetota > Leptospiria > Leptospirales > Leptonemataceae > UBA3465. Next base: position 3,764 of record PBEB01000045.1, read on the forward strand.
AGGGAAAAGAAGAAGGATTGCAAGCCTATAGCGAGTATCCGTGGAAAGAGCTCTTTGACCCGCTGGGCATGAAAACCGCTGTCTGGGAAAGGGATGCATCCGGCACTTTCGTAGGGTCTTCCTATCTATATGCCAGCCCTCGGGATATGGCCAGGTTTGCCTTTCTGTATTTGAACGATGGGATCTGGGAAGGACAGCGCATCCTACCGGAATACTGGCTGGATTTCACTCGCCGAGTTCCCCGAGCCTACGGTTCCACTGCGGCTAACCCTGGATGGGATGCTCTCTATACTTCTCAATGGTACGCGAATACGGAAATCCCTGAGCTGGGTTTAGAAGCCCCCTGGCCTTCGGCTCCCCGGGACACTTTCGCAGCCAGCGGACACTGGGGACAGATGATATTCATTATTCCCAGCCTCGATATGATAATCGTTCGCATGGGCGATGACAGGGATTATTCCTTTGACAAAGACCGCTTTCTGAGTCTTATTCTGAAGGCTGTGGAGCAATAATGGAAAGAGCTATCAACCTGCGGCATACAATTCCTTACTTACATAGTTTGAATGGCTTCTCATATTTTCTGAATCCATTCTTGCATCGTTTCAGTGCATTCTTACATTGTCCGAATCCGTTCCTGGATCTCAAGGTTCGTAGGATGGAAACCAATCTTTACAGTGTCAGATCACGTTGTATATATTCTGGAAGTACTATTTCATGAAAAAGGTCATTAAGATTCTGATCGTCGCATCTGCGGTGCTTCTGATTTCCGGTTCGGCATGGGCTCTGGCGAACTGGAAACATCTATCTGCTTTTCCGCATATCATTTCCAGTTTCTATTCCAAAGAATTCTGTAGCTGCTATTTTGTAGTCAAGCGGTCTGAAACCTTCTGTCACAATTATGCAAGGCAGTACGTGCCCATAAGCGAGTTTTCGCTGGATGAAGAAAAGCGAACGGTGACCGTAACAGGTTTGGGAATCACAACGACCAGTGTTTTTGAAAGCGAAGAATTCGGATGCAGAATTCAAGGCGAAGTGAATTGAATTAGATCCGGCCCGGGAGCGAAAGACAAAGGACCCTGGTCTTCTGGACGCAGCCGGCCATTTATCCAGCTATCATGCAACGATTATGAAACCGGAAACTCTTTAGGATCAGGACTTGCTACTGACGGGCTCGAATTCCGTGAGTTCCCGAAAGACATCGGCCAGATAGCGCCCGAGCAGCATTCGATTGTCCAGACCTGCGTACCATTTACCGCTCAGTTTCTGACGGATGCGACGGGCGCCGGGCAGACCGTGGAATAGCCCCAGCATATGTCGCACAATCCTGGACGGGGGTACTCCTTCCTCAAATCGATTCAGAATGTAGCCATGCATTCTATCCAGGACATGGATAAGGTGAGAATGATCGGACTTCTCTCTCGCTTGCATTGAGTCCTCTAACTGGCAGGCAGGGTCCAAAATGGAATCGATAAATCCCAGAATACGAGGCGTTTCATAGGCTGCCCGACCCACCATTATTCCATCCAGCCCATCGTGCAAATGACGGTGCATTTCTTCGAGAGTGCGCAATCCTCCATTGAGCTCGATGGGCAACTCGGGATATTCAGCTTTCAGCGCATAAACATCATCGTATCGCAATGGAGGCACTGTACGGTTTTCCGCAGGATTCAATCCACCCAGAACAGCAATGCGGGCATGAACAATTAATCCATCGCATCCCGCCTCCACCATAGTCTGCGTAAAGCTTCGCAAATCCTCGTAGTCCGATTTCGGGGACATCCCCTTCCCTTCAATACCGATGCGGGATTTAACCGTAACCGGAATGGAAACGGCCCTCTTCATGGATTCCACCAGACGTCCCACCTGAGATGGATCCGCCATCAAACAGGCCCCAAATGAGCCGGAAGCCACTTTATCGCTGGGACAACCGCAGTTCAGATTTACTTCGGAATATCCCCATCGCTCGGCCCATCGAGCAGCTTCCGCAAGGTAATCCGGCTCATTTCCTCCCAACTGCAGCACCAGAGGTTGTTCCTCTGGATGGAAGTCCAGAAAGCGAGAACGATCTCCATGCACGATGGCCCGGGCATGGATCATCTCGGTATAGAGCACTGCCTTTTGACTGAGCTGCCTTGCCATATAGCGATAGTGCCGATCGGTCCAATCCATCATCGGCGCAACGCTGAACCGTATTTCAGTAGATGACTTCATTGATTTGTTCAGATGGATTCTTTACTACCAAGCGGCCCGGATTTCCCGAAGACCGGCCCGGGTTCGCATAAACAACGCCGCGGCGGACAAATACGAACTTTCAGGGCCGCACCAAGGTTCGCATAAACGACGCCGAAGCGGGCAAATTCGAACTTTCAGGGCCGCACCAAGGTTCGCATAAACCACGCCGAAGCGGGCAAATTCGAACTATCAGGGCCGCACCAAGGTTCGCATAAACAACGCCGAAGCGGGCAAATTCGAACTTTCAGGGCCACGCCGAGGTTCGCATAAACAGCGCCGAAGCGGGCAACGACGAACTTTCAGGGCCAGATTTTTTTCCGGGCTGAGCGGGACCAGAGAGATTTTTCCGGGCAACGGTATAAATGCGGCCTGGAGAGGCGTGGATCCAGGTTTTAGCGGGCTGGAGGGGGCGAGAGCATTGCAACAACCCTTGGAGGTCCTGTGGCCGAATCTACGGAGAAGCCCTTAGGATCGGACGGCTACCTCTCGAATCTCTTCTTCTCCTCCTCTTGCTTACGAAATTCCTCCCAGGCCGAACCCGGCAGACCATTCTTTCGAACTACAGTATTGATCAGCTGTGCACTCCCATCACTGAATAGTCGATGATACTTATTGTTTTCGATGCGAGAATTCCGAATAGTTACCTTGCTATTGTGCCAACCCATTATTGCTTTTTCCGGATCCACCGGATACGGAGGCCAGGTATCAACACCGCTGTTGTCTCGTATTATGACATTTTCCATTTCAATGTTTGAGTCATGGGACCACATCAGACTCATCACCGTGGTGTTCTTTTCAACGATCGAGTTTCGAATTAAGACTCTTGTTGATTCTTCAAAGATCAATGCAGATAGATTGTTATCAGTGATTCTGACCCCCTCAATAAGAGCTCCATCTACTTTTTCCAGGTGAATCCCGGTGACTCCTGAGCCTCTGAATTCCGAGTCAAGAATAGTGACATTTTTTGAGGCAACGACATTCAAAACTCCACCCCGGCATGGATAGGGCTGACTATGATAGAGAGTCACATTTTTCAACGTTAAATTGTCGGCCCGCGTAAAGTATAACACCTCGGAATCACCTACATGATGCACAATTTCGGTATTGCCTTCGCGACCTTCAATTCTAAGATTCGGGACATTAAAGAGAATCACCGATCCATGATGCGGTTCAATGTAGAAGAATGGAGTGTCCTCGGGAGATGTAAGGAATTGCTGCTCAGCCCCCCGACGAAAGTTCTCTACAAGATCAAGTCGATCTACATCAAGGATGATCCTGCGATTGGGCCTGATTTCCTGTAAAAAATCCTCTGTTGTTCTTACCTTTACTGTCTCCACAGGAAAGGTAAGTCCCAGATTCGCATAATAAAGTTCGGATTCCAGAACAGATTTACAATAAGCCGAATAAGCACAGCCTTTGCTGACGTAGTCGAGGTCCAGATCTGTGAAATCAGTTTGGTTCAGTGAAACCATTAACCTGTTCTCATCCAGCTTCCAGGTTAATTCAGGGAAATGCATTCTAGCCCTTTTCAGAACCTGAGGATCATCCAGCTTTTCTGGTCTCGTCCACGGCCTGAACCCATTCTCCGCCTCAGCTGAGTCGATGCAAGCAGGCAAGATGGCAGCTAATAAAGGAATTATTAGATAGCAAGTGGCTTTCATTGTGATGCCTGTCCGTTCATCTGGAGTCCTTCCTGGAGCATGCCTCATACGATACAAAAATACCGAGTAGCTGTCAAGGGTATGGGATCAACACGACCACGTCCAACAATCCTAGACTATAATCTGGCACCCTATTTAAGTACGGACGGAAGGTCTCATTACTATTGGTCAGAATCAATCGTTCGCATTAGACAAGTCACCGGCGATGGTCAGTCCCAATCGTCCGCTTCGCCAGACAGATGATCCAGAGCAAGCTCTGTTGGCCTACTCCACCTGACCGATGTCTCGCACAGCTCCGGTATGCGCCGATGTAGTCAGCGCTGCGTAGGCGCGCAACGCAGCGGAAACCTGACGATCTCGATCCACAGGCTTCCAGGCAGATTTCCCTTTTGCATCCATGGCTACTCTGCGTTTCGTCAGCTCATCGTCACTCACAGCAAGCTGAATACTGCGATTCGGAATATCGATTTCGATGGTATCGCCCTCTTCCACGAGACCGATGGCACCTCCAGCCGCAGCTTCAGGAGAAACATGACCGATGGATAATCCTGAAGTTCCTCCAGAGAAACGGCCATCGGTAATTAAAGCACAATCCTTACCCAGTCCCTTGGACTTCAAATAAGAAGTAGGATATAGCATCTCTTGCATGCCGGGCCCGCCTTTGGGACCTTCGTAGCGAATCACTACTACATCGCCGGCCACAATATGATTGTTCAGAATTTTATATACAGCCTCTTCCTGGCTTTCCATTACGCGAGCCTTTCCCGTAAATTTGAGGATGGATTCATCTACTCCGGCCGTCTTAACAATACAACCTTCGGGAGCAATATTGCCGTACAGCACAGCCAGACCTCCATCTTTTGAGTAGGCGTTTTCTATGTTGCGAATACACCCTTCTTTGCGATCCAGATCCAGATCCGGCCATTGTTTGTTCTGCGAAAAGGCTTCCGTGGTAGGCACTCCTCCCGGAGCAGCCTTGAACATTACTCGCGTTGCAGATTCATCGCCCTGTCGCATAATGTCCCAGCTTTCCAGAGCCTGGCCCATGGATGGGCTGTGCACAGTGGGAACATCACGCTGAATAAGACTTGCCCGGTCCAGTTCGCCAAGAATTCCCATGACGCCTCCGGCCCTGTGCACATCTTCCATATGATATTTCTGAGTGGACGGAGCAACTTTACAGAGACAGGGAACCTTTCGCGAAATGGCGTCGATATCGGCCATGGTAAAATTCACACCGGCTTCCCGCGCCGCTGCAAGAATATGGAGTACGGTATTTGTGGAACCGCCCATGGCTACGTCCAGGCTCATAGCATTCTGAAAGGCTTCGAAAGTCGCGATGTTTCTGGGCAAAACAGAAATATCATCTTGTTCGTAATATCGCTTCGCAAGTTCTACAACGATTTCCCCGGCCCTGAGAAAAAGATCCTTTCGCGCTGCATGCGTTGCCAACAGAGATCCGTTTCCCGGTAAAGAAAGTCCCAGAGCTTCTGTAAGACAATTCATTGAGTTAGCCGTAAACATCCCGGAACAGGAACCGCAGGTAGGACATGCCGAACGCTCCAGAGTAGCCACCTGCTCATCGGACACCGCCGGATTACCCGCTTCTACCATGGCATCGATTAAATCAAGCTTTCGTTCCTGGCCTTCCCATTGAACTTTACCGGCTTCCATGGGGCCACCGGATACGAACACCGTAGGAACATTCAATCGCATGGCTGCCATGAGCATACCTGGAGTGATCTTATCGCAGTTCGATATGCAGATCAAAGCATCCGCCGTGTGAGCGTTCACCATGTATTCTACAGAGTCCGCAATTAGATCTCGGCTGGGCAAAGAATACAACATACCGGAATGTCCCATGGCAATTCCATCATCCACCGCGATGGTGTTGAACTCTTTGGCCACACCTCCAGCGGACTCGATCTGCCGCGCCACCATCTGTCCCAGATCCTTTAGATGTACATGACCGGGCACGAATTGAGTGAAGGAGTTGGCAATAGCGATGATGGGCTTATCGAAATCCGCATCGGTCATTCCCGTGGCTCTCCAGAGAGCCCGGGCGCCGGCCATATTGCGACCGGATGTGGAGGTTTTGGATCTGTACTGAGGCATAACAATCCAGTCCTTTTTCAGCCTTTTCCGGTCGACTAAAAAAGCGCAGCCAGGTAGATTCAGGCACGAGCACCCACCAGGGAAGAAGCGGAATCTATAAAACCAATGAGAATGGAAGGAATTCGAAGGATAGACCTGAATGCAATCCAATGAATCCAGCACAGAGTTGGATAATCTTCGAAAAAGGATGCGAAATGNGACAGANACGTGTCTGGACGCTGAACCATCGCTGTGGTGGGACTAAATGAATTTAATGGGAAAAAACATCGCTCAATTGAGTCTCATGATCCTACTCTCAATTCTGATTCGGCCTTCTGCAGCAGAGGAAGCTGAACTTCGGCAGGTTCCAGAGTTTTCAGATAACCTGCATTCCGAAGAAATCCAGAATCAGCGTTCCTTACTCCTGGAACAGACCTCCCCCGGAGGAACCTACAAAATCCGACTGTTCTCGCTCCCCCGGCGAATCATCCAGGGGGCTACGAACATTCCCATGCTCTGTCTTAATGGATACCAGAACCATGAATGTAAGCTAGAGGTCTATCGGGACGATGCCCTGATCTACTATGGAAGAACTTTTTGGCCCTTTCGCTGGCTCAATGATTCGATTCTCTTTATGGAGCAAGTAATGGGCGAATGCGGATGGTCCGATCATCAGATCCATGCGCTGGACCTTACCGGTGCTCATCCAGAGCCGGAACCATTCTGGTCTGTACAGGTGCAGGTTCCCTGCCCAGCTTATCTAGAGGAAGGCGAATCCACGAATACAAAAACAGTGACCACCATTTGTCTCGAAAAGGAGTGCTATAGCTTCGTTTCAGATCCAGAAACGAAAACCCTGGATCTCAGATCCGTGCCTGAACACGGCGAACCGGGGAAAAAAGTTCAAGACCTGGAATTTGGGAGCGACATCAATCCGATCTTTCATCCAGGCTATATTCTGGCTGAGATCAATGGAGAAAGGTTCCAATTGAAGCAGAGTGGATTGCATCGGCTGAAACCAGGGGAATGAGCCCCACGAGAAACTTGATGCAAACCTGGTCCGGGCCAGGCCGCGCCATAGTCGCGCTGCGAACCTGGATTGAGCTAAGTAGCGCTAACTCAATGATTTCAATTTTGCCTTACACTTCACAACATAAAAAGGATGCCCCTCCGAAAGCCTCAAGAGCGAATCAGATTTCTCACCAAAGATTACCTCTATTCTATTTCAATACCCGGGNATTGAACCTTCAGTTCTTCTACTTGCTCCTGTGGTATCTGATTCCCGTATAGCCTGATTCGCTTAAGGTTCTTCAGCTGAAAAATCTCCGAAGGTAATCCCTCCAGATCGTTCCAGGCAAGATCNAGATCCTTTAGATTTTGCAGGCGGGATATTCCGTTCAAATCCTCGGGCTTCATTTCGCGTCTGCTTCTAAGGAAGTACTTCTGCAATTTGCGACCGGCTATCTCGGTCTCTTCAACTCTGAGGCTTTTCTTGAATGCCTCAAGCTTTGCCGGCTCCTCCTTGAGTTTTTCAACCATCTCAGAAAAAGTCGCCGCATTAAGGTATCGCTCTTCAGCACCATAAGCATCTATTTTAAGCGATTCAAGTGATTCAANGTTGAAATAATCCTGGANTCTGCTATNCTGCACCGGTGGCCTGGTGGTGATACCTACGCGACCATCCGCCTCCAGTTCTTTCAAATTTTTGAGATTGCTCAAATCCGGCAGGGATGGCACATAGCAGAGAGCGGAGCTCATATGCAAAGTTTCCAGTTTAGTTAGTCCCAGAATATCGTCCGGGATGTCCTGCCAGGAATTGTTTTTGATTTTCAATGANTTGAGGTTCTTTAGCNGGAAAACCCAGCGAGGAAAGGCCACNGGTTCGCTTACNTGCTGATACCAACCATAGATATCCAGCTCTTCAAGNTTGGTTAAATCCTTAATCTCCTCCGGAATCGNACCGTNGTANCACCACAGGGNTANCGTCTTTAANTTCTCCAGNTTACCGATCTCCGCNGGCAACTTCCTTAAGATTNCTGCAATAACTNAGGTTTAGCTCNTCCANNTTCTTCAGCTGGCCGATTGTAGCGGGAAGNGCTTNAATACCTGTTTTCCTAAGATTCAATACCCTGAGGTTCACCAGATTTCCCAGGGATTCGGAAATTCGATCAAATCCATTATCTTCCAGAATCAGTTCTTCCAGGGATTCCAGTTCAAAGATAGATTCTGGCAGGCTTCTAAGCTTTTTTGAAGTCAGATCCAGAATTCTTGCTCCCTTTCCAGCTTTGCTGGCTCGAGAAAGCTTCTCTATGGATTCTTCCACCAGAGCACGTCCGGGCTTCGCACCTTTTTTCAGCGGTGACTTTCCGGATCTTAGAACCTTTATGAAGCGATCGTAATCGAATTCGCCGTCGGCCAGCGCTTGCTTGATCAATACATCTGACAATTCGGAAGCATAGTAATCGTAGATAAAGAAATCGTCCCAATCGGAATAGTAGTTAATGGAGATGGTTTCATCTGATGGATTTAATCTGGAGTCATGGTCCGAATTCAACAGGAAAGGTACATGGGTGGTCCCTTGAACGGTGATAGAGCCGTGATTGTAATTCCCATTGAATGCATATTTGATATAAGCGTCACTGCAGATCTGAATTACGTTGTCAAAACTGTGAAGCACTTCGCAGTACACATCTCCCGTTACCAGCAGGCACGGCATGGACTCGCTTATATAAATTTCTCCGTTTACCTTTAAATTGCCTGCGACTATATACAGGGTATGATTTTCTCTCGGGCCTTCTTCTGAAGAGAAGAGTTCTTCTAGAGTTTCTCCTTCCAGGTTCCCGTCTATTTCGATGTCGCCATCCAATAGCACATAGGCAGAAAAGCTCAGCAATCCCAGCGGGTCATATTGATCAAGTTTGAACCGCGCCGCGGCTTCTTCTTCTGATAAAAACTGTGGTCTCAATAGAGGCCTCCCTTCAGCAACAATTCTCTGATGCTCGATTTCGTGCAACCAGGACATTGAATCGAATCAGACATCGGGAACCTTAAACGGTTCCTACGATTCGTATATTTGTAATGGCCGTAAGTTTTCGTTTCAAGTCCCGATCAAAAGCTCAGGTCATCATCATTATTTGCTGAAAGCTGTACCCGGATTCTTCCATAAATGCGAATAGATAGTAATAACGAGGGTCCAGACCAAACTGAGCTGAGGGCAACTCCGCAACGAAGCCCGGTGCATCGTCAGGTTCACCCCAGGTGGACTGTACATACACAGGATAACCGCCACCGATTCTTAATCGATTTCCCGGCGATTCAACCCTTTCCTCGCACAGCTCCATAAATCGATCCGCCCAGGATCCATCCGAAAAGTCTGAAGGAACCCCGATATCGATTTCGCATTGTTCAAAGTCCAAATAAGAGCCGACCCTGCGGCCGATACGATCAAGGTTGGGAGTTTCCCGAAACGGTTGGATATTGTCCAGGCCTTCTATTTCAATAATCATTCCGTCTTGGGTTTTCCATGCCAGAAAGTCGGGCCATGGATCGTCATAGTGGAGAAAAAGAGCAGGACCAGGTTGCTCAATATCGGTCAGGGATAGATCAAACAATGCCACCGGTAAGATTCGTGTGGCCATGTCATCGCTCCAATTGGCGATTACAGAATGCGGATCAGGAAAGAGCACCGATGCCGTTGCCTTTTGCGTGGAGGATGCGAAATAGACTCTGCGATTCACGGTGGAGATCCCTTTACTTTGCAGTCAAATCACATGACCATAGATTCGCATAGAATAAAAACGGATGTCACCGGAACGAATGGCTCCCCTGGATAAAACTGAGGCCAGACCGCGTTCAATCCACGTCCGCTTCTTTTGCAAGATTCAGATTCTATAAGGTGCGGATGGGCATTATGAAGAATCATGGACCTCCTGAACATAACCTCTCAATTGCTGCCGGCTACTTTCTTCCAGAGATATGAACTCAACTCCAAATGCTGTGCGAGTATTACCTACATGGCGAATCCTTCCCCGCGCTTTAAAGGACCTGTACTCAGGCAAGGTAATCACGAGGTCGATAGCAGCATCTATTGTGCATCCAGAAAACTCATGTGGTACGTTGATTCTGGCCCCGCCTTCGCTAATATCTTCAGCATATAAAATGTCGAGAAAGTCAACACCGTTCAATTGGATCTCCACCGGAGCCCATTCATGAGGCCGAACTCGTATATAGCGGCGCTTATTCTCCATGAATCGGAGAATTCGGTGCCCAGGCGAAATTGCAAGGATTAACCGACTTGAATCATAAGACTGTGGCCTTAAAGCCGGAAAGCGAATTCATGCAAAGGCTGTGAGCCATACTTTTTTCCGCCCTACAAAGAAAGGCCATCATCCCCAAAGGAAGATGGCCTTTAGCTCTTTAAGTCATGGAATTAAATCCAAACCGATTACCTTCTGTATCCTGGCAAAGTGTTACCCAGCCAAATTCGCCTATAGAGAATTTGGGCCTGATAACCTGACCTCCGGCGGCCACTACACGAGCTTCTTCCATTGAACAGTCTGCCGATTGAAAGTAAACCAGCGTACCGCCGGCACCGGGTTGAACACCATCCATTTTTACCAGAGCTCCCAGTGCTCCATAGCGTTGCATGGAATTCTGATCTCCCGGGAAAGCCATCATCTGCGAAGACCCGGTAGGATCCTCCAGAGGTTGTAGTTTTTCTTCGAGCACCGATTCGTAGAACGCTACCGCCCGATCCATGTCATGAACATAAATGTCGAACCATCCTATTGTATTTCTTTCTGGCATATTCTAGCTCCTGATTACTGAATTATGCCTCAATTATAGCGCAAAGTCCGCTCCCGGTATTGTAGATGTCAGACATCGAATTTTTTTCGGTATTTCTCCGGAGTGTAACCTGTGATCTTGCGAAAGGAATGGATGTAATGCGCCTGGTCGGAGTAAAAGTCCAGATAGTGCTGTTTGAACGATTGCTGCAGGCGAAGAACCTTGAGAAGATCATGCGGAGTGAAGTTGGTAGTTCGCTTTAGCGTTCTCTGTAGCTGTCGGGGCGATAGTTCGACAATGGCTGCCATATCTCTGACGTCATGAATGGCGTCCAGATTCTGAAGTATTCGCCGGGTAGTTTCATTGGGCACGACGCATTTTTGCTCCAGCAATTGCTCAACAAGTTGGGCCATCACCGGCTGCTTTTCCTGAAATTTCAGCGAAACAAGTTTTTTATTGAACTCAATCAACGGCAGCGAACCTTTATAGGGCTCACCCACATAGCTATCGAATATCTCAGCACGATTGCCCTGCCATACCCCCGGCAGAAACTGGATACCGACATAGTGAAAATTCCGACCCAGATCAAGCACTTCGAATGTTGTCCGAAGCGCTGTAACGCCGGCTACCTCCGGTTCCAGTTCATTAAACAGAATATTTACGCATGCGTCAGGTACAGCATGCAGATGAAAATCCTCTTCAAGGGTGGATTCAGTTTTAAGCTCCCAGAAGGAATGGATCAATCGGGAAAGGTGTTCCGGCGGACTGGCCTCTATGTAGCGAACGTCCGTGGCCTTCTTTTCAATACCATCCCTGATGGGGCTGTGGCTATCTTCTCCGGTGTTATTTTCCATGGTTCAGAAAATGGCTTACTGACTCAGTCAGTGCTAAATGGCCCTGTTCCTGGATTTTCGCTTTAAACCTCGAGGAGAAAGACCAGCGCAAAGCTCAAGATTACAACGATTCTCAGTGCAGACAAGAGATAAATCCAGGTCGCGGGAGGGGGCGGACGGCCACAGTCACCGGACCATTTCAGCGAAGATTGGCCGACGCTTCATGAAGCAAAAAAGAATAAGGAGGTTTACCGCACTAGATGCGAAGCCAGGGCTGGTAAACAGTGTCAAACCCGGAATCACAGGTTTCGCGGGTATCGGAATTTTCCTCATTGGAATGGCGGTATTGATCGGCGGAAACGATGTGCAGTAACTATGGAGGTCTTGACAGCAGCTTGACAAGACCTGATAGCCCAGTATCAAGACACAGTCATGGCCCATCCCCGCAAAGTCGAAACAAACCATCCCGGGATCAATAAATTGCGCCAGAAGTGTATGGCCCTACCCGAGGTTTTTGAGAAGGAGGCCTGGGGGGAAGCGACCTTTCGCGTCACGAAAGGTACCATGTTCGCCATGACGGACTGCGATCATCACGGAAGCGGGCACATCGCAGTCTGGGTCAAGGCGCCGCCGCTGATCCAGCCGGAGCTAGTGGAAAGGGATCCGGATCGCTACTTTGTGCCGCCTTATATGGGGCCAAAGGGATGGGTCGGCGTGAAGCTCAATGCGAAGACTCACTGGAAAGAATTGGAAAAACTACTGGTGGAAGCTCATTTCATGTCAGCGCCTTCCAGGCTACGGAAGAACCTGGAGAGGCAATCCTCCGCTCCCTGAGACGATCTCGCTATAACGTTGTTTAAATATCCGCGTTGTACACCTGCAATGGTGACAACATATTTGATGCTGCCTGCAGTTCTGGTCTGGTCTGGTCTGGTTACTTCCAGGACTCGTGCAGGGATTCTTCGGATACGATTTTTCAACTTAAATTACTTGATTCGATTATTTCATGCCCTACTCTTCGGGGAACCGTTGCCAGATCCCGGGCAGCGCAGGAGAAATGTATGGTTGAAGTAACAAATTCGGTGGGTTTCATTCTGTCCTTTGATGGTCGTATTATTGAGAATTTCCACAACGGGGGCAGTGACCGATTTCATATCAATCACGTAAATGAAGTGGAAGTTGAGGAAAACAAGAAAGGAGAAATGTGGATCAAGGTCAAAGCGAAGAACCGGATCAGCAATCTGACGGATATCGATCCATCCAATCGAGGTCTGGTTGAAGAATTTGTTTCTCAGGTGAATGCAGCGCTGGGCTAAGCGTTTCGCCCATGATCAGAGGGCGCTGTTTTCCACATTCGAATTGCCTGTTTGCGAAGGGACTACTTGGAATACTTATGACCTTATAGCTCGACGCTAAAGGAACAGATCACAAGCACAGTCAGACGTTTCACTTTGGCTTTCCAGGCTTCAAGTCAATTTCTCGCCGCCCCTGAGCCACCAGGAATCAGAAGAATTTCTCCAGTTAGCGACCCGGTGAATGCTAGAGTTTGTAGCTGTAGCCCTGCGAATTCAACGATATCCCGCAGTTCGAAGATCCGAGAGCAACTTCGCAGACCCTGCAGCCAGCATTGACTCGATATCTATTCCTTCAAGAGTGTACAGATTCTTCCATTCTACTTCGCCGCTATTGATGTCCGTAATGTGGGCCACGATCGTAATCTTATAATCGTCATCCGCTTCGCTGTAATTGTAGTACAGAATGTTGCTCGTAATGATCTTGGTAGCGCCGGTAATCTCTCCAATTCGGATGGCGCTCTGTCTGGTTAATCCGCTCTGAGAAAAATTTAACTCCTTAAGAATTGGCTTTAAATCTTCGTTGTCGCGAATGGTATAACCTCCGTTCACCAGCGCCAGTCCCAGCAGATTGCTGGCCATGGTGTTCTGCTCTTTGTACTTCGACGACGTGTTCTGACCTTCGAGAACAAGAAAGACAGTCTCCTTATTACCCGGTTTGTCCGCTTTGCCCTTGTTAACCAGCACCGACGTATTATAAAAGTCTCTGGTGAATCGGTTAATCACTCGCTTATGCAGTTCCAGACTGCCAGAGGTGGCAACTTCTGTCACTGTATTGGCCAGGGGCAATACAACGGTGGCCAATGGAATGGATAGCCAACCCCAGATTGAAGTCTGATTGATTCGGTAGTTATAGGTCTCTACCANAACACCATTCTTGAANACCCTGAATTCGGCCTCGGTAATACTNTCCGTCTGGACCGGGAAAGCGAAAAGGGTGGCGGCCGTTAAGCAGGTCTGTAATCCACCGGACTCCTGGTAATGTACAGTTCTAGTTGCATACACTACTTTGACATCAGCCGAGTCCGTTACCCTGAAATGTGAATTTACCTGCATGTACAGGTCATAATCATAATTGTTAATATTCGCCTCGGCCATCCCCCCGGTACCTTCTTCCTCTCCCGGGACTCTTGAAAATTGAATCTCAAGAGGTCGTATGTCTTCAACATCTGGCCCGATTGGTCGGTCGCTGTAGATACTTGCATAACTGGTTGCACAATGTACACTGGAGAGTACAATACCGGTTACTAAAAAGCATAGATTTACAACATACTTCATGGCTACATCAGATCTTCGCAGGATGTACCGGCGTCAATCCAATTAGAGCTCTTCGAACCCGATTATAGACACGGGGCTGCATCACTACGGGCACGCAGGACTCAATGAGAAGGAGGCAAAACGCGCTGCCAGCATCCGTAAGCTTCGTGATTTTACCTGTCTGGAATCCAGCCTGCCCTCTGCAAAATCAGTACATTTAATAAAGGATGCTGGGTAGGCTCTTCCAATGAGATTGCGCGAGAGAGCTACTCTTGCCTGCCAGGGAACGACGGATTTCCCCGGCGAATGCTGACTGCCCTCCGAACCAGGGCACACAGGCCTGAAAGCTGGCTCTGACCATAGCTCCNAAAATGGNCTACCTCCGATCAGTGCCCTATCGCGGAACNCCGAAGCTCTTNGCNACAAAGCCNCATTGNTTNCACATNATGAGCAGTAGATTCCCGGTGGGNGTGAAGGAATCCATCCCCAACGTCNTACCTTTCTTCTTCACAGCGCCCTTATTATCATGTACGTAAGCGATTCCCATGTCCTTGTTTCCACATTCGGAGCACTCTGTTTTGTTTTTCACTTCTTCATAGAATGATTCTTTCATCCTCCGATGATCTCCGCGAAAAGCGGCAAGCGCAAGGCTTTATTTTCCGAGTTCAGCGCTTCGATATAACGTTTCATCTGAAAGCAGCAGAAAGCCTGACCTCCCAACGGAGATCATTTCATCAGTTACTGACTCATGGTCTCCGATTCCGGCATTACATGACTACCTGAAGGGGAAATCGTAACCAACACCGTTTTCAAAGGAAGACCTTTGTTGACGAGACCTGTCAATTGACCGGAAAGAAATCGGTACAAACTCCAGGCGACTTGAGAATTCGCATCGCCTGCGGCGGACATAGGCGAGTCAAGTTGCCATTTAATTATTCTGCCCCACATTGATTCGTAGATAGCTCCATTCGCCCGGGCACAAAATCTTCTAAGCGCGTCGTGGATCATTCTTTTCTGTTCTTTATTCGAGCCGGGACACTGAATCTCGATGCTGGCCGAATGCCAGACTTCAGAATTCATCTGCTGAATTACGAAAAGATCACCTTCCAGGGAGAACGGCTTTCTTTCTGGCCATCGGCGAAATCGCAGAAATTCCATTGATGCCCATAACAAGAACAATGGCCCTGAGAGGACCAGGGGCAATACGAGCAAAGCCCAGAGAGGATTCATCTGGACAAAGATCAACAGAGCCAGACCCAAACCCAGGGAGGTACTGAGAACGAGGACAGAGGTCAGTCCACCAGCGGTGAGGCCAGTCATCAAACGCAGCATGGTCAAAAACTGTTTCATGCAGGGGCCTTGCTCATAATAAAACCGGGTAATGCCGGCAGATTACCATCATCTTTCTGATTCTGATATTACTTTTCGTCCCAATACGGTATTGAATTCGGAATCAACAGGAACCGATCATGGGATTCCTATGGTCCAATCATCGAGAACAAGAATCGGACCTGCTCTATGCGCCGCAGATCCTGTATTCCTTTCAGCGCGCGAATGTAACGTTCTTTACTCATCAAAAAAAGGCCAGGATTTTTTACATCTTTGTAGTCTAGAGACCGTATGATAGCAATACCGGATCCGAGATATGGCCTTGTAGTATACGAGAATAACGTCCTGGAAATCTTTGCAAGCAACGGAGAATCCAGGAGATATCATTTGCATCTCATTAAGAGCATTGAACTAAACGAGAAGAAAAGCTATATGGAGATAAAATACTCCGATGTGAATCTTTCGCAGCGGATTCCATTTAAACCAGAATTAGTGGAGCAGGCACAGCAAATGGTCGCGGCCATAGAATCGGCTATCAAGTAATCTGCGTCGGACCCATCATCCCGGTTCTGGCATGCCATGAATGCATCAACTCTTGCCTTTCTTGATTGCGATGATGCCCCAGAAGACTCCGAACAGAATAATCCCGTAAAAAGTCCCGGACACCAGAGCAATCCAGAACTTGTTTAGAGGTTCTATGTTTCCGGTGGAATCCACACAAACATATTCAGCCTGAATGTAGGTCCGATCCGGTAGCGGCGTCGTAATGCTTTGCTGTGCCGACAATTGTCCGCCGGAGCAGACAACCGGTTGGGCAACATTGTTGATTGGTGGGTAGGCAGCGCCAGCGCCCAGCGATATAGCAGTAATGCCCATGAAAATACAGAAGACTAGGCCAATAAGTTTGTACATACTTCCTACCTCCTTTCTCCGGACCTTCTAAGAGATCGATCCGTTTTTCAACGCAAGGAAAATTCTCGAATTTCAGTCTGAACTCTATTCTCTAACGTTACATCATCACTGAGCACCGAAAATACCGGACTTACGCAGACTTTTCACTTTTGCAGTTTTTTTTCCAGGTATGTCGATTTACCCAGTTCTGCTACGACCCATATAAAAAGCTCTTGGATGCTCGGGGCCAAGAGCAGGAGGATGTACCATGCATGTTAAGCGATTGGATAACGTAGGAGTGGTAGTACAGGATTTGTCGGGAGCCGTTTCATTCTTTGAAGCGCTGGGTCTTGAGCTAGAAGGCCAGACCATGGTTCAGGGTGCATGGGTAGATCTTACAATTGGACTTGAAGATGCCAGAGTAAACGTCGCCATGCTGCGCACCCCCGATTCTCAGTGCCGCATCGAATTGATGCAATTTTTGCATCCGACCTTAGAGTCTTCGAATCACGAAGCACCACCCAATGCCTGCGGACTCCGAAGGATCATGTTTGCCGTCCACGATATTGAGGCCACCGTTGGCACACTCCAGAAACAGGGAGCCCGATTGATGGGCGAAATTGTGAAATACGAAAGTAGCTATAAACTTTGCTATATACGGGGTCCGGAAGGACTGATCATTGCCCTGGCCCAGGAGCTTTGAATTCAGGCAACAAGCCGGCAAGATGTGGACTCGGTGAGACATCACCTCATCAATTTGCGGTGAAGTCTGAGAATCGATGCCAATGATTTCCCGGCAAAGAAAGCAATTGAGACAGAAAGAGGAGCAAGAGGTTAAATGAAGTACTTACTGATGATGCAATTTCCCTGGGGAGAATGGCAGACCAATTCTATAGGCAACTGGCCATCGGAGGATGTGGGCCGGCACATGGATTTTCTCAGGGAATTCAATCGAATGCTGGAGGAGAATGGTGAACTGGTAGATATTCAGGCTCTGGTAGGTCCCGAAGAGGCGAAGATAGTCCATGCCAAAACAGGTTCCAGCCCAACGATTACCGACGGTCCATTTCCGGAAGCAAAAGAGTTCCTGGCAGGCTTCTGGGTAATTGATGTGGATTCTGAAGAGCGGGCTCTGGAACTCGCTGAAATGGCCAGTGCGGCCCCCGGCCCGGGCGGAGAGCCTTTGAATATGCCTATCCAGGTCAGGCAGGTTATGCGCGGACCAAAACCGTGAGTATAGAACCGGATGATCTAAGGTCCCTGGTTCGGGACATTTCGCCTAGAATACTCTCAGCTCTGGTGCGGCGGTTCGGAGATTTTGCCGATGCAGAAGAGGCACTACAGGATGCTCTGATGTCTGCCAATGCCCGGTGGCCGAAAGAGGGCTGGCCAAAGGATCCTTTCGCCTGGCTTCTGACCGTAGCATCAAGACGTTTGATCGATCGGGTGCGCCAGGACGTTGCGCGAAAGCGTCGCGAGCAAACTGTCTTCCAGGAGCAGCATGAACCCCACGATGAACAGGATACCATCCATTTTCTATTCCTTTGCTGTCATCCTGCGCTAAGCGAAGCCTCCGCCATAGCCCTGACCCTCCGCGCTGTAGCAGGATTGAGCACGGAACAGATTGCCAGAGCCTTCATGGTTCCTGCAAGAACCATGGCGCAGCGAATCAGTCGTGCGAAACGGAAGATTCGAGAGTCCCCGGTTCTTGCACAACCAGCAGATGATTACAGAAAAACACCAGAACTGAGGCCAGTCATGCGGGTCCTGTATTTGATGTTCAATGAAGGCTACCTGGCTTTGGCTGGAGCAAAGCTGCAAAGAGTGGATCTGGCCGAGGAGGCTATCTTTCTGACAAGAAAGTTGCACTCACTGGTCGTTGAGCCGGAAGTCCAGGGGCTGCTGGCTTTAATGCTATTTTCACATTCCAGACGCGGGGCTCGAACCGGGCCGCATGGCGAACTGGTACCGTTGGCAGATCAAGACCGAAGCCTCTGGGATACTGAGAACATCCGGGAAGGCCAGGCCTTGCTGGGCCAGGCGCTTCGCCAGGGGCCCCCGGGCATCTATCAGGTTCAGGCAGCGATCCATGCCCTGCATTGTGAAGCGAGGGATGTTTCGAATACCGATTGGCCTCAAATACTGGGACTCTATCAATTGCTCGGCAAATTGGATCCGAACCCGATGATTGCATTGAATGGCGCTATTGCTCTGGCCATGGTGGAAGGCCCGGAAAGCGGACTACAGATGATCCGGCAATTGGAAGATCATTCCTTGATGCGAAAACACCACCGTCTTTTTACCGTTCGCGGCCATCTCTACGAAATGGCAGATCAGCCAGAGAAAGCAATGCAGGACTTTCGCAGTGCGGCACGTAAAACAGATTCGCTTCCCGAAAGAGACTATCTTAGCTTGAAAGTGGCCCAACTAGGGGAAGGAATTCAGGCATCCGGGANANTGCAATCTTGAAGGNNATCAAGAAGCAATGTCATCTGTTACGTTCAACGAGAAAAGCTCTTTTCCATTGAGTATCCCAATCAGCACNTCTCCAGCCTTCACCGGGCCNACGCCGGCAGGAGTACCGGTNAANATNANATCGCCAGGCTGNAGTGTGAAAAATTGNGAAATNTAGNNGATCAAATANGCAAAGTCAAAAAGNAGATCTCTGCAATGTCCAGACTGGCGCTCTTCATCATTTATTCTCAATGAAATACTCAGATCATTGAGATCCAGGTCCGTGGCTGGCATCCATGTTCCAAGAACTGCAGATCCATCGAAGGCTTTCGCTTTTTCCCATGGCAGCCCATTTGCCTTCAGCTTGTTTTGCAGATCTCGCGCTGTGAAGTCCAGCCCCACCGTAACAGCCTCAATGCAGTCCAGCGCATCTTTTCGATGGGCAGCTGATTTCAAGTCGGCGGTGGTTGCGTTTAGATCGGTAACCTGCTCTCCCAGGCGTAACACTACTTCGATTTCATGATGTATCTCTTGACTGAACTTTGGAAGGCGAAAAGCGGCATCGGGCGGGAGGATGGCCGATTCCGGTTTCATAAAGATCACAGGCTCCTCCGGAATTGCATTTTTTAGCTCCGCAGCATGATCCCGGTAATTTCGACCAATACAGATTATCTTCAAAGCTGATTCTCCTGCTTTGCTCCAATGGGCTCTAGATTAAGGCATTGACCTCTGGAGAAATTGACTGTTTAGAACCCGGTAAAACGCTCAGAACAGACCGGACTACACTCTCTCCAGACCAATCCCATTCGGAAAGTCATTTTCCCATAGCTTTCCGTGGGCTACGCAACTCCCCCCCCAAATAGGCGCTGTCCAATAGCCCGAAAGGTGCGAACGGGCTTCCGGCTATGGAATCTTATTTGAAGTCAGTGAACTTTCTGGACCAGATGAACCTCTAAGGAATCTTATCTTGAACGAAAACAGGTATCTATACTATGACAATCAGGCAACTCCGGAACTTGAACCCATCCATGTCTTTCGCCACTGCATTGCTAGTCAGTTTCATTATCTCTGGCTGCGCCATCCTTCCTCCCACGCTGCCTGAAACCGGTCCTTTGAATACTAAGGAGGAACTTGCGCGCTACTTGAATAACATTACGGATGCTGGAGACCCGCCGGGCTTATCTTTTATAGCAATTCAGGGTGATCGGACTGTCTTTTCTCGCGGCTTTGGACTGGCAGATCCAGAGACCAATCGCAAAGCTACGGCCGGGGACGTCTACCAGTGGTGGTCCATTACCAAAATCTTTACTGCAGTGGCAGTGATGCAATTGCAGGAACAGGGTCTACTTTCGATAAAAGACCCGATTAAGAAATACATACCCTTTTTTCGGGCTGAGTGGGATGGAGAGGATGTTTCAAATTCCATTACAATTGAGCAACTTCTCTCTCATACCTCGGGACTCTCGGATGCCGGTCCGGAGATCATTGGATGGATTCATTACGAAGGTGATCCTCATCCTAATCAGACGGACTTATTTCGCATCAAATTAGAAGACTACACTGAGCTGGACTTTGTGCCAGGTAGTAAAGCTCAGTATTCCAATATTGGATACATGGCTCTGGCAGCTTTAATTGAAAAGCGAAGTGGCATGTCCTACGAAGAATTCATTCGAAAGAGTATTCTGCATCCGCTTAAGATGGAGCGAACCGATTTTGTATACTCAGAGGAAATGAAGGATCATGAATCCGTGGGTTCCCATCCCATCGACTTCATGAGTTACCTGGTGCCTATTTATATTGATATGGATAAAGCCATCAGGAAGAAGGATGATCGATACTGGTTCAATCGTCTGTATTCTGACCAGAAGGGTTCCACTGGATTAATCGGCTCACCGGAGGACCTGGGTCGGTTTATGAAGGCATTGCTTGGAAGCGGAAGTTACGATGGAGTTCGTATTCTTTCCGGCGAAAGCGTGCAGGAAATGATGCAGACCAGAGCGACTTTCCAGGACGGACAATTTGAAGGCTACGGCATTGGCCTTGGCTGGTTCATCAAGGGCGAAGGCCAGGAGCTTGAACTGGCGCATGGTGGAGCAGGAGCGGCTTTCGTTTGCATGATGCGACTGTACCCGAATCGCGACATGGGCATGGCCATTATGGCGAACAGCACTTATCTGGGAAGGCAGATGGGTATTCCAGTACTGGATGCAGGTGCCCCTGCATTTCCCGTTGAGCTAGAGGAGTGATACCAGGCAAATAATTCTAAAAAATCGTGCTCGGTCATGCGCCGCATTTAACCCCGGGCATCCGGGCCCGGTGAATCAACACTCCTTGCCGACATCCGGGCATCTTCCAAAGAATCCCCCCTTTCCGCCGATTGAAGCCGCTAGTCCCAGAAACGATGATGGTGCGTCTGTGGAAGAAAAAACAGGCCCACCACAAAGCAGATGGAAGCTATAGCCACAGGGTAGATCAGACCTGCGTAGATGTTACCAGTGGCCGCCACCAGGGCTGTTGCCGTAAAAGGTACCAGACCACCGAAGACACCGTTCCCGATGTGATAAGGTAGAGACATAGACGTATAGCGAATCCTGGTTGGAAAAAGTTCCACCAGAAATGCGGCGATAGGGCCATAGACCATGGTCACATACAGCACTTGAACCAGAACAATGACCACCAGCAGTGCCCCTTGCATGAGAGAGACCTCGGCCCCCATGGCAGGATTCTTCACTTGATACATCGCCATGTACAGAGGAAAGTAGGTTAGAGCTCCCAGAAGACATCCTGTGAGAATAATGGGCTTTCGGCCAATCCGGTCAGACAGCTTTCCAAAGAAGATAAAGAATGGAGTTCCCAGAATCAATGCAATGGCGATGATGATATTAGAATCCACAAGGCTGACACCGAGCTGAGTCTGTAAAAAGTACAGAGCATAGAATTGACCTGTATACCAGACCACACCCTGCCCGGCCGTTGCACCAAACAGAGCTAGAAGCACAAGTTTCAGGTTGGCAGGGTTTGTGAAGCTTTCGCGAATCGGATTTACCGATGTCTTCCCTTCAGACTTTGCTTTGGCGAAAAGCGGAGACTCATTCATGCGAATTCGGATATAATAGGAAACAGTAAATAGAACCAGAGAGAGCAGAAACGGTATGCGCCAACCCCATTGACTGAAGGAATCCTCACCCACCCCGAATCGCACGGCCAGAATCACCCCAAGGGAAACGAATAAACCCAGCGTTGCTGTGGTTTGAATAAAACTTGTGTAGAATCCTCGTTTACCATCCGGACAATGCTCCGCAATGTAAGTGGCCGCACCGCCATATTCTCCTCCCAGGGCAAGGCCTTGCAGTAAACGCAAGGCCACCAGCAAAAGAGGGGCAAAAATCCCAATGGTTTCGTAGGACGGCAATAATCCGATCAAGAAAGTGGCTCCGCCCATAATGGCCAGAGTGAGCATAAAGGTGTATTTTCGACCAACCACATCTCCGATGCGACCAAATACCAGCGCACCGAAGGGACGGACGATGAATCCCGTGGCAAATATTGCCAGGGTGGATAACAAAGCCGCCATATCGTTACCGGCAGGAAAAAAATGTCTGGAGATAATGGTGGCCAGACTGCCAAAAATATAAAAATCGTACCACTCAATGAGAGTTCCAGCGGATGAGGCGGATACTACCTTCCATAAGCTGAAACTGCCCGCAGCCTCCCCATAGTTGGAGCCTGATCGATTTTCCTGACTATCACCCATAGAGGCGACGTTACGCCATTGCCATACGGAGCACAACCAATTAGGCACTTTTGTATTACTCAAAAAAATGGCCGGAGTTTGAGAATTACCAGTGGATTGGATTGACCTCTCCGCCTGGTACCAATCAGCAAAATCAATCCAGCATACCCACCAATACCGACAGTGCGATGGCCAACGAAAACATGATTTCTATGACCGGTATTCTCCAACGTAGATGGCTCTTCGGGGTCCCTTCACAAAGAGGGCCTACCGCTTCCTCTACCGGAGCCATTTTTTCGGCATTCGCTGCACACTATACGGGCAGCCGACGGGCCACTACCATCACGCTGGCCCTCCGTTTTTGTAGCACACAAATGGAGCATGGACAAAACCGACCCGGTAAGAGAACAATTGCTTGCTTCGTAGTCGCGTAAGCGAGAAGAGATGTTTATCGGGCACGGGCCTTTCAGGCTGCCACTCTTCGCAGAGGACTCCTTTGATAAAAGAGTCAGCGCAATATAGAATACCGATGGATGGCCGGGTTAGCAATGACGCAGAGCAATAAAAAGTTTCTACTAAAGGATCATCTATTCAACCGCAAGAAGGTGGAGTCCATTGCCTTCGAGCTACAAAGAGTTCATCCCACTTTTCAGGCAAAAGGCTTCGTAAGCGACACAGTTAAAGGATTCAAAGAAAGGGAACTCAAGGCTCGTATCAGCTGGATGGCAGAAATGCTGAAGAAATACCTGCCCCCGGACTATCGGAAGGCGACAAAGCTCATTCTGAAGTCTTTGCCTCCTCCGGCAGATCCATCCCTGTCGGACGGCGACTTCGGGGATTTCATTTACGCTCCGTACAATGAGTTCGTTTTCCGATACGGATGCAATGAGAATGACCTGGAGTTCTCTCTGCAGGCCCTTTATCAATTAACACAACGCTTCTCAGCCGAAGACGCCATTCGGTATTTCATCAATGCATTTCCGGATCGCACAATGGAAAAGATCCATGAATGGAAATACGACTCCCATTATCATGTCCGCAGGCTATGCTCAGAAGGACTGAGACCTAAACTTCCCTGGGCAAAAAAGATAGGTCTACCTCTGGAATCAGCCCTGCCCGTACTGGATGAACTGTTCGCGGACTCTACTCGGTTCGTTACTCGTTCTGTGGCCAACCACATGAATGACATTTCAAAGGAAGATCCATCATTGGTTGTGAAAACGCTCCTGCGATGGAAATCCACGGGGCGTCAAAAGCCGGAAGAAATGGCCTTTATCATTAACCACAGCCTTCGCGGCCTCATCAAACAGGGCCATCCAGAAGCTATGAAACTACTGGGATACGCTAAGAATCCCGCGATTAGAATCAGTGACTTCACCGTACCTGGCAAAGCCAGGATTGGTAGCAGCCTTGCTTTTGAGTTAACGGTTCATGCCCGGAAGCCATGCGATTTGATCATCGATTATTTGATCTATTTTCGCAACAAGGTAGGTGAGCTGAATCGAGGGAAAGTCTTCAAGTTAAAGAGGCTACGTCTAGACAAGGGTGAAGAAGTGCATCTAAGAAAGACCCATCAGCTACAGGCAAATATGACAACCCGAACTCTATATCCAGGGGAGCATATGCTTGAACTGCAGATCAACGGTCAATCCCGCGGGAAAAGAAGCTTTGAAATCTACTAAGTCGCCTGGCTCTCTGTCCAGTTGATATGCTTGCTATACTTCCCGGCTGTAATTGAAATGTCCTATGGATTCCAGGGCCCGGACATATACAATAGATGAAATCACACAGAATTACAGGGATGAGCTGAATACTGTCCTGGAGCCCGGAGATCAGCCCACTACCTACGAAGACTATGATGATTTCCAGTTGTTGGTGATTCGCCGCTTACGAATGGAGGACGAAGCGTTGGGCACCACGGCCGAGGTCTTTCTGTTAAGACAGGGAGAAGTCTGCATGTTCGAACGAAACGAGGGCCTGTTTCGCAAACTGCCTGATGCCTACGAATCCCTGGCCGATTGCATCGAGGCCTACCATTCTCGCAATCAGCGGATCCTGACTGCCTATTCTGCCGAGATCGAAAGGCTGGAAGATGCGTTGTTTACTCGAAAGATTCCTGCCTACTTTATGGACCTCTGGTTTGACATAAAGAAGGATGTTGCGCGAATCGAGAATTACTACTACAGAAATTCCCTTGTTTTCAAAGAGTTCAATCGCAGGCATCGATCTAAATTTGGCGAAACGGCGGACTGGTTTAAAGATCTGGAAGAAGACATTATCTTTCAACAGGGCAGCCTCACAAACCTCAAATCCAAGCTCGATAGCCTGCATCATTACCACGATTCCATCAAGAGCGAACGTCTGAACCGCACCATTTTCACACTCACTCTGATTTCCGGGATTTTCCTTCCTCTAAACCTGATCGTAGGATTCTTCGGAATGAACACTCCAGGACTATTCTTCTCGGAAGATCCTGCAGGAACCTACCTGGTAACTCTTTTGCTGGCCTCCACAGTATTTGTCAGTCTGTTTGGGCTCCCCATAGTCAAACTGGCGGACCGATGGGTTCTACGGTTCCTGCTTGGCCGCTACAACGTTTATCAAAACATTCTCAAACGCTTGAAGCAAGCGAACTCGAAATACAAGGATGAGTAGATGCTCTGTGGTTTGCGATAACCCGGACCATTCGAAGAGCGGCCATGGGCACATCTGTGATGAGGTTCGCATAGAACACAATGCGAACGCGAAAATCTCAATCACTGGGTGACCTGCCACTTGACTTACACTCAGTAGACCAGAGTAGCGTCACATACGATATTCAAAATAAATGCTAAGAGTCATTCGCTCCGCCTTCGGTAGACTGGCACGCAGTATGTATTCCCGCCGAGCGGTCAGCAGGTCAATCTCCAGAAGGTCCCTCAGCAAGTTTGAGTGGGATAGGTTGTCCGAATACTGTGGAAACTGAGAGAGATCTAGCGAAAGTACGGGCCAATGGTGTTTTGCACGGCTTTGACGCGGATCATACGTGGAGTAACCAATATGGAAACCAAGGCTAATGCCGGACTGAAGACGAACCAGCGCCCCGAGCTGCAATTCGCCATAGTACTGGCCAGCAACCTCAATAGAACCGATTTGAATGTCGTTCGCTTGAAATGGAGCAAACCCTCCGGCCCCGGGAAAAGCCTGGCCAAAGTGCGGACCTGAGACATATCGGGCGGAGAAAGAGGACACATATCCCGCCTGAATTCCAAGATATGGGATAATCCTGCGGTCCGAATCCTCACCCGGCGCCAGCAAGAATAGCCGAGCCGATAGAAAAAAGCGACGATCCACTCCTCGAAACTTCCAGGATGTAACGCCTTCTACGTAAGACTGATGATGATTCGCTTTCTGATCGGCATAGGAGCTCCCCAGCCCCACTGACCAGGTATCCGATGGATGGTACTGGATCTGCGCGAAAAGCCCCGCGCTATGAAAGGAAGCCGCACCCTCATCGAAACCCATAGACACGGAAATTCGCCCTTGCTGCCTATCACCGCCTTCCGGAGCCGCTGATAGGGTTCCGCTAATCAGGAAAGCTCCCGCAAGAAATGCCAGAGAAAAACGATGCCATGGCCGGCCCATGGCAGAATATCACTTGAGCACAGATGCAAGTCAACCCATATCTCGGACGTTACATACCTCAGACACCATCCTGGAAAAGGATGAAGCTTGCCTCGACCAAAAAGGAAACCAACCAATCCAGTTAGGACTTCAAGGGAACTGCTCCAGCCATGATGCCTGAGTCCGCCCTCAGCCGCTGTTCGGCTTAGAACAACCGGTCGGGCCGACCCGAACCGAAAGTCCGCAATGGTGACAATATTTGATGCCGTGCGGCAATCCAATGCCGGACAGAGTGGGGGCCAAATAAGAGCATTGGCCCCCGATTTTCCGCGTTAGAATCCCTCTGTTTACTTATAGACCTTCAGGGACATTGCATTGTTCGTTCCGGGATTTCCGTTCTGAGTGCCTGATGGATTATCCTCATTATGGAGAATATAGACCTTGGACCCATAGATGGCCATAGATGCATCTTCCACGGTTTTACCTGGAGTATTAATCTGCCCATCATCTACCCAAGTTCCCAGGAGTGGGTTAAAGTGCATGAGCCTCGTATTGGTACTCGATGGCCCGGCACTGTAGCCTTCGGTGACCAGCACATATGGCCGGCCAGCTGCATCCACGGCAACAATCGGGGTCCCCTTCCACGAGCTAGCGGTAAAACCAGTATCGGAATTCAAAGGAGCGGCTGGCGACTCAAAAGAACTCCAGGTTCCCGATGGACCACCCGAATAGCGTCGCACATAAACGAACTGATTATTGGCCGTTGACTCGCGCCACGCGATAGTAAGACGGTTACCGCTTCCGGCTACGCTCACTGGACTTGCATTCATGGTTCCAGGATTGTTAATACTGAGATTCTGCGCGCTGCCCCAGGAGCCGTTCCAAACACGAGATCGCAATTGTCGATTCCCCGTACCATTGTCTTCAACCCATAGGACCATGGGCATACCACCTGCATCGGCAACCATAGGCGCCTCTGCATCCCTACCCGGGTTCGCATTGATTGACGTCGCCATCAATTGCCAGGTGCCGCTACAAAAACACTTCACAACGATCTGCCAGCGCCCTGCGGCATTTTTCTCGCTCCAAGCAGCCCAGAGGTCGGACCCAACGAAGGCCATGGACGGATTCAGCGCATCATAGGAAGCACTGAGGTTTAGGGAAGAACGCCCGGCGACAGAGACTGGAATATTTTGCCACTGCCCCCCTGGATGCGTTAGCCTTTTGATTCGGATCTGATTAGTTCCCGAACTCTCTGCACTGGTACTGCTTTCGGAGTAGATGATGTACGGTACGGTCCCATCAGTGGCCATGAAAGACTGCTGTGGCCATGCATCATAGTTCAGGTGACTGGTAATTCCATCCGAAGTACCAGCATCAGAGATGGGCCCATCAGTGGCGGCATCGAGGCGATTATCTCGCAACTCGTATCCGTATCCTACTCCGCTGCCTGTGTAAGGTGACTCCCAGTCATTCTGGTGCATGTAAGTGAAGTACAGAGTTGGACCCACTAAAACCATAGAGGGTTGGGCAGATTCATTGGCCGTATGGTGCGGTTGCTCCGAAATGAAATAACCAGGGCCAAGGGTAGATAGGATTCGTGGTAGAACATTGTATATAGCGAATGTAGAATGCCCCACGAAGTTCACCGTGACCCCTACATGTCCTACCACATCCAGAGTGTCCCATAGACCCGAACTGGAGGGCGAAAGAGGAGGACAAGGCGTGGGTGGGCATCCCGTAATATTCGTAATGGATCCCGGATGAGCCGCAGCTGGACCGGCGGAGGTGTTCGGCAAGACGGTCCATCCGCCTCCGGAGGCATACTGCTGCGGAACAATGGCAATCATGTTTCCTGAACTATCTCGGCCGCGCACATCGAATTGATATGTATTCCCTTCCCTTGCTGTATGCACGCCGGTGTTAACCACCTCATCCGCCAGATCCAGAATATCCAGGGCAACAATCGAGCCAGGTGTAACGTTAAAGGTCGCCGGGGCCACAGGCATCCAGGGATAAGGGGCAAGACTAACGGTTAGGTTCGCACCCACAGAATTCACAGGTACATCCGGGTTTCCGGGGTTCAACTGTTCCACGGCTTCGTACATGACGCTCCATTGATTGCCGGGCGATCCAAAGGATAGAGTCCCCATGGACATCGAACTATCCCAGGAATACTGAAAGTCCGTACCGTCTGGATAGATGGGAAACAGGTTATTGGTATTATCCCGGGCTCGAGCGGATATATGATATTTCCCGCCAGCAGCAAAAGTTCCACCGTTCACCGTGATTGCCTGCGTGGTATCAATGAAACGATTGATTGACCTTGTAACCGGCACGCAGCCCTGGGGTACTCCTCCGGGCGCGCTCGGTGTGCCCTGATTATCATACGCAATGAAGCAATATTCAATAGTCCACCCAGGTGTAGGCGACGTCGCGCTTGCCGGTACAACAAAATACCAGGCATCCGGGTCATTCAGATTATTGGCCACCGCCGGTTGTCGCTTCATCCAGGCGCTATTCGGATTGGAGCTTCCGAACGGAGTCCCTGGAGGGGCCCCGTTGTAGGTGCGGTAAAACACCTGAACGCCCGCTACTCCATTAACATCTGTTGCGCGCGTACGCAACATAATGGGAGCTCCTGCTCGCAGTTGTCCGCCCGGCAATGCCGCCAATCCGGGAGTAGCCGGAGGAACATTCCCCGGAAGGGATGGCAGCGCCCCTGGCATATAATCGGTGAAATGCTCTATCGTAGCCACTAACTCTCCATTGTTCACACGCGAATGGGAAGCAATGTAGCGGTTAATTTCCGGATCGAAATAGAAGAGATTCAAGGAATCCGGGTCAAGCCCCTGTGTTGTAATCTGCTGGTTATTATATATTATTTTTACTGTGGCTGGATTTCCTGGATCGAACTGAGTACCGCTCGGACCGAATTTGTACGCCTGACCGTAGCTCTGGTATTCATCTGCATACCCGCTGGGAAGAGTATCCAGGCGCTCAATAGTAATAGTGCGATCCTGATCCATGGACCCTGGCGGAATCGTGAGCACGACCTCATTCCCGAGGGAAACGGTCCCTCCATCTTCTGCACTAATGAATGTGCTGGATGATGCGGGTGATGTAGGAGTATTTGTGCCACCGGTCGGTTGCGTCTCAGCGGACACATCCCTCGGACCAGCCGACAATCCAAGGGCTGCAAGAGCCTCCGGATCCAGTCCTTCATTTGCCGAACCCATACAGGTTACAGCGAACAAAGAAAGTATCGTAGCGATCAGTATCTGTCTCATAGCAAGGAACCTCATTCCAGGAGTTTGGACAGAGTTCTAAAACCATGTTCCACGATACAACAATTATTTATTTTTTTTATACATATATTTTTATCTAACACTAGATATGCTACTGTTCCTTAGGCATAATAATGACTATGCACGACTGTATTATAATGTAAATAACACCCGAAGTCGACCCTCCCAGCATTTTTCCTGATCAAGACGTCCACCGAAGAATCGGATCTCATCGAGCTGCATTGGATAACATTGAGCCCCGAGCCTTTGGACTAATCGCTCCGGAACTACCACTCAAAACCCATTGGCGCGTCAATAGGAACCGCGAGCTCCCATCATCAGAACCCGGGGGGGAAGCCGCACCTAAATTTACGCCCAGCCTAAGTTCGCATAAACACTGCCCACCGCGCAAACCCAAACCGAAAGTTCGAATAAACTCCGCCAAACCGCAAATACCCGAACCGAAGGTTCGCATAAACTCGGCGCCGGGGCCGCGCTAGATCTTGACCAATGGCCACAGGGCTTGGCCATCTCTAGATTCTTCATCCGGCCCGGGTGCCTGCCAATTTGCGAGTCCAGAACAGACGAGCAGAAGCTCAACTCCCGGCCTTCCCCACTGCACCGTGGCGCGGAAACCAGTGAAGGGCCTGCGAGGGCCGGGTCGACTTCGAGAGATTATTGATCCGGCCGGGGGCTGGCCGATGCGCGAGTCCAGGACGGACGAGCGCCCGATGATTTCCCGGCCTTCCCCACTGCACCGTGGCGCGGAAATCAGTGAAGGGTCTGCGGGGGCCGGGTCGACCTCGAGTTCAGGAAGGACGAGGGCAGCAAACCTGTCTACGGACAGACAGTTTGCTGCGAGACCCGGTTCCCGCAGCCCCTATTGTTGCACGCGCCACAAGCTGTGGAGAGTTATCCCCACTTTCTTCAAAAAAATGTGTAGGCCCGAATCCTGGCCCCGAGGGGATTCTGCAAAAAATGTAAACCCAGATTCTTTCTCTGCCCCCAATATCTGGTTGGCCGAAAAAGCCATCCAGTCTCGGTTGTCGAGAAAGGAGAAAAAAT
>PBEB01000046.1 GCA_002717505.1 Leptospiraceae bacterium
TAATATTTCTTTCCGGTCCTCCATTGCTCTGGGCCTGGTTCTTCCTGAGAGGCCGATACCCCCGTCTTGGCTTGTCCATTGTTCCTGCCGGATTTCTACTTAGAATTGTGGTGCTGGCCCTGATTTACTTTTCATTTGATGATCCGGATCTGCGTGGCCGGGCTATGGTGGTTTTTCTCATAGCCATCGGGACATTCCTCATTTTTGAAGTTGCCAGCGCCCTATGGGTGGGAATTTATGGCCGCGGGCAGAAATGAGAAAAGGCTCTTCGCCTGCTTTCACTTGACGGCAAAGCTTGTCTCTCTCGAATGCCAGTAGGCTCCGTCAGAGCGGATGCCCCGCTGCTGTAACCCGGCAGAAAAATGTAATGCGAAGATCGGAAATGGATGGCTTTCACCACCATTTCTAACGCTGAGTCGGCTACTTCAGGAGCCCGGACTCATTGCAAAGGCCCAGGCGGCCCAACGTTTGAACTGGTTAAACAGGAATGCCAAAAAGAATCATCAGTCTAATCTTATTTGCTGCAACCCTGGCCGTGCCGGCCCATGCGGAGGAAGTACCAACCTCTCCTGCGGATACCGGCCATGACAAGCCAGCCCAGGAGGAGCACGGATTTGATCTGCAGGCTACTCTGGCCCATCACTTGATGGACTCTGTTATTATTGAATGGCAGCCCATGGGCAAGAAGGTCTATAAGGATGAGCAGCCCGAGGCCTTCGCCAACGACCCTTACCGCCGCTATACCTTTAAAGATGATCAGGGTCGGCTCTATAAGTATGAGGGTGGACTCCCGTTGCATATCACCCGCCGCGTTTCGATGATGTTCATCGTTGTCGCTCTAATGCTGATTATATTCATTCCGGCGGCCAACAAGATCTCAAGCAATCCATTGAGAGTTCAGGGAAGATTCGCCGGCGCCATTGAAGGCCTGGTGCAGTATCTGCGAAAAGATGTTGCCGAAGCCAATATGCACCATCCAACCCCCGGCTATATTGGGTATATCATTACTGCATTTATCTTTATTCTTTTTTCGAATATTCTAGGTCTCTTTCCTCCGTTTGGAGAGATGGTCTTGATGACCAAGCAGCTGGTTACCGGAGCTCATCATCTGGGGAACCACCCTGGGCCCGGCGAAACCGATCCCGCTCTGCTGATGGTCTGGCCCGGCATTACTGTTACGGGCGACATCGCTGTGACCATGAGTCTTGCAGCCATTACTACCATCCTGATCTGGGTGGCTGGTTTTCATTATCAAGGATTCAAGTTTCTCTGGCATGCAGTGCCTGCCGGAGTGCCCATGCTTCTGTATCCATTGCTGTGGCCCATTGAGTTCATCATTGGTCCTCTGGCGAAAGGATTCGCACTGACAATTCGACTGCTAGCGAACATGACGGCCGGACACGTTCTGCTGCTGGTGATCGCAGGCTTTATTTTTCAGTTCCAGACCTGGTGGATGCCAATCATCTCCGTTACAGGCATGACGGCGCTCTATGTTCTGGAACTCCTGGTAGCACTGCTACAGGCATTCATTTTTACGCTTCTGTCTGCTATCTTCATCGGCCTGAGTATGCACAGGCACTGAGGATTGAGAGTAGAGGCTTATCGGTTTAGAAACGCAATTAATTTGTATAGGATAGTATAAGGATAACTGGAGGATAGAATGATCAGCTTAGCATTTATCGGAGTAGGGCTCGGAATTGGTCTCGTGATCATCGGGGCTGGAATTGGAATCGGACGAATCGGCGATAGCGCGGCTCAAGGAATTAGCCGTCAGCCTGAGTCTTCTGGATCTATCACTGTAGCCATGATTATTTCTGCGGCCCTGATTGAAGGTGCGGCTCTGTTTGCTCTCGTTATTGCGTTCCAGATGGGCGGTGTTCTGGACAAGTCCACCGTTAGCGAGTTCGCAAAAGCAAACAAGCCTGCAGTAGAACAACAGGATCAGTAAGGATAGGAAGTAGGAAAGGAGGATCAGAATGTTAGAATTCTTAGCAGCTGAGGGAGGCATTTCATTACTGGATGTGAATCCCGGTCTGGCCATCTGGACCACTGTTACATTTCTGCTGGTCCTCTTTATCCTGCAGAAATTTGCCTGGAAGAAGATCACCGGCGCACTGGACGAGCGTTCGAACAAGATCCATGAAGATCTGGATCGAGCCGAACGAGTTCGAAAGGATGCCGAGGCGAAGCTCGAAGACTACATGGAAAAGCTCAATGGCCTGAAAGAGGAGGGCCAGGAGATTATTGCAGAAGCCCGCAAAGATGCGGAGGGACTGCGCAACGAAATCCTGGAAACCGCTCGCAAGGAAGCAGAGCAGATCCGAGAGCGTAGTCGCAAAGAGATCGATCTGGCCATGGATGCAGCCCTGGATCAACTCCATAAGGATGTGACCGGATTGTCCGTGCAGATCGCTTCACAGATTCTGGGTAAAACTCTGTCCGAGAAGGACCACAAGGACTTGATCGAGCAATCTATCAAATCCGTTCGAAGTCTGCAGAACTAAGGCGGGCTTCAGGCCCGTAATACTGCCGGTTAGTAGCCGGCTCCTGAAATCAGCGCAACGGCGAATCGTCGTGCATGGAAAGGATCGCAATGAGCGAGGAAAAGATAGGAAATCTGTACGCAGAAGCGCTTCTGGATCTGGCCGCCGATAAGGCTGCTGAGATCGAGCAGGAGTTGCAGGATGTGAACAAAGCTCTACACCAGGAGCCCATGGTATGGAAATTCTTCGCCGCACCTGTGGTGGAAGAAGAGCAGAAGATGCAACTTCTGCAAAAATCCCTTAAGGGCAATGTATCAGAGCTAATGTATAACTTCCTGGGCACATTGTGCGCCAAGGAAAGGTTTCACAACCTGCCTGACGTAGTGGAAGCCTATTCCCGATTGCTGGACGAGCAACTGGGACGCAAGACTGTGATTCTCGAATCAGCCACCGAACTGGACCAGCCAGTAGTGGATGAAATTCGCAATACTTTGAAAGATTATTTTAAGATGGAAATCGTTGTGGAGCCAAAAGTGAAGCCATCCCTGCTGGGTGGAATCGTGGTTCGTAGCAACGATCTTCAAATTGATACCAGTCTGTTCAGCCGACTGAAGCGACTGGAAAAGAACCTACTATCTCAGAAAATCCTGGGCGAGGAATACTATGAAAATTAAGACAGACGAAATCGTAAGCGTACTCAAGAAGGAAATCCAGAGCTTCGAATCGCAGCTGGACCTTTCCGAAGTGGGAGAGGTAATCTCCATCGGTGACGGTATTGCCCGGGTATATGGCCTGGAAAACGTAATGTTCAATGAGATGGTGGAGTTCGAGGACGGAACCCTGGGACTGGCCTTTAACCTGGAAGAAAACAACGTAGGTGTTGTAGTTCTGGGCGATTCCAACCAGCTCCGAGAAGGCTATCAGGTAAAAAGAACCGGTCGTGTTCTGGAAGTGCCTGTGGGCGATGCCCTGCTGGGTCGAATCGTGGATCCCATGGGTCGACCNCTGGACGGCAAAGGTCCTATCGATACAGACAAAACGTATCCGGTTGAACGACTGGCTCCCGGCATCGCCAAAAGAGAGCCGGTAAANATNCCCATGCAAACCGGGATTAAAGCCATTGACTCTATGATTCCCGTAGGTCGTGGACAACGGGAGCTTATCATTGGAGACCGAGGCACCGGAAAAACGGCCATTGCTGTAGATACCATCATTAACCAGAAAGGTGGCGATGTAATCTGCGTTTATGTGGCCATTGGGCAGAAAGCATCCAAAGTAGCTGCATTATATGAAAAACTGAAAGAGCTGGGATGTATGGATTACACCATCATCGTTTCTGCTTCAGCTTCTGATCCAGCTCCTCTGCAGTATCTGGCTCCCTATGCCGGCGCTTCCATGGCCGAGTATTTTATGTATGAAAAAGGCCGTCATACCCTGGCGGTATATGATGACCTGACCAAGCAGGCNAATGCCTATCGTCAGATGTCTTTGCTACTTCGTCGTCCTCCTGGTCGTGAAGCCTATCCTGGTGATGTATTCTATCTCCATAGCCGTCTGCTGGAACGAGCAGCGAAGATGAGTGAGAAATACGGCGGAGGTTCTCTAACAGCCCTGCCTATCATCGAAACCCAGGAAGGAGAGGTATCCGCCTTTATTCCAACCAACGTAATCTCCATTACGGACGGTCAGATTTATCTTCAACCGGGTCTGTTCGCATCCGGCCAGCGACCTGCCGTAGATGTAGGTATCTCTGTAAGCCGGGTAGGTGGTTCTGCTCAAATCAAGGCTATGAAATCTGTGGCCGGTAAGCTTCGTCTGGACCAGGCGGCATTCAAGGCTCTGGAAGCATTCGCGCAACTGGGAACCGATATGGATGCGGCCACTCAGGCTCAGCTGGATCGCGGTTACCGCGTGATGGAAGTTTTGAAGCAGGGCGAGTCGGTCCCATGGGCGGTAGAAGATCAGGTTCTTTCCATTTTCGCTGTAACTCGGGGACTAATGGACAAAATCCCTCTAAATCGGGCCAAAGAATTCGAATCAGCCCTTATCAGCTATCTGCACGATGCCCACTCGGAAATTGTAAAGGGCATTCGAGAGAAGAAAACCATCGAAGATGACAAAGCTCTGGAAGCTACCATCAAAGATTTCGCAGAGTCATTCCTGGCAGGAAAAGCGGCAGACATTCGTCATCAAACAGGCGAGTAATCGCAGGGAGCAATAGCAGGCTGGAAAGAAAGCGTTAGCGAGGCACCATGGCAGGCACAAAGGAAATTAAGAAAAGGATCAGTTCTGTAANGAACATCAAAAAGATCACCCATACCATGGAAATGGTAGCTGCGGCNAAGTCACGGCGCATGATGAATCGTGTGCAGGGAGCCAAGCCTTACGGTGAGAAAATGGAAGAGATCCTGGCCGGCCTGGAGCATCTTTCCGGCACTGTAGAATCTCCTCTGGTGGAGAGAAAAGAGAACCCTAAGAAATATCTTCTCCTGGTAGTGACGGCCAATCGCGGCCTTTGTGGTGGATACAATTCGAACGTTCTGAAGCTTGCACGGTTTCGCATTCTGGAGCTGCAGAANGCGGGCAAAGAAGTGGAAGTGCAGGTCATAGGAAAGAAAGGNTCTTCCTATTTTAAGTTTATCAAGATGCCTGTGGCCAAAGTCTACACCGACATCGACGATACCTTTACCCTGGATCGTTCCCATGAGCTGGGCAAGTATNTGATGGGTCAGTTCATCAACGAAAAGTGTGATGTGATTGAAGTCATCTCCACGGTATACTATAACTCTGCAACTCAGCTGCCCGAAGTGAAGCAAATACTNCCNATCGGCCAGGAGAGCTCCACTGAGCGTCCTACTCTGCATCCTTCTGGAAAGACCAAAGAAGAGTCATCGGAAAAGAAAGAGGAAGGTTACCGGCAGAATATGATCTTTCAGCCGGATCCAGAAACAATCATTGAGAAACTGCTTCCTCACCTGGTTCAAACCGTTTTGTTTCGATCCATTCTGGAAGCGGTAACTGCAGAGCAGATCTATCGCCGGGTGGCCATGAAGGCGGCCAATGATGCAGCCGGCGATATGAACAAGTCTCTGACGCAACTATACAACAGAAAACGACAGGCCAGCATTACTCAAGAGCTGGCGGAGATTGTATCCGGAGCGGATGCAATCGCATAAGGAAAAAAGACCTATTTCATAAAGGAATTCGGCGAGGTACATATGGCTACTGCGACAGCAAACAAAGGAAAAATCGTCCAGGTAATTGGATCTGTAATCGACGTGGAATTTCCGGATGGTACAATTCCGGAAATCTACAACGCTCTGGAAATGAGCGTAGAGGTAGAAGGAAAGCAGGAAAAGCTCATCGGTGAGGTTCAGCAACACCTGGGCGGAAATCAAGTCCGTGTGGTGGCATTGTCCTCTACTGACGGTCTGGTTCGCGGCCAGGAAGTAACCGATACCGGAGCGCCTATTTCTGTGCCTGTGGGAGAGCCTACCCTGGGCCGAATCTTCAATGTTCTGGGAGACGTAGTAGATGAAGGACCTGAAGTTCAGGTNAAAGAGCGTATGCCCATCCATGCCAAAGCACCTGACATGGAAGACCTGGAACCCAAGCAGCAAATCTTCGAAACAGGAATCAAGGTTATCGACCTTCTGGCTCCTTACACTCGCGGCGGTAAAACCGGTCTGTTCGGTGGTGCCGGTGTAGGTAAAACCGTACTGATTCAGGAATTGATTAACAACCTGGCCAAGGAACATGGCGGTTACTCTGTATTTGCCGGAGTAGGGGAAAGAACCCGTGAGGGAAATGACCTCTGGCTGGAAATGAAAGAGTCCGGAGTNATCGAAAAAACCATCCTTTGCTTTGGTCAGATGAATGAGCCTCCTGGGGCTCGTCTTCGCGTAGCTCTGAGCGCCATGACTATGGCTGAGTATCTGCGTGATCAAATGGGAGTGGACTGTCTGCTCTTCGTAGACAACATTTTCCGATTCTCCCAGGCAGGTTCTGAAGTATCCGCTCTGCTGGGTCGTATGCCCTCCGCCGTGGGATATCAACCTACTCTGGCTACAGAGATGGGTGCTCTGCAAGAGCGAATTACATCCACTCGACGCGGATCGGTAACTTCTGTTCAGGCCATTTACGTTCCTGCGGATGACCTTACTGACCCGGCTCCGGCCACTGCATTTATTCACCTGGATGCAACTACTGTATTGAACCGGGCTATTTCTGAGAAAGGAATTTATCCTGCGGTGGATCCGCTGGATTCTTCTTCTCGNGCTCTGCAGCCTGGCATTGTAGGCGAGCGTCATTACAACATTGCCCGTGAAGTGCAAAGAATCCTTCAGAGATACAAGGACCTGCAGGACATCATCGCTATTCTCGGTATGGATGAACTTTCCGAGGAAGATAAGATCCTGGTAAATCGGGCCCGTAAGATTGAGCAGTTCATGTCTCAGCCTTTCCACGTAGCCGAGCAGTTTACAGGTATTCCTGGTATGTATGTGAAACTGGAAGATACCATTCGTTCCTTCGAAGAAATGCTTTCTGGAAAATACGATGATCTGCCGGTGCAGGCCTTCCGTATGACCGGAACCATCGACGACGTAGTAGAAGCTGCGAAGAAAATGGGTAATTAATATGGCATCGGATTTCCAGCTCAGCATCGTTTCGCCGGCCAGGGAAGTCTATCAAGGGCCGGCCCAGTCTGCCATTCTTCCGGCCAAAGATGGTTCTATGGGAGTTCAACCGAATCATGCTCCCATGATTGCTCTTCTGGGCTCTGGCATCATTCGATTCCAGACAGAGACCGGTAGTGAATCCTACTTTCTTAGCGGTGGTTTTCTGGAGATCAAATCCAATCGGGTAACCGTTCTGGCAGATGAGATTCAAAAGCCGGAGGAGATCTCTCTGGAAGATTCCCAAAAGGAACTGGAAACCCTTCTGGCAACGTCGGTATCCGGCGAAGAGGAAATCGAAAATCATCTGGAGACCGTACAGGTTGTGCGCAATCGGATTGCAGCGGCGTCCGGTGACGAATAAGAGTAGTCAGAAAGCTTCGCTTTTGACCGGCCATCGGTCATTAGCCCCGTAATTGAGAAAGCCCACCATTGAGTGGGCTTTTTTCGTGAATCGAAACTCAGGAAACGTGTCCAGCTGTATGGGAAATACCTGGTGAGAACTCCAGAAGGGTAATTCGATCGCTCTCAATCCGCTCTTTCGGTTCTGGAACCACTTATCAGGATCGTCGAACCACGCAGCCTCACTATTCCGGAGGAAAGGTGGCCGAAGGTAGGAGAGGACAGGGGATGGTTTTTTCCTTGTCCCATATTTCTCAGCTGTTCTATTCAGGATAGATCCGCGTGCGCTGAGGCAGTGGATCTTATGTGATCCCATGGGAATTAAGAGTCTACTTCTGGTTGAGGACGATGACGCAACTGCAGCGCTCGAACAACGTATCCTGGAGAAACAGGGCTATGGGGTTACCAGGGCCAGTACCGGAGAAGAGGCTCTGGAGTTGTGCCACAGCGGTCTCGACCTGGTGCTCATGGACATTGACCTGGGTCCGGGGATGAAGGGGACTGAGGCTGCACAGATTATTCTTCAAACCTATGATGTACCGGTTGCCTTCCTTTCGTCCCATACGGACCGTGCGACCGTGGAGCTAACCTCTGGCATCACGTCGTACGGTTACATTTTGAAGACTGCGGGGCCAGTGGTTCTGGTTGCCTCAATCAGCATGGTGTTTCGCCTCATTGAATCTCAGAATCAGGAGCGTGCACTCCGAAGAAAAACGAAAGAAGCAGAAATCCGGTACCGCCAGCTGTTCACTTTGAATCCACTCCCTATGTGGGTCTATGAAGTTCGAAGCCTGCAATTCATCAATGTGAATACTGCAGCCATAGAGCAATTCGGGTACTCAAGGGAGGAGTTCCTTAGTTTGTCGGTGCCTGATATTCTACAGTCAGATGAACAGGAGCGCTTCAGGAGTAGAATAACGGAGCTTCGTGCCCTGAATGGTGAATATGCTCGGTCCGGAATCTGGGGGTTCGAAAAAAAGAACGGGGAATTGATCCAGGCCGAAGTATTTGGTCATGGATTGGATTTTCCTTCGCAGGAAGCGCGACTTTTTGTGGCTCATGATGTAACAGAGGAGCTCGCGGCGCAAAAAAGAATACTGGAAGAGCTTGATGAAAAGGAACGCCTGTTACAGAATTTCTACCGGCGAACCAGAAGCCACATTTTCGCGCTGGAGGAAATGCTTAAGATTCGTGCCCGCGAGATGAAGTCGGAAGAAGGTACAAGAGCCATACTTGAGTCACTGAGTCGGCTATCTGGAATCAGGCTTCTCTATGACCGTTTACTGGAAGGGTCGCAAACCCAATCTTCTCCTGTGCAGTATCTGGAGGCTCTCGGCCATTCTTTACTATCCGCCAATGGCTACGGGGGGCGGATCTCGATAGTGGCGGAGATTCAGGAGATAGACTTAACTTCGAACCAGTTACTGGGCATTGGTGCCGTTACTATCGAGTTTTTGGAACAGTCTCTCAAAGAGGCTTTCTTACATAGAACCAGAGGGAGCATTCGGCTCATCCTGGAAAAAGCAGGACAGGACATAATGCTTACCATTTCCGATGACGGGGAGCGATGGAGCCTTGAGACCTGGGAGCGGGGCTCCGATGCATTTGGTCTCTCCGTAATTTTGATGGTAGCTGAGCGATTGGGCGGCAGTATAGGGGTAGAACCTGATCGGGGCAATCGACTGGTTTTTCGGTTTCCTGTGCAAGAGCCGACGGCAAAATTTCGAGAAGGATTGGCCCACTCCCCGCATACTCAGAGGTTCAAGCCTGTGCTAGATGCGGTGCGACAAATCGGGCGGCCGGATCAAGATTACTCTGTTTGAGAGCCCCGTACCTTCCCTATCGGAACCGGACCTTTTTTAGTCCTATGTGGGCAGGGTCATCAAAAATTGCCCTCTATGAGCCGATGATCTACTATACCACGGAATCCGGATTACCATGGAAGAGAATAAGCAAAACTCCTCGGATCTTGCGGATCTGCCCGATTTAGAGCTGGACGACCTAGAATTCCAGGAACAGGCGGATGGGT
Organism: Leptospiraceae bacterium; assembly: GCA_002717505.1. Taxonomy (GTDB): domain Bacteria; phylum Spirochaetota; class Leptospiria; order Leptospirales; family Leptonemataceae; genus UBA3465. The sequence goes on from PBEB01000046.1 coordinate 9,591, forward strand.
TGGATTCTCTAGACAATGAAACCGAAACCAACCTGGATGAGTCCTTTGGTGATCTAGACTTCTCCGCCGAATCACAGCCTCCCGCTACCTCTGCAGATCCATTTGCCGACATCGATGACGATGCCATAGCAACAGGGCAGTATGATCTACCTTCGGATGAATCAGATTCCGATTTTTCCATGGATACAGATATGTCCGGCGAATCCGGAGCCGACATGTCCGGTGACATGGACTGGGGCGATTCCAGTTTTGAAGAGGAGACCTTTGATTCCAGCGATTCTGATTCCCAGGCAAGCGATGAGCTTACCGATTTCTCAGCCGGCGGTGACGATGAAATTCCTCTGCCTCCTATGATGGAAGATGACGATGGCCCGGTTTCTCTTAGCGAAGACGAATTGGACCGAATCCTTTCTACGGACGATGACGCTTCCGAAGGTGAGGTCATGGAAGGAACCAGTCTGGAAGAAGTGGATATGGCTGAAAGCGAGGCCGACTTCGGTTCTTCTGAATTGGACTCCAGCCCTGGCGCCATGAGCTCCGATGATTTCGGGTCGGACGAAATGTCTGTGGGTTCTGATGATTTCGGCTCGGACGAAATGTCTGTGGGTTCCGATGATTTCGGCTCGGACGAAATGTCTGTGGGTTCCGATGATTTTGGCTCGGGCGAAATGTCTGTGGGTTCTGATGATTTCGGCTCCGACGAAATGTCCATGAGCTCCGATGACCTGGGCTCCCATGATTTCGACTCCGAGGATTTTTCGATGGATCTTTCGGATTCGGAAGAGTCTGCCTCGGTGGCAGATCTGGAATCTTCCTTCGTAGACGATGAAAGCGAGGGCCTTAGCCATGAGGAATTCTCCGACCTGGAAAACGATTTCGCAGCCGACATTCCTTCTATGGACGAAGAGGGGGAATCTGACCTCGAAGAAGAACTGGGCGGAGTGCCCTCGGTGGAAGAAGATGAAGGTCCGGTTGCGCTTAGCGAAGATGAGCTGGGAAACATACTGGAAGATGTAGAAGATGGGGATCCACAATTTGCTGAAGGCCTGAGACCTGAAGAGGACCTGTCCAGCATTCCCCTGGATTCGGTGGAAGAGGATCTAGAGCAAGAGATCCCGGACCTGTCTGACGAGGGAATGGGTCTGGAAGAAGATGTAATGGTTAAGTCTGGCGACGATTTTTCAGAAGCCAGCGATGATACAGATTTTCCCATGTTCGAAGATGATCTGGAAGAGCAGGGCGTGTCTAGCGCAGCCGAATCTCAGGCCGAATTGGAAGACCTGGACATTTCGGACGATGAGCTAAGTGAAGCGGTACTTGAGGGCGAGGACTTCTCAGATGAAGACTTTCAGGCTCCACCTCTTTCTGTGCTGGATGGCGATGAAGACGAATCTATCACTCTGACCCCTGAAGAACTGGGAAACATTGTCTCCGACGAAGAAGACTATGCGGATGATACTGTAACCCAGGATGCTGAGGCTCTGGCTTTCGATGAACCATCGGTATCTACAGACGATACCGATGCCATGGATTTTTCGGACTCTTCGGCCGACGAAATGGGCGGCATCGAAGAGCTGGAGGATTTTGGAGACACGCCTTCGATTCTGGACGAAGACGAAGACGAGACCATCGCTCTTTCCGCCTCGGAACTGGATAACATCCTGGAAGATGTTACCGAAGAGCCCATCGAAGAGCAGGGCCAGGTTATGGAAGCGGCGGGCCTGGATTCAGAGGCCGCAGCTCATGAAGAGGAGCGCGAGCGAAACGCCATCGTAATCGATGAGCCGGAGGATTTCGCTGATACGCCTGAAGCTACAGAGCATCAGGAAGCTCTGGCGGAGAGTATTTCTCAGGCTGAAGGTCTGAACAAGAACGAACTCAAGAAAATGATATCCTATCTGGACCGACTGTTTGATCAATTGCCCGACGATACAGTCCGGGAATTCAGCCGCTCCGAATACTTCGATCTTTACAAGAAACTCATGCAGGACCTGGGGATACAATGATCCATGGGGCTACTGGAGAAAGCCGGAAAAATAAAAGAAGGCTCCGGGGAAAAGGATACCGATTCTCCTTCCGGGCCACAGGCTGAATCCTCACAGTCATCCGCCACCGGCCTCATGCAACGGGCCAGTCAGGCCCGGGATACCTCGGATCCCGCATTTCCCACTGACTCCTCGGCCCACCAATCATCCCGAGATAGGGCTGAAGCTGGCCAGCAAACAGGTACTTCTACTACGGAACCACTCCGACAATCCAGTGAATCCGGATTGCTACATCGGGCAGAGCAGGCCAGACAATCCTCCGAATCCGGGCCTTCGGGGCTCATGGAACGCGCCGAGCGGGCTCGTTCCTCTGATTCTTCTTCCGGGGTGCATCAGTCGGCATCCACGGGGTCCAGGACATCCGCCGGATCCGGATCAGGGCTATTGAACCGGGCCCTTTTCATGCGCGAAAGCATGAAAGGTTTGCTGGCTCGGGCCTCCGCCATGCGAGACTCGGAAGGCGCAGGCAGTACTGTACCGGCATCCCCTGCCGAGAGCTCGGCCACAGGACTGCAGGGCTCACCCTTTGCACCTGGCCCAGAATCGGACTCAGACCACCGGGAAAGCCGACCATCTTCCGATGCGCTTGAGCCCGCGGGCATTGCCAATGCAGGTGATGAACTGTTGTCCGCCGATTCCGATATTCTGTTAACAGACGATGTTGATGACAGCCAGGATTCCATAATTCCAGACACAGACCTGGATGAGGCTGTTGAGTTCATGGACGAAAAGGAATTCCAGGAGATCGCTCAGGAGGCCGAGGCCGGAGGCGATTTCGACCAGGATTTCTTCGAACCAGAGATTTCTAGCGAAGCCATGGACGATTTTCAGTCCCCCTTCGATATGGCTGCTCTGGAAGAAGAGGGCTCCGAGGACGCAGCCTCGCTTTCTGATGCACCGGGCGGTGGTCCCGATCGGGAAGGCCTGGACGGCGTGGATCTCAGCGAAGATTCCGAAATGCACACGGATCCGGAATCTGAACAGGGGCAGGAAGGGTCGGAACCAGATTCTGGATTGGCTACCGAGCAATCTGAATCAGATTCGCAAAGCGATGCCCGGCATAACCTGGATTCGGAGGATGAGTTTCCGGATCTGGATCTGGAATACAGAATGCCGGATGAGTCCGAGGATCCGGCCCGACCGCAGTCCGAGGAGTCCAACGATCTGGACGATCCGTTCTCCAACTGGGAACAGGAAGCCCTGGAGCAGGCCGAGCAGGAAGCCCATGGCTTGCAGGCTGCTCCGGTTCCGGGACGGGATGAGAGCTTCCTTTACGAAGACACCCATCCCATGACCACTCTTCCCGCCGAAGCGCACATTGCCTCCCAGAGAAAGATCGATCATTACATGGCTCTTTTCGATCTGCTACGCGAACTTCAGGACGTTGATGAGCTGGAAGAATTCTGGGACTCCCTGTCTTATGCCATCCTGGGGCAGTTAGGTTCCAATCGAGTAGTGATCTTTGCTCCTCATGAGAGTGGAAAGAACCAGCTAATGTATCCGGCTGCTTTTCTGGGAGTGACTCCGCCGGATGAATGGGTGCTCAAACCTGGCGATGAAATCTATGACACCCTGCAAAAGAGTCCTGAGATCCACTACGCCCAGGAGTTTCAAAAAGCCACGTCTACCATCTCCGATCTGGAGAAGGAAATCCTGGATTCCATAAATGCGCAAATTGTAGCTCCCATCGGTCAGCCGGGTCACAACGCCGGGATGATTGTGATTGGGCCGAATATGGAAGGAGTGGATTACACTCTGGATGATCTTGAATACCTCCGGCTTCTCGGGGAAATGTCAGCCGGGGCTCTGGATCGGATTCGGCAGAGAATGAAACGGGAAGAGCAATCCGAGCAAAATGAAGCTCGCCTGGATCTTTATGAACGCATTCTGAGCGCCAGCCGAGAAGCCAGCCAGGTAAAAAATCTGGACGATGTTTACGATGTACTGCTTTCGCACTTGAAGGATGATTTTTCCGTAGAAAGTGCATCTCTGGTGCTTCTCAACGTTCCCGATCAGAAGTATAAGATCTTTGCAGGAAACGAAATTAGCCCGGAATCTCTGGAGAAATTTCAGTTACCTGTGAGTTCTGATTTAATTGGTACTATTTCCAATCTCACCCGTCTTTATGATTTCACGGATTTTCGAGAGAACAATGAAATCACGAGCTGCTACTCCAACGATGACCTGGCGCTCATGCAGAACTACTGGATTGTGCCTTTGATTAACCTGAACTGGTTGGTGGGGTTTCTTACCATTCATCGAACAGGACGGCCATGGACCGAGTTTGACCGAGAACTGGTGCTGGCGACCTCCGAGTTCTTTGCACCCATTCTGGCCAATTGTATTATCCTGGGCGAAAGGGAGACTCTCTTCCGCGATCCGTTCTCGCCGGTGATGGAAAGACTTCGTTCTGAGCTGGGTCGTGGGGCTCAATTCCAGACTCCAGTTTCTCTGGTAGAAGTCCGGGTGAAAAACCTGAAGCGACTACTATCATTGAATGAGCCTGACTCTGTAACAACTTTCTTACAGGACATGTCTCGCTCACTGGGCGGATTGCTGTTCGATACAGACTTTCAGGCCCGGGTAGGGCAGGGACGCTTCGCATTGATTTTGCCCGGCCGAAACTCACAGGAAGCCGAGATCTTTATCCGCAAGGTACAGGCCGAGCTGAAGCGACTGAATTTACTGTCCAGTTCCCCCATCGATGTGCAGTACTCCTTTCAATCGGTGTCCTCGCCGGATGATGCCAGGGATGCAGAAAAAATGCTCGCATTTCTCGATCCTTGACGGGACCAACCTCGTCTCTAATTATGGTGAAACATGGCCGTTCCAGGCCACCGATTCGGGGCAAACTTCAGATGTATAAGACATTGATCATTCCTGGTTTTCTACTGCTAGTTGTGGGAGCCTGTCTAACTCAAGATACACGCTTCCCAACCGCAGCAGACGATGACTATTTCAAACAGGAGACCGCGGAAGATGAGGTATTTAGAATCCTGATTACGGAGAATGAATACATTCTTCGCCAGGTAGCCGCCGAGGATCATATCTATGCCCAGCCATCTCCGCTGGCAAGAAAGGAAAATCATAAGCTATTTCGTGAATACGATGATAAATGGGATTTCATGGATTTTACTCATCAGGGCTTGTTAAGAGTGAAATTGAATCCTCAAACTGGCATGATTGAAAACGTGGACTACGAGGGCGGCAAAGCTCCTCGGGCCTGGCAGGCCAGCATCATGTTCCGAGATGATCTAATGCGGTACAAATTCGGCTTTAAATCAGGCATCGTTCAGCCCCGGGAATTCAAGGTTCGCTACGAATGGAGGATCAACAAAGATCCCAATCTGACACCGGAAGAGGCCAAAGAAAAGGCCAGGGAGTTCTTGTTGGATCAGAGAACTTGATATGCTTCCCGGAATTGTGATTCCTCTGGCTGTGGACATCCTGCTCTGGATTCTGGCCATAGCCTCATCTCTGTTTCTTCTGTTTGCATTCTTTCGCTATATTCTGGCCCCGGTAATGCATACTTTGCAGGACCGCAATGCCCCGCCACCGAAAGAAGGGTATATTCAGGACATTATCATTGACCAGAAAGAGCGGCGAAAGTCGGTGATTGTCGGTCAGCTGGATGGCACCATTGCAACTCGTCTGGTAGGGATCAAAGAAGACCATCTAAGACTGGATTTTCTAAAAGAACGGGATCTGGAAGAGTATCAGATCACGGTGGAATCCGGTGGCCCTGTATTTTTTCGCCCCCCTCATGCTCGACACCTGGAAATGATGCGAGGAAAAGAAGTGTTTGAAAGCCGAGAACTGATCGGGCATCCAGCCAGTTTTCGAATCGCTGCCATGGTAAGAGACGGTAGGCCAATCCAATACGTTGAATTTGAGCTAAGCACTCGTTTTGTTATGAACCGGATGGGAGAAGAAAAGATGAAGTTTCTTCTGGAACTGAAGCGAATCTTTCCCGGTCTGGATTCCAAGACAAGAAATAAGAAAGGGGTCTTCTCCTTTAGTCGCATCAAGGTGGAAGAGGAAAAGGCTTCCGCATCTTGATCTGGATTTTTTTTTGACTCTGACCATGGAACAGTTGAAAGCCCAGGCGCCGTTCAAGGCTCATTTGCAATGTATTGATTGCGGTGAAACTTACGATCTGTATCAGGTCCTTTATCGCTGTAAGAAATGCGATGGTCTTATTGATGTAGCCCATGATCTGGATGCACTGAAGCAGATCTCCACAGAAACCTGGAAAGAGACATTTTCTCTTCGCTTTCGTCATCCAATGCATCCATTTTCTTCGGGAGTATGGGGAAAGAAAGAATGGGTACTTCCTGAAATCGCTCTGGACCATGTTGTTTCTCTGGGCGAAGGGGCAACCCCACTCATTCCGCTGCCACGATTGGCCCGGGACTGGGGACTATCTTCTCTGGAAGTGAAGCAATGTGGAGTCTCGCACACAGGTTCTTTTAAAGACCTTGGTATGACTGTCCTTGTAAGCCATGTAGTTTCTTTGCGCGCCAGAGGTATTCCCATCAAGGCAGTAGCCTGTGCTTCCACCGGCGATACCAGCGCAGCGCTGGCCGCCTATGCCGCTGCGGCCAATATTCCTGTAATCGTTTTTCTGCCCGAAGGTAAGATCTCTACCGCTCAGCTCGTGCAGCCATTGTCCAGCGGCGCCATTGTCATGAGTCTGGATACAGACTTTGATGGTTGTATGGACATTGTGCGTTCGGTGACTCAGGATCAATCCATCTATCTGGCGAACTCCATGAATCCTCTTCGCATTGAGGGGCAGAAAACCATCAGCGTAGAACTGGCTCAGCAGCGGATGTGGCAGCTTCCCGATTGGATCGTAATTCCTGGCGGCAACCTGGGCAATGTAAGTGCTCTGGCTCAGGGCATTCGGTTGCTTCAGGAGAATGGCATTGTTGATAAAGTGCCCAAGATATGCGTGGCACAGTCCTCCAAAGCGAATCCATTGTATTTGAGCTATCAAAAAGGGCTGAATGAGCTGCAAAAGGTTCAGGCATCCAAAACCCTGGCCAGCGCCATTCAAATTGGAAACCCGGTGAGCTATCCGCGGGCTGTGCGCGCTCTCAAAGACTTTGATGGAGTAGTTGAGCAGGCCACCGAGGATGAGTTGGCCAATGCCGCCGCCGCAGCCGATCTTCATGGACTCTTTAACGATCCTCATACCGGGGTTGCCCTGGCTTGCACACAGAAGCTCGTAAATGCAGGCACCATTAAGGAGACTGAAAGCGTAGTGGTTATTTCCACGGCTCATGGCCTGAAGTTTTCCGAATTCAAGACTGGTTATCATGACGGTACTTTAGCTGACGTTAGTGCCCGTTATGGAAATCAACCAGTCCGGTTGCCCGCCAATGTAGAGAAGGTTCGGACCGCCATAGAAAGCAGAATCCAATAGTCTGTTCCGTTTCGGGGGGCTGAGGCTATATTTCCGTTTTTTTTCGCGGTGGACCGGATCAAACCTGTAGGATACCGTTTCGCCTGCAAGGGTAGACCCGTCCTTTGCTGCCAGAAGCTCCGAAATGCTTGATCATGGATTCGCTCTTCTTAATGCAACGAGAGCCTGATTCCTGGAATTGCCGAAGGCGCTTACTTCTTGATGCAACGAGAGCCTGATGCCTGGAATTGCCGAAGGCGCTTACTTCTTGATGCAGCGAGAGACTGATGCTTGGATTTACCTGTTCCGCTTACTTTTCTAATCCGGCAGCAATGGATGATCCCTATTCGCAAATCCTGAAAATATGGAAAATAGTAGAAAAAAAATGACCCCTGTGATCTATTCGACCGTATGCAGCCGGTGACCGAAAGGATCAAGCAGGCGGTTCGGTCCCGCAAGCGCATCGTTCTTATTACCTTCCACTTAAAAGAAAAAGGGGAGAGAGATCTGGAAGGAGCCATTCACGAGCTATTGACCTTCTACGGAAAGGACGATCTCGTAGGTCCTGTACATGCTGCTATTCGGGAGCTGGTGCAAAACGCGGCCAAGGCCAACCTGAAAAGAATCGTATTTCACGATCTAAAGCTGGATCCCACGGACCCGGTCCAATATGAAGAGGGAATGCAGTATTTTCGCGATAGCCTGGTCGAAAGCAGGATAGCTGAATACCAGAGTAGATTGAAAGCTGAGAACATCTACACAAGAATTGTAATTCAGCCCATGGAAGATGTGCTGGTTTTTTCTGTGGAGAATCGATTTCCGCTTTATCCTTCCGAGGAAGCTCGCATCCGGGAAAAATTCAAGACCAGCGCTGCCATCGACAATCTATACGATTATTACATGGAGTTCAGCGATCATATTGAAGGGGCGGGGATGGGAATTGCAATGATCGAAATCCTGTTGCGGCAGGTAGGCCTGGATTCTCGTAGCTTCACAATTCACTATGATCCGGCCACGGCTCATACAGTGGGTCGGTTTCTTATTCCGTTGAAGGATGGAATCAAAACCAATCGACAGACATTCGAAGAATTACTGAATGAAAAGGCTGTGGGCCCCCAAGAGCTACGAACATCCATCAAAGAGGGAGCCCTGGATCTGCCGCTTACCTCGCAACATCTTAACTAGGTTTGCGAATCTTGCTTGCCAGGTCCCGGGCCTGTGACATATTTTCTGTAAATGGATCGCCTGAAGGCAGCACTGATTGGATCAGAGGAAGATATTCCTGATCTGGTAAAGGACCGCGTGGAAGTAGTGGGACTTTCCATCGCTTCCTGTCTGAATCGAGCTGCAACCCATCTGGGCAAAGACCTTTCTCATCTGGACTATGAGATCCTGGAAAGGGGAAAGCAATCCTTTTTGAATCCTAAGCCATTTCGTATTCTGGTAAGCGTTCTGGCTCCTCAACATCAGTTCGCAGATCTGGAAGAGTTTTCCATGAAGCTGGGAGTGGGCGACCGATTGCTTTCGGAAGACCTGGATCAATACGTTACTCCGAAGCATCGAGATGGTCGCGCTCTGGTTAAAGTCTATAAATCCGGAATCTACGTTATTGTATTTCCTCCCCTGGGAGATGGCCGGCCGGTAGGCGAAGAAGAAGCGATGATGAAGCTGGAAAAGCGCGGAGTCATGAGCTTTGATCAAAGAGGTGTTCAGAAGGCAATCAAGGATCAGAAAGGGGAGCCCATTAAGATTGGTAATTACATCGCACGGCCGGAGGCGGATTCTACATGCAAAGTAGAGATCACGCCAGATGAAATGAAAGCCTATGTTAAAATCACTCCTCCGAAGCCTGGCGGGCGCGATCTGGAAGTACAGGATGTTGTGAACGCATTGAAGAGCCATGGCGTGGTGATTGGATTCAACGAAGATGAAATCAAAAAAGCTCTGGACGATGAAATGTACATGCAGGAAATCCTGGCGGCCCAGGGTCAGCCTGCGAAGCACGGCAAAGATGCATACATCGACTATAAAGTAAACATCAAGAAGGACTTCCAGCTCGAAGAGGATGAAGCCGGCAAAGTTGACTTCAAGCAAATGCACCTTGTGGAAAACGTTGTGGTGGGTCAGATCCTGGCAGAAAAGGTTCCGGCGGAGCGAGGCGTGGCCGGACGAACACTGCTAAATCGTATAGTGGAAGCCCGGGATGGTAAGGATGTTGAGCTAAGACAGGGTAGAAATACAATCCTTTCGGAAGACCGTATGCGCCTGACCGCAGAAATAAACGGCCAGGTAGTGTTCAGTTCCGGCAAGATTTCTGTGGAGCCTGTGTATCGCGTCGTGGGCGATGTCGGTCCTAAAACGGGAAATATCATGTTTCTGGGATCCGTGGTGATTGGCGGAAACGTTCTGGATAACTACGAGGTAAAGGCTGCTGGAAATGTGGAGATCGGCGGGTCTGTGCAAAAAGCCCGAATCGAAGCGGAAGGCGATGTGGTTGTGCAGGCCGGTATTCTGGGACGAGAAGAAGCGCACATAGAATCTACAGGCGGCTCTGTGTATGCGAAGTTTATACAGAATGCCACCGTGGTTGTGACGGGAGATGTTGTAGTCCAGGAAGGTATATTGCATAGTAACGTGGAAGCCGGGGGCAAAATCATCTGTAATGGACGGCGTGCCCAGATCGTTGGCGGAAATATTCGCGCCACAAAAGAGGTGAGAGCACGTACCATCGGATCCCAGGCCTACACTGCCACAGAGATCACGGTAGGAACAGATCCACGGATTCTCTCTCAGCATGAAGAACTGAGTAAGATGCTGCAGGAATCGGAAGAACAGCTCAGAAAAGGCCAGAAGACTATGGCAACCCTGCAGGCCCGAAAGAAAGCCGACCCGGAAGGCTTTGGTCTGGAGCAGGAATCCAAGCTGGAAGAGAATGAAAAAGAGGTGTCCCAGCTACAGGAGAAGTGTAGCGAGCTGAAGGAAGAGCTGGGCAGGCTGGATGAGCATATGGAAGAGCTGGGAGCCGAAGGCAAGGTCCATGCAGAGAGGGAATTACACCCTGGAGTAGTGGTTACCATCCGAAATGCGGCCCAGAATATTTCTGATACCTACAATGGGGTGACATTGACGTACGATAACGGTTATGTTAAAATAGGTAAATTGGAGAAGGATCTGGAATCCAGTTCCCGCTACAATAGACGCAGATAATTACTGGAAAAGAAATGCTACGCCCACTGGACATGCAGGTAGCTTTTCATGCGCTACCCGAGCAGGCCAGGACCCAGGCTGCCGAAACGGCAGGCACTGTGTACCGGCAGATGCAAGATATGGGGCGCGCCCGGGAGGAGAATCTGGTTCGTCCCTCCCAGGTGATGCAGAATCAGGCTGCCATGGAGAATCAGAATCCCTCCATTCGGCGGGAAGAAGCTCGATACCAGGGCCGTAGAGCAGAGAACAGAAACGAAAAAAGAGAGCTGGACAGCGAACCATCCACCGTTTACGAAAACATGGGTTGGGGGCAGTCAAGTCGGCCCGTGGAAGCAATGTATTTCGATCAGACGGCTTAGAAACGGACCCGAGAGGGCCCGGAAGGCCAGAAGAGCGATGCAGGGAATCGAGACTGTGGCCCGGAAGACCAGAAGAGCGATTCAGGGAATTGAGACCGTGGCCCGGAAGACCAGAAGAGCGATGCAGGGAATTGAGACCGTGGCTAGAAATGGTCTCAATGGCTCGGCTCTAGAAGATGCCCTGGAGCAATGACCTGTAGATTTTTTAAGAGCTTCGAACGAGAAACAGCTCCCGAATCTTTGACGATCAGAAACCTTTTATAAGAGAAATCCGGAAATGGAACTGGCAATACTCATTACAGTAAATCTCATCATTTCATTTCTGGTTTATGTCGCATTCTCGGTGCGATTTCGCATGGCCCTGGATAAAGAAAGAAAGAATCGGGTGCCTCGAGCATTCTACGATAACCTGCAGATGACCATCCAGTATATCAATACAGCCACAAGCGCCGTGGATGAGAAAACTCAAAACTTCTATCGCCAGCTTCGAAAGTCCGAGGAAATTCTCAAGCGGCTGGAAAAGGCCAATGAGGATTTCGAAAAGAATCTAAAGAAATCACGAAGAAAGACAAAGAACGGACCGAATCCGGATCTGGTGATTCCGGAATCCACAGAGGCTGACCGAGCTCGTTCCAGGACCACCGGGAGGAATTCCGCGGATGGTAACCGCGCGGATTGGGCATCAGAAGTCAGGGCTTCGGGGCAGCGTTCTTTTTCGAATGCCTATAGTCAGATCAGCGATTCGAATCCAGACGGGGCTCAGGAAAACGGATCGGATCAGGGAAGCCTGGAAGAACTGGGAGAAGAAGGCCGCCATATGCAGCGTCTTCTGGATCGTATGCAAGGAGATGTGATTCAGGTCAGCTCATCTGAGGATGATGATTCTCAGTTCCCGGCCCAGGGAAGTTACTTTGCGGCCACTGGACAGACCAGGCCAGCGAAAGAAAGTGCAGGCTCCGGAATTCTCGCTCGCATCGGTGGTGCTGTAGGGCGCGTTCTCGGGATCAATAGCGGTGCCTTTTCCTTTTCCAGGGATGCAGAAGAGCCGTCCAACGCCTCTGCCCGAAAGACATCTGCTTTTGACCGGGAAGTGGATCGCATGTCCCGTGCGCCGGGCTTCCAGGAGTCCGGCAGCGAAGGCCGGGACACCGGAGGAGTGCAGAGCGCAGAAGCGGATTCCTTTTTATCTTCCAGCTCCTACCGGGAGAGGCGCAAGGATTACTATGTTTCAGGAATGGATCCCGAGGGGGATTTGCGTAATTCGTTTCGCGATAACCATGGGGAGCGAAATGATGCATCAGAGGATGAGAACTCATTCGAGAAAGCAGTCTCCTCGGATTTCCATGGTAATGCAGCCGATGCAAATCCGACTGAGAGATCGGATGGCAGAGTCGACTCGAGGGTCAGAAGCGCTTCATCCGACGGTGCAGGCGAGGTTTCTACAGAGCAGCCAGCCAGTACGGAGCAGGAACGCCGGATCACAAGGGTTCAGGAATTTCTGGAAAGCACAGGCATCAATCTACTTGACACGACTCCACAAACCCGGGCCGTTCTAATACGAGAGCTGGGCACCCTTGGCTTTGACCCACCGGATATAATCCGGGCTACCAGGTTTCCTCCTTCCGAAGTTGCCCTGGTGCTGCAATTACCTACCGAGCCAGGAGATAACCGCAGGCGTACTCGAAAGATCCGCTCATGACTAACTTTTCTGAGATCCCCGACCTTGATGCAGGTCAGTTTCAGCGCTTTGCCAAACTGATCCATGAAAAAGCTCATATTCATCTGAAAGATCATAAAATCACGTTACTTTCCAACCGGTTGCGAAAAAGGTTACGTGCCCTTTCCCTGGGATCGTACGATGAGTATTTCAAGTATATCAACGATGAAGCTACCGCTCAAAAGGAAATGGTCCATTTCCTTGAGGCCGTAACCACAAATGAATCCTATTTCTGGAGAACCACGCAGAACTTCGAGGCGCTGAAGAAGCACGTACTTCCGGAACTTGTAAAAGAACATAGAGGATCTAAATTGAAGCTCTGGTCAGCTGGTTGCTCCACTGGCGAAGAGCCTTACAATCTTGCCATAGAGATTGTGGAATCTATGAAGAGTCTGGGGCATTTTGAGTGGGATCTTCTTGGATCGGACATCTCAACGCGAGTGGTGGATTTTGCTCGGGCCGGCATTTACAGTGGTCGAAAAATCGAACGAATCCCGGAGAACATTTTGCGGCGATACTTTCGAAAGTTAGAGGATCAAGATGCCTACCAGGTACGTCAGGACTTACGAGAAAAGATTCATTTTGACGTGGAAAACCTTTTCGAGGCCATGCATCCGGGGCTGCACTGCATTTTCTGTCGCAATGTAATGATCTATTTCAATCGCACGGACCAGGAAAAGCTAGTGAATCGCTTCCATGAAATGCTGGTAAAGGGCGGCTATTTATTTATTGGCCATGCAGAAAGTCTACAGATGCTTCACACTCCGTTCTCTACAAGGCCTACAGAAGAAGGCGTACTCTATCAGAAAACGAGCCAGTAAACGGCCTCTTTCATTTTCCCCGGAGTGGGCGTCGATCAGGTAATCAAGCTGTATGAAACGGCGGGAGCCAGGTATTTAGAGAAGGCAAAATTCGGGAGTCATCAGTGAAGAATAAGGAACCTAGAGTTGTGGTTGTTTCCTCGGTATCCGGTGGCGGAAAAAATACCATCGTACGGCATTTGCTGGAAAAGACAAATGACCTGGCCGTGGCCATTACCGCTACTTCTCGTGATCCGCGACCCGGAGAAGTCCATGGCAAGGATTACCTTTTTCTGGATCACAAAGATTTTGAAGGCCGCATTGCGAATGGGGAATTCCTTGAGCATGCAAATGTGCATGGAAACCTCTACGGGGTGCCTGAATCTTCCGTAAAAGAAATAATGGATCGAGGCCAATCCGTAATCCTGATTATCGATGTGCAGGGAAGGCGGCACATCGCCGAACGCATGGGCGATCAAGTTGTGAGTATTTTCCTGGAGCCGCCGGACAGAAAGCAATGGGAAGATCGACTGAGACATCGTGGCACGGATTCCGAAAAGGATATTCTGCTTCGCCTGGAGGATGGACTCAAGGAGCTGGAAGAAGCGAAGAACTTTGATTACCTTGTTACCAACGATTCCATCGATCAGTGTACTTCCGACATTCTCAAAATCCTGGAAAAAGAGGGCGCGATCTGAGTAGAACGATTCCTGTTCTTGCAGGCCCTACCGGAGCTGGAAAAACCAGTCTAATCTCATCCCTTAATCCCGAGCGATTCGAAATCGTGTCATTGGATTCCCGGCAAATCTATAAATATCTTCCCATAGGCACCGCAGCGCCGGAACCGGAGGTTCTACAGAAAATCCGCCATCACCTGGTGGGATTTCTCAATCCTGATCGATCCTTTACGGCTATGGAGTTTCGAGAGCTGGCTCTGCAATCCATCGAAGATATTATTTCCAGAGACAGAATTCCACTGCTGGTGGGCGGGGCGGGCTTTTATCTCCAGCTTCTGAAAACAGGCCCTTTCGAATTCGAAGAGAATCCGGAAGTCAGGGAAGAGGTTCTGGCAATGGAGCATGAGGACCGACTTGCTCTATTGCGGGAAAAAGATCCGGACTGCATTGTCAAACCCGGGGAATCTCCGGGCGAAGGTCGCATTCATCCCAACGATGCCTATAGAGTAGAGCGATACCTGAGCATGGTATTGAGCAGTGGCCAGACCATGAAGGAGCTGTGGGCCGGTAAGAAAGACGGGGCCGTGCCAGATTACGATTTTGAAGGATTGTTCTTATTTCCTGGAGAGGAGACCCTCTGGACCAACTTGAAGATACGAGCCCGGAAGATGATTCAAGATGGCCTGCTTGAAGAAGCGGATGGATGCCGAAACCAGTTCGGTTCGGATTGTCCGGGGCTGAAAATCCTGGGTTATTCGGAAGCGCTCCAATGCATTGATGGAACGCTAAACGAAAAGGAGCTTCAGGAAAAGCTGTGGATCGTGCATCGTCAGTACGCAAGACGGCAACGGATATGGTTTCAGAAGAGGCAGTATGTCCAGTTCGTGGATTCGCTAAGCGCTGAGGCCCTGGAAAGAACTGCGGTCAATCTTTTCTCCGGTCTCGGAATTAATCATTGACTCAGAGCCGATCGAGAATAATTCTCCTGCAGAAACGCCTCAGGTGTCCATTGTATGGGAAATAAAAATAATATACAGGATATGGTACTGAACTCCGCCAGAAAGGAGAAGATGGAAATCACCATCTATCTAATGAATGGAGTCCCCCTGAAAGGCCGTGTTGTAAGCTTCGACAACTTCACCATCGTTATCGAAAACGATGGCAAGCAGTCTCTTGTTTACAAGCACGCTATCTCCACCATCATTCTTGCTCGGTCTATCCAGATCCAGGCTGAGGAGGAATCCTCCGAGTCTAAATGACTGGTCGATTCTTTCGCTCACTTTTCTGGGGCGTACTGCTAGCATCTGTCATAGCCTGGGCCTACGCAGGCACAGTTACAGCCGGATACAGAGAAACCATCCTTGTGGAAGATACAGTGGATGGTCTTCAAGAAGAAGTCATCTCTCCCGGGGAAACTACGTTCCTTCCGGCTCTGGCCGTTCCTGGCCGGATTCGTCTTCATAGAATCCAGCTGGAGCCCAGATTTTTGCGCTTTCCCTGGGTATACCAGTTCCCGGCCGGTCAATTGCTGGGTCTGGATGATAGCTTCGCCGTTCAGGTGCAGGCCCATTACGAATATTCAATTTCCGTAAATGAGATTCGCGCACTGTTTCTCAGTCTTCCGGTAGGGGATTGGTCTCAGCTAAAGCCGTACCTGGAGCTCAGGATGCGTTCTTTCTGGGCGGAGAAAATGCGTCAGATGGCTCCCAATGAAGCTGCGTTGAATGGCCTGGACGATGAGCTCAACATCTATGTTCGAGGCGATCTGCGTAGCGATCTGAACAACTACTTCCGCCCGGAAGGGATTGAGTTTCGCCGAATTTATGTGGAACGAATCTATGTGCCGGATGCCGGCCGATATAATGCAACCCTGCAGGCCGGTCAGAATCTCTTAAACAATCGCTTGGAGCGAATCAGTATCATTGACCAGGCCAGAGCAAAGCGCCATGCAAGCGAAATTCTAAATGAAGTGTACCTCGACCGACTGGAAAAGATGGCTGCTCTGCTTCAAAAATATCCGGAGCTCAGGGATTATGCGGCCGTGGATTCTTTGAGCGATAATGTTCGCGTACTTGTGATGCCTTACGAACAGTACTTTCGGGGAAACCAGCCTGCCAATCAGCAAAATGCGCAGCAACCAGCCGCAGAAGGGCCACGAAATGAGCCGCCGGTGGAGCCCTATGACTTCACCACTATCGAGCAACCCGCGCAGGAAAATCCTGGAGTACCCTCAGATCGCAGTACCTTTCCGGGTATGCGCAACAACCCTCCGCAAGCCGCGGTGCCCGATGGAGGGTTCCGGGACTTAACTCCACCGTGATAGCGGCTGGCTGAAAATCCGCAGGCGAACAGGTTTGGTGTCCCGTATGCGATGGGCGCTGCCTGGGCCGGCGAAGCGGAATTAACTACGACAGTTCAGAATAGAAGACCGGCGCCGAGCGCTGGCATATGGAATAGAAAAATGGCAAAGAAAAATACAACTGCAAAATCGAAAGCTCCTGCAAACAGATCTGCATCCGCTGTGAAATCGAAGAAAAAGACCGCTGGAAAAGGAAATAGCATCAGGAGCTCTGCGACCGGGAGCAAAGGCTTGTCCGGTAAAAAATTCAAGTCTTCTCCGGCATCCTCGATGAACGGTAAATCTAGTCTGGCGAAAACCTCGTCCGAGGTTGTGGTATTGATCATGGCAGGCGGTAAGGGCGAACGCTTCTGGCCCAAGTCCACGGCAAGCCACCCCAAACAGCTTCAAAAGATCTATTCCAATCGCACGCTGCTCGACGAGACAGTGCGAAGAGCTCGTCTGGTAGCCTCCGCTAGCAATATCTATGTTGGCTGCAACGGCGAACTAAAAAAGACCATTCAGAAAATTCATCCAGAGTTGAATCTGAAATTTGTAGTGGAGCCCATGGGTCGAAATACAGCTCCCATTATTGCCCTTGCCGCTCTGCAGCTACAGAAAAAGCATCCTGGCGCCACCATGGTTGTAATGAGCGCCGATCACTACATCGATCCTCCGGCCAAATTCAAAGAAACCCTGAAGACAGCCATTGCGGCCGCACGGGATGGGAAACTGGTCACTCTAGGAATTGTCCCCACCCGGCCGGATTCCGGTTACGGCTACATTCAAAAAGGCAAACCCAGTCAGAAAGGAGTGTTCGACGTTCAGTCCTTCAAGGAAAAGCCAGATCCCAAAACGGCCCTGAAGTATCTGAAGAAGGGATATCTCTGGAATTCTGGAATCTTCATATGGTCGCTGGAAACCATTCTCCAGGAGTTCCGAGCTAATGCTCCGGCCATCCTGGAGCCGCTGGAAAAGGCGAATTCAGCAGGAGCTTTGAAAAAGGCATTTCCCCGAGTGCCCGAACTCCCGGTGGACATTGCTATCATGGAAAAATCCAGACGAGCCAGCGTTGTACCGGCCCGGTTTCACTGGGACGATGTAGGTAGCTGGACGGCCCTGGAACGAATTGTAGAGCCGCAGAAGAATGGCTTAACTCTGGTAGGTCCGAAAAGTCAGCATCTGGTTCAAAAAGAATCGTCCGACAGCGTGGTTGTGAGCGACAAAAAGCTGGTGGCCCTGCTGGGAGTGAAGGATGTCATCCTGGTGGATGAAGGGGACATTCTTTTTGTGGCCAGCCGCGAGAAATTGGACGGAATCAAGTCCTTGCTCAAGGACATGAAACAAAATCCCACTTTACAGAAATACCTCAAATAACAGCCTGGACCACTCACAGGAGAGAATGAATGCCTTCGGGTCGAAAAAGAAAAGCAAGAAAGATTCGCACACATAAGCGAAAGAAAAAGCGTAAAATGAACCGTCATAAGAAAAAGATGAAGTAACATCTTTTACGAAAGACGTGAATTATCGGCCCCGGTTGGCCGAAAATATAACCAAATATGAGCCGGGGCGCAGGCGGACAGGGGCCCGCATCTCCCATTGAAGCGGAGAATCGGGCCATTTTAATTTTGGGCGGCATCCTGCTGCTCCTGGTCTTTCTGGATCGTCAGGCTTCAGAACAGATCAACCTGCGCGCTTCCACTCCCGACGTTACCCAGCCCGCAGCTCTAATTCAAGAACGGATCGAAGATGGCGTGGAAAGCTCCACGGAACGTCTCCAGGGAGTTCGAGAAGCTGTACGTGGCGAAGCCGAGGACGGCCTTCGAGAAGGTGTGGAAAAAGGTCGCAATGCTCTGGAAGAGAGACTGGTACCTGTCAAGCGTCCCATCGATGACATCCTTAATTCCCGCATGGAAGATCCCGGTCCCAGAGTAGATGGGCGGATCCGAGCCGAGCAGCTAAAGGGCGATCCCAGGCTGGAAATCGCAGCCACCGAAAAGGGTTATCATCTGTATTTCCTGCGCTTCGACGGTAGTCATTCTCAGATTGTCCGGGTTAGCCGTAGCGCGGACCAGCCCATCAGCTATCTGGATCTTTTGAATCATCTTCGAACCGGTCCTAGAGATCAGGAAACCGGATTACTTACTGCAGTAGACCGAACCATCAAGATCCATTCAGTGAGTGAAAAGGATGGCGTGATCACCGTGGACATGAATGAGTCCATTCATCGAATGGGGGCCAGCATCATCCGGGATCGAATTCATCAGATCTGTTTTACTCTATTTCAATTTTCGAATGTGAAGGCCGTGCGCATCCTGGTGGATGGTCAGAAGCCAGAGTATCTCGGTAAAGGTCAGGAACGCCTGAAACTACCCGAGTACCTGGGCTATCCAGATAGAAAGATCCAGGTGTATGGAAGCTCTTCCTGAGCCTGGGGCCGGTGACCGTCCAGTGTGATTCCTGGTTTCAAAGGCCGCTTTATGCTTTTCAGCTCTCCATTCCGTCCTGGTTTTCTCCAACGCAATAGGGCGACTGCTTTGCTTTCACTCACCGGGACGCTGCTTGCTCCGATTCTTTCGCTTCTGGGCTATGCCATCCCGGGCTGTTCTATTTCCAGGCGTACAGCACCATGGAGCTGGTCAGGGA
>PBEB01000047.1 GCA_002717505.1 Leptospiraceae bacterium
TGGCTGCAGGGAAGATCTGGCTAAGGTCCGGTATACGTTGGACCATCACAGTTGCGCGTCAGCAGGGGATTTGCACCCCTTTCCTCCCAGAAGAAAGACAATGTCAGTGTTTTTCAGGGAGCGAAATTGTCAAGGCTTCTAATCTATTGAATTGACCTGTCCAGGGCTCTGCACTGCGAAGCTCCGTATCGCTTCGCAGTGGATGACTATGGCTCTCCAGGTATCAAGGTTCCTGGAAGCCCATCCATAGCCCACGATCCCTCAGTCCGGCCACTCCCTTTGCGGCAGCTCGGCCATGATGCGCTTTCTTTCCTCATCAGAGAGGGCACTCCAGCCTACGATCTCTTCAATGCTGCGAAGGCAGGCTATGCAATGACTGCGGTCCCCCGACAGTTCGCATTGGTACTTGCATGGAGACAGGGATTGCCCTCGTTGCATAGCCCAAGCAGAGGCGAAGGCTACAATTCGCCAATCAAAATAATCCACATCGCCTCTGTGATCATTGCATCTTTCGTCCCTGGACAAAAGATACGGACTCAGTTTCGTCCCGCTCTTTCATCTTTTGTGCTTTTCTGTTTCACTCGGATTAAATGGGGCGGGATCCCTGTGGCCGGGGCGATGACGTTCCGGGAAGACATGCGAAATGAATGTATCGTTTTCCGGGAAGTAGATGTGGAAAGTGGATGTCAGGGAGAACCAGACGGTTCTCTAAAAGGCAAAGTAGATGAACGTAGTCTGATCCAGCACAGCCAGTTGCGTCAAGATGACAAGAACGATGGGTAGGGCCAGATTCTCAGCCCACCGGGGCAGAGGGTTGCGTAATTGATTTCCGGAAAAGTAAATCCGGCCCAGGTAATGTCCTGCGATCATCGCAAGGAGGACTAGAAACACTGTGCGATAATGGGTGGGTCGAATGTCCATGGCCATGCTGCCCTCCATGGCCATCAGTCGTTTGAATATAGGCCATGCATTGCCGATGTCCTCGACGCGAAAAAGAACTGTATTAAATATCGTAACAAACAGGATCTGATAGAGCCAGCCCACGAACCGCCAGACATTTCGGGGAATGGATCCCAGGTTTTCCATTTTTTCGGCCAATGGATCAATCCAGGGCTTTAAGAACGCTTCAGCAACCATAGCCAGTCCATGGGTCACTCCCCAGAGAACATAAGTCCATGCAGCTCCATGCCAGAGCCCGGATGTTGCCATAACTGCAAAGATGTTAACTTTGTGGCGAGCCGGTCCTACGCGATTCCCTCCCAGTGGAATATAGAGGTAGTCCCGAAACCACCGCGAAAGTGAAATGTGCCATCTTTGCCAGTGCTCGGAGATGGAGCGACTTAGATAGGGCAGGCGAAAGTTCTCTGGAAGTTGAAAGCCCAACAAGCGTGCTGAGCCAATGGCCATATCCGAATAACCGGAGAAGTCCAGATAAAGCTGCATCGTAAAAGCGATGGCCCCCAGCCAGTGTGCGAAGAATCCGTATTCCAGTGGAGCGGAATGAATCATGTCTGCATAGGGCGCAACGCTATCTGCCAGAACACTCTTCTTGATAAATCCAAGTAAGAAAATGCGGCAGCCTTCGCGCAGGTGATCGCTACTGATTCGAGGAAACGATGTAAGCTGAGGAAGAAATTCTCGTGCGGTAACAATGGGACCTGCTACAAGCTGTGGAAAAAAGGATACAAATAATGCGAACTTCAAAAAGGAGGTCTCTACAGGTATTACCTTTCGATACACATCAATAGTGTAGCTCATCGACTGAAACGTGAAGAAGCTAATACCAACCGGAAGAATAATGCGAAACAGGAGCTGGTGTTGGTCTGGCGATCCAAAGTTAGGATCCACCGCAGACATCAGAGCATGAAAAGAATCAACAAAGAAATGAAAATACTTGAAGGTTGCCAGGGAGCCCAGGTTCACCAGAAGGCTTACGATCAATGCGAATCTAGCTTTTCTTAATGCCGGTGCGGATTCCTCATCGTCCAGGCCTTCCGTAGAGGAATGCTGTTTGGAGATGATGATCCCGGCCCAGTAATCTACAAATGTGGAGAAAAGTATAAGCAGGCCAAATCGCCAGTCCCAGGACATGTAGAATGCATAGGAGGCCAGAAGTAAGAATGAAAACAGGACGATTTTGCGTCTGGATTCACCGGGAATACGAGCGATGATGTACCACTGGGTTAAAAATACCAGGGCAAAGAAGAATACGAAGATTCCACTGGAGAATATCAATCGCTATCTCTCCGGTCCGAATTTCCTGGATCGAATCTGGAGATGTCTTCGCTTTGTGAGCCTTCTGTCCGGTTTATATCGGAAGCATTGGGAAGTCTCTCCTGGGCTCCGGACTCCGGCGTTAAATATGAGTCCGAGTTCCCCCGGGCGTGGTTTCCATCCCCTGCTCCGGAGACGGGCCTATCTTCTTCTGTTGGGTGGGCACTATCATTGTTGATCCCTGTGATAGTATGATTTGCGTCTGTGCCCGAGTTGGTAGTTGAGCCTGCCAGAACGGCGGCAATTCGATCCCGGGCAAGAATCACGGGGGGGACATTGTGAAAGTAAAGGTATATGCCTCCGGCCAGCATCGCGCATCCGCCCAGGATGAACCACGAAGGAAGAAACTGTCCCGGTTCTACTTCGGCGGGCAGGGCAGGGATGAATCCATACATGGCAAAGACTGCGAACAGGTTAGTAACGCTGTGGACCCAGATCGTCGCCCATCCGAACCGGGAATACACAGCCATATACCCCAGGAGAATTCCCAGGGGCCATGCATAGCTGAACTGATAGGGATTTCCGTGAACCAGGCCAAAGAGAAATCCCTGAAGAACTACTGCAATATGCAAGTTCGCTCCGTTCTTGAGTAACCCGCGAAGCATAAAACCGCGAAAGACCATCTCCTCGCAGATAGGCCCCACCAATCCCACTGTGATGATAGCGCCGGCAATATCCAGCCAGTGACCTGTGGGATGAAACATGTTCATCAAGGTCTCATAGAGCTCGTAGTTGGGATATAGCTGAAAGGAAAGTGCTTCCAGGACCGAAGCTGCACCCTGGGAACCCACAGGAATCAAAAAGAAGACTGCAGCCAGAACCAGAGCTCGGGAGTCTCCATCCATCTTCTCAAGATCTGTTGCCTGCCTCTGCCAGGATAGGCCCCCATTCTGTCGGCCGGGATAAAGATACAGAACCACAGTGCCCATGATGAAGGGAATAGACAGAAGGAGCTTAAAGGCGGAGCCTCGTGGAATATCCAGGCCCAGGGCTTCCCAGATCGTATTCAGAATTCCCGTAATAATACCGGCAGCCAGCATCACCAGGAGAAATATTACAACAATCAAGACGGGCTGGCCGTACCGCTTCAGAGGCGTGGGGAGCATGGACATCAGAGATCCGTCTCCGGTTTTCTCTGTCGAGTGTTTCCTAAATGGGACAAATAAAAGGATGTTGCCATTTCAGAGTACGCGATACTTCTCGGATCTATCTATGATATGTGTTCACCGGTTGAATAAGACCGAACTATACATAAATCACCGAATCATTGAGACCGTGGAGTCCCATCCGGATACCGTGATCACCCTCACAAATGAGAGAAAATATATTGTACGCGAGAGCCCGGAAGAAATCGCGGAGAAAATAGCGGAGTTCGAGAGAAAAATTTTTGAAAAAGCGCTGTACGGGAGGGCCGATACAGGTTCATAAGCAGGGTAGCAGATGGATTTAGCAACGATTGGTGGTCTACTTATTGGATTCGGTCTGGTTCTTTTTGGAACTCTGGTGGCCGGTCTGTCTCCTCTGGATATTTTTGACCTTCCTTCCGTCTTCATTACAATTGGTGGTGGTCTTTCAGCCTCGGTGGTTGCCAGCCCGCTGTCTCGATTACTGAATTTTACCAAGTTCACTCGATTTGCAATATTTCCCCGTCAGACGGATGTTGGACAATTGATCCTCACCCTTGTTAGTTTTTCGGAACGGGCCCGTAGGGAAGGTCTGCTTTCCCTGGAAGATGATCTAGTAAGCCTGGAAGAGCCTTTCCTTCGCAAAGGGATCCAGCTTGTGGTGGATGGCACGGATCCGGAACTGGTCCGCAACATCCTGGATACGGATATGCAGAATATCCACAACCGCCACCAGGAAGGGATCAAGCTCTGGACAGACCTGGGTTTCTTTCTGCCTGCTTTTGGTATGATTGGAACTCTGATCGGTCTGGTGCAAATGCTTAAGAACCTGGGAGCCGGTGATCCATCGGCCATTGGTGCTGGTATGGCTGCCGCCTTGATTACTACCCTTTACGGATCTCTGGCAGCGAACCTTGTGGCTATCCCGATGAGCCGTAAGCTGGCCCTGCGGGATGCCGATGAGATGATGATCAAAGCAATTATGATTGAAGGAATCCTGAGTATTCAATCCGGGGATAACCCACGAATCGTAAAAGATAAACTCAGCTCATTCCTGCCGCCTGCAGAGCGAGCGGCACTGGATGAAAGCACGGCCGGGGCATAATTCCGGCTAGAGCGCAACACCAGTAAGGCCGTTTTCCGCAGAGATTTGAAGCCTCCTGCCAGCGGCCTGTCAGACTCTGCCTGACATGCGGTCCGCGGGCAGGCAGCAAAAGGCAATACTATGGCAAAGAAAGAAAACTGTCCTCCCTGCGAAGAGGGTTCCCCGGCATGGATGACCACCTACGGGGACATGGTAACCTTGCTACTTTGCTTCTTCGTAATGCTCTTTGCCACCGGTAAGGCTACGCCTCAGGAAATTCAACTTATCCTTTCTGCCTTTTCTAACAGCATGGGATTCTTCGAAGGTGGTCAGACGCTTTCCAAGGGTCGCCTGGAGGAAATGGGTATGAATCTGGAAAGCCTTCCTTCTCAAACCAAAGGAAAGTCTCTGGCTCGAAGTCGCACCCAGGCTCAGACAATATTTAAGCCTGAAATCCAGGCCAAAAAGGTTCGGATTACGGAAGATGAGCGGGGCCTTGTGATTTCCCTGCTGGGCGCCGACTACTTCGAAGAGGGCAGCGCTCAAAGGACTCCTGAATTGGAAAAAGCCTTAATCAAAGCTGCATCGTTACTCAAGACAGTGGATCGATTCGCAAGGATTGAAGGCCATGCCGCGGCCGGCGAAGAAGCACGGCTGAGCCCCGACGAAGATAGTCCCCGCCGGGAACGAACCTACGCAAACGCCTGGGATCTGGCCGGTGCCCGGTCCATCAATTCCGTTACTTTTCTGCAGGCCCAGGGAGTGCCGCCTGCTCTGATGCAGGTAATAAGCTACGGTTCCTACAGGCCTCTGGCTCTGGAAGGGGACCAGGGAACCCCGGAAGCTGCGGCCCATAACCGACGCATCGACATCGTCATTCTACCTTATGAAAGCGCCAATCGGGAGTCCGGAGAATCTAACTACAGAATGCCCGAGACTCGTTTACCTGATGAGGAGTATACCGGGCCGGAGTAATAGATCGATTTCGCGATTTCGAAACGGAAGCCGGATGCCAGCCCTGGTGGGCTTCAAAAACCCGGCTGCCAGTGCTATTCGCCCCGGTGACCTGGATTTCCGTACCACTTGGCCTGGAACCGGGAATTCCGTGCTACTCGCTTCGGAGACCTGGATAAGAGGGCGACTGGGCCGGGAAACCGGGATTTCCGTGCTACTCGCTTCGAAAATCTCCATAAATAATGGCCGGCCTGCTTGTACTGGGCGGACTACCGCCATAATGCGCAGGGCTTTTTTCGGACCCTCCATTCTCGGATTATCCATTGTTCGTTCATCCAAAGAATTGTGTGTCGGGGAACCAGAGCCGCATTAAGCGCAGGGGTTTCTCCAGGCAGACTGCATCGGGACATAAAAAAAATGGCAACAAATCTGGAGTTTTTTCCGATCTGAATTAGTAGGAGTTTTTCATGGCTGATGATGAGCTGTTAGAAGAAGGCGAAGAGGAAGGTGGTGAGTACCAGCCACAGGCAGCCTCTGGCTTAAACAGGATCGTAAAGATACTGATCTATGTTGCACTGGCCGCAGCGGGCCTGGTCCTGTTATCCTTTGTGGCCTATTTTGTAGCTAAGGAAGCCGCTTCCGAGCAGTTCAAGGAAGTATCTTCCATCGCAGTGGTAAAACCTCCGCCTCCTTTGGAGAATTTTAATTTCACAGAGGAATTTCGCGTAAACACCGCGGATCAAGGGGAAGCGCACTTTATCAAAATGAAGATGAGTCTTGGATTTGAGCAGGGAAACAAAGCGCTGTCCGCCGAGCTGGCTCAACGCACTCCTCAGCTTCGCGATACTATTATTCTTATCCTTTCTGGAAAGACCAAGGCGGATCTATCTACAGCCCGGGATAAGGTGGAACTGCGCGAAGAATTGAAAGCATCCATCAATCACTTACTGTCCGAAGGCAAAGTGAAGGATGTCTATTTCACCGAATTCATTGTGAACTAATAAGAATGCTCCTGAGGCCGGGCCTCAGGAGCCGATGTCGAACTGGTCGCAGAAGTCACGGGATGCGCCCTGGCGGCCGGTGAGAAGTTTCTTTCCGATCTTTCCCTGGCGTTTTCGAAACATAGATTCTTCAGCAAGGCGAAACGTAATCTCTTTCAGCAATCTGGTGCTGGGCGCAACAAACAGTGCGCCTGCCTGTCGTAAGTCCACTGCGATGGGACTGGGTTCAATCCTGGGTCCTGTGATAATCGGAATTCCCAGGGCAGCCGCTTCTGCGGTATTGTGAACTCGATGATGATACGCGCCGCCAATGTAGCAGAATTGTGCCAGGGCATAGGCATGGGCTAAAAGTCCCAGACAATTCATGATGATAATGCGGTTTTCGCTCTTTCCAGGCTCATGGACGGGAAGATGCAAATTGCCTGAATCGGGCACAAAAAGATCAGCCTGTAATTCCTCTTTTGCCAGATTCTGCGAAAGCTCGGTCACTCGAGGAGAGTTGATGTGGTGCGGAAATATCCAGACCTTCCAGCCATGAAACCGATCCAGCCATTCGGACAGCACCGGAAAGAGCATTTCGTCGCAGGCCTTATATGTGGAAGCCAGAATCAGTATCTGTTCTTTCTTTCGCTTCTTGCCTGCTTTCGTTTTCGCTGGTGGCTTCAGAAGAGCCTGAAAGCGTTTCTTATGTTCTTCCGGTAACCTGGCCTGCTCCAGTTTGTAGAAAATTGTATCGAACCGGGTATCCCCGGTAATGTGCACCGGTCCTGAATATAATCGTTGGAATCTCTTCTGATTGGATTCGTCCACTGCGCCGATGCCGGTGAGCGGCCGGTAATGAGGCGCGAAGAACCACTTCCATTTCAGTCTGGAAGAGTCCACCGGCAGAGCTCCGGAAGCAAGATAGCAGCGGGTTCCTCGCCCGGACAGGTACCTCAGCAGATTTGGAAATACATCCCAGGTGCTGGTTATGAAGGTATGAATTGGCAACTTGCCGATCAAAGCAGGCCAGCGAAAGGGTAGATCCAGCGGTAGATAAAAGGCGAAATCTACTGTATCTGAGGGAAGTCGCTTTACACTTCTGGAAAAGACCGAAAGTACAATTGTGGCTTTTCCCCGGCTCCGAATCTCCCTTGCCAGGGCCATGGACTGATCCAGCTCTCCGGCGCTGGCCGCATGAAGCCAGATTATGGGCTCATTGTGCCCGGGCAGCTTTCGCATCTTCGCTTCTGTGCTGGCAAATCTGCGAAACTGTCTCCATCCATCTTTTCGGCTGTTGCGAAAATCCTTTAGACCGGGATGAAACAGGGCCAGGACTCGATAAAGGGGATACAGAGCCAGGAGGCTCAAATTATATAGAAGAATTCCCATGACTTGGGCCGAAGGCGGCCACCGATCAGGTGGAGTGACGAATGTCCTGAGCTTTTACAGAGAAAATGACATTCTCAGCAATGTTTGTAGAAAGGTCGCCAATGCGTTCCATGGCTCGTACGATCAAGGCCTGGGAAATATCCGTGGAGACTTCCAGAATCTTTTCTTCGATCGCATCCACTTCCAGTTCCAGCTTCAGGACTTTGTTCGCAGCGTCCAGGTCGGAATTCACCAGGGCCTGAGCAGCTTCCTTCAGGGCTTCTCGGGCTTTTGACGCCAGCTCCCGCAGATCATCGGAAACCTGACCACCAGGAAGTCTGAGACTCCAGCGGGCGATGGTTTTGGATTCATCTCCAATTCTTTCCAGATCTCGGGTGGTCTTGATAGCACTGAAAATATAGCGAAAATCCAGAGCAAAGGGCTCCTGCAGGGCCAGCAGACGCATGCATTTTTCATCCATCTGGATTTCCATGGCATTTAACTCCCTGTCCATGGATACAGTCTTCTGGAAGAGGGTTTCTTCTCTTTTTTCCAGGGTTTCCAATGCCATGTCCAGAATGGCCTCCGCCCGGCGGGCCATCAGGCTGACATGCTCTTTCAGTTCATCTAGTTGCTTTTGGATCATGGCTTTCTACTGGACATCGAGGTAGCAAAAATCCAGTAGGTCAAGCGAGAATTGTCTGGTCCTTGAGCAGCCCGGAACCGAGGTTGCCAGCGCAGGATTGTGACAGTAGCCACAGGAATGTAACATACTTGTAATATTATTGGTCCATTCTCAGGAGTTACTATGTTAATGAATCGAAATCTTTTGAAGGCAGGGCTGGGATTGGCCCTGATATCATCCTTCTCTCTGGCATCCTGCAAAGAGAGAATCATGGTGCAGATCGATGGATCCAGCACCGTATACCCAATTACAGAAGCAGTTGCTGCAGCATTCCAGGAGCAATCCGGTGATGTGCATGTAACAGTGGGTGTAAGCGGCACTGGCGGCGGATTTAAGAAATTCTGCACCGGTAAAACGGACATTTCCGATGCATCTCGGGTGATCAAGTCCGATGAGATGGAAAAATGTGAAGAAGCCGGTATTAAATTTATCGAGATCCCTGTGGCCTATGACGGGCTGGCTGTCCTGGTAAATCCGGAAAATGACTTTGTAGATAAACTCACCGTAGACGAACTGAAGAAGATCTTTCAGGCAGAAAACCCGGCCAAGACCTGGGCAGAAGTCCGCGAGGGCTGGCCAGAAGAAGAGATCAAAGCTTACTCTCCTGGAAAAGACTCTGGAACTTTTGATTACTTTATTGAAGCTATCATCGGAAAAGGCGGTCAGGTTCGATCTGATGCTCTCTTCAGCGAAGATGACAACACCCTGGTCCGCGGTATCTCCGGCGACAAGAACGGTGTTGGGTTCTTTGGCTTCGCCTACTATGAAGAGAACAAAGATTCTCTGAAGCTCGTTCCTATTGTAAATCCAAGAAGCGGCGAAGCGGTTCAGCCCAGCCTGGAAACTGTAAAAAAAGGAACCTATTCTCCGTTGTCTCGCCCGTTGCTGATCTATGTATCTGAGCCATCGGCGAAGAAAGACCATGTGAAGAAATTCGTAGACTTCTACCTGGCAAACGTTGCTGACCTGGCCAAACAGGTGGGGTACATTCCTCTGTCCGCAGAAGCTTATGAAAACATTAAAGCTCACTTCGAAAACCTGGAAACGGGAAGCGTTTTAAAAGACGTGGATCTGATGGGCAAACCTGTGGAGAGCCTGTACGCCAACTAATGGCGCGACCTTGAGACCTTGAGTATTTGATGAAAGACAACCTGGAAATCCTTGTAGAGGCAGTCCAGGGTGACCGAAAGAGGGTTTTTGCTCGATATGGGCAGAAACCCTCCAAGGCCCTGGGAGAGAGGACCATTCGTTGGGTCCTGCGAATTCTTGGGGCCACTACGGTCACAATTACAGCTTTGATCGTTTATATCCTGGTTTCCGATGCCATCGGATTCTTTCAGGAAGTGAACTTCTTTGACTTCATCGCCGGAACCCAGTGGGAACCATTTGGCCATGAAAAGAAGTTCGGTGTTCTACCGCTTCTTAGCGGCACATTGATGATTGCCCTGGGGGCTAGCGCAGTTGCCATTCCGTTTGGGCTGGGCACAGCCATCTATCTTACTCAGTATTCACCGGTCTGGTTTCGGGAGATTGCCACGCCTGTTGTTGAGATACTGGGAGGCATTCCTACGGTAGTTTACGGTTACTTTGCACTGGTTACGGTTACTCCCATACTGAAGACTCTTTTCGGCGACGATACGGTTCAGGTCTTCAATGCAATGTCTGCTTCTATCGTTGTAGGCATAAGCATTCTTCCCATGGTATCTTCCCTTTCCGCAGATTCCCTGCGTGTAGTTCCTGTAAGTATCAAGAATGCTGGTTATGCTCTGGGAATGAGTCGATTCCACGTTGTTACCAAGATTATTATTCCGGCGGCGATTAGCGGTATTATTGCATCTTTTATCCTGGCTTTTGCAAGAGCCGTAGGCGAAACCATGGCGGTAACCCTGGCAGCTGGAGCTACGCCAACAACAGCCTGGAACTACTTCGAAGGCATTCAGACAATGACTGCATTTATTGTGCAGATCTCTCTGGGAGATGCCTCCGCCGGTAGCATCGAGTATTTCACTCGATACGCCATCGGTTTGACTCTTTTTGTCCTTACTTTTAGCTTTAATTTCATAGCTACTCGCATTGTGCGAAGATTCCGGGAGGTGTATCAGTGAATCAGTTCGATCCCTCCCGCTATCGACGTTACCAGATGTACGGCCTGGTCTTTCAATTCACCTGCTTTGTGGCCAACTTTGTTGCGCTCTTTTTCCTGGGTTATCTTCTCATCGATCTATTGATTACTGGCATCGATGGATTGAGTCTGGATCTGCTCAGTAATACAGCGAATCCAAATCCAAAGAAAGCAGGGATTCTTTCCGGTATAGTTGGAACTCTCTGGTTGATGGGTCTTACGGCTGCTTTCGCCATTCCCATTGGAGTAGGTGCGGGTATTTTTCTGGAGGAGTATGCCCGGAATAATCGCATTGTTCGCTTCGTTAAGCTAAACATTCAGAACCTGGCCGGGGTGCCTTCCATCATCTATGGCATTCTGGGCTATACACTTTTTGGAATCTGGCTACCAAGGGCTCTGGAGATTCTGATCGATGGATTTAATGTGGTTCTGGAGCCCATGGGTTTGCCCATTACCTTTGATCCATCGATCTTAGGCCAGAGTGTGCTGGCTGGATCACTGACCATGGCACTGCTTGTTCTTCCGGTGATTACCATTGCAGCCCAGGAAGCTCTTCGCGCGGTACCGGATTCCTTTCGCCTGGCAGGTTACGGAATCGGTATGACTCGGTGGCAGGTAGTACGCTACCAGGTGCTTCCGGTGGCCACCCCGGGAATTCTTACTGGCGTCATCCTGGCTTTGTCTCGAGCTATTGGAGAGGCGGCTCCGTTGCTTCTTGTGGGGGCCGCAGGTTACATTGCATTTGTTACCGGTCATCCTCTGGATGGCTATACGGTCCTGCCCATTCAAATCTATAACTGGACCGGGCGTCCTCAGGAGGAGTTTCATGCTCTTGCAGGCTCCGCCATTATTGTGCTTCTTGTGGTGCTACTGATGATGAATGCGGTGGCCATTTATTTGAGGCTTTTCTTCAGAAAGAAACTGAGCTACCTACATTCCTAAACCGGCAAATATCATGGCAGAGAACGACATAAATTTTCAGGTAAGTGCAAACAATTCGGAAGAGGATGGTCCCCGGGAAACCATCTTTCGAACTCAGAATCTAAGCGTATTCTATGATACCTTTCAGGCCATTAAAGAGCTGGATCTGGATATCTACAAGCAGAGGGTAACTGCTTTGATAGGGCCTTCCGGTTGTGGTAAGTCCACCTTTCTGCGTACCTTGAATCGAATGAATGACTTCGTAGAAGGAGCTCGAGCGGAAGGGGATGTGCTTTTGGACGGTCTGAATATTTTCGCACCGGATGTAGATCCCGTGGAAATTCGACTGCGGGTAGGTATGGTTTTTCAAAGCCCGAACCCGTTTCCCAAGACCATATACGAAAACATTGCTCTGGGACCTCGCATCAACGGCTATACTGGAGATCTGGAAGAGCTGGTGCAGGAAGCATTGAAGAAATCCTATCTCTGGGATGAAGTGAAAGACAAACTCCAGGAATCCGCCTACAGTCTCTCCGGTGGTCAGCAGCAGCGTTTGTGCATCGCCCGTGCCATTGCCATGCAGCCCGAAGTGCTTCTCATGGATGAGCCCACTGCTTCTCTGGATCCGATTTCCACCAACAAGATTGAAGAACTCATCCTGGAACTAAAGAAGAACTATACCATTGTAATCGTAACCCATAACATGCAGCAGGCAGCGCGAATCGGCGATTTTACGGCGCTTTTTTATCAGGGAAAGCTCATCGAATACGATTCCACCTTTAAGATTTTCACTAACCCCGCAGAAAAGCTTACGGAAGATTACATTACCGGTCGATTCGGCTAATACTGTTCTGTTCGGTCCCTTGTGCTGGCTGGACTGGCCAGATCGTAGAACGATTCTGGATACTAGCCGGATCGTAGAGTGATTCGGGGTGCTAACTGAATCGCAGAATGCTTCTGAGTGCTAACTGAATCGCAGGATGCTTCTGGAAAGTGTCGATTCAACTCAAATGAACCGGAATTAATCGGCTTTCGGTGTTGGGGCCAGATACTCTGGTAGATCGTCCCGGACCTGGGTTCGCAGTTCCGCAGGAACTGGCTTCAATCCATAGAACTCCAGTTTGTTCTGAAACTCATCGCTCCACAGAGTCTGCAAAAAGCTCAGTGTTCTGGTCCTGGCTTCGTCGCTGGCAATCGCCGCTGGATTCACATAGAGTCGAAAAACAACCGAATCCGGATATCCATACAGTAATTGAGCGGATTTAAGGCCTTGAAGTTCCTGACGTTGCGAAGCAAAGGATTCTTCGAAGACGGACAAAGCGCAGCGGCCCTCTGATACAGCCTTCACGGCCATGGGATCCTCCCGCACTTCCAGAGGTGGTATTCGACGAAGGCCACGTTCCTGGTCTTCTTGCAAGAAAGCCTGATCCGGCATGGTTCCAAGGTAGAGGGAATTTCCATAGCTCAACGCTGCTTCCAGTCTCTTGGGAATAATCCCACAGAAACCATCGTTCGCGGGCTCGGTGCCACAGGAGGAGGTCAGGATTAGAGAGAACATTACACTCAGCGTCGATGCCAGAAATCGCTTCAGTCCAGACCCCGGTAATCTAAGACCTGCTAGTTGCCGCCTGGCCATCCCTGATGCACTCTTGGTTTCGGCCGGGCCGCAGTTGTTGAGCGTCATGCTTGTAAAGTTGCTTGGAGGACCAGATACCATGATCCAAGCCTGCAAGCCCTGCGAAATCTGGCTATGGAAATCCTATATGTCTGAAATCTAACTAGCAATCGATGTCCTGGAAGCTCAATAGGGCAGGGATGATGCTGGTTTGGTTCTGGGTATTATCAGTAGCTCGGGATCTATTCTTTTGGAATCAGAGTATTCTCTCATTGATGCCAGTTTTTTCTATTTTGTGCTCTATTCCCTGTACTTGAGACCGGGGCTCTGTCACTTCAGCCTTTTTCTGATCTGAATCTTCCTCTGCTCTCAGATCCAGGATAACATCGGGTGATTCGGTTTCTTGACCCGGGGTTCAGGCTCGTCAATGGCAGATTGCAAATGCCTGCTCGGCCCTCAGGATGAAGAACTGTAGGCGGGAACGCGGATTGGCAGTCGAATACGAAAGGCAGCTCCACCAGCCGGCCGATTCTCTGCCCATGCCTTTCCTCCATGGATTCGCGTAATCTGGCGGACAATGGAGAGCCCAAGACCGGTTCCTCCTTCCGTGCGAGAGCGATTTCGGTCTGCACGAAAGAATCGTTCGAAGATCTTTTCCACCAGGTCCGTCGGAATCCCGGGGCCCCGGTCTGCAACAGTAATCAATACATGGGTATCGCTTTCCGCTTCAGCCCATACTTCAATAGGTGTGCCTTCTTCGCTATGGCGACTGGCATTGGCGATCAGGTTCACAAAGAGATGTTCCAGAAGCAAGGGATCTGCATGCACGGTGCAATCTTCCATGTTTATGCGAATATCCAGAGTCTGAGACTTTCGCTCCAGGTTTCCCAGGACCAGCGGGCGCAGTTGTTCCAGATACTCCGAAAGTTTCATGGTCACCGGCTGAAAAGGGAAGGCCCGACTTTCGATGGAGGATATAATTACCATGTCCTCGATGATCCGTTCCATGCGTTCCGTGTTTCGCAGAATGGCCTGCAGAAAGCGCACTTCATGATCCTCAGAGGCTCGATTGCTGAGAGTCTCTGCATAGCCTCGAATACTGGTAATCGGCGTCTTTAATTCATGAGAGGCATTCTGCAGGAAGTCTTCTCTGAGTCGCATGGTATTGGTTTCGCTGGTAATGTCGATTACCAGAACCAGATACATCACCGGCTCATTTTCCATCTCTACTGGCTGGAATGCCAGGCGATAATGTTTTCTCTGCGTTTGAAAGTCCGAAGGTTCGGGGATGGGTTTATTTCCGGAAATGATTCCATGAATCTGTTCCAGCAAATAATGATTCTTGATAACCTTGAAGTAAGCTTTGCCGGTGGCTTCCGGCTCCATCAGATGTTCGGACAGGTTGTGGTTTTGAAATACAACAATGCCTTTTCTATTGATGCAGATCACGCCCTCTTGCAATCCATTGAGCAGGGTCTGCAACAGCTCCTTTTCCAGGTTCAGATCCCCAATGTATCTTTTCAGTCGGTTAAGGTGATCCTCGGATTTCTGACGGATTCCTTCGATTTCTGGAATTCGCGAGCGAACATAGGGGCCTAAGCCATTTTTCGGAAACCTTTGAAGCTTCTCCAGAAGGAAGCGCAGTGGATCGATGATCTGACGGGTGATTTGATAGGCTAGATAAGCGCTAATTGCGAGAACAGCGATGCCGGTAATGGCAAAGATTTCCAGAAATTCCAGGGCTTCCCAGTACCCTGGCTTGACCATGGAGTAATAGAATACGGCTCCCACCACCAGGTAAACAGATACCGGCAGGAGTACGATGCGTACGTAAATGCTTCTCATGCAAAGCGGACAGTTGGCTCAGACTATGTATCGCCGCGGAAGCGGTATCCCACTCCACGAACTGTTTCCAGCCGTTGTTTCTCATCCAGGAGCTTTTCTCGCAATCGTTTTATATTCACATCCACGGCTCGGTCGGAGACATAGACATCCCGGCCCCAGACTCGGTCCAGTAATCGATCTCGGGAAAAAGCAATGTCGGGGTTCTCCATGAAGAGTTTGAGTAGCTTGTACTCGATTAAAGTCAGATCCACCGGCTTCCCGGCTATGGATACACGGTGGGCGGCTGTGTTCATCTGAATCTCACCGATGGCCATGCTACCGCCCTGACCATCCTCAGGGGCAACTCCTCTTCGTCTCAGTACAGCCTTCAGGCGTGCCGTGAGTTCTCGGGGGCTGAATGGCTTGCGAATGTAGTCATCGGCGCCCATTTCCAGACCCAGAACAGCATCGGTTTCTCCGGCTCGGGCGGTGACCATCAGGATTGGTACATCGAACTTGCTTTTGATCTTTTTGCAGAGCTCCATTCCGCTAATTCCGGGAATCATCAGGTCCAGGATTATGGCATCCGGCAGGTTTCGATCCACTTTGTTCAGCGCATCCATACCGTTGTTGGAGACGCTTACCACATAGCCTTCTTCTTCCAGATTAAAGCGAATTAAATCGCATATATCTTCTTCATCATCAACGACCAGAATTCTCAGGCCTCTTACATCATTGTCTTTCATTTCAGGTGTCCGGTTTGCGGATCCGGGCTGTCGAGCCGGTGCTTGCTCCATAGTAACGAAGAAACACCGAAATTGTTACAATTGTGAGACGAGCCTGTGAAATATGAAACCAGAAAAGGAAGGCTGGAGCGGGTGAGGGGACTCGAACCCCCTCTAAGAGCTTGGAAGGCTATTGTGCTACCGTTACACCACACCCGCGCTGTGTATCCAATGCCTGTTCTGAGCCTGGTGAGTCAATCCCTTTCCTCATTCCGAGGTGCCGGAGTCTGGTCTGCTGCCCTGCGCTTTCATTTGCCCGAAATGGGCTTACCCGGACACATCTTAAATTTCCGTATTTTGGTTTTTCTGGGGCACCTTCGGCGCTGCATGGGTCATGGATTTTGATGCTTTTCCCTGCAAACCGGTGATTGGCCCGGAGGGAGCCATTGCCGTCATTTTTTCTAACCAGCGTAGCGATTCCGATTCGGAGGGATGCCAGACAATGGCTCAACGAATGGTGGAGATGGCCAGTGAGCAGCCCGGCTATCTGGGGGTAGAAAGTGTTCGAGATGAAATCGGTCGAGGAATTACCGTTTCTTACTGGAAAGATCGGGCTTCGGCTCTGGCATGGAAGGCAGTGGATGAGCATGCAGTGGCCCAGAGAATGGGACGCAGCGATTGGTACAGCTCTTACATGGTTCGGATCGCGCGTATGGAAGGGGAATATGGTCCTGCCGGTGGACAGTGGAATCAAACAGAGGACACTGTGGGGCCGGCTCTCTGGGCCCGCTACAATGCCTGGGCGAACCACAGGATGCTGGAAGCTACCTCCCGTCTGCATGAAAATCATTTTGATGTAGAGATTGGCAGAAAGACGGTCCGGGGTTTATGGAACCATCTGATTCGCACGGATCTGGACTGGCTTCAGCGCTTTGGCTGGAACCTGGATAGGAGGAAAGAAGATTCGAAAGAGAAATCTACGAAGGCTGAATCCGGACCATCTTCAAATATCCAGAATTCCGCGTCGATTTCGCTGAATCAACTGCCCGGAGAAAATGGAAACGAAGCCAGCCAGGGTCCTGCCACGGTCACTGAGGAATTCTATAGCTTTGAAGAAATTCAGCAGGAAAGATCTAGATTGGATCAGGACATTGTAGAGTTTTGCTCCGGTCAGGGAGTACGCACTCTGGGAAGCCCTACGGTCTATAATAGCTCTGTGGATGGAAAAACCAGGTCGTTGGACTCTCGCATTGCACTGTTTCATTTTTTCAATCATCAGACCTTTCATCGCGGTCAGCTGACGGTGGTACTGCGTCAACTGGGTGTGACTTCGGAAATGACAGATATTGTCTGGATGGTGGACTAAAAAGCATATTAAGGCAAAGCTGAATGATGGTAAATGTTTTGTAGCCCGGGACTTCCTCGGGGAAGCAGATGTCTGAGCTCATCCTGAATGTCAGAGTCTAATCGTCATCCAGACAATTAACGTAGATGCGAAGGCTGGCCTGGGGACAGGGAGAAACTGGCTGTTCTTCGCTCTGCTAAATCTGGGCCAGAGACTCCAGAAGAGTGGAGCCTCATGGAGTAGAATTAAATCAATCCCCGGCAAGATCCGCAGGCTTATCGTAGTTGATCTCGAAAATGTCGATGTCTGACTCCCTCAATCCGGAAACCACAGCCGTGGAAAGCCCAATGTAGTATTCCTGGGTGGAGTTCATTGCTTCTTTCACGTAAGCAGCCATAGCCTCATTGGTGATAGATACCGGCAAAATCTTATCTTTCTGTCTGTTGTACACCAGCGCTTCGTAGGTTCCAACCATAGTGCCGCGGTATTCCAGCTTCAAGACTTTGCCATAGATAGAAACGTTCCCGGCGCCTCCAGTCTTGGATACATTCTTTCTTCGAACGAAGTTTTCTGGCTGTTTATTGATCAGTGCTTTGGCGCCCAGGACTTCGAAAGATGTTTTTAATGAAACCGGCTCAATCCGGTGAATCTTATAGTCAATGAGCATCACCCGGTTCATATTCTCGATGAGAAACTGGGCTACCTCTTTGTTGTCGTTGTCGATGCTGAACTTTATGGTTCTTTTCTGTGGAGTGTAACAGGTGCCATCGTCCATATCGCATTTCTCTGAGGAATCGTAGCTGGCTACTTCAAACTCACCTTCAAAGGAGTTAATGAAGATTCCCTGGCTTTCCATCTTGGTTACTTTCACAATGGCCCGGCCTTCGGAATATGTGCCCAGAGCCAACAATGGCTGGAAGGAAAATAGCAGGACAGTGATGGCCAGAATGGAATTTCGCAGTTTCATAGATCTACCTCTGAGGAACGGTTGACGCCTCCTCACTATTTTCGAACAGAATACGTAAAACATCAACCTATTCCCGGAGTTCCCCATGCAAATCGATCTGCAAAATAGCACACTTTCCAGCGCTTCATTACAGAAAAGCCAGGAGGCAAGGAAGATCCTGGAAAGTCGCTCCGGTTCCGGGCACGATTTTCTCGGATGGCTGCAGCTTCCGGAGGAACAGTCAGCCCGGGTTCAAGAGTATCTGAAAATCGCCGCAGATTTGCAGAAGCTGGATGCGGTGGTAATGGTAGGCATCGGGGGCTCCTATCTGGGGTTTAAATGTCTTTACGAATCGCTGAAACCGGCCGTAGGCACTCCAGCGGGACCAGAGATTCTATTCGCAGGACATAGTCTGGACGGAGATTACCATCGCCAATTGCTGGAGTACCTGGAAGACAGAGATTTTGGAGTGGTTGTCATTTCAAAAAGTGGGACCACCACGGAGCCCGCTATAGCCTTTCGTCTGCTCTGGTCTCTACTCGAAAAGAAGCATGGCAAGGATGCGGCAAAGAGAGTTTGCGCCATTACAGATGGAAAAAAAGGAACTCTTCGCCAGTCTGCGGATGATCTGGGTTTTCATTCAGCTATCATCGCCGATGATGTAGGAGGCCGCTTCAGTGTTCTCAGTCCGGTGGGGCTGATTCCTGCGGCCATCGCCGGGATCGACATCTATTCCTTGCTCCAGGGTGCCATGGAAATGTGCGATCATCTGAGAAATGATAAGAGCGATGAGAACCCGGCCGTGCAATATTCGGCATACAGAAATGGACTGTACGAAGAGGGGCGGAAGATCGAAATCCTGGTCTATTATCAACATGCCTTTCAGTATCTTGCGGAATGGTGGAAGCAACTATTCGGCGAATCCGAGGGAAAGGATGGTCGAGGTATCTTTCCTGCCTCTGCAGGCTTTACCACAGATCTGCATTCTCTGGGACAATGGATCCAGGACTCGGAACGAACCATTTTTCAAACGATACTGGATGTGGAGGATGCGAAGAGCCCTGTTCTTCAGAACCAGAAAAACGATGGCGATGGCCTGAACTATCTTGCAGGCAAGACTGTGCATGATGTAAATCGAGTGGCCTTGCAGGCTACCCGTCAGGCTCACGCTGATGGAGGAGTGCCTTCGCTTCGAATGAAGATCCCTACTATAGAAGAGTTCCAGATGGGCAGGCTATTCTATTTTTTCGAATACGCATGCGGAGTGTCTGCCTACGCGCTCGGGGTAAACCCATTCGACCAGCCCGGAGTGGAAGCCTACAAGAAATCAATGTTCAAGATGCTGGGAAAGCCGGGCCACGCTTAAAACCCTTGCGCCGGATCTTGTATGGTGGGTCTCCGGCGTAAGGGATGTCTTGTGCACATCGTTTCGCATTAGTCCAGCATCGCATGCATCCCGGGTATTTCCTGGCTTCAGTGCAGCATCGCATGCATCCCGGGTATTTCCTGGTTTCAGTCCAGCATGGAATGCGACTCGCAGTTCGCTACAGGGCTTGAATCCTGATTTCGATACAGCCATACAGCATCTGAGGACCATGAGGCCCGGAACTCTAATTGCCTGGAAGCCCCGCAGGACATCCGGCAAATAGATTCGAAATGGCAGCCCCGGGGGGCCAGCTACCTTCGCCGGCATGCAGCTCCTGAAGGTTCAATTCGCTTATCAGCACAAACTGATAAGCATGCAGGTAACAACTGGCAGATGCAAATTTTTCGGGCACTCCGGCCTCCACAATCTTCTGCTGGCTGGAACTGCAGATTCGAATCCCCTGTAACTCCAATTCCTTCTGATCGATCTTCGTTGCCTTCGCCACCGTAAAGATCGATTTCCAGGAGGAACCCAGAGCATACACATTGGAAAGCGTGCGATTCTGAAAGAACGAAGCATACCAGCTCTGAGATCGAAAAACCTTTCTAAGACCATCTGCACAATTATGGAATCGGTCCCGGGAGGGCTTTGTATTCTCTCTACATGCTGCCGGCGGACCTGACAGATTTCGCATCGCATTGAGACCAGCAGGAATGCTCATCGGGCTCAGATCCTGACCTGCGATCTGGACGGTGGCTCCTCCTGTTTCCAGGATGACATGATCTCTTTTTCCGTCCCGATAGGCGACCATGGCAATGTAGGCCAGTTGCGCTTCCTCTTCTCCGGTAAGTATCCGGGCTTCGGATTGCGCAAACTGGGCGGTCACTGCGCTACGAACCAACTCCATTTGCTGAGCTTGCTTTGTTGCAGGAAGCCTGCGGAAGCCGCCGGTGCCCAGAACCACGACCTTTTCGATATTCATTCCCTGGAGGTTCTGAAAGCCATCTTTCATAATGCGGAGGATCTCCGGTTCGGGCAGATCGGCAAGTCCTCCGGAGGACTTTATGGAAAGGCAATCCTGCGATACATCCAGATGTCTGCATTGATTGTCCACCTCATAGGGGCAAAACCTGGTTCCGGAAGAGCCCGCATCGATCACCAGGTGAACGTTGGAAGAGGTTGGGGATGAAAAGGGAAGCTGACAGCCTGCCAGCATAATGAGAAAGAAAAGCGACATCCGTCGAAACATATCCGATGGGATTTCAACTTCTTTGTAGGGTCGACATTTTTTTCGTGCAGATTCATCGGGCTGAACACATAGTGGACTATGCGTCGCTATTGGATTCTGGGCATTTTGTGCGTTCTCTGTGCACTCACTGTTCATGTCCTGGGAACTGAGCTTAGAAACTATCAGCATCCGGACCGGACGGTTTGGATGCTCAGAGCTCAGAAGCTACAGACGACGGAGACCTGGAATACTTTGATTCTGGGCGATAGCCAGGCTATGAGCGGAATTCGTCCCGAGCTGTTTGATTCATCATTCGGCAAGGTGTACAACCTGGGCCTTCCCAGTGCTCAACCTGAAGGGATGCTATCTGTGCTGCCATACCTGGAGGATCATCAGGTCAGGACATTGATCGTAAATATCAGTCCCTATTCGCTGTACGAAACAGAAGTATTTGGGGCCTTCCTTAACTATTATCGAAACGAGTTTATTTCGTTGAACTGGCCTGGACCGAGTAGATCCTTTCTTTATGGAAAGACCGGTGGCGAAGTACTTGAATCGGTTCTTTCCGGGCTGGGTCTCTATCGTCTTAATGCGGCGCTGCGGAATCTATCTACGGATGCCAGCCTTTCGCTGATGGTGCAGCCTGGACCATTTCCTGGAATAGGATACTCATCAGAGCCCATGGGGCAGGCCATCGAAGAGCCGGCATCCCTTTCGATGAAGATGCGAAAGCTACGAGAGAAGAACAAAAGGATTGAGCACATACTGACAAGCACCGATGGTTTCTGGACCTGGAGAGATTTCGAATTGCCCTCTGAGGACAGATGCGATGCAGAAAAGCTAAATCCCCTTCCTGCAAGCATACGATTCAAAGCCCGACCCGAGGCAACCCGCGCCTGGATCGAGTTCTTGAACCAGGCATCCACCAGGGTGGAACGCATAATATTGATCCGTATTCCGTTTTCTGATTCCTGGCATGACACCGTTGACAGAATACTGCCATCCGGAAAGGTATCTTCCGATATCCATGGTATTCTGAAAGAGCTGGATACACCGGACCGGGTGCTTCTGTTGGATGGGGCATCGGACTTTTCGGACGCAGATTTCTACGATTGGAATCATCTGGATTATTGTGGAGCGGGCCGCTACACGAGGTTTTTGTTGGAACAGATAGGGGCCCAAAAAAAATGACTGTTTTTACATTCGATGCCGCATTTCGTGGCCCTACGCATTACAGATAGCTGAGGCCATTGATACGGAACTTCGCCTGAATTGGGAGACATGAGTTGAGCTGGAATTTTCTTACACCTGAAATCCCGGAGGATTCGCTAATCCTGGATTGTCGATCTGACAATCAATATCGGGAATCTACCATTAAGGGAGCGATAGGAGCTTCCTTTGCGAAGAAGCCTTTTGGCTCCGGCCCTCAATCCATGGCCAAGCTTTCCGGATTCATCGAAGAAGTTCGCAATCGAATGCAAAAGCATCGCGGCATTCTAATATTTGATGAAGGGCAGGGGATGTATGCCTCCCGTCTGGGATGGCTTCTGCATAGCGCTGGTATCAAAGATTTCCTTATACTCTCCCGTAAATTCGCAGAACTTGAGCCCTCTCTGCTGGGTGGTGGGACGGAGACGTTGGATAGCCCACCGGCAGATAAGCCCAGTACCTTTCAGGGTATCTGCTCGATCAGTCATGTCCAGGTTAACTTGACAAAAGTACAGCTAGTGGATGTTCGCACTCCGGAGGAACATGAAGGGAAACTGCCCCGAATGGTATCTCCTGAGCCAGGCTCCATATGCGGAAAGATCCCGGGATCCATGAACTTTGATTGGAGACGCCTTTACGATGCAAAAGGTAACCTCAAGCCCAGACCAGATGTGCTCTCTGCCATTCGCTCCATGGGGCTGATACCTGAAAGACCTACCATACTGTATGATTTTAACGGAGCTCGCTCCAGTACCATGGCCCTGGTTTTGACCCGTTGCGGCTACAAACATGTAAGCGTGTATCTGGGATCCTGGATGGAGTGGCGAAAATCCTCTCTGCCGAAGCAAAACTATAAGGTCTGGAAACCTTGATGAGCCGCAAGATTCTTGTGACATCGGCGCTGCCCTATGCGAACGGGGCCATCCACCTGGGGCACCTGGTGGAATACGTGCAAACCGATATATGGGTTCGATTTCAAAGGCTTCAAGGAAACGAAGTCTACTACTTCTGCGCTGACGACACACACGGCACTCCAATCATGATCGCTGCGCGAAATCGCGGCATTACTCCGGAACAACTGGTTAATCAAATTCGAAAGGAACACTTCGAGGATTTGACAGCATTTCAGGTTGAGTTTG
Source organism: Leptospiraceae bacterium (assembly GCA_002717505.1). Lineage (GTDB taxonomy): Bacteria > Spirochaetota > Leptospiria > Leptospirales > Leptonemataceae > UBA3465. Next base: position 22,913 of record PBEB01000047.1, read on the forward strand.
ATAACTTCTATTCTACGAATACGCCTGAGAACCGCGCATTGTCCGAAGAGATCTATTTAAAGGCTAAAGAAAAAGGGCATATTCATAAGAAATCCTTGAATCAACTGTTCTGCATTCATGATGATATGTTCCTGCCAGACCGATTTGTTCGTGGCACATGTCCAAAATGTGGTGCTACAGATCAATACGGTGATAGTTGCGAGGTTTGTAGCTCCACCTATCGACCGGAAGAGCTAAAGGACTCTCGATGCTCCATTTGCGGCAATCCGCCGGTGGAAAAAGAAAGCGAGCACATATTCTTTCAGCTGGCAGACTTTCAGCAGTTTCTGGAAGAGTGGTTGAAGACGCCGAATCGAGTGGATGAAGGCGTTCGTAAGAAGATGCATGAGTGGATCGATCAGGGACTGAGGCACTGGGATATCAGCCGAGACGGGCCTTATTTTGGTTTCGCCATACCCGGAGAAACGAACAAATTCTTCTATGTCTGGCTGGATGCTCCCATTGGCTACATGGCATCTTCATTGAACTTTTTTCGAAAGACCGGGAAGGATGATCTGTTCGATGCTTTCTGGCGAAGCGAAGAGAACGAAGTGTATCACTTCATAGGGAAGGATATTGTGTATTTTCATACGCTTTTCTGGCCCGCTCTGCTCAGTGCAGGGGATTTTCGCACTCCTACTTCCGTATTCGTCCATGGATTTCTGACCGTGAACGGCGAAAAGATGTCCAAGAGTAGGGGAACCTTTGTTCGTGCTTCTACCTATCTGAAGCATATGGATCCTGAATGTCTCCGGTACTTCTACGCAACGCGACTGGGTCCGGCTCTGGATGACCTGGACCTGAATACCGAAGATTTTGTTCAAAGATATAACAGCGATGTTGTAGGAAATATTGCGAATCTATTCTCGCGTCTGGTTTCCGGAATTGCCTCCAAACTGGAATTTCGTCTATCTAGCGAACTCTCCAAAGAGGGAAAGGTCCTGTTCGATCGCGTGGCACAAAAAAAACAGGCCATTGTAAGCTGCTACGAAAATCGACAATATGCGAAAGCCATCCGGGAAATTCAATCGCTGAGCGATGAAGTAAATCGCTTTATAACCGAAAAGGAGCCCTGGAAGCAAATCAAGACAGATGCGGAGGCTGCCAGACAGACAGTAACCGATGCCATTAATGCGGCGATGGCGCTGGCTCTTTATTTGAAACCGGTGCTACCTGTGCTGTCAGGCGGCGTCGAAGAATTGCTTGCCCTGGAGACTCCTTTGCGATTCGACACGGATTTACGGCCACTGGCTTTCGGTCATGAAATTCGGCCGTACCGACACCTTGCTGGCCGCATTGAAAAGAAAGCTTTTGATGCAATGTTCGATGAGGAACGCATTGAAGCCGAGGCCAATGCCTCCGAGAAAAAGTCCGCTTCCAGCAAATCAGAAAAAGCTGCAAATTCGCCCAAGCAGGGAAAATCAGGGAAGAAAGAAAATGCGGGGAAAGGCATGGAAGATCAAGCTACAGAAGGAATCATAACCATTGACGATCTGACTAAAGTAGAGTTACGAGTTGGACAGATCGTTTCTGCCGAACTGATCGAAGGGGCCGATCGCCTGCTTCGGATTCAGTTGGATGTCGGAGAGGAAAATCCTCGCAATGTTATTGCAGGCATTCGATCAGCCTATGCTCCTGAAGAACTCAAGGATCTCAAGGTTGTCTGCGTAAGCAATCTGAAACCCAGGAAAATGAAATTTGGGACCTCGGAAGCAATGTTGCTGGCCACCGGCAAAAACGATTCTCTGACTCTATTTGTTCCTCATCGAAATGCAGTTCCCGGGGACCGGTTGGGCTGACCTATGCGTTGGCCGCAATTGCCCGGTAGCGGGATTTGCTGCCTTCTTCTGCTAATTCTAGCAGGATTCTCTTCGCCACAGCTACTGGCCCAGCCTCTGGTGGATCCTGCTCTGCATTACAGGACTTACCGAACCCCTCACTTCGCAATCCATTATCCTGCCGGCTATCTGGACAATGCCCGGCGCCTGGGTTCCCTGGCCGAGGAGCGTTACAGATCCCTGGAATACAGGTACCGCTCCGGGATCGCTGTTACGCATATCATCCTGATCCCGAATACCGACACAGTGAATGCTTTCGCTTCCACTTACGTTGTGGATCGGGTGGCTCTCTATGTACAGTCTCCCACTCCAGGGGAGTTTTCCCGCTTTGACCTCTGGCAGGATCATATATTTACTCATGAATACACACATATTCTGAATTTGTTCCCTTACGAGGGCTTCGCCAACGTGGTGCTCCGTATCTTTGCCGGTTTGCCGCCAAATTCACTGACGCCCACCGGCCTCATAGAAGGCTTTGCGGTGTACGAAGAGAGTCAGCAAGGGAAGGGCCGACTGGAGGACCCGCTTACCGATATGGTGGTTCGGGCAGCTATTCTGGAAGATCGGTTCCCGGCATTGGAAGAAATAATGGCAGGAAGCCATCGCTGGCCGCTGGGAAGCACACCTTACCTCTTCGGTGGCCGGTTCGTTCAGTTCTTACGTGAATACCCGGCCTTTAAACAAAGCGGAGCCAGCGCTCGACTGGACGAATACTATCTGTCAGAAGATGTTCCCATCCTCTCAGCGGAGCGCCTGGAGCGACTGGGATATCCGGATGTTCTGGAATTGTATGAAATGTTCAAGGAATGGGAAAAGTTAAGGTTAAGCAATCGCTTTAACTCTGAGACTCCCTATAATAGGCTCACGGATTCCGGGTTCACAAAAAAATTCTTGCAGATTCACAATGGACGTCTGTTTTTCTTCGGCTCTCTTCCCGCCGAGCACGGTATCTTCAGTATCCCGCTGAGCGAACTATCCGGGTCGCATAAATCAACCGCTGAACCTGATATTGAACATCCGGACGTCAGAGCGCACAGCTTATCCTATTTCCGCAGAAGCCGCACCTCTGGCGGTTTTACTTTTACTGGCCCGCCTCCAGGCCAGTCCATGGGGGAGCCAGAACATCATCTACTGGCATCGCAGGAGAGCTTTCCTGACTATTCAGGATTACGATATCAGCTTTATCGCGCGGATGGATTGGGGCTTCAGGAAGTAGCTCCAGATTCTCGCATCCTTTTTCCCAGTGCCCGCAGGGATCGCCTTGCTTACATCAAAAGAGAGGATCCATATAGATATCTGATGGTAGCCCGAGTTACGGGGGAGGGCCGAATTCAAGATGAACGAATTCTGCTTTCCACAGACCTACATGGCATTCTAACCAACAGTGTTCTGTCTCCCGATGCTTCGCTGGTTATTGGTATCTATCGCAAGGAAGCCACCGGACATCCGGTGCTGGTAGGCTGCGCAGTCCGGTCAGGAAGTGTTAGAATCAGGTCTGAGAATCGCATGCGGGCAGACGCTGAGAAACCTGGGCTTTTAGACAATGCGAAAAAGTCGGCCGTGTCAAACTGCAGGGTACTTGTGTCAGCGGAGGGCTCAATCACTCATCCATCCTTTTCGGAAAATGGAATCCTGTTTTCTTCGGATCGCACCGGGAGATACGAACTATACCGACTTAACAGAAAGCCCAATGCAGTCTGGTCTGAACTCTTAAGCGGAAGGGAACCATCTGTAGAACAGCTTAGCGAAAGCTCCACCGGCTTATTCTATCCAGTAGCGCATAGTGGTCAGATCTTTGCTTTACGATATTTTGCTAATGGATATGATATCGTGTCCCTGGATACTGAAAGACTCCTGGCTAAAGATGTCAGCGATGCCTTTCAGAACCAGGATGTCAGTTCTCCATTGAAGGAATTCCACCTACCGTCCAGTTCCGACGTTTCCACCGAAGCCTACAACGGTCCACTGGAGGTTCGACCCTATTTCGCGGGCTTTCTTTTTGGGATTTCGGCGGCGGAAAGCGGCATTCTGGCATTTGATCCACTGCAGAGGCATCAGATTGGGCTGGGACTCGGCCTGCTGGATGAAACCCCTTATTTTTCCGCGTACTATTCCTATAATCGATTCTCGCATTCACTTAACCTGAGCTACGCAAGAAGTAGCCTGAGTAAGAGGGAGTTCTATTGCGATGTTCCCCGGGGCGCATTGATCTATCTCTGTCTGGACGATACCTATCAGTTCGAGTATGCAGAAGCGTCCATCGATCGAGATAATCCCGGCCGGGAATTTGATCAGGAGTATTCGCTTGGCTTACGGCATGAAAAGCATCGGAATTCAGATAGCCTGGCTTCGCTGGTTTTCCCCCAGAGGGATGTAAATCTAAGCTCCATCTTTGCAGGTTATGGAATTAGCAATGCCACAAGCTTTCCGGAATCCATAAGTCTGGAGAGAGGAATTTCATTGTACGGAGAGGCAGCATTCTACCCTCAGTCCTGGGTAACTCTTTACGATGACTTTAGCAAGCGAAAGGAGACTGCAGAGTTTTATAGCGTCGAAGCGCAGGCAGAGTTCTTTATTCCCTTTTTTCTTGACCACCACGTTCCTTATCTTGCAGCAAATGCGCGATGGACCAGCGGAAAGAACCCGGAAGTGTATCGAGTGCGTCTGAGTTCTTATATGCGAGGCCTGATTCCGGAAGCTTCGCCTTATGGCCGGGGAGCCATAGTGCTTACGGCGGAGTACAGGTTCCCATTACTATGGCTGTCCAGGCGGTTGATTCTCTGGTGGCCTTCGCTGGGGCTTCGCTATATTTCATTGGCACCATTCTACGACTATGGCCAATCTTTTGAGAGGGAAGTCTATAGAGACACCTGGAACCGATCTTATGGCATCTACACAGACATTGGTTTGAACATCTTCTATCTTCCCATCGCCATTCGCCTGATATACGCAAGAGGTGAGGGACCGGCGGGGGAAACCAGCTACGGATTTGGATTGCTCGTAGGCGCCCAGGCAAATTCGCAAGGCATGGACCATGATCCGTTTGCCCGCGCCTTGCGTAAGAATGCGCAAAGACGTCCAGCCCTGGATGCGCAGCAGCATTCCCATTAGCCCTGACTTTCCGGTCTTTGCGAAAGGGAAAGCGGCGGCGACGCAGAGTGTATTGCTCCTGCCATATTTCTTGCGTCTCATTTCTGCCGGCTGGAGTTCAGCCGGCAAGCGTGCTAACTGAGAAAACTGGACCCAGCGTCATGTCCGGCGGGCGAAATCCGGAAATCCCCGACTCCAGAGACAGTGGAGTATATGAACCGGAAAAAGTCAGGCCATAATGGCCTGCACCGCAGCAATGACATCCATACAGTCTTCATCGCTCATTGCACTGTAAATTGGCAATGAAACAATCCGGGCGAAAATCTCTTCACAGGCAGGAAATTGCTGCGGCTGAAGACCATAGCGTTCTCGATAGTAAGTCATGCGATAAAGCGGAATAAAATGTAATCCGGTGCCAATGTTTTTCTCTTCCATGGCTGCAATAAACTGGTCTCGATTCGAATCGATCTCAAGGGTATAGAGATGATAGGCAGAGCCGCTCTGTTCCGGACAGGGGCGAATTCCGGGAATCTCGGAAAAGGCTCTCTGATAGCTCTCATGGATTAGCTTTCTGCGCTCCCACATGGAATGGGCTCGCTGTAGCTGTACCCGTCCAATGGCAGAGGCAATATCGGAGAGATTGTATTTATATCCCTGTTCCACTACATCGTAGTGCCATCCAGCCCGTCGATGAGCCGGAGTCGCTATTCCATGAAGTCGCATTCTGCGGACTCGCTCGATGAGGTCCGGACGGTCCCCGGTGATCATTCCGCCTTCACCGGTGGTCATATTTTTTGTGGCGTAGAAGCTGAAAGCCGTTACCGGTCCTCTTCGGCCAACGTAACCGGGTCCATCCTTCGCAGGAAAGCTATGCGCTGCATCCTGCAGCAGCTCGATTCCTGCCCTTTCGCAAAGAGCGAACAATGCATCAAGATCGCAAACTCGACCGCCATAATGGACACAGATTACAGCTCGAACTCTTCCCAGGTCACAGACCGGTCCCTCTGCGGTCTGCTTACATCCCTCCAGGAAGCATTGCACGGCCCCAGGACTGAGAAGATAATCATCTCGGTCTACATCCAGAAGAACCGGCCGGGCGCCGGTGCGACTCACCACTTCCGCAGTTGCTGTGAAGGTAAGGGCCGGCACAAGTACTACATCCCCGGGACCAATGCCCAGAGCGACCAGGCCGAGATGCAAAGCGGCCGTGGCCGAATTCAGGGCCGCAGCGCCAGGTGCTCCAATCATGGCCGCAAATTCCGTTTCGAATGCATCGGTTTCAGGGCCGGAAGTAATCCATCCGGACTCCATCACGCGTTTCACCGCTTCAAATTCCCCATCGCTCAAGTCAGGACGGGCGAAGGGTAGTTTACTGGTTCTTTCCATCCTGCTCTGGAGCTGTTTGAAATTGGACTTCAATGTCGCGGTAGAGTACTGCGTTCCCATGCTTCATCTTCGGTTTTTCTGGAGCGGGCTCAATCAGAATCGTGCCATTTACTCGGCCGGGGCACAAAGCTTCCGGACCGAAAAGGATTTGGTACGGTGGATCTATGCAGGCTCTGAGATCTCGTCGCTCCATTTGAAGCATTAGACCAGCAGCTCCGGGCCAATGGGCCAGATGCTCCTTCTTTAAACCAATTCGGTAGATTGCGTCGGGATTCGATTCAAGGTCGGTTTCTTCGATCAATAAGGCAAGTAGCTCCGATGGTCGGAAGTTTCCGCTGGGAGCACTAGCATCTCGGAGACTGCCTGTGAGCAAGAGACCTCCGAGGAGAGCTACTACACCGAAAACTACCGGCCAGGACGATGTTTCAAACTCGGATTCTTGTTCTTCAGCGCTGGAATTTGTTGTGGGGGCTAACTTCTTTTTCAGTCTGGATAACCATTGGCGCTCTGGATGCCAGAGTGGGCTGAGGTTAATTACCAGAATCAGGGCATTGATGGTCAGTAAATGATCGAATAGATGGGGCACCAGCATCCCGGGTGTGCGAAGGGCCCCATAGAAGCTGCCTGCGATCAAAATAAGGCTCAATGCCAGAAGGCGCTTTTCTGTTTTTCCCAGAGTCTTTCGACCGATAGAAAGATACAGACCCAGGGAAAGAAGCGAAAACAAAGGAAAACCTATGCGAAAGGGGCCATCCATTGCTGAAAGCATAAAGATCAGAGCCTTTCCCGGTTTTCTCCATGTAGTGTTCTCTGACAGATAGATCAGGATGGCCTTTAGATTACCGCCATCGTTCAGTACTGCTTCATAGATCGGAATCGCGATTCCTGCCGTAAGAATCATAAAGCCGGCCACAAGAGGCCATACCAGACTTGACTGAAAGAGCTTGCCCCTCTTGTGGAGTTCGAACCAGAGATATATGAGATAAATCAGAGCAGGTCCGAGAAATATCAAGCTACCTGCATGGCTGTGTAAAATCCAGATGGCCGAAAATGCCAATCCCGGCAGGGCCCAAAAATCTCCCTGGCCCGACCTGATCAAATTTATGGCGAACCATAACACTGGCAATATCGTGAGGTGCGGTCCCCAGGGGCTGAAGAGAACGTGCCCTCCTTGATGCCAGATTAGGATTATACAGAATAATAGAAGCAGGACTCGAGTGAAAGAGGATAAACCCAGCTTTCTGGCCGAAGAAAGAGCGGCCATGCCCATGGCTGCGTTGGCAACCCAAACAGCGATAGTCGACTGATAATAGTGCGAATACTCCGCGAACCACTGCGAAGGCAGAATGTAATCCACCAGGGCCATCCAATAAAAGGAAATTGGCCCGATATGAAAAAAACCCAGCCTGGAATAGGCTCCCCTCAGTACATCCCATTCAGAAGCCATATGTACCTGGCGTGCGATGAGAGCAATGTCCCCCATCTCTTCGAAAGAGCTCCCCATGTCGGGTAGCAACGCCAGAAGCAAGCCCAGCATATAGGCCAGCCATCCGAATTCTGATAGGTAAGGTTTCCAGCGTTCAGGCTTCAATGGTCCTCTGCTTCTCCTTTTTGATTACAAGAAAGAGTAACAAAGCCAGGATGATATTGGCCAGAAGCTTTATGTAGTAGAACGCGGAGAATCCCCGGTAGAGTACGTTGTTCCATTTTTCCAGAAAATCTGTGTAAATGTAGAACGGAGGAAAATAGAATAGCCAGAGGCAAAGCAATACGGCGCCCAGAATCAAATACGAATCACGCACATGGAGAATGCCGTAGAACAGAAGAACGAGCAGAGGAAGGATGAGTACAACTTGATGATGGTACCAGGTAAGAGGGGATACCATGGTCATTACAGCCACATAGTAGGAGAAATGAAGACTGCTTTTCCAGCGATCCTCTCTCATATTGCGAACGTACCTGGTAAGGGCGATACAGGAAAGAATCCAGCCTGCATTGGTTATCAAAGTTAGCGCCTTGCCTAGAGCCGGACTGAAGAACAGAACTTCCGTTCCTGCTGGCTCCACGGCAAAATTGGAAATAAACAATCTGGAATACAGGCTCTTAAAGGACTGGTTCAGCGGATGGCTAACCGGCCATTCTAGAATTGGGATATTGTCGGTAAGAAGGAATCCGAATAGGATTTCCTGGATATAGTAACGAATGGGTTCCCAGGAAAAGTAGGCGATGCTGGCCAGGCCCAGCACCAGAAGGGATCCTACAATTGCGCCCATTACCTTCCATCGCTTCTCCAGTAGAAGTTTCAGGCCAAGAAACAGAGGCGATAGCTTGATGACAGCGCCCATAGAGAGCGCTATTCCGGACAATATTGGGTACTTTCGTTCAGTAAACAGAGCCACCACAAGAGTGGCCAGAGTCAGTACATTGATTTGTCCATCTTTGAAATCTGATTCCAGAGGATTGAGAGTTGGTAAGATCGCCAGGCCCACCCCTGTAAGCAGAAAGATCCAGTACCGCCGGTTGGGTAACTTCCGGTATCGATCCATTCCCAGCAGGTACATGGCCATGGACACTACTATGGCCGTCATCAAGAAAGCTTTGATGGAAACGAACAGACTCTGGGCCCGCTTCATAGTCACTTCTGGAAGCGGAATCATAAACAGATAAAAGGGAGGGCTGTATAGGTTAGCGCGAAAGATCTTGAACTCAATGTGATGGTCTGCGGCTGCTTGTCGAATAACCGGCAAAGAATAAACGTTTTGCCGGTCCAGAGTCATCTTATGGGCAAGATAGTAGGCCGGAAAATCAAGCTGTTCCGAGTTTTGAGCATACCTTCGATGCCCTTTTTGAAAATCGTAAAAAAGCCCCATTCCCAGGATGAGAATAATGATAGAAAGAATCTTAAAAAATAGGCTGCTTTTTTGAAACCTGGGAGGTAAGTGGAGGTTTTTTGAACTCATTCCGGGGCTCAGAACAACACTCAGTAGTCCCGATCTACAATCAATCCGGTTTTTATGGACCTATTGTATCTTCCACTCATCCTTTATCTCTTAATTGTCTTTTGCGTACCTTTTTTTCTCAGGAAGGAAAAGACCACCGATGAATCCTACTTCCTGGCAGGACGAAGCCTGGGCTTTCGGGCCTCCTTCCTATCTGTGGTGGCTACGGAAACTTCGGTAGCTACCGTACTGATTTTTCCGGCTGCAGGCTATGCCGGTCGCTGGAATCTACTCGCTCTCTGTCTGGGATACATTGCAGGTCGCATCTTCGTTGCCAGATACTACCTGAAATCCATCTACGAAATGACAGACACCTCCATCTATAAGGCTGTTGGCACGGACCATGGATCCAGGGCCTTTCTTGAGCTGGCATATTTAGCAGCAAAATATATATCCAGCGGTGTGCGATTCTTTATGGGAGGCCTCGCTCTGGCCGAGCTCTTCGGTGGACCTGTTGCTTTCTGGATTTTACTCACAGCTCTAGTGGCAGGAATCTACAGTCTAACTGGAGGGCTTCGTGCAGTGGTTGTAACGGATCAGCTTCAGGGGCTGATTTTATTCTTCACCGGCTTGATACTAATGGGCCTGCTCTGGCCTCCTGCTGAATTTCTCACCGGTACCGTAGGTCCGGCTCTGTTTAGCTGGAAGCTGGATCTGTTCGATGGAACCCATACAATTCCTCTCTTCATAGGAGGGGCCATTGTTTCCATAGGTAGCCATGGGGCGGACCAGGATTTACTCCAGCGAATTCTGGCAGTGAAAACCCTGAAGCTAGCCCGCCGCTCTCTGGCCTGGAGCGGAGTAGGAGCCACGGTGGTAATCATGACGTTTGTGGCTGTGGGCTCTTTCCTGTATGCGGCAAATCCAGATCTGGGCGATACCGGTCAGCTTCTGGCTTACGTAAAACTAAGCGCCAACCCTATCCTTTCCGGTCTTTTCGCTGTACTTGTCGCTGCCGCATCTATGTCAACACTGGATAGCGCCATCCATTCCACCGGCGCCGTATGGAAATCCATGCTTGGCTCTCAGAAATCCGGACGTTGGTTTTCGCTGCTTTCTTTGATCGTTCTTTCTGGAGCAGCCCTTGCTTTCATTTACTTCGAAAAGAGGGCCGACAATTTGCTGGCTCTGGCCCTGGGATCCATGAATTATATCAACGGCGGCCTCATCGGGATATTCACTTATTTCGTTTTCTGGAAACGCCCCCTGACTTTGCTTCCCATGGCCCTGGCAATTTCGGCTGGTTTTCTTACAACTTTGCTCTTGAATCTGGTGGGAGTTCACTGGACCTTCATTGCTCTGGCATCCAGTTCCAGCGCCCTTCTGGCTGCGTTTTTAGGACAATGGATCGGGTCAGACAAAGCTAAAGTCCAATAGTCTGACTCTAATGAGGAGACCTCAAGCGAATCGCATTATTTTTCAGGTCCTGAATCACTGGATTGGAAATCTCGGCATTAAAGCATCTTGCGAAACTGGTCCTCGGTTACTATTTCAATGCCAAGTTTTCGCGCTTTATCCAGTTTAGAGCCTGCTTCCTCGCCGGCCAGCAGATGGGTTGTCTTTGTGCTCACAGATCCAGTGGTCCGGCCTCCACGCTTACGAATCTCATCCATGGCCAGATCCCTGGGGCGAAAATGAGCGAAGCTTCCAGTAACGCACCAGGTTTGTCCGCTCATGGATTGCTCCAGGTTGGACTCTTCTCGAACTTCCTGCATCTGTAAGCCGGCTTCGGCCAGTGCAGCCAGTCGATTCCGGTTTTCCGGGGCCCTAAGCTGCTCAATGATGACTGTAGCTGTATCTGGCCCAATGCCATCCATATCATCCAGGGTTTCGTGCGCTGTATCGCTATCGGCCAGGGACAGCCATGCATCCAGGGAATCGAAACCATTCTGCAGAAGCACATCTGTAATGAAGGGACCGATCTCTTTCATGCCAAGGGATGCCATTACGGTGCGAAACGGTTTCTGGCGCGATTTATCAACTCCGTCCAGTATGATCTGCACGCTTTTGTTACCCAGGCCTTCCAGGTTTCCCAGCTCTTCACTGTTTTCTTTCAGTTTGTAGATATCCTCAACGTTTCTGAGGAATCCCTTTTCGTATAGAAGTCGGATGGTTTTTTCGCCCAGGCCGGCAATATCCATTTGTTTTCGCTGACAGAAAAAGATCAGAGAATTGATTTCCTTTTCCGGACAGGAAGGATTGGTGCAGAGCCAATCCACCATATCACCGGGTCGCTGTAGCTTCGAATCACAGGATGGGCATCGAGAGGGGAATATAAAAGGTTTTCCTTTCCCCGGGTCTACTACCTCTTCTACGGCCGGAATGATCTCTCCTCTTTTGCTGACTTTAACGGTGGAGCCCACTCGAACTCCCAGCCTTTCAATGAAATCTGCATTATGCAACGTTGCATAAGTAACAGTAGTGCCCGCCAGTTGAACCGGTTCCAGCTTTGCCCGGGGGGTAATGCGGCCTGTTCTACCAACGAATACTTCGATTTCTTCTACTCTGGTCTGAGCGAGATCGGGTTCAAACTTTAGAGACGTTGCCCACCGCGGTACGGCTGCTGTAAAGCCCAGGTCCAGTCGGCGAAAGCGATTATCCAGCTTTAAGACCAGACCATCTACAGGGAATGCGACTTTTTCGCGCTTGTTTTCGAATTTCCCGATGGCCCGGGATAGATCCTTTTCTGAATTAAATGTAACCAGTTCGTTATCATCGAAAATGGGTAATCCAAGCTTACTCGCATAAGCGAGCAGTTCGGAATCGGACTGAAACTTCTCAGGATCGGATTGGAGGTGTAAGTCAAAGGCCACCCAGCGAAGAGGACGTCTTGCCGTCTCCCTGGATTTTTTATGCTTTAGCGACCCTGCTGCCAGATTCCTGGGGTTCGCATAGATACCCTCGGACTCTTCATTAAACTTGTCAAACTCCGCGAAGGTCATGTAGACTTCGCCCCGGGCCACAAGATCCACAGGCTCTTTCAGGGTGCCAGGAATGCTGCGAATGGTCCGGGCATTGTTAGTTACAATGTCCCCCAGTTGACCGGTTCCTCTGGTTACGGCTCGGATAAGATTTCCTTTTTCGTAGTACAGGACCAGGGTGGCTCCATCCACTTTCCATTGCAGATTGATTTTTTCCGCAGCTCGCACCGTCTTTGTGGCCCAGGCAAGCGCTTCATCGGTGCTGTAAGTATTGGAGAGGGAAAGTATAGGAACTGTATGCTCAAATTTCTCAAAACCAGATTCCAGATCCGACCCCACCAATTCCGTGGGCGAGTTAGTTTCTTTAAATAGAGGGTAATCCTGCTCCAGCGCCTGCAGTTCTCGCAGCATTTCATCGAACTTTTTATCGCTGATTTCCGGTTTGTTTTCTACGTAATATCTGTGCTGGTGGTATCGCAGATCGGATGCCAGCTTTTGCATGCGATTTCGAACGGTTTCTGACGGTGTAGCGCTGGACTTTCCGCTGGTCTTTTTTGCCCCTGTCTTCTTGCTCGGGGCCTGTTTCCGGGAAGCTACCTTTTTACTTGAGGCTATCTGCTTCTTCTTTGCGCCTTTCGCAGTGGCCGTCTTTTTTGAGGAATTTGCATTTGCCATAGAGATTCAGTGAGTGGTCTTCCAGTTCGAAATTGTTCTTATTTGCTATTTCCAGCTGAATCTTTTCAATTTCCGGCACAACAAATTCTTCAATTCGACCGCAATCTACGCAAACCAGATGGTCATGATGTTCCCGGGGAGGGATGTATTCGTAGTATTTTACCGATTGCCCGAAGTTATGCTCGGTAAGCTGACCTGATTCCACCATCAAGGAAACGATACGATAGATGGTAGCCCGGGAAATCTCCCCTTTTCGGTCCTTCAGAGCATCTGCCAGAGAATCCACTGTGAAATGAGTCCCAAGCTCGAAAACCTTTTCAGCCACCAGAAGTCGCTGATTGGTGATCTTCAGATTTCGCTTCTTCAGGAAGTTGGAAAAGTTGGTGAGTTCACGGTGTATATCTGCAGTTGCCGCCACGGGGAGAAATTAATCATTCATACCTCTGCTTGCAATCAAAACTCTTGCCGAATCAGGGCCCGGGGGCCTAAATGGACCATGGAAGAAAAGCGCAAGTTTCCCAGGGCCGACCTGGTCTTCCGAATTGAATATCGGACTCTGAAAGAAGAGCAACCCAGAGCCGGTATGACTCGTGACTTGAGTCTGGGCGGAGTCAGCCTGGAAACGGAAGGGCCGCTGGATAAAGGGACACCGCTTTCGCTTACTTTTTCCTTTCCTGAACTGGAGGGAACCATCCATGCCACCGGTCGAGTGGTAAGATCCTGGGACGAAGAGGGTAAAATCTTTACAGCTCTGAGGTTTACCGCAGTGCATCAGGATGATCTGGCCATACTGAAGTCTCATCTGGAACAGTTTTACGAGGATTGATCCCGCCAGTTCCGCTACCAATTCTAGCTGGCATCAATGTTTTTTCCTGATTCCGTTGAATGTTAGCTATTGAAGGGGCTCGCGAAAATGCTCAAATCCTGGATGGGATGGAGCCTCCTGCCCATTTAGTAGAAAGCGAGCCACTGGCTCTTGCGCGGACTCTTCAAACTCACCTATTCGAACGAATCCCTCTGGCAAATCTCTCGAACTCGCAACCAGTAATTCCAGCTCTTCTCCAGAGGAAGCCGCGAATTCAGGCCCATAGGCTGCCACGGCTTGCAGCATAGGAAGTTTCTCCAGGTGCACCGTGAGGTTCAATCCTGAGCTTTCTGCGAATCGCTGACAATCCGCGAAAACTCCATCACTCAAATCCATGGCTCCTGAAACAGGAAAGGAATGACTTTGCAGCGCATTAATTTGTCTGGCCGCCTCCAGGTTGGCCCGGGGGCGTAAATGCCGCTGGATGGCCTGGGCTTCAATGTCTCCGTTCGCTGCTACAGGCTTCCCGGACTCCGTGGCCTGCTCCGAGAACTGTTGTAGTGGCACGGTTTCACCCGTTACTGGTTTCTCACCCTTCTTTCGATTGTTCAGAATTTCATAGCCCAGACGGCTCATACCTACGTGGCCAGACAGAAATATGCCATCGTTACTGTTTGCTCTGCGAAAGCGGGGATACAGGGCCGGACCGCTGAGAGTGAGCGAGAATAGATAGCCGTTGGCACGAAAGGTATCCCCCCCTACAAGTTTGCAGCGGTAATCGGAAAGCTGTTCTCTGAGAGCAGCGGCAAACCTGCCAATCAATTCTTCATCTGCAGTCTCCGGTAATCCCAGATTCAAGAGGCAGAACTCTGGTTCTCCCCCGGCTGCCGCCAGGTCTGAGAGATTCACCTGTACAAGTTTGAATGCGATGTCTTCCGGGCTGGACCAGTCCAGGCGAAAGTGCGTTCCTTCTGCAAGGCTATCCGTGGTATACAAATAGGACCGACCACCATGTTCGATCAAGGCGCAATCATCCGCACTCAGATCTGGATTCAGTCTTTCTATGATTCTACTCTCCAGGTTGGTCATACACTGTCAGAAAAAGGCTGTACTACTTATCCGTCAGGTATTTCTATGGGGAGGTGGAACCGGCGGAGGCACGGAGAATATTAGGGCTGGAATCCATGGATGAAGCGCTGGATCGGACCAGGCTCCAGCGGGCCTTCCATAGAAGGCTCTTTGAAATCCATCCAGATGCTCAAAACGCCCGAATCGAAACGGTGCAAGATGTGGTACCTTCGGATCAACCTTCGGCTCATGGTCAGCCTTCCGCAATAGATGACTCTTCCGGGGTTACAGGCTCTTCTGGCGCGGAAAATTTGGCCCGGCCTGCCGCTCCTGTTTTAAGAAGGGATCTTTCGGTGGATACCCTCATCGAAGCGCGAAAAACCCTGCTCATTCGGCTGGAGCGAGGAAATGATGCTCTGGACACCGAGCCATCTAAGACTACAGGCGGTGCGGAGTTCAATGGCGGGCAAAAAAAGGAGTCCGGACCTTCGGGGGCTGATGGTTACAAGCTCTATCGCCGGGCACTATTTCTCTATTCCGAAGCAGTTCTGAATTACTTTGAAAAAAGAAAACATGTTAGTGGCAGGACGGTGAGCGAGCCCACGGCAGAACCGGAGGGGTTTCGTTCCACGCTGGAGGAGGCCCGGTCTCTATTTGTTCAGGTTCTGGAACGATTCCCCGGAGGAACCTGGACCCCGGATTCCATAGAGCAAATTGCCCGGATTAACGTCTGGTTGAAGCGTGATAGCGCCAGTGGAAGCCAGGTCCCGAAATAGATCATAGAGCCAGAGAAAGGGGAGGGCTCGAGAGAAGGAATTTAGTCTCCTGGATGCGTTTCTAAAAATTCGGTCCGGGTCTGCTCTCAGGGACTGAATGCGATTCGCATAGAGAAATGTATCCAGGTTTCGGAACCGGGCCGAAGCGATGTCATCCGGCATTCCGTAGAGCAAGAGAGATTCCACAAGTACCAGGGCTCCTTCGATAGGATGAAAGATCCTTCTCGCAATTCTCTGCACCGTAGATCTCATGGAGCCAGGGTCCAGACCAGGACGATGGAAATCCTTTAGCAGTAAGATTCGCAAGCGTGAAGCCATGGAAGGGTTCTTCTTTAAATAGGAATCCAGTTCGTGGCAGAGAAGCAGGGTATCCACCCTCTGGCAATCCAGGTCAGCCACGACCACAATGGAAGACTGTTCACGCATTCCATCCATCAAAAGAGTAATGTCGCTGGCATTTCTAAGGTCTGTCCTTGGCATGTAGCCGGAGAATAAAAAGGCCTGCCTGTACAGTCTGCGAAACGGATCATCCATAATCAAAAGCGCGGAACCGGTCTGACTCGCTTCCAGGGATGGAAACAGGAAGGAGCTGGGAGCGCCGGGAAAAAAGAGAGCGCCTGCCCCTGACTCATAGAGCTTTCTCATCGCTTCAGGGTTTTGATGTTGATGGCCAGCGCAAAGCAGAACTGGCAAACCCCAGTCCAGCATCTCTTCCACTTGATTCTTTCCGAGTTCCGGTATCCATAGAGAACCGGAGGCAGCATGTGCCGGCTCAAAGCTGGTCACTGTGCGATAATGGATGAGACCGTTCGCCTCCTGGGACTCCAGATAGGCATCCATCAAATGGATCTGATGCTGCGCCAGATCAAGGCCAGCGAAAACTACATCCATTCAGGCTCCTGACCAGGATGGTAGCTACGAATAGTCCGAAACTCAATCTCGTTTTCGTCGAGGTAGGTCCGTCTTAAAAGGCGTTTCTGGAAAATTGGGGCCTGGTCAGCATAATGCCGGGACTCCGGTCGCATACTGCTGCCATAGGGTTGTGCTGCAAAGGATTGCACTCCTTCACGAGTAAACTCTACAAGCATGATAAAAGAATCGCCGGCATAGATCTTTTGCCATTCAGGATGCAACCAGCCCTGCAGGCCTTCCAGGTCTTTCATGTGCATTGCATTTAAAACGTCAGGTCCGCCACCCATTCCAAGCACCGTATCGCCGCGAATCAGCTTCTGACGACTCTGCAGGGGATCGCTCAACGTTCCAGTGTCCAGTAAATAGTCCACTGCCTCACGAAAGGAGTCCACGGGATCCGGAGCCTCTTCAATGGGTTTTCGATCCACAACCAGAGTTTTCCAGATAGGTCTCCAGGTTAGCATCGCCAGCATGGCTCCCTGGCTTTCAGGCCGGGCCGTACCATCCCAGTTGCGAAGCACTTCCAGAGCTTCCTTTTCCAGGGCATTGGTAGGTCGGAATCGTTCCAGAACCGGATATACTGCCTCTTGATAGATCGGAGCCGATGGATGATACTCTTGATCAAACTTATATCGCAGGAATTCTTCCCGACTGATGGAACTGTCCCCGCCGAATAATTCCAGAGAACGCAGAGCCCGGTTGGTGAGGCGGCGCTCTATATAATTGTACTGCTCATTGTCCCGGGGGTCCGGATTATATGGGGTGCTGGTTGTATAGAATGGAGTGGAGTTGGCATTCTGCACGAATCCAGAACGCGGATTGATGACCGCAGGAAGTTCATCATAGTCCAGGTATTCTTCCCAGAGGTATGCCGTGCTGTTTCCCGGTATAATTCCCGAGTATTCCGGACCAGACGTCCTAACCGGGAGCCTTGCATTGTAGACGTAAGCTATATTCTGGGCATCCGCGTAGACAGTATGAAACATGGGCATGGATTGCATTTCCATAGCGGCGGTCCATTCCTGGAAGTTTTGGGCTCGCCCCATGCGATACCATTGCTCAGCAGACGCTGCATGATTCTCGATGCCGGCCACGCGAACTGCGATGAGGCCGGAGTCGGTTTCCAGGGCCGGACCAAAGATCGTGTCATAGACAGTCCGGCTAACTGTAAATTCGAAAAAGAATAGATCCAGAGTGATATCTACATCTCTGGTCTGTAACGGTTTTTCTTCACCATCTACTGTGTACTTCGTATAATCCTCATCCGTCTGAAGCCGATACGAGTCCACGAGATCCGGAGTATTCACTGTATGCGTCCAGCCGAGCTTCTTGTTATGACCTACGAAAATCAGAGGGCTTCCGGGAAACGTAGCTCCGTACATTTCGAATCCATCTTTGCTTTTTAAATGCGCTTCATACCAGGCTACGGCGCCATCCCAGGGCTGATGCGAATTGACGTTCAATCTATGGATGCCATCGGCAGAGCGGCTTCGAGACACTGCATGAGCATTGCTGGCCACCATCGCATAGTCCTCATACCAGCTGGTTTTCTCCTGATCCTGCTTTGCCGGGGCGGAAGATTCCTCTTCTGGTGGTCTGGCAGCCAGGGCTTTTCCCAGTTCTTGGCCTGTTCCAACGAACAGAGGAATTTTGTGCACGAAGCCTCTTGCAAGATCCTTCGCTTCCACCGGGAAGAATCGTCCATCCACCTCTTCTGGATGTAAGGCCGCATAATAATTTAGTCCATCCGCATAACCTTGAAATACTTCCTGGAGTTCCGGAGATATTTGCGCATCGTACACCGCTTCTGTTCGATCATTTATGCGAAACATTCCAGCATAGAAGTCATTCTGTAGCGAAGTGCTGGATAGATGGAGCCGAGAGAGTTGGCCGCGAGATGCAGCAACCACTGCCTGGATTGTGCTAAAATCATCTTCTGCATGAGCATAGGCCAGCCCAAAGGCCACGTCCTGCTCGGTTTCGCCCAGGATATGGGGGACTCCATAATCATCCCTTCGAATGGTCACATTGGTTGCTTTCTTTTCGAGCCGGGCCACAGACTCCGGGGATGGATTGTAGCGAACCCGGTGTGTTCTAAAGATCAGTCCGAGAAAAATAAGCGCACCCAGCCAGATGAAGATAAGAGCAGGAATGCGAATCCAACGGGATTGATTTGAGGCCATGGATTTCTGTGTGGGCCGGCCCGGAACAGGTGTCAAATGCAATCGGAGCGAAGAAATTTTCGGAATTTTTATTTGTGAATGGTGATATCCTGGGTTTTCTTGAAGCAATGAGTGTTTTTCGAGCACCGGTAACCCGAACCCTTGTGGCCATCAATGTGGCTGCGTATATTTTGATGCTTCTCGCCCTCTGGGGCAACGGTGCGCAGGCAGAGTCAATCTTTAGCACTTTTGCCCTTGTTCCGTCGATGTTCTGGAATCAGGCAGCAATCTGGCAGCCTTTAACAAGTATGTTTATGCATGGAGGGCACATACATATTTTGTTCAACATGATTACAATCTGGTCCCTGGGCTCCGTCGTGGAACATCGAGTGGGCCCCGGGAAATTTACAGCTTTGTACTTCATTTCTGGCTTCTCAGGTGCGGCATTAATTCTTCTTGCATCTATCTGGGAGCTACCGGGAGCCGAGTCCTACAGGCCTGTGGTGGGAGCCTCCGGCGCCTTATTTGGTCTCATTGCAGCCCTGGTCGTATTCTATCCCAATGCTCGAGTTCTGCTATTCTTTGTTTTTCCTATGAAAGTACGGACTCTGGCCATAGGCGTAATAATTGTCTCCATTTTTCTTCAGCTAATGCAATGGGGGCTAGTAGGGGATGAGTCTTCCGGCGTTTTCGGGACCCTTGCCAGCTTGCCTATCTCACACCTGGGTCACCTTGGGGGCTTTTTTGGCGGTCTTCTCTTTGTATGGCTCGCAATAGCGCCATCAAAAGAAGAGAGAATGGATCCCGGACCTGCCATGGGAGGCGGTTTTCGTATGGGCACCAGGCGAACTGGTCCTTCGCACACTACAGGGCCCGAGGAGCAGGTCCTTAGAATGATGCAGGAGTTGATGCGTCAAAGGCAATCTGGCGCAACGGGCCCGGGCCCTGCTCCTGGCGAGAGAAGGACCGTAAAAGAGATCAATCCCATCCAGGACTCCGAGCGTTTTGATGAACCACCTTCCAATAAGCCTGAACGAGGAGAATCCGACTCCGGAAGCGCTCCAGGTAGCGGCAGGCTCTACTATGATCCGGCCAGCGGGCGTTTCTTCTTTAAGTAGAAGAATGCCAATTATTTTTGTTGGTATTGATCCTGGCCAAGAGCGGAGCTAAGCAGGACGATTGCCCGATGTTCACATCTCCCGGGCAGAGGAATCAGGCTTCATGGGACGAAGAATCTTCCAGGCAGTTGAGTTCGTGCCTAAAAATCGTAGCTCTCCAGAGCCTCATCTACCGATTTAAAGATCTCAAAAACGGAGGTCAGTTTGGTGATCTCCATCAGGTTCTCCACATCGGAATTTAAACCGGCGAAGACCATTCGTCCTTTCAGGTAGTCCACATGCTTGAAAATGTTCAGAAACAGGCCGAGAGCGGCGGAGTTGATGAACGGAACCTTCTTCATGTCGATAATGAACTTGGGGGCAGCATTGGGCTTAATATACTTTTCCATCTTTTCTGCCAGGTTGTATTCATCCCCGGACTTGATGGCTCCCTCAATCTTCACAATATTGACTTCGCCCCTTGTGGTAACCTTTACTTTCATATGGATAATTTGAACCTTAGCATTTGCCCCGCTGTCTTGAGCAAATATTTCCCGGGTGCAAACAGATGCAATGGAAATGCAAAAGCACCTGAAAGACCAAGTTTATAGCACAGCTCAGTTTGACTGTAAAGCGAAATCCCCACAGGTTCAAGATTTTTTATGGGCTCCAGCAAGAGAAATTGGCGGTCCCCTGCTGTGCTGAATTGATAAAGCAGACGGGGCTCGGGATAGCCCAGAAAACCGGCTTCCAGGGATCCTGGCATATCCGGAATCTGTTCAGGTAGCCGATCCAGAGCTGTTCGCAGAGCTCTGCGTCCTACGGAGATTCGCCGATGGAGGGCTGCCTTGCTAACCTGGAGGTAGCTCGATATGTCTCTCAAGCTCATTACGGTATTGGTGTTTCGAGTTCTTTCTTTTTCCAGCTTGCGTCTGATGTAACGATAGTCCCGCCCCTGGTTTCCCCGGTGCAGGCGGTCGAAGTAAAGGCTCATCTTATGTTTGTGTCTTCGTTTCCAGTGCTCCTGATCCTGGATTCTGCTCAAAAAGCTTTCATGCAACCCTCTTGCCTGCTCAGGAGAATGTCGTTGGCTGAGTTCACGGAGTTCGGACAGATCCAGGGGCCAGCCGCATTGAATCTTCATGGGAATCCGATGTACCGGTTCAATCTGCTTTAGCGCAAAGCTCAATGGTCCATGCCAGGCGGTGGTACGTTCTGTATGGTATCCAAAATTCTCCACCGGCAAATCGCATTGCGCTGGTTCGTATTTCTTCACCTTCCTTACATAGTTCATAAAATCGAATCGCATGCAACGGGCCAGGTATCCGGTGAATCGAGAACCTGGTCTGGTGGTAAAGGAGTCCAGGAATCGGGGAAGTTTATCCAGGAATTGTATCAAGAAGTCCTGACAGAGGTCCGGGTCGTTATTCAGCCTTCTGGAATAGTTCATCATCCACAGGAAAGACTCGGAAACAAAGGAATCCGTTTGTCTGTGGTTGACATAGCGTAAGTAAGCCTCTTCCAGATCCGGTCTCTTGGTGTAATACTGAGCTGATTCCATACACGGAATCTGTTCTTTCCTCCTGGATCGTTCCAGCAAATCCTCCTGTAGAAAGGCAGGGCCTCTTTAAAAAGGGCTTTCTTTTTCGGGTTTTATTGTTCAATTGACTGCATGCGAAACTCGGAGGAGCCCATTCGCTTTCGCAAGATGGAAGCTACCGGAAATGACTATGTCTACTTCGGCCCCTATTTAAGTTCTACCGGGCAGTTTGATCGTCAGCGCACAGAGGAAACGTTGCAATGGCTCACCGGAAGTACCATTCGCAAACTTAGCGATCGTCACTTCGGTGTAGGCGGCGACGGCGTGGTGCTGGTGGCGGCGGCAAGAGAAGAGTCCGGAGCTGCGGCCCGAATGTACATGTGGAACGCGGACGGCAGCCCATCGGCGATGTGCGGCAATGCATTGCGCAGTGTTGCCCTTCTGATTCACATGGAGACCAGACGATTCCACTTCGCCATAGAAATGGGAGAAAAAGTCTATGACTGCAAGATTGAACCTTCCGGTGAAGAGGACTTTAGTATTTCCATAGATATGGGGCCGCCCATACTGACCCTGGACCTGGTGCCTTTCGCGCCGGTACAGGGAACTGTTCTGATCCAGCCAGAAACTACCCGGGCCATGCCGGCACGGGTGGCCCTGGAAGCTGGTTCTGTGCAGTGGTCTGGCTACACTCTCTCTATGGGAAATCCGCACTTCGTGATTGATCTCGGAGAGCATGAAGCAGGTAGCCTGGATGGGTTAAACCTGCGAACACTGGGGCCGGCTCTTGAGCACCATCCTGCTTTTCCGGAACGGGTGAATACGGAGTTCATAGAGTGGAAGGATGCAGGTACCATTCGGCAAAGAACCTTTGAGAGAGGATCCGGAGAGACATTGAGCTGCGGAAGTGGTGCCTGCGCCGCATTTATTGCAGCAAGGGCATCCGCGATTCAGGATGGAAGAGCTCTGGATAAGCTAACTGTAGAGTTACGAGGTGGTGTTCTGGAGCTATCGTTGGAGCAGGACAGGATTCGAATGAAAGGGCCTGCGCGAATCGTTTTTGAAGGATGGATTTAGAAAAAAGGCAGGGCCAGTAGACCCCGCCTCTTATTTCAGGATTAGCGTCCTTTGCGAACGGTTCGAACCTGAGTCTTTGGAACAGTTAGACTGGTTCCGTCAGGTTTGATGATATTAATCAGGTTTCCCTGAATGATGGTTTTCACGTTTCGGTGAACAGAACCATCCCGCATGATTACGGTGTCGCTAAATCCAGGTCCAGGAGTGCTAACACTACCAGGGCCTACTTGTTTATCGTCGCCCTTAACAACTGTGCATTGCTGCGAATAGATAGTCAGAACATTAAGTTGCTCCGTATCTACCGTGCTGATTCTGGTTACTCCACCCTCGGCAGCAGCATTACTTACAGTTCCTTCCCCCCAGGTCCAGCCTACGATCCAGAGGTAGATTCTTCGAGTGCAAGCTTTACCTTCCCTGGTCTGGGGAATGCTAAGATCATTACCGCTACCGGGCATGGAAGTTTGCTGAAACAGCGCTCCCATTGGTCCCTGGCCTGCAGGATGACCGATGAACATGCATTGAGAAAGCAATGCAGCTGCAAGAGCCAGTACGGAAATTTGAACTATACGTCTTGTCTGTCTCATTGCCACCCCCTCACTACTGTGCAGTATTTTGCGGTAATGCCAAGTACGCCTTCGGTAGTGTGACTTACGCTGGCAATCTTGTTAATACCGTTTTCTCGGGATGCAGCGCTAATGGAGGCATCTCCAAATGCGAAGTAACCCAGGTAACTGGTAGCGCAAGCTCGACCGGTTAGCAGGTTGTTAGACTCAGCTGTGGCTGAACGTCCCAATCCGCCATTGTTGATTATGTTAACGAAGGCAGGGCTACCGTACTGAGTTGCATAACATGCAGGCATCAGCAGAGCCAGAACCCCCATCATAATGATTCGTTGGACCCGCATCAGTTCCCCCTGACTACAGTGCAAGCCTGAGCGTATACCAGCAGGCTAAATACTTCTACGTCAATGGATTGAACTGCGGAGATCCCGCCTTCGGCTGCCGCTGCTCCCACCGAAGCGTCGCCAAGAGCCACCAGGCCCAGAAAGCTCTGCGCACAGGCCTGGCCTTTTTTAGCGCCATTAGGCGAACTTCCATGAATGCCAATCTTGGTGCTTGTGAAGATCATACCGGTAGGTCCGATGCCCCCGCTGGCGCAGCTTCCGAGCAGAAACAGGGATGCCACAATGAATAGAATCGATTTTTTCAATTGTTTCCTCCTCTCAGGCAACTGGACTTAAGCAGTGTATCTTGCTTATCTTGTCTGAGCGATCGTGACTGCTTAGCGTATCTGCCCCAAAACAAACAAGTGTTTTTCTTCTTGATTTCGTTAGCGGCTAGCCTTAAGTCGTGGCGAAGAGGGTTATACCCCACTCTGGAGTTTTCTATGTTATCTCGCTCATTCGCAGCAATATTAAGCATCTCAGCCATTTTCCTCTCTGGATGCGGCTTGTTTGATTCCCAGGCCGATCTTCCTGAGCCCGGAAAGGAGCTGAATGTATCCGCCGTAGTTCTTCTGGCCACAGGTCAGGTTACGGCGGATGGAGCGCCCATAAAGGCTGGCTCCATAATCCAATCCGGCCAATTGATCAAGACCGGCCCAAACAGTTTCTGCGATCTTCAGGTACGCGGTGGCGATAGCTCGGCCATGATTCGACTGAAAGCGAATACGGAGCTTATTCTGAGCGGTCGCCAGTTTAAAGAGGAGAAGAAGATCCTGGCCGAATTGAAGAAAGGGAATGGAATGTTCGACCTGGACAAAATTACCAGCGCAGAGAACTTCGAAACGGCCAGCCCCACGGCCGTGGCTTCCGTGCGCGGTACAAAATACGAGGTTTCTGTAAAGGGCGATTCCACATCCATTGAGGTCCTGGAAGGTAAGGTTTCCAGCCGACCAAGAATCCCTGCTCTGGAAGACCTGCCTCCTGAGATCCAGGAGCGTTCCAGAGTAGTGCATGAGTCGGTAGAAAACCTCAAAAAGAAGGAAGTGATTCTGGAACCTGGTAAAAAGGTAGAGATTCAGGCTGTGAAAGTATCTCCGGAAGTAGAGGAAGCGGCCCGTAAAGCCATGGAGGCGGAAGCCAGTTCTGATCCAGTGAAAGCCGAAGAAGCGGCGAAGGCCCTGGATGACTCTATTGCACAAAAAGAAGATACTCTGAAAAAGGCCGTGGAGGAAGCTCCAGCTGCAGCGCCGGAAGACATTCCTGAACCGGAAATGAAGCAGAAGCTGGATGAATACAATGAGCTCATTCGCATAGAAAAGGAAAAGATTCAAGGGGACGATGTTTCAAAAGCGGTGAGCGAACGAAACAACCAGAACCAGGCAAAGCTGATGCAGAGGATTGAAAAGGTTTTCAACAAACCTTCGGAGACTCTGGTGCTAATCAGTGGCGCTCGCATCTCCGGAGTCGTCATCCAGGTTGGTGCAACCTACTATGTCTATACTGTAAACGGTCAGGTAGCGTACCCCGAAAGCCAGGTTTCGGGCATTGAATTCTAAGGAATCGATGTATGACCTGGTAGTCCTGGGAAGCGGCCCTGGAGGAGAAGGGGCCGCCATGAAAGGAGCGAAGAGTGGCCTGAAGGTTGCTCTTGTAGATTCCAGAAAAGACCCTGGCGGCAACTGCACCCACCAGGGCACTATTCCCTCCAAAGCTTTGCGGCAATCCATGCATAATTATGTGGAGTTTCGCCGCAATCCATTGTTTCGCAACCATCTGGACCAGTTTACCCTGGAACTCCCGGATTTGCTGAGCAGCGCCCGGGCTGTCATCCGTTCTCAGTCCGAGATTCGAAAAGACTTCTATGATCGTAACGATGTCCATCGGCTCACTGGCAGGGCCTCCTTTCTCGATCAGAATACAGTTGAAGTAGAATCCGAAGGCCGGGCCCCCCGGAAGATTCAGGGAAAGGCCTTTGTGATTGCAACAGGCTCTCGTCCCTATCGTCCCGATAACCTGGATTTTTCGCATCCTCTAGTTCGAGACAGCGATACAATTCTGGAAATGGAGCGGACCCCACGTACCATTACTATCTATGGGGCCGGCGTTATCGGATGCGAATACGCTTCCATCTTTCGTAACATGGGGATGAAAGTGAACCTCGTGAATACCAGGGATAAGCTGCTATCATTTCTGGACGATGAAATCATTGATGCGTTGAGCTACCATTTAAGGCAGCAGGGTGTATTGATTCGCCACAACGAAGAGTTTGAAAGCCTTTCTGCAAACCAGGATTCCGTGGATCTCAAGCTGAAGTCTGGGAAAGAGATTCGATCCGATGTCCTCTTCTGGGCCAACGGACGTAGCGGAAACAGCGGCCATATGGGGCTGGAAGCCCTGGATCTGGACATTGATCACCGTGGATACATCAAGACCAATGAATTTTATCTGACGGCAATGCCTCATATTTATGCTGTTGGGGATGTGGTTGGGTTTCCCAGCCTGGCCAGCGCTTCCTATGATCAGGGTCGCGCAGCTGTATCACATCTCCTGGGAGAAGATCTTCCTCCTTTGCTGCCCGAAAACATTCCTACCGGTATCTACACCAGCCCGGAAATCAGCTCTCTGGGAAAGACGGAAAGAGAGCTCACCGAGGATAGAATCCCTTACGAAGTGGGGCATGCTTTCTTTAAGAGTCTGGCAAGGGCTCAGATCACTGGCTACGATGTGGGCATGCTCAAGATTTTGTTTCACAGAGAGTCCATGGAGATCCTGGGTATTCATTGCTTCGGGTATCAGGCCGCAGAAATACTTCACATCGGACAGGCCATCATGGCGCAGCCGGGAAAGGGCAACGATGTGCGATACTTTGTTCATACTACATTCAATTATCCGACGATGGCGGAGGCCTATCGCGTGGCAGCCCTGAATGGCCTGAATCGTATTCAGGATTAAACTCATGCCTTCTCTGTGGCTTTCACTACTACCTGTTATTTTTCTGATCAGTGGTTTGCTTTCTGTAGTCTGGGTTGCCGGCGAAGATGCCACAGCCGGTCCATCTCAGGTCGTTCTCATTCTGTCCGGCTTTTTCGCCGCCTTGCTTTCTCTGGGACATGGCTTCTATAGATCTAGATCAGAACGAAGTCAATCCGTTGGTGCCGGCAGCTCCATTTCTCATCCCCATCCGTTTTCTCTGAACGATGGATGGAAGAAGCTGGAATCCAGTGTGCTGAGTACCATAACCGAGGTACTTCCGGCGATTTTGATTCTACTATTGATTGGAGCTTTGATCGGAGTGTGGATTCTATCTGGCATTGTGCCAGCGCTCATTGTCTGGGGAATTGCTCTATTAAACCCGGCTATCTTTTTCTTCACGGCATGCCTCCTGGCTGCCCTTGTTTCGCTGGTTACCGGTAGCTCCTGGTCAACAGCGGGCACCGTAGGTGTTGCTCTCGTTGGCGTAGGGCAGGCGCTGGGTCTGGATCCAGCGATGACCGCCGGAGCAGTTGTTTCTGGAGCTTATTTTGGCGATAAGATGTCTCCTTTCTCGGAAACTACGAATCTGGCAGCGTCCATGGCCGGAGTGGATCTGTTCGCACATATTCGAAACATGATCTTTACCACTGCGCCTGCATTGCTGATTAGCCTGATCATCTTTCTTGGGCTGGGTTATTCCGGGGAAGGTACCGCCCCTGGAGATCTAAGGGAGACTGTAGAATCCTTGAATCAAGTATTCTGGATTCATCCCGCCCTTCTGCTTGTTCCGGCTGTGACCTTCTTCATGATCTATAAGAAAGTACCTGCTATCCCGGCCATCTTGACCGGAACCATTCTGGGCGCTGTATTTGCGGCTTTGTTTCAGCAGTCGGCGCTCTTTTGGCTGAAACAGGAAGGAATGGTTGCTGCAATCCTGGAAGCGGCCAGCAACGGACTTAACTTTCGCACAGATAACGAAGCTGTAAACAGTCTGATCAATCGGGGAGGAATGAGTTCCATGCTGAGCACCATCTGGCTAATCCTTTCTGCCATGTTCTTTGCCGGTATCATGGAAGGGGCCGGAATGATCCAGTCCATCGCACAAAGTGTGCTCAGTAGAATCAAATCGGTGGGTGGCCTGGTAACTGGAACAATCCTGGGCGGAGTCTTCGCCAATGTTGTAACTTCCGAACAGTACCTTTCCATTGTGGTCAACGGCAGGTTTTTTCGTGAAGCCTACCAGAAAAGAAATGTCTCCGCGCTCACCCTGTCCCGCAGTCTGGAAGATAGTGGCACACTAACATCGGCCCTTGTACCATGGAATACCTGTGGAGCCTTCATGGCAGCCACGCTGCAAACGCCGGTGATCCTTTACGCTCCATTTGCCTTTCTGAATTGGATTACACCGCTCATCGCACTATTTTACGCCTGGTCTGGCCGATTTCTGGGTGATGGAAATACGAAAGACTTCGAGCAATCGGATACTTAATACTCGAGTAACCCATTGGAGTGAAAAAGTAAGACCGGATCCTTTTTTCACTTGCAGCAAACATGTAAGAGGTCAATGATCTGGCTGCGAACGGGGGACTATATGGTATCGAAAGCAACAGAAATGATTCGAGGAAAGATGCGAATGCGACGTATTGCCCAACTTCTTCTGATTCCAGTGTTTTTATTCGGTGGTTCTGTCCTGGCAGATGGCTTTCAGGTTGGAGCTCCGGTGAAATGCAAATGGCAGAAAGTGGGGAACTACTATACCGGTAAAATCGCACGGAGAAATGGAAACTCCGTATTTATTCAATACGACGACGGTGATACAGAAAACACTGAAATTCAGTACTGCAAACTAATTGATCCGAATCAAACCAGAAAAAAGCCGTCGCCGGTCACCGAATCAGGCCCTGGTAGCATAAAAAAATTGGAAGCTCGCTCCACTGGTTCCGATAACTGGCAGGATTGGTCCATTCGCCTGTCCGGAGGAAATGGACGACTGACGGCGAACGGAACTGGCCAACATATGTCCTGGGATATTGAGCTGCCAGGACAGGATGCGAAAGTGCTTACCTGTATTCAGGGCTCTCAATGGTGGACGAAGTGGCAGTACAGATATGGAGGCAACCAGCTTATTGCCGAAGCCTCTTCGCTTACAGAATGGAAAATCGACTCCACATACAATCGACTGAAGGTGCGAACAAGATGGAGCGGCGATACCGACCAGTGGATTATATCTGGAAAGAAAGGCGAAATCAAAGTTAATCGGAACGGCGGATCCTGGCCGAGCTGGGAGATTGAAGACAATATGCCCGGCGAAGACTTCCATATGAAGATGGCTGCAATTTTTGCCATCATTGTAGCCACGGAAATGCCTCATTAATATTGGCAGCCCCTGGAAATGAACTGACTGCATAGTCCGGTGTTGTGGCCTGGACTATGCTTCCGTTTTCTCGCATTATTCCAGCAAATATCGATTCCAGTTGCGATTTTCGCCCGGCCTTCAGTCTGAGACCGGGCGCAATGCTATCTCTGACTGCCATGCTTGTCCTGACACTCCTATCCGGTGTACTGTGCTCCGGACCAGAGGCTAGAGAGGATGGGCACTCAGAATGCCCGGAAGACATCCCGTCAGAAATGTCATGCATACCGGGCGGACCCTTCGTCTACGGTAGTAATAATCCAGGATGGAAGGATGAGCATCCGGAATCCACCGTGGTAGTATCGACTTTTCTGATGGATCGCTTTGAAGTCAGTACCGCCCAGTATGCGGAATGTAGTAAAGCTGGAGCGTGCAAGAAGGTTATCTCGAACTATCTGCATATGCGCGATGCATCGCTTCCTCAAGTAAAGGTAAGCTGGTATGATGCCCGGGATTACTGTCAGTGGAAGGGCAAAAGACTGCCCACCGAAGCGGAGTTCGAAAAAGCCAGTCGAGGCCAGAATGGAAATACCTATCCCTGGGGGAATGCGAAAGCGACCTGCGAATTTGCAGTAATCAAGGAGAATGGCATTCGCGGCTGTTCCCCGGACCATAAGCCTACAGGCGGCCCGAAAAAAACTGGAAGCCGTCCGGCGGGAATCTACGGCCTCCACGATATGTCCGGCAACGTTCATGAATGGGTTTCGGATTGGTATGAACCGAATCGGGAAAAATGTGGTAATGACTGTCTGGGTAAGGATCCAGCGGGACCATGTGCCGGGGCTCTGCGATGTGAAGGTTATTCTGAAAAGGTAGTGAAAGGCGGATCATGGTACTGGGACTGGGATTGGGCTCGAGCTGCGAAAAGGCGAGCTTACAGACCGGATAATAGCCCTCCCCATCATTTTGGTTTTCGCTGCGCCCGAAGTATTTCCAGCGAGCCATGACGATATTGAGATTTTAAATCATTCTAAACGATTGGTATACACTGAAAACCTTCAATCCAGAGCGGGAGGTTTTCAAAATCGCTTGCCCACCTATTGCCGGTTTTGCGGATTGGAAATAGATGGAACAAAACCTGGATACCCTTGTAAACCGAATCTATGAGGATGGGCTCCAGAAGGCCAGGAAGGAAGCTCAGGAGATTACCTCCGAAGCGAATAAAAAAGCCGAGGCAATTCTTCAAGAGGCTCAACGCGAAGCCGAATCCATCCTCCAGAAGGCTCGCTCGGATGCGGATTATCTTAAGCAATCCACTGAATCCGAGTTAAAACTGGCATCCACCCAGGCATTCAGTCGTCTTAGAAATCAGATTGTTTCCATTCTTTCGGAAAAGGTTCTCTCTGAGCCAGTGAAAGAGGCCTCGCTGAATCCAGAATTCATCCAGGAAATGGTGTTGGAACTGGGCAGAAACTGGAAAGAGGATGGCTCCGTTTCCCTGGAACTAACTTTACCGGAATCCATGCGATCCAGAGTGGATCAGCAATTTGAATCTGCCATCAAAAAGGAATTGGACGGCCTGAGTCTGGAGTTTTCGGACTTCGGTGCGGGTTTTCAGGTCCAGAAGAAAGGTAGCAGCTTTCAGCTAGACTTTAGCAATGAAGCGTTAAAGGCGCTTTTGAAGCCCTATCTTCGCAAAATCACTTTTGAGCGTTTCCTCTCTGACGCCGGAAGCGAGGCATGAGCGAAAGCTATCACTATTTGATTAGCGGTTTGCCGGATCTTTATTCGGCAGATCAAAGCGCAGAACGCGACCTGGAGCGAATCCAGGCCGAAATTCTGGAGCTTCTACAGCCGGACGATAGAAGTGAATTTCAATACCTGCTCCTTAGAAACGATAATAAGAATCTACTTCGCCTGATTCGTGATCGTCAGGGAATTCCGGATGATTCACATATCAGCTTCCATCGGCCAGCTGCCTTTTCTCATCAGGATCTGGAGGAGGGCATTCTGGGATTGTTTGAGTTGCCGGAATATATGCAACTTTTTCTAGAGGAGACCGATCTACAAAAACCTCTTACTTTGCAAAGCGAAAACAGGTTAATAGAGCTCTATTACGAGGAAGCCATAGAAAACACCGGTCCTTTCCTTTCTGGTTTCTTTTCGCATAAACGAGATCTGAAGAACATCATCAGCGCCATCAATGCAAGGCGTGATGGAATGGATCTTGTTAGCGTGCTGGTGGGCGATACGGACCTCAATCGTGAGTTGGTCCAGAGCAATCTTCCGGACTTTGGATTATCCAGAGTCTATCCCTTTATCGCAGAGATCAGAGAATTGATTGAGCAGCGCCAATTGAATGAGCTGGAGAAGCGAATCGATGCCTTGATTCTTGACTACGTTGCGGAAAACTCCATCGGTCATGAATTTGATGGAGTAGGGGTCTTTGCTTATTTCCTGGAACTCAGTCTGGCCAGTCGCTGGGTGGATCGGTCCGTGGATCTCGGGCGAGAGCGTTTAAGGGAAATTGTAAAGAAGGTACTGTCAAACTCCGTTTTGCCGGAGCAGGTACGAGCCGATGAGCTTGCACTATAGATTCGGGTAAGCTGCATGGCCAGGACCCATGGAGAAAATTAAATGACCACTGGAAAAGTAACCGGTATTATTGCGAACCTTGTAACCATCGAATGCGATGGCGCCGTCGGACAAAATGAAATCTGCTATATCCAGCACGGGGATAGTCGGCTGATGGCGGAGGTTATTCGCGTCAATGGCAACGTGGCTCAAGCTCAGGTCTTCGAATCCACTCGAGGTGTAAGACCCGGAATTCCCGTGGAGTTCACCGGGCATATGCTGGAAATCGATCTTGGCCCGGGAATTCTCTCACGAAAATACGATGGGCTTCAAATGGACCTGGAAAAGGTGGATGGAGTCTTTCTCAAGAGAGGATTCGTGGCCGATGCTCTGGATCCAGATGCTGGCTGGGACTTCAAGCCTATTGCCAGTGTAGGCGATACAGTGAAGGCTGCGGACTGGCTGGGTCGCGTAACAGAAAACTGGGTAGATCATAAGATTATGGTTCCCTTCTCTTTTAAGGGACAATGGAAAATCAAATCTCTGGCAAGTGCCGGCACCTACAGTGTAGATGATACCATCGCCGAACTGGAAAATGAAGCGGGTCAGACTCAGCAAGTAAGCATGCGTCAGAAGTGGCCTGTTAAAGTCCCCATTACTCATTTTAATCGAAAGCCCAGGCCTTTTCGCTTGATGGAGATGGGTATTCGCTCCATTGACACTTTGAATCCGCTTCCTGAAGGCGGTACCGGTTTCGTCCCAGGTCCGTTTGGGTGCGGCAAGACTGTGCTGCAGCATGCCATGAGTAAGAATGCTGCAGCCGACATGATCATTATCACAGCCTGTGGCGAACGTGCCAACGAGGTGGTGGAGATCTTCACCGAGTTCCCCGAGCTGGATGATCCCCGCACCGGTCGCAAGCTAATGGAACGAACCACCATTATATGTAATACATCGAATATGCCGGTTGCTGCTCGAGAGGCATCGGTTTATACCGGGATGACCATCGCAGAATACTACCGAAGTATGGGCCTTCGAGTTCTTCTGCTGGCGGACTCTACATCGCGATGGGCTCAGGCTTTACGGGAGATGTCCAATCGTCTGGAGGAGCTTCCGGGTCCTGATGCCTTTCCTATGGATCTATCTGCCATCATTTCTAACTTCTACGCCCGTGCGGGATATGTCGAATTGAACAACGGAGAAACCGGTTCCATTACATTTGTGGGTACTGTATCTCCTGCTGGCGGAAACTTGAAAGAGCCAGTGACCGAAAGCACGCGAAAGGCAGCTCGTTGTTTCTATGCTCTTGCGCAGAAGAGGGCTGATTCCAAAAGGTATCCTGCCATCGATCCGTTGGATTCTTACTCCAAATATCTGGAATATCCAGAATTTCGAGAGTATCTGGATAGCAATGTTCAAGAAGGCTGGGCGGAAATCGTAGATGAGGCCAGGGACATTCTCCGTCGGGGTATGGAAGCGGCCGATCAAATCAGCATTCTTGGCGATGATTCGGTGCCCATCGAATATCATGAGATCTACTGGAAAGGCGAATTGATTGATTTCGTAATTCTGCAGCAGGATGCTTTCGACGACATTGATGCGAATACTCCCCTGGAACGTCAAAAGTATATGTTAAATCTGGTGATGGAGATCTGCAAAAAACACTTTTCCTTCGGGCACTACGAAGAAGTGGGCAGCTTCTTCAAACAACTCATTAACGTAATGAAGCAGATGAATTACAGCGAATATGAGTCGGAAGGATTTCATAAATACAAACAAGAGCTGGATAGAATGATTGAAAGGTCTGCTGCGAAGGCAGCGGCGGAATAAGACAGAATCGTCTTAGAGACGGAAGATTTCAGTCGATGCGATAAAGACAGACCGGGACGGATTATGGAAACCACTGCATTTCAAAAGGTATATAAACAGCTGAGCGCTATTACGAAGGCCACTGTAACTCTGGAAGCTACAGGAGTGGGCAACGAAGAAATGGCATTTGTAGATGATCGACCGGCTCAGGTCGTAAAGGTGCAGGGGAATCGTGTTACATTGCAGGTGTTTTCCGGCACCGAAGGTATCGCAACAGATGCAAAAGTAATCTTTACCGGAAAATCTCCTACGCTCAATGTTGGGCCTCAGTTGGCCGGGCGATACTTTAACGCTTATGGTGAGCCTATTGACGGTGGACCGGAAATTGAAGGCAAGGAAGTCGAGATTGGAGGGCCCACAGTAAATCCTGTGCGAAGGGAGCAACCGTCTGAGCTCATCGCCACCGGTATTGCAGGTATTGACCTGAACAATACACTGGTTACGGGTCAAAAGATTCCGTTCTTCGCAGATCCAGATCAGCCCTATAACCAGGTAATGGCCGATGTGGCCCTGAGGGCTCAAGCCGACAAGATCATTCTGGGCGGCATGGGCCTTTCCAATGACGATTTTCTATATTATCGCAGCGTTTTCGATAATGCTGGTGTGCAGCATAAGATCATCTCTTTCATCAATACTACGGATAATCCTCCGGTCGAACGTCTGCTGGTGCCGGATATGTGTCTGAGTGCAGCCGAGTACTTTGCCACCGAGCACAACGAAAAGGTTCTGGTGCTCCTTACAGATATGACCCTTTTTGCGGACGCTCTAGCTATTGTATCGAATAAAATGGATCAGATCCCTTCCAAGGACAGTATGCCCGGTTCACTCTATAGTGACCTGGCTCGAATCTATGAAAAGGCGGCCCAGTTTCCGGATGGCGGCTCCATCACAATTATCGCCGTGACGACTTTGAATGAAGGCGATATTACACATGCAATTCCCGACAACACAGGGTACATTACCGAAGGACAATTGTTTCTGCGTCGGGATACCACCGTGGGAAAGGTTATAGTGGATCCATTTCGTTCCCTGTCGCGGTTAAAGCAGATTGTGATTGGAAAGAAGACCAGAGAAGATCATCCCCAGGTGATGAATACTCTGGTTCGACTATTCTCGGATGCGGCCAACGCACGAACCAAAAAAGAAAATGGATTCGATCTAACCAACTACGATACAAGAGCTTTGAAATTTTCGGAAGATTACTCTCGATCGCTTCTGGCAGTGGATATCAATATCGACACAAATGCGATGCTGGATCGAGGCTGGGAATTGATGGGTAAGCATTTTAAAAAATCCGAGATCGGCATCAAAGACGAGCTTGTGGAGAAATACTGGGTAGACAGGTGAAATACCAGTTTAACAAAACCGCCATGCAGCGCCTGAAGCGCGAACTGAATGTTCGCATCAAGGCACTGCCTACTTTGAAAGCCAAGGAAACGGCCCTGCGTCTGGAAGTTAAAAAGGCGCAGGAACATCTGGAAGATCTGAAGAAAGATCTGAACCAATTCCTGGCCAACTCGGAAGGTGCGTCCCTGGTTTGGCCTGAGTTCCCGGACCTGGTGCGCATCTCAAACGTAGAGATTCAAAATCGCAATATTGCCGGTGTATCGCTACCGGAACTGGATTCCATAGATTTCAAAGTACGAGATTATTCCTACTTCGCCGGGCGTGCATGGGTTTCCGAAGGCGTTCGTATTGTGAAAAAGCTAAACGAAATGAACGTTCGTATTCAGTTAACCGAGCGGACTGTGGAAATCCTCCATTATGCACGAAAGAAGACTACGCAAAAGGTGAATCTATACGAAAAGGTACAGATCCCGGAATATCGCGACGCCCTGCGAAAGATCAAAGGTTTTCTGGAAGACCAGGAAAACCTTAGCAGGGCTGCCCAAAAGATTGTGAAGTCAAGGCATGAAGCTCGTCAAAGAGAGGAAGACCAGGAAGCGGCTACAGGTTCCATGCAGGAGGAGGCTTCATGATTCAGAAAATGAAGAAAGTGAATCTTTTCCTCCATTATTCGGAGAAGAAAAAGATACTGGGACAACTTCAGCGTCTGGGTGTCATACATTTGAATACTGTGGCCCATACCGATACACAGAAATTCAATCACTTCAAAAAGGTTCAGAGCCGCTATCGAGATAT
This sequence comes from Leptospiraceae bacterium, assembly GCA_002717505.1. GTDB lineage: Bacteria > Spirochaetota > Leptospiria > Leptospirales > Leptonemataceae > UBA3465. The sequence goes on from PBEB01000047.1 coordinate 58,152, forward strand.
GGTATCTGCTCTGGAAGCCCTTGCCCTGAAGAATAAAGCAGGGAGCAAGAATGGAGAAAGCAGCAATGACGGTCCTCGGAAGGGGCCGGGCGATGAATCATCAGCCAGACAAAAACTGAACTACCTGGAAGAGAGATTTGACGAAAGACAGGCTCTACTTTCTGCCATCCAGGAGCTGGAACAGACTCGTCGGGAGCTTTCGCTCTGGGGCGATTTTCCTCTGGATCGGCTATATGAAATCCAGAAAGAAGGGCTTCGCATTCGGCTTTTCATCGGCTCCGAGAAAGCCTTTGACCAATTCGAGTTTGCCTCCCTGGAATCTGATGATAGCCCTGCATACTATATTTCGGTTCTAAATCGAAGCGATGGAAAAGTGTACTTTGCTCTCTTAGAGTTTTCAGGCAAGAACCTGGTCATTCCTTTTGAAGAAGTTTCGCTGCCTTCTAGAGGGCTTGGTGAGCTGGAGCGGGAAATACAACAGGTCCAGCGCCGATTGGAGAAAGTGGAAGGGGAGATCCTGAGCTGCGGTGCCTGGAAGCAAGCGCTGAGCAGGGCTATGAACGTTCTGGAGTCCAGGATGTTATTCGAGGCGGCCAAGCATAGCCTGGAGCGCCAGGCCCAGGATACGATCTTCTATATTACCGGTTTCTATCCAGAATCCAGCGCTCAAGAAGTAGAGGCATTCCTTAAGCAGCAGGAAATCGCCTGTAGCCTGACAGAGCCCGATCCGGGAGATCCGGTTCCTGTTGCATTGAAAAACGGATTTTTTGCGAAGATGTTCGAGCCCATTACGAAGCTCTTTTCGCTGCCGGATTATATGGAGCTGGATCCAACGCCCTTCTTTGCCCCGTTCTTTGTAGTCTTTTTTGGAATGTGTCTGGGCGATATTGGCTATGGTCTCGTGGTGGCCGGGCTATCGGGCGTTCTAATATTCATTGTTCCGCGAAACTGGAGGCTTATTGCAGGTCTTGGTCTTGTGCTGGGCCTATCCACGGCAGTGGCCGGATTGCTCCTGAACACATTCTTTGGCGAGAACATGTTTCAGGTGCAGGGAGCTTCCAGCAGCATTGTGGGCGCTCCTTCCGACTTAACTCTGTTTGCCAGTTATAGTTCGGACGGAAGCACGGTCTTTCCTGCGATGACCCTTGCGCTGCTTCTGGGAGTGGTGCAATTGTTTCTGGGTATGATCCTGCAGTCCGTAAACTCCTATCGCATGAACGGTCCTCTGTTCGCGATCAAGCCTGTGGGAATGATTCTCGCTACAGCCGGCTCCCTGATTCTAGCCTGCCACACTAATTTCTTGAACCTCGGGTTCAACGAGCAATTCACCATCGGTCCGCTGGAAGTTGGTGCCTGGCTGAATTCGATTCCTTTTCTGGCAGGTCAGGTTCTAGCCCTTGGTGGCCTGGCGCTCCTGTTTCTATTCAACAATCCAGATCGCAGCGTTTTTCTCCGCCCTCTGACTGGTTTGTGGGAGTTCTATCAGTTTGTGACGGGCTTTCTGGGAGATTTTCTGTCCTATATACGTCTCTTCGCTCTGGGACTGGCTAGCGGCCTGCTGGGAAATGCCTTTAACCAGATTGCATTTATGATCCTACCTGGCTACCCGGAGAACACGGAATTTCTTTCTCCGCTGCTGGCAATATCAGTAATCATTCTTGTAGTTGGACATACATTGAACCTGGGACTTTCGCTTTTAGGTTCCTTTGTGCATCCGCTTCGTTTAACGTTTGTTGAGTTCTATAAGAACCTGGACTTTAAAGGAGGGGGCGTTGCTTATCAGCCTTTTCTACTCAAGCAGCGAGTAAAGGAGGACTGAAAGGCATTGCTCTGGAGTGTAATGAGAACTATCCTCTGGGACTGGAGAGATAGCGATGAGAGAAAGGACCAATTCCAAAGGATAGGTTCGCATTCATGGAGCCTGGAGCCGGAAATCGGCCAGGCAAAATCGGAGTTTTTCTGACACGGAGGTCAGAGAACCCATCAGTAAATCGAGGATTAGATAATATGGAACAAATACTGGCTAGCATTGGATTGGCATTGATGATCGGACTCTCAGGTTCCGGGTCCGCCATTGGGTTGTCCATCGGCGGAACTTCGGTGATCGGGATGATCAAGAAGAAGCCCGATGCCTTCGGTAGTGGACTGGTGCTTTCGGGACTGCCCGCCACGCAGGGGCTCTACGGATTCGTGGCCTTTATTCTCTACTCGGCCGAGGTTAATCCCGAAATGACCCTGTTTCAGGGGGCGGTAATTCTCGGAGCAGGTCTGGCCGTCGGATTGGCAGCTCTGGTCAGTGCCATCCAACAGGGAAAAGTCTGTGCCAGCGGTATTCATGCCATCGGTGCAGGTCATGATGCCTTTCCCCGAACAATGATTCTGGCTGCCTTCCCTGAATTCTATGCGATTCTAGCGCTGGTTGCAGCGATTCTGATGCAGGGGCTTCTTTAGTCTCCCCTGCTGTCTGTTCTTGATCGCCACTCTGAGTCCGGGGATCAAGCGGGTTATTGCCGAACCGCAGATCGGGCAACTGCTCAGAAGCAGTAGCCCGGTACATTGATCTGTCCAGTCTCCTGCACCGGCTGTAAACGGTTCCTCCGGCTCCGTAATGGGGCGGTGATTCTTTCCCGGGGATCGCAATCCGTAGACATCCCCTTCTTTTCGGCCCCTTGCAGGCCGAAAATGAAATGGGGTAGATCATGTCCCTGGAAGAGTTTTGTTTACATGCGGCCAATGCCATTGTGCTTCTGGCCTTCCTGTTCAAGGATATCCTGTGGCTCAGGTTGATCATGGTGCTTTCGAGCTTATTCATGATCGGCTATGGAAGACTCAGCGGTCAGCCCCTGCTGGCCGGATGGGAGCTTCTGTTTCTGGCCATTAACGGGTATCACATTGTTCTGCTATTCAAAGAGCGTCAGCCTCTGAAGCTTCAGGGAAGACTGGCAGAAATCCACAAGCTTGTCTTTAATGAATTCTCGGAGCGAGATTTTCTGAAGCTATGGAATTCTGGAATGGATCGAGAGTATGATAACACCGTTATTGTGCGGCAGCGCGAAACTCCGGATGACCTTCTGTTCATTGTGGACGGTGAAGCTACTGTCAAACGAGGGCGCAAAGTCCTGGTTCGATTGGACCAGTTCAATTTTATCGCAGAGATGAGTTTTCTTACTGGAGAACCGGCCACCGCAACGGTAAAAGCCAATGGCCGGGTTCGTGTTCACTGCTGGTCCCAGACGGCGCTTCATGATCTGGAAGCAGTGGATCCTTCGCTTATGGCACGGATTCGAAGCATTCTGGGAAAGGATCTAACCAAGAAGCTGGCCGAGCGCCTGGGCTGAGAGAAAGCTTCAATCAAGCTCAATGCAGCGCTCGCAGCACCTCAAGGGTTTCAGTCCATGTAGTACAGAAGCGTATTGATAGGCGAACTAGTTTAATCGACCATGGGTATTCGAACATCCAAAAATCACCAGGCTTCAAGTTTTGCGGCGCAGGTAGTCTATGGTTCTGCAGAAATCACAGGCATTTGAATTCGAGGACGCTTGTAGTCTTTGATTGTTCAGGATTCGCAGGCTTTCGATTTCGAGGAGGCATGTAGTCTTTGACTATACAGAAATCACAGGCTTTCGATTTCGAGGGCGCAGGTACTCTATGATTAACCAGAAATCGCAGGCTTTTGAGCTCAGCGAAGCAGGACAATCTTTGACTTCTAGGATTCGCCGGCCCTTCGCATGCCGCAGCGCAGAAGTATCAGAGAATATTCTCCATGTTTTTTCATTCGTATGGCCTGCGAGATTTCGAACTGATTGACCGTCTGAAGCGAAGCGAATTCTTCGCATCATGGACGCGTATAAGAATCGTATAATCTATATAATTTCTATAGCACTGGTAGGAATTTCAGGTCTTCTCGTTGCCTGTGGCCCATCGCAGGAAGACAGGGAATTGATGAAAAGAGCTACCGCAATGTTTGGAACGATGCCCGAGCAGATGCCTGGGTCCGAAAACGATTCCAGAGCCATGATTGCACTGGGAGAGAAGCTTTACTTTGAAAAGAGGCTCTCTTCGAAGGACAATCAATCCTGCAATACCTGTCATCGAGTGGACCAGGGATACTCCGGTTCAGACAATCTGCCAGTTTCTCCTGGCTCCAAGCCCGGTAGCAAGGGGAACCGTAGCGCTCCTTCCGTCTATAATGCCGGTTTCCATATATCCCAGTTCTGGGATGGTCGAGCGGCGGATCTTGTGGAGCAGGCGAAAGGTCCAGTACTGAATCCTGCTGAAATGGCAATGCAATCAGAAGAGGAAGTCGTTGCGAAGCTTTCTGGTGTAGACGAATACGCTACCCTGTTTGCCCGGGCATATCCAGAGGAAAAGGAACCCATTACGTATCATAACATTGCCCGCTCCATTGCTGCATTTGAGCGAACACTGATCAGTACCGATCGGTTCGATGACTACATGAATGGCGATGCCTCGGCTTTATCTGCAAAAGAAAAGGAAGGCCTGAAGCTTTTTATGGATGAGGGTTGTATTCAATGTCACAATGGTCCACTTTTAGGAGCGAAGACCTATCAGAAAATGGGACGAAACAATCCCTATGCAGATACCGTGGACAAGGGAAGGTTCGAGGTTACGGGAAAGCAGGAGGATATGTATGTCTACAAGGTATCCCCGTTGCGAAATATTGCTTTAACAGCACCCTATTTTCACGATGGAAAGGCAGCTACCCTGGAAGAAGCTGTTTCCCAGATGGCCTATTTGCAACTGGATAAGAAGCTGGAGAAGGAAAAAGTGGACAGCATCGTTGCTTTTCTCGAAAGCCTGAACGGCAAAGGGCTTAAGGCGATTGAGAATCCAGAGAATCCACCTGCAGAAGTGCCGAATATGCGATAACTTCGGCGGAATAGATTTTTGTGAAAGGTTGAGCCGGGCCAGCGCTCAAGGCTGGTTCGGCGCCCTGATTGGAGATTTCGAGAACGCTGTGTTTTATGCTCGGCTCAGTCCGGCGGAGCAGGGAGGTATTGAGGTCGCCACTTTTTCAATGGAGTCATCGTAGCTTGCTTTCTGTTAGAGTCCGCGGACCTGGTTTAACGTTGGAATCAGAAAATCTCACTTAGCGCTGGAATCAGCGAATCTCGCTTAACGTTGGAATCAGCGAATCTCGCTTAACGTTGGAATCAGCGAATCTCGCTTAGCGCTGGAATCGGCGAAACTCGCATAACGCTGGAATCGGCGAATCTCACTTAGCGCTGGAATCGGCGAATCTCACTTAGCGCTGGAATCGGCGCTGTCTCTAAACTAAAGTTCAGGATCCTGGATATTGGCTTCCATCTTGTTGATGCGCCCATCCTCAATATTCTCAATGCCTTTCTTTCTCATGTACTCGTCCAGAATGGTACTGTAAGCTACGAATGTGCGAAAGATACTGAAAATCAGATTGGCATCGGATTGTATAACTCGTGAGAACAGGTTTTTATCGAAGGCGCAAATCGAGGTGTGTTCTGCGGTGACTGTGGCGGCATAGGGCCTTCGTTGCATGCCGGTCAATGTGGACATTCCGAAGAAATCACCAGCATATAGAGGATAGAAACCCACTTCCTGGCTCTGAAAGGCATGCATGAGCTGGACCTCGCCTTTCAGAACCATAAACATTTCGCCGGTGTCTCTGTCCCCCTCGCCATACAGTTTTTTACCTTTGAAATGGACCATGCTTCGAAGGCTATGAAGCATCTCCGCAATCTGCATGTTCTTTTGCCGGTTTTCGATAACAATGGGTTTCAGCGGATGACTTTCCAGGTCCACAGTAAATGGCTCCTGAACCATTTGGAGTTTCAATTCAATCCGAGCCATTCGCTGAATGGTAATTCCAATCATCTTTAGTGCGAACTTCATGTTTTGGCTGGCTTCCTGGAGAAAGCTTTCGGTAGTGATTCGAGCCATCCGCACCGAAGCTGAGGCAGCCAGGACCGTCGCCGTCCTCGGGTAGTCCATAAGAATGCCTACCTCGCCAAAGAAATTTCCCTCTCCCAGGCTATCGATCTGCCTGGGCTTACCCTCCATGGTCTTGAATACGTTTACCCGGCCAGCAAGTATAAAGTACAGAGATCCATCTGCTTTGTCGCCTTCTTCGTAGATGACCGAGCCCTGTTTGAATTCCATGACCCGAATATTTTTTAAGATATGAAGCATTCTTGTTTCCGAGCCCGATGTAAACGAATGCAAAGAATATGTCAACTTGCTTCTTTGTGGAATATCGCTTCTATGAATCCGGAAAGAAAGCAAAGGGCGACGCATAGACCCATTAGCTCATTGAAAAAGGAGCGATAAAAAACCCCAATCACAAGAAATAGCAGGGCCAGTAAGGCAAAGGCAATAGAAGCCTGTCGTGCGCGTAATGCCACACTGCTTCCTGGTTTTTCTGCTCGGATCCCCCAGAGGAAAGCCAGAGGTATTGCGGCCCATTTGATGTGAGTANATGGCACCAGGAGATGGAGCCAGTTTTCGATGATTGCAGGTCCGTTCCTCTGGGCGGACCAGACCACGCAGTATTGCAATGCTTCCGTAATTCCCAGGAGAGCAATGTTTTCCAGAAGGTCAAAAACCAGGGCAACAATGGCCAGGGACCAGACCACAGCCAGCTTCCGGCGCTGGCCGCCGAACCTGAGACTACCCAGAAAAACGATGAAGGCTGTATAGGCTAAAATGTAACCGGAATCCAGATTGTTGATAGCATCCAGTGTGGTAATTCTATAAGAAGCCTCNGAAGTTAGAGCTTCGCAGGCTGCTACTACCGATTCTGTATTTTGCTGAAGGGTAATGTCGAACATGGCATATACTTCTGCCGGCGTTCGTAAGAATTCAAAGGCCATAATGGGAGTTACGAAGCCTTCCGGCATGCCGGTTACATTCTCCGGGCCCACCGCAGCCATCATCCCTGTTATGATCAGAAGTGCTATGCCAGCCAATATCGTAAGTTTCTTAGCCATAGATTCTATTCCTTCCCCTGTTTATGATTCGGTTTACGATCTGCGGTACAGATGTAAAGGATTTACGTATGGCTTACTATCCACCGGAAGCGGACCGGTGGATAGGCGTAGGATTACTGCAGATANGCAGAGTCGTAGGTTCGCATCAATTTCATCAAACCCCTGAAGAAAGCTTTATCGGTTCCATCCAGGCTGCGACGTATCCAGAAGTATGNTGCTGTTTTAACTATATTTCCGTCATATCCGCCATCAAAGCCGCGGTCAGAAAAGTATTCGAAACCNCCATCCGGATTCTCTGCAAAGCCCGGGTTCATGAAATAGAAATACTTCTCATAGTAATAGGGATCCACATTGCCCTGGGTTCTAAGTTTATAGTCCAGGCTATATCCTTCCTTGCGTAGAAGCTCTGGATTTTTCTGGAATTTCCGGTAGGTAACGTACATGATCCGAGCCAGGGATGCCACATATTGATCGTAAATGATCTGAGTGGCTTTGCGAAAGTCTTCGCTTTCCGAACCCGGGACTCCATATTCTACCAGCATTTCGACAAATTCAGGATTGTAATGACCAAAGGAGCCAGTGTTATCCAGGTCCAGGCGCTCTCCATGGGGTCCCTCAACAAAAATTGCAATGGGAACAATGGAGCGCGCCTCTTCATAGCTTATAACTTCATTGATGTGGCAGTAAAATGAGCGCATACCACCGTCAGGGAAATAGTCAAAGCTACCAGGACAGCCATTACCTGACTCCGGCAATTGCAGCATTGCTTTGCGCGAAAGGGCGGCGATCTGCGAGCCGGTTACATCTGCAATGGAGCTAATGAGCTGGCAATGTCCGGCAAGAAGNGTGGCCAGAAAAGCAAAGATGGTAAGAATTGAGCGAATTGCAATCTTCATATCCATAATTGACCTCAGAGTACGGAGAAGGGAGCAGGCGTCGAGCAACTTACGTATAAGGCGCTTCTTCGCTGTATGGAGTTTAAATCAGGGGCCCTTGAGTCTGTAGACCTGTACAGGATCCCTTCGACCCTTCACCTGCATGGGATCCAGTGCTTGAAATTCCAGTTTTTCACGACTGGCAGCATGTATTGCTCGATCCTGACTTTCCGGGGCTGGTTTAAAAGCCAGATCCTGCATTAGATAGTAGGAGGCAGCGTCGCAGTAGACTCCGTCGGAAGCCTGCATCAGACGGGCCGCAAGATTCACAACGTTCCCATGCATGGTGTATTCGCTGCGAATATCGTTGCCCATGGGTCCGCAAAAGACGAGACCGGTGGCCACTCCCGTGGTAGCGCGATGGCCCAGTTCGCTTAGCTCTCGGACAATATCTCGGGCTGCATACATAGCACGTAAAGGATCATCGCCATGAAACAGAGGAGGGAGCCCAAAGGCTGCCAGAATCACCGAGCCTTTGTCTTCGATTCCAAATCGATTAATGCTACCTTCATATCTATAGAGACAACCCTGCACGATCTGCAAAATTCTGTGTAGTCTTTCTAGAGGAAAACTCAGGGACCAGTCTTCAATATTGATGAACAAAACAGATACAATTCGCTCTGCAAATTGTTCTTCCAGGGATGTAGGCTTTTCATCTGTACCTACGATGGTGACTATAGATCTGGGAATGTAGCAGCGAAGGGCTTCTTCGGCTCTTTCTTCAATGGCTCGGATTCGGCTGGTATCTCGCACACTTCCCAGACCGGGGTCGGCCTTCTTAAGCTGAAAGATACGAGAACTAATCTTCTCCCCCAGTCCTCCTCTTTCTAGGAGCTGCCATGCTCGGGGGTGGATCACAACCGTACCGGGCTCTGCTTCCTTTTCTGCCAGGGCCGTTTGCCGAACGGTCTCCCCGGCTACCAGGATCTCCCAGCGATCGAACAACCCACCCAGACTGAGAGCGGTCATAGGTCCTGCACCAATACCAATTCTAAGCGAAACCTCGATATCCTGAGCGATGGGAAAGTTGCTCAGCTCCTTTTGGATGGCCAGAGCACATTGAACGGTCTTGCGAGTCTTTTCCTTCAGATCTTCGGGATTATCCGCCTTCCATACCGCAAACACCGCATCACCGGCAAACTTGAAAATGTCTCCGCCAAAAGCATCAATGATCTCAATTTGACGCCCCAGGTATTTATTGATGATCCCTGCCAGTTCCAGAAGTCCGGTTCTGGACTGACTCATGATTTTTTCGGTGACGATGGTGAACTGAGCAATATCGGCAAAAAGAGCTGCTGCCTGAAAATTCTCGGAATAGGGCTTCTGTGGAGGGGCCGGATTGGTGGCCAGCCTGTTTAGAACAAAGGCTGGAACGTACTTTTTATAGAGCGCAAGCATTCCCCTTTAGCGATGATCACACATTCTCAATCCGCTGGCGTCCAGTTTTTTTGAAGGGCCCGGCCTAAAAATGCTTCTCGGATCTTTTTCGGATCATCCCTCCTCGAGTCTCATCCACCACGCTCTGAATGATAAAAGCCGCTGGATCTATTTCCTCAATATCGGCTCGAACGGAGGCTACCTCCAATCGAGTGAGCACCGTATATACAATATTTATGTCCCGGTCCTCCTGGTTTGGCTTTACCGGTGCATCCCCGGGTTTATTCTCTTCTGTCTTAACATATCCTTTATGTCCACGAAACAGGGTAACTCCCAGACCCAGCTTCTCGGTAAGCAGATAGCGGACTTCATCACTCTTTTCTGAGATGATGGTCATTGCAGTGTATTCTTCCAGGCCGTGAATAATAAAGTCGATGGTTTTTGAGGCTGCGAAATATGTTAGAATCGCATACAATGCTGTTTCGATGTCCACCACGGTGGCTGCCACGCCAAAGATCAAGATATTCAGAATAAGTACAATGTCGCCCACTGCAAGGCTGGTCTTCTTACCAAGGTAGATGGCCATGATCTCTGTTCCGTCCAGAACACATCCGCCACGGATGGAAAGTCCAATGCCGGCTCCTAAAAAGAATCCACCGAAGCCAGAGATTAGAAGCTTATCATCGGTGATAATTGGTAGCTCCAGAAACTTGAGAGACAGCGCCAGTCCCAGAATGGCCAGCAGGGTTTGTATGGCGAACCGAACATTGATGTGTCGAATTCCCAGCAGTATAAAGGGCAGATTAAACACAACGAGCAAAATGGAGATATCAATACCGGACAGTAGACTGGTGAGCAGGCTTATTCCGGTAACCCCTCCATCCAAAAATTCGTTTGGTAGCAGAAAGGATTGCAGCCCTACAGAAGCGCTCAGAATCCCCAGCGCCGTTAGAATGATTCTTCGTATATATCCTTTCACAGTTTTGCCTCGATTAAGCCTCGCAAAGAGTTTACCAGAACGAATCTGCTCACCTCAGAAAGTTCATTCACCTTTAAAGTCCGCAATGCAATGCGATGGGGCCATCGGTGCAGTATTCTGGAGCGTCCCACACCGGGCAGTAATCCGCATCGGACCGGAGGTGTGTACCATCTACTGTCCAGCCTGTAGAATAGATTTGTGATGGATCCTTCGGTGATCTCATTTCGCTCATTAAAAAACAGGACTTCATCATATCCGGAATTTCGCGCTTTTGCAAGCTCTTCATTGTAGCAATTTCTGCGATCCACCTTATGTAGTAGCCATTGATCCCTGCTGCTCATCGAAAAATCTGCAAGTCTGATTTTCCATAGCTCTCTTTTGCGAAACTCCGTCCTTCCTTCCATTGCGCGTATTTCGTGGCTGATCTTTCCTTCCCTGGACCAGTGCAAACGCAGTCGAAAAGATCCAGTGGGATGCGTCTTTGCCAGCGATTCTAGATAGCGCACGACAGATTGCATGGTTTCGTTGATCTTACCTTGATGGCTCATCTTTCTGACAAGCTCTGATTCAGGCCTTCTTGCATTGCCAGACGTACCATTACCCGGGTTTCCATTCGCTCCTTTCGATTCTATGCTGTCCAGGTTTTCTATAGAAGTCTGCTCCTCGTTATGAATTGGATCCTTAACTCCTGTAATATCTTCGGTGCTTCGAGACGGATCCGGAAACCAGGGGCCCGGCAGGTTCAATACTCTGGCAGATCTTAGCAATCGCTTTAGATGAAGATCTCGATTTCTGATTCGGCCATGCGAAAGTCCCATAGTTTCAATAAGGCCGGGCAACTCCCGATTCAGAGGCCGTGCTTTCCAGTGCAGTTCATTCCATTCCTGTTTCGCATCGGATCCCAGGGTAATTCCGCCTCCGGCTCCGTACCTTAGAATTCCATTCGAGATATCTGCCGTGCGAATCGCCACATTGAAGACTGCTTGTTCGGATCGTATTAGGCCGATGGAGCCGGTGTAAATTCCCCGAAAATCTGATTCTTCCCTGGAAATGATCTTCATCGTCTCCCGCCGGGGGGCCCCGGTAATGGATCCCGAAGGAAACAACGAAGGGATTATGGTCCGAAGCTCGCCGGTTCTATGGAATGCTGAAATCACGGAAGTTAACTGATGCACGTAAACGTAGGATTCTGGCTGGATGGCCCGTTCCAGGCTTACGCCTCCCGGCGGACTGATCCGTCCTAGATCGTTCCGCATTAAATCTGTTATCATGGCCAGCTCTGCTTTATCCTTTTCGCTATTCATCAACCGCTGGCGGAGTTCTGAGTCTCTGGCCGGGTCCTTGCTGGCCCGCACCGTGCCTTTCATAGGGCGCACCTCCAGACGATACCCATCTTGGAAGCTCTTTCGCGCGGAGGGGGTTGCATGGCTTCTGAAGATTTCGTCGGAACCAGGAGTTGAAAATTCCTGTATTGGTGCACATGAGAAAAATAGCTCCGGCGAAATGCTCACAAACTGTCGGTCTTCCAGGTCTGCGAATACGCTGTAGGGGGAAGGGAACCTCTTTCGCAGCCAGTGAAAGAATGACTCTGGTTTCCCCGAAAAGGGAAGGGTTAACGGCGATGTATAATTAACCTGATAGCTGAGTCCACTGCGGATTTTCTCCTGAATGGACTGAATATGCTGGCTGTAATCCTCTTCTTGCAGATGGCGAGTGGGCCCCAGGTCAAAGTATTCCTCTTCGCTCAGGGACATACCTGCAGATTCATTCGGACTCGCGGTATGGTCCGTCGTTTCAGTAGAGGGCGCAAATGCATAGGCGGCCAGTACAGGATATCGGTCCGGGAGAGGTCCGGGCATGGGAGCTTTCTGCAATATACAACCCATCTCATAGCTAAACAGGCAGGCTACATCGTACTTCTTCTTCCATTCATC
>PBEB01000048.1 GCA_002717505.1 Leptospiraceae bacterium
TACCGCTTGCAGCGACAGGACTCTATTGATATGAGCCGCAAAAATCTTTTCCTACGGCGACAGGACTCTATTGATATGAGCCGCAAAAATCTTTCCCTACGGCGACAGGACTCTATCGCTATGCGGCGCAAAAAGCAGTCACCTCCAGCGCCCTGGAGCTGCGAAAAGCTGTTGCCGGCCCGAATTGAGCATACTTCCTGAAAGTAATGACCGCTGCATCTAATTGCGGTTTTGATCAAAAAAGTCTAGAATTACTCTGGAGGCAGAGAGTTTCGTGGTTGGTTTCGGGCCATTCCTTCGACCGGATGTGCCCCCGGGCCAGGCATGGCCTTCATCGACCAGGGCCAGCACTGTTACCGGGCTTCGGGCCGGGCAGGGAAAGGTCCATTTCTGAAACGTAGGGCCTTCGGGCAAAGAAACAGAGCGGTAGGTAAGTCCGCATCCATTGTTACGAGCCCAGAAAGTGGCTGCGAACTGAACCGAAGCAAACTCGCCTTTCATATTGTTTTGAACAACATCCATTTCGCTTTCGCCACCTTCGAATGGAACTGTGTCATCGGCGGTGCCATGAATGATCATCACCGGCAGCGGGCTTTCCGGAATGGTTTCTTCCCCAAACATAGCCCCGGATACCACGGCGATGGCTGCCAGTCGAGGCGCCAGCGTTCTGGCTGCGCGGTAGGTCATCATCCCCCCATTGGAAAATCCGCATAAATAGATACGATTCGGGTCCACCGGGTAGTTTGCGATGAGATGATCAATAAAACCGGTCAGGAAGGCCACATCATCTACGTTGTCTCGCATGGATTTGCCGCAGCATTGGCCGGCATTCCATGTTTTCAGAGCCCGGGAAATTCTCGGACCACTGCCATCAGGGTAGGCTACAATGTAACCTCTCTCGTTGGCAATGCCAGTCATCTGGCTGATGGATTCTGCGTATTCCGCGTTGCCACCTCCCCCATGAAGCTGGATGATGAGAGGATATTTCTTTTCAGGAGCAGGTTGCTTCTCATAGGGCAGTCGCACAAAATAACTGCGATCCTGTCCTTCAACCGACACTTCCATGCGTGGAATCCCACTGCAGGTCAGAAGAAGCAGGCTGAACAAAGCCGGGACTGCAGCGATGAGTGTCGATAAAGAGTATCGTTCAGGGGAAAGTATCATGTATTCTGTCTAGTTGTGGAATTTACTGTATGCAATCGGGCTTTCCAGGCCGGGTGAGCATCCATTGGAGTTTTTCACCAGAGGCATCTTAGTCGGTAATCATTTGCATGCTCTTAGCTCCTCTGCTGAGGAAAAGCAGTTTTCTCGGACTCTGGCGAAGCTCCACGACGTCCTCAAATCCAGGCAATGCCGGATTCCTTGATGCAGGATAAACCAGACTCAGAAGTCGGATGGATCCATGGCCAGGCAAAACGCCTCTGTTTCTGCATTGGCCGGAAAGAAAGTCTCAATTAAAAGTTCCTGCACCGCAGAGGTAAGGGGAGAGCCGAAAGTTGTAATCATGGTTACGAAAGCCAACTCTTGATCTCCCACTTTCAGTCGGCTTTCAAGGACCGGCGAAGTGGGCCGGGTAAAATCTACCGAGGGCAGGGGACCCAGGGATTTTAACTCATTGATTATATCTTCCGAATTGCGTCCATAACGTAGCCAGTCCTGCTGTAATTGGTGCAACAGGAAAGATGCTACTTCTTCCCAGTTAAGGATGGCGCTTCGCAAGCCTTCCGGGTCAAAGACGAGCCGCAATAGATTGGGTCGCCCACGGATGGTAAACTGCTCCAGGATTCGGTTTGCCGGGGCATTTGCTTTAAGCAGGTTTCTTTCCTCATCCATGACCATAGCCGGGTAGGGACGATGCTTTTCCAGTATTAGGTTCAAAGCGTCTGCCACCGGACGGTTCTCTTCAGAATTTAGATCCAGGTCTCGTGCACTCTGTGCAGGGAGTCCGGCGGTTAAGAACAGAGTATTGGTTTCCCGAGCGTCCAGCCCCAGGGCTCTGGCAAGCTTTTCAATAATACCAGGCCCGGGACTGGAGCGGCCGGATTCCAGAAAACTCAGATGACGGGTGGAAATGTCCGCTTCCAGAGAGAGGTCCAGCTGGCTGAAGTTTCGCATGGAGCGCCAGGCCCTGAGCAGGGAGCCAAAGCTCAAGGGATCTGTTTTCGCGGGGTCTGAATTGGGTTCTTTTGCCGATTTCATCTGTCTGGTCAATTACCTGCCGGGTAATTGCGTATGCACCTAAAACATAGTATGTATTGGGTATGAAAAATGAAAACAACAAAGCATCATCCGCCAGGCTGGTCCTTTACAGCGATGGAATCGTGGGTCTGACCTTTGGTATGATTTTACTTCTGGCAGGTTCTCTTCTGGGAGCTCTTACAGGACTTCCGGAGGGCATCCTGAAATATGCAGGGCTGATTGTCCTGCCTGTAGGGCTTTTCATGTTATTTGCAGGCTTTGTGGCTCCCAGGATTTCCCTGATTGCCCTCATAGTATTGGTGAATGCTGCCTGGATTGCAGGGAGCGGTTTGCTACTTCTGGTGGGCCTGCCTCTCACTGCCTTCGGATATTTCTTTGTAATTTCGCAGGCCCTGGTTGTGGTCTTCTTCACGGTTCTGGAATGGAGAGAAGTCCAGAAGCTCAAGCGCCCATCTCTGGCCAGAGCTCATTAGGAAGTAGGTTCGGATGCCTGTACCGTTCGGGCATCCGAATTCCATCCAGAGTGCTGAAGCAAAGCGAATCTCTGAAATCAACAATGGAAAGCCACGAGTGCTCAATGGCTCAAAAACCGAGGACCATCCGCTATGGGCTACAAGATTTAGACTCCCCTCGCTCCGCTGATGTCTGGCAGCGAATTGCATTATATTTATAAGTTAACTGTATCTATAGTACTAATTGACATTTGAATTGCGTGGACTACTGTTTCCCTATGAGCTTTCGGCCTTTCCTGGCTTCTACCATTCTCCGGGCAGCTAAATCCAGCCCTTCCCTGTGGTTGGTAATTGCATTGGCTGGCTACTTGATTTTGCCCTTCGGATCCGGATGGGAAGCAGAAGTTAACAGCGAGTGGGAGATTAACTATAGTACCGCGCAAATCTTAGGAAGTTCGTTTTCCAATACACCTTTGCTCAGGTTTGTGCAGAGACAGGTCCAGACCAGAGATGTATTACTATCTGGAGCATTGCTGGGTGCCGCCAACGGTTTTCCACTGGTGAGCCAGCCCTGGATTGGTTTGCGCGGCCAATACGGAAACAGCGAATACTTTGGTCTGCATTGGAATGCCATGTTTCTGAGCGAGGGTTCCCGGCCCACCGGGCACTGGAATTTCTCTTCCGTCGGCGCCGCCTTCTGGAAACGTAATACCTATCCCGGAGAGTTACTTCTGGTGGCCAGTGAACGAAAGGTGTCTGGCTATCGAGGGCACGATGCAAGCATCCATTACGGTAAGCAATGGTCCTACAAAGAAAGCCAGAAACTCTTCATTGAAGTGGGCCCCGGGTATTACAGGGAATCCGTGAGTGTTCAGTCAATGCCTCTGGTGGGTGCCAGTCCGACCATTACTCCGGCCGAGTTCCTGCTCGAGAGCTGGACGTTGGGTCTGCGTCTGGGCAGCCGGTGGGAGTATACAACAAGCCGAGTGGAGATGAATCTGAAGTTCGCCTATGGCCCCCTGGCGGAATTAAGAAGTCAGGGGATATATTCCGGCGAGCTGGAAGGTCAGCTCACATCCCTGGTCGAGCGAAGCCAGGGGACAGGTACCTATCAGGAGGCTCTGGGCGAAATGAAAATTGGCTTCTCCCTCGGTGCCCTGGGGATGTCCGAAAATACAGAGCTGCTTTTTGGTCTTCAGATTGTTGCGCGAGATATGAAACTTAGATCGGTGAATAACGATTACCTATTTCTGCCGGGGTCCAGTAACACTACTGTGCTTTTTGTGGTGCTGGGTAACAGGATTGGTCAGACCGGTGAGGTATGGTCTGGCAATCAGGGAAGAATCCAGGTCTCGGTAAAAGGCCGGTTTTGAAGAATACGAATGGCCCGAGGGCCTTATCGTTTGCTGCTTTTTGGGATTTGAATGTGCCCAGTGGGAGACGTTAGCCCAACCCGAAAAGCGGTCTGAGGTTATCGGCAGGTTCTTTACGCAGTATTCAATGTCTCAACTGGGCGACAATGATAGTGAATCGGTATCACGCAAGTAACTCTAGATGCTGGATCGATTTGGTTTTGCGATCTCCTACCCAAAGTTGGAGGAAATCTGTTCCGACAATGAGAAAGTAAAGCCGCTCTGAATCCGTGGTTACCCACTTAAGGATAGAATCCCAGTTTTTTAGGTCTATACCTGACGGAGTTGGATTCCTCTCGGGATGGGTGTGCCATTCTCCAAGATAATTTACAGTACCCTTTGATTCTTCCCAGAGCATATTGACCAGTTCTTGGGCCTTTTTCCTCGGACGGTGGCACCGGTGTCTCGAGCGTTTGGACCCAGGAATTATTCCACTGGCGCGATTGATGACTGTTGTCTTGGACTTCTCATATATGGTTCCGAACAATATGCCACAGCTTTCACGTTGGCAACGACCTGATTGTTTGTAACTTTGCAGCAGCTCTATTACCGACGCTTCGATTTCGACCGTCCACCCATTTGATTCCTGGAATTTCATACTGTCGCTAGCCTGCATTGATTGCATAGCACTTCCAGCCTCGAAGATTGGCGATTGAATGGGCCGAGTTTTATAGCATCGGTGCTCAGCTGATCCGACAGGGCACTGGGAAATGACAGGTCACCGGTCCACGAGATTAATAGAGATTCTTGTAGTTCATTTGCGAGTATTTTACCTGCCAGGTCCGCAGCTTCGGTCGCCGCCCGTACAGCCGCGGTCTTCCCGTATGGCGTAAAAGTACCGGCGCAGCCTGCCAACGTCCTTTTGAAGTTGATTCCTGGCTTTACGAGAGACTTGACGTTCCTTATGCCCAGGGTTTCGTCTGGCTGGAAAAGACATCTTAGGCATCCGGGTTTAGCAACGTCCGGACGCCCCAATACATGTCCACCGATTCCGAGAGGCTCCAGCCATGCGTGAATTACCCCACCAGAAATATTCAATGCGCTCGAAGCCATTATTTCAAACTGCATATTGCCTGTCGCGAAAATCACCAGATCCGCGCTGGTGATTGAAGCCACCTGTGTTTGGTCATCGAGTCGCAACGCTTCAGGGTGCGGCACGATATTGACATGTGGCAAGGCCCTTCCGATTCGCTGAGCTAGCCCATTGACCTTGAATTTGTGAGTTTCACTAAAGCCGAGGGCATGCCTGTAGATGTTCTCGGGTAGTAGGAATTCTCCGTCGAAAAGGTCGATTCTCCCAATTCCTGCCGAGGCCAGGAAATCGACGATATGCGAACCTACGGAGCCACAACCAATTATCACGGCACTACGATTTTGAAACTGTAGGACTCCGCCTGACCTCTGGATTACGTATTCTGAATCAATCCGGCTTATCGATCGGCGATTTACCGAATCGGACATGGAGCGATCGACCTGAATGCTTGTCGGTACTTTGCCCCGAGAGAATCCATGTCGACTGTAGTTCGTGGTCATTTCTGCCAAGAGAAGTGTCCGAGGTGATTCATCTGTATTCTTGACCGAAATGATCAGAAACGCCGGCAATCCTTTGCTTCTGAGCCAGGTTTCGAATGCGAGCGCGCTTTCGGCCTCGGCAATCTCCTGGACGAATTCTAGAAAATCTACCAGCTTAAATCTGCTTGTAATGCGAGGCACAGGGAAGGCTGAATTGATAGCCAAGTAATAGGCATTGATCTTTCTATTATCGTAATAGGATAAATGTTTCGACCATTCTTCAAGTTGTTCGTCCGAATCAGCAAATACTACTCCCGTGGCTGGCTGACTGTGAATCCGAGCGACAATCGGTCTAGATCTCTCGTTCGCCGTCAGCAGTGAACGAAAGCATTTGATTGTTGTTTTGTCCTCCCAGTATGCTACGAGCTCGCGCTGTATTTCCGACATTTGTTCTGCGGGCTCCCGAAGTAGTAGACCCTTGACTCGCCCTAAGGCTTCCGCCAGCACATCCTTTGGACGGCTGGTGTCTATGATCACATCATCAGTCTCTACCCAGCAGATCTTGCCACTTCTCTCAATATTCGCCAATCGAGTAAACCAATCGCCTTCAGATATTAAGTAGAACTCTGGGAGTGATTGCGGATAATCAGGAGGCAGTTTGATTTCGATGTCAACTACGCCGAGAGAGCTATCGAGCTGGCCCGTCCAGGTATGGCTTTTTGCCAACCTGAATCCATGGTCGATAAGGATTGGATAATCGGGAGTGCAATCGTCTGCCATGGAGAAAATTTCAGTCTCAGCATGAAATGTTAAGCGGAAGTGCTTGAGCTTATGATAGCGGGGCCGCGGCTCTCCATTGGCTTCTCTTTTTCGACGACAGGGAAATCATCGCCAAAAACCTTCCGGAGATGCCCAGACGCAATGGCCAAATCTGTTGCGATCTCTGCCTTGCTAAGAGCATCGGCCAAGTCATTCCACGCATCCTTAAACGCTTTCATTTCTTCGTCGGAAAAGCCCGTGAATAGGTCTTCATACTCTTGGGTAGGTTTCTTGACGGAAATTCTTTCCATTCTGTTTGCGTCTTGACTCACCATGTTCCGGAGGGCCCGCAGGTCGTTCGGCGTGCCATCACTGTCTGTAACGGGTTTCAACTTAGCACATGCCAATAGAACAAATGCTAATCCTGTTGCGCGTTTTATTCCGTGAGTGACGTGCTGGAAATCGTTCCAGCGCCTCAGATAGCGGACTATTCTTCGAAGTTGATCCGTCTGAGTTTGGTTGTTCTCTGTGTGCTTAAACTCCTTAAGCGCTTGCCTAATATACTCAAGGAGATCAGCTGGCTCAGTTGGTCGCCAGCCTGTATCCTTATCTGCCAACTGATATTGGGTCGGCTTTCGGTGAGCCTTTCCGACACTGTAGCAGACTAAATCGATGTGAAAGCCCTTGCTATAGGTAACGCGAATGCAAGATCTCTTCTTCTCGACTTTGGTAGTGTGGCCGTCTACAGCAGCGTGGACCCATCCTCGCACTTCTGACGCCTTCAGTTCATTTCCATCATGTTCAACTGGAAATCGTAGGCCCACGTCAATATCATATTCTTGACCGTCCAAAGGAATCGTGCCGGTTTTCATCTGATAACTTCCTTGGAGAAGTCTCCTGAACGTCGGCAAGTTATTGCTCTTTAAATGATTCTTTATGCGGTCCAAGACCTTGTCGCGTTTATCTCTTAGGGTCTCATTCATACTCCTAGATATGCGAATGTTCTCATGAAACTCTTCAAATTGCTTTTGTGTATGTGCCATTGTCTTCTCCTTCAAATGGGGTTAGGTTTGGAAAAATCTCTCCAATTCCCTTCTTGTTTCGCCATCATTCGATTTGCTATGACCTTCGTTCATTAGTGTTTCTATGGAGTTCGGCGTAACCTTATCAATCGGAGTTTCCCAATGGTTTTCAAAGTCCATCCGAAGATACTCGGGTTTGGGATCGGGATAGCTGGTGACTATGCGTCGAAGCATCTGGTCGACGATTTGTGCAGGGGAGTCTATAAGGACTTCAGGTAGCTTCAGGGCCCAACCTATGATTCCCCTTCGCAGCGATCCCATTTTTTTCTCCAGTGCTTTCTTGCGTGGGGTTGATAAGGATAGCAATCTTACATCCCGAGGCAATGCCTGGAGCTCTTGAATAGCCTCCGTGAAGCCGAGCAACGCTGGATTATTTGATACTACGCCGCCATCGCAAAAGTACTCCGGGTAATCCCCCGTGGGTGCGTCTATTCTGACCAAAGGAAAATAGGTTGGTGCGGCACTACTCGCCAACGCTACATCCGTTATCCGCAATCTATTATGCAAAGATAGGTTAGGTGAATGATCCGTCTTGAAAATTCTGGGGCTCCCGGTTGTTACACAATACGAGGTAATTAGGACTTTTTTGCCATGGTCGAGAAGATCACCTAATGTCAAATCGCCAAAGACCTCATCTAAGTGACGCCGTAAGGCAACGTTATCGTACTTTGTCGTAAAAACTGGAACCCGGGAATACCATCGTGTCTGAAAGACTCCCTTTCCGAGTTTTCGATACAATTCAACAATCTCTGCAGCCGATTTGCCAATTGCCAAGGAAAGGGCTATGATAGCTCCCGTGCTCGTTCCACAGAACAGATCGAACTCCTTGTGAAACGAGCGCTTTAAATGCTTTTCTGCGCCGTCTATGAAGGCTGCCGTCGCCAGTCCTAGAAAGCCACCACCGTCGATAGATAAAACTCTCATCTCTTTGCACCCTAAATAGTATACCCGAACCATGCTTAGCAATCCTGATGGTTGTCTGCTAATCTAGGAGGTTCGCTGCAATTGGACGAGAATTTTTTCAGGGACATAAGGTAGATTTTGACTTTTCTTGAGTTGCGGGATTGTCTTGGGTGCAAAGCACTAATTTTGCCCGGTATGTTGGATTAATGGACTTCTTTGCGTGGTGGCTGAGTAGATAGCAATTCGGATAAGGCCAATCCGTAGTACTTGCAGAGATCTACCGTCTCGAGGATGTCCAACCTCCGCTCGCATTTCTCTACCTTCGAAACCCACGTCTGCCTTACCCCCAGGGCTTGCGCTACGTCTTCCTGCGTAAGCCCCTTTGCCTTCCGTGCCGCCACCAAACGGTCGATCAGTGCCCGGTACTCCGGTCTATGAATTGTCTTTTCCAATATAGGAAAATTCTACAACCCAAAAAAGGATACCCCAAAATAGGGTAAATTGCCGTTGACAAAGACCGTCTCCGAAATTCGGTTTATCCTTGATTACCCTATATGAATCATCACAGTTCTATCAATGGAAGGCTTATGAAATCGGTATATAAAGTTCAACTGGCATATTTACATCTTCTCCTACTGGTTTTTCTGGTGGGCTGCCAGACGGTCATTACTCAGCATCAAGGCTGTCCCGAATTTGGTCGACTGCCCGTTGATCGGTTTCAAACGTCAGAATCGGTTGTCCGCTTGCAGATCCCCCATTCAAATAAGACCTTTCCCGTGCCGGCCGAATTTGCGACATCGGCTTTGGACTTATCTACCGAGAGCGAATATCGGGACTTTTTGAAGGCTTATGCTCAATTCTGTGGTGGCGAACCGAAGTGGAAAGATCAAATTGCCTTCAGGGCTGAGCAACTTGAAAAGGAGCGCAGGGATGAATTATCTAAAAAGCTGACACTACTTAAACAGGAAGTACAGGATTTAGAGGCCGAGCTGGCGGCGGAAGGGGCTACGTTGGAGGAGCTTAGGTCAAAAAGGGATACTTTGAAAGCTCAATATGAAAAGGACAAACAGGCATATTGGCGAATGCCGACAGTCTGCCGCTTCCGCTTCTTGGCACCGGTAGAGGATGCGGACGGCAATGGTGTATACCTTTTTGGCGAACCCAGCTATGTGGATTGCGATAGGGATTCTCCGGGGGTGATGCCTAAGAAGGGAACATTGTATGTGCGAAATCCGCCCAAGAGCAACCTAAAGAATCCGCGTATTCTGAATAGCTTCGGTTCAGCAGAGCCGACAGATTACTTCTTTGTTGAGACTCGCCGGGGAGTGAATCGCTATGGAGTGAAAGGTCTGATCAACGTGTATGGTCCCGAGGTGCCGCGGGAAAAAGCTTCCACGCTGGAGCGCAAAAAACAAGCAAAGCGAGCACTGTCGGATCTTCAGAAAAAGCTGGAGCAATTGAAAGATGAAATATCAAGATTAAACCGGTTAGAGACCAAGTTGAGCGAAAAGAGGCAGGAAATCAGCGAAATCAAGGAGCAGTTAAATGAAAAATGATGTCCTAAAGTCGTCAGGGGCCTTCGCAAACGGAGGCCTCCGTAACTCCGGTATGCAATCATATCTCAGGATGATGCTTTTGATACTCAGCGTCTTTCTATCTTTTCCCGGGACGCTGATCGCCCAAGAGTTCCAGGCCGGAGATGACATAATCAGTGATTTTGGCTTGTATCAAAAGGTCCTTGCAGTTGGAAATTGCGTAGAGTATGCCCCGCTATTTCCGAATAAGGAAATTCCGTACTGTTATAGGCTACGAAACTATGGCAACAAGTACGTTCACAATGCTGTAGGGCCAGTCATTGATCGTTCTTCATGGAAGATTTCCGAGTTGGAGAAAATGGTTCGTAAGATCCCTGTCAGAACCGGCCACTTTTATGTTCGAGCGGACTACGAAGTAGACGGTACTTTGGCCGCTGTTAGTCTTAATGTCTTTAGTCGAATTGGCACCTGCAATGACACGCACGGTCTTGGGACGCAATACCCGTGCGGTTTTAATATTCTTTATGGTAAAACGGAACCTATCTTGGACCTAATTCACCCTGAGCGGTACGGTGAAATGTATGGCCAGCGGAAACTCTCAGATGGGCAAGAAATCCGAGTGGAAGAGCTGGGGCCGGTAGAGAATCATCCGTCTACACAGGCTCATTTTGGGGCATGGCGGGTGGTTGATAGTTCCGAAACACTGATATTTATGCCACAAGGTGTCATTTATACTTCCGGTTTCGTCGCGAACCCGAATACTGAATTCGAGAGGATATATCTTGAAGAGGGGCCGAATGGAGCAATCCTTGCGGATGTGAATTTCATCCTCTACATTGCCGAGACGCCCAAGTATTGGAAAAGTATGATTCCTATAAGCATCTCTGGACGAGCAGACGGTCGAATCAGACTGAAGACAGACAAGATCAATGTGATTTTGGAACCGATTCAGTTTGAATAGGTCTGGAAAGAGTAGGAGGTGCAGACCAGCCATTGCCTCTGATGGCTGGTCCGAGTAAGTTGCTATCGTGACTCCATGTATGTGGAACCACGACCGTGAGATTTTCTTTTGCGACCTATGCGGGGAATCCATTTCGGATACCGCAATCCAAAGATCTATAGAGCAGCCCCTGCTGGTTTTAGCGTATCATGAATGTAGCAGGAGTCGCGGCGCAGAACAGATTTGGTCAGTGAAGCGAGCCAGGCGGGCTTTACAGGCAAAGCTTAATTATCATCGCCTTCTAGTGGAATTCCTTCTGCGGGCACTTGAACCATCCAGAGTAAGCACCAGAGACGCGGGGAAGATTCGAGATAATCTGAATTTCGCCTGTGAACAATGGGCGGAGACCGTGCGCGCACAATTGGAAGCACTCGTGCAAGGGTTGTCATCGCGTAGCTTAGAGGCCGATCAATTTAATGCATCCCTCCTTGAAATTGGAGGAGGTCTTGCATACGTAAAATCCCTTCAGCGCGCTTTGGCCGATGTGCTAAGAGACCCGATTGAGCTAATCCACCGAGTGCTATTGCTTCTAAGAGAATCCGTGCTGCTTGCTGGGGATTCAAAGGGCGATGGGCTTGAGGATACCCTACGATTAAGCTTGTATCGGATATTCTTTAATCCCTTGTCTTATTCATTCGAATTCCATTGGGTCGAACCGTACCCTGCAGTTTTTGAGCTCGCCTCTGAATGGGCGAAAGAAAAGTCTGAAGCGACTGGACAAGAAAGATTCGATGAGGCTAGCATTTCCTTTTCTGGCCTGCTGGTTTTGCTCGAGCGCGTGGCTCTTTCTGAGGCTCGCAAGAAGTTTCCCAGCTTTTATCTTTGAATCCCCTGATGCCGTGCCCGAACTGAAATCCGGATCATTTGCCACTGAAGGCATCCTACGGGCCCTACCGGCGTTCTAATCGGTAGGAGGGGAAAAAATCCGCGAATCTCCATTAAGCTTTACATTTGAGCTCAAGCATTTCGATCCTCTGCGTCTCCCAAGGAACAATCCATCAGGAGGCTAAAATGGATTCAATATCAGATTTCTTTGGAGAACCCATTTCTATCTACACACGGCAAGATGCGTTCCGAGACGGTGTTCTTGTAGATCTATCTCAATACCCGGTTACTCGGGAGCATTACAAATACCCGGTTGCATGCACTGCAGCCGTCTGGCAGCTTATCGAAGATGCGGTGGCGTCAGCTTCCGATAGCTCAATATCGGGTATTTTGCACGAAGTACTTTGGATCAGCCACGCCGCATGTAAACGGACCAGCGACTCGGAAAGGAGGTTCTCTGTCGGTTTTGAGATTAATGAGTGCCTCCAGGTTGTGCATATGCGCTGCGTGTGTGGCCCGGGAGACAAATCCGAACCTGTAATCACTATCATGATGGAAAATGAAGACTGATTGGCGCCAGCCGCCGTCTTCTCTGGAAGCAAGGCTTCGGAAAAATCTCTATCCGGAAGCATGGTCCATCGTCGAGCCTTGGCGGACATTCCCATGGGATAGGGTTGGTACCTTCGTTAGAGCAACCGTTCCTCAATCTTCCCAGGCACTCTGTATCGATGTCTGGGGTACCATCGCACTCTCAGCAGAAAAGGTTAATCTGCTGAATGCTCTCATGCGAAGACTCGGCTTCCCCCAATCAAAGACCTATAAGATCACCTTTGAGTGGGCCGACCCACAGAATAAACTTCATGAAATCCGGCAAACACAAATAGACTGCCTTCTTGAAGGTGACTCAATTAATCTGCTGATAGAATGCAAATTTACGGAGCCATCCGCAGGCAGCTGCTCCAGACCCTTAAAGGACAAAGAATATGGGCTTCCTCGATGCAACGGTAATTACGAACTTCAAGCAAATCCCAGCAAGGACGCCCTATTCGATTTCTTCGGCGTTCCCTCTGCGGAACACAGATGCTCCCTCTCACGAGAAGGAATACGTTACTGGGATTACATTCCCGTATTGTTCAGCTTTGGGAACTTCCAAGAGATGAGACCGTGTCCATTTCGGGGAAGCAGCTACCAGATCATGCGAAACATTGTACTATCAAGGGTGCTTGAGGAACGTACGGGAAAACGCGGAGCAGTGCTGGTTTGCTATGCCCACCACCCGAGCTTAGGGTTTTCCCGGGCCGTCAGGGAGGACGGGTTCATAGATCGCATACAGGATACCCTCCTTGATCGGAGCCGCCTGCATGCAATTTCGTATCAGGGCCTGCTGAGAATTCTGGGGCACACCAATCCGTCGGCGTCCCGCGAGTTGAGGGCCTTGGCCGACTGGGTCGAACAGAAGATCCAGTCAGCCAAAGATAGAAAGGGGCTTAAATGATGTCTATTTGTTAGGTATGGCAGAGAGTTCAAGAGTTGTTTAGTCCCAATCACTGAGGTGTCCTGCATTGGACACAATGCATATTTGGACTAACCTCCAGGAACATATACCAACTAAGATAACTAATAACAATTACAAAACCAATAGAGACAATAGCAAGAATCATAAGATGAATCCCTGAAGTGATTCATCTTCTAATACAGCAAAGAGAAAAACCCACACAACGAAAGTTGCCCGCAGAGGATCAGCCGCGGGTTGTTGGCAACGCAACCGACGAATATGCGGCCCCTCTCCAACTCTGAACGATCAAAGACCACTCGCCACCGCCTAAGAGTCAAACTCATATGTTGGATTTGTGTACTTTGGGCTTGACGATTTCGAGACGGTGGAACCAGCTCGGCCTAATGGTCGGGCGATTGCCAGATACAGCCCTGCAGGTGCTTGCGTGGAAAAGACGCAGGGGACGGATTGATAGCCATGAATCTCAGCTCCGCGTGCTCCTTGCACTCTTCGTGCGTAATCCTCGCAAGAGGAAGGACTTGGAGCAAAGGAATCTCCAATGGCAATATAAATGGAAGAATCAAGTAGCAATGGCCCACCGTACTATTGCGCTGAGGGCCGGTCTGGACATTGCCACCGTTAATAGAGCCTTGCGGGACCTTGTCGAAGTTGGCCTGTTGACCTACGGGCAAAAGCCTCGGTGGGGGCACCATAAGCTAACTTATGTCTTTGATCCTGACTGCTTAAGGCGACTATACTCACTCCACCTTTTTTCGATTCTCGACGCCCGTCCAGATCAATGGTGTTTCGACTTAATGAAGTATGGTATTGCTGAGTCTCGCCAGCTCGGGTTTACTGCACTGAGGTACTGGGATTTTCTGCAGGCTCAACAAATAAACCTAAAGCGCGCACCCCTTAGTTCTAAGGAGGCATTTGAGCTCTTAGGATTGCCCCATTCAACAGGCCATAAACTTAGGAAAAAGCTTGCAGACCATGGTCTGCTAAACCCCCATACGGGGGAGGCTCTTCCGAAATCTTACAGAGAAGATCCAGAGTATTCCAGACTATTGGACCGGCTGAAGAAGGTCCCCGGCCGTCAAAGCATCAGAGCCGCTCGGTACCGGCAAGACAGGGAAGTGTATCACATTAAGCGCGAAGAGAAAAGAATTGGGGTTCCAGAGTCCTCCGAATACCTAGAGAGCGTGAATTTACTCCGTGAAGGCATTTGGGAAATCTTTCTTGAAGGCTCTGGTGGAGAGACATCGCTGAATGGGTGGTTTTTCTCCTTTCCCGAATGGTGTAATTCTGCATCGCGCCCCCCTATTAGTATAGAGTTGATAGTTGAGGGTCCCCGCGGCGACCGGATGTACGAATGGCAGAACTTAGAAATTGAAAGCGCTGCCGCTACCCTGACAAATGACGATGAGTTTCAATTCTCTTTGCAATTTCCCCTCGAGGGTCGGCCTTTGGATTCCTTATTCTCAGTACCCCGTAGAATAGAGCCACTGATCCGCGCGTTCAATCAACAGCCCTTGAGTTCTTCTTTTCCCGAGCTGCGGCGGAGGGTTGATGCAGCACTCGAAAACGTTGTGCTGGTAAAGCTAAATGTTAGCTTCTATTCAGTAGTGCCAGGTCGGAGATACTCTAAGACTTTTCATTGTCCATTCGTGCCGTTCGAAAACCTCCCTGCAATATATAACCTTTGGCGGCCTCTTCAGGGCTTCCTGTTCGGCTAATCACTCCGCAACAATTCAGGTTTTATTCGAGTATATTGTGTATGCTTCGGTAAGGTTCCGAAAACCAGAAATTTTCGGAACCTTAAATGTAGATTTCCAATGAATTCGCTAGCCCTCGTTCAATATGTGCTTTGCAAATCATTCAACATACCTGAGTCGAACTTCCACTCCGAAGGCCGTCTCTTCAGCTGATTCAATGGAAGGCGAGAGTTGCAGAGTCATTCCCTTTCCTAACCCGAAAAGAAAGGTAAAGGGCTACCCTCCTGAATGGGGCCATGAAGGTTTCCTCGGGAAGGGCCTGTCCGACGGAACTGTTCGCCAACTGATGAAGCAATTCTCGGCTCCTAAGGATGAACGCGGATACCGCGACCGGGCCATCCTCTGGATTGCACTGCATTCGGGTCTACGTGCCCATGAGCTGACNCAACTCCGGTGGAGCGATGCTGTAGAGTCCCCGGAAGGGGAAACCCTGTTTCGCGTAAGGTGCAAAGGAGGACGAATAGGATACTGCTTACTTGGAGAAAGGGTCTTAGAGATAGTTCGAGAATACAACTATTACTACGGGGACGAGGCAGATACCTTGCTTCTGACTTTACCCAATAGAGCTCTGGGGGGGAAGCGGGGACCTCTCAGCACCCGCGGATTACAAAAAATTATTCAGAGCTGGGGCGTCGAAACCTGTTCTGGTAGACCTATACATCCACACGCATTACGGCACACAGCAATACAAAAGGCTTTCGACAATGGCGGAAGTATATTCGCTCAGAAGCTTGCAGGTCACAGTAATCCTACAACAACATCACGTTTCTATACAAGGCCCTATGTCGATCCCACAGACCTACTGAATTGGGAGGTGCCTGAAGCAGGAGACTAGGAGCTGGCTTGCTGCACAGTACGAATCAATTTCAGAATCTTCTCTTCTTGGCTCGAGAGCTGGTCCGTCTAAACCTGTAGTTCATGCAGATCAATCGGAAGCTATACATCTCGCGAAGGATCGAGAAATTCATCGAACATCAGGAACATGTAAAAGATATCAAATGGGAAGAGATCGTAGATGCCGTCCGGGAATCTTTCGAAGTCATCAGCAGCATTGCTGAGAGTGAGTATCGATTGAAAGTCCGCGGCGGACCAATCAAATCATACTCAGGCTTCAGGCAGTAATGAGTCGGGCCGCCGTTCAGTTCTTGGTAACCCTAACGGGCCGGTATGTCTCCTAAAGTCCTCAATGCCGGCCTGCTTTCATTTTTTTTGATCCGCGTTAACAAATCAGCTCTGGGCGGAGTATATACTATTGCACCGAAAATTCTACGGCGCTGGCCGAACGCTCTCCCTAAAACGGCAGGCTATTGAAGGGGAAGCCTTATGAGCGATTTGGTCTATTGGGAGGATCTGCATGAGTGGGAGATCGGACAATAATGCCAGGAGGCAGGAAATCAACGACGATCCAACGATTGCTATCGGCGGCAGTATTACCATTCTGGCTTCGCAAAGCCCTGAAACTATCCGCTATTTCAAGACTCAAATCTGTAGCGCGCTCGACACCCTAATTATTATCGATGAGAAAAACAAGCATAGACAACGGCAATTCACAAATCCTAAGAGAGATAATCAGGGAGAGGGAAATAGCCCTCTCCCTGAATAAGGAACCGTGCATTCTCTGGGTCCGAGTCTCAACAGCCAAAACGGAACAAGATAAATCCCTCTTGGATCAGCAAGCCCTGGCTCAGGAATATGCCGAAAAGAATGGGTTTCACGTGTGCTATTGCTGGGCGGTGCGCGAAACTGCCTCCAAAGCCAAGGACCGAAAAAGCTTTCAATCATTAGTGGCCATCTTGAACAACGATAACGTCGGGATTACTCACGTCATCTGCAAAAACAGAAAGCGACTTAACCGAAACCTTGATGATCGGGTAGTATTGGATCAACTTATTCGAAAAGGCGTGACCTTCCACTATTTCATTACTGGAGAAAAGGATCACATGTCTAGGACCGCAAATGATCGGTTGGTCCGAAATATCCTGACTGCTATTGATTTCTATGAACCCGATCACTTTGCAGATGAAATGCGCGCGGTTTATAAACACAAAGCGAAGATGGGCATCCCTCCCAGCACAAACCAGCCTTTCGGTTATCTTTACGATAGTAAACAGAAGAACAGAGTGAAACATCCGGATGAGCAGGATGTAGTTCAGCACCTGCACGATGAGTTCGACACGGGTAATTACACCATCGCAGCTTTCGTCCGGTGGGCAAACGATCGCGGCTTCGTAGGTAGGAAAGGAGCGCAGTGGCACAAAGGCTCTATGGATAAGTTTCTGAAACGTCCAGACTACTGCGGTTGGTTTCGATTTCATGGGAAAGAGTATCAAGGGCATTTCGAGTCGTATATCAGCAGAGAAAGGTATCTCCAAAGATTGGCAAGGCTCGGATCTCGGAGAAATGGTCTTCCAGAACACCGGAACCACTTACTCCGAAAATTCGTAGTCTGTCCTCGATGTGGTAAGATATGGACGCCTGAGTTGCGCCACGGCGCGCACCGAAGTGGCAACTATGTCTATTATCGTCACTCATGCAAGAGTCACGCAAAAGCGACTTATCTCCGAGAAGAAAGCTTGCTAAGGGCGCTCACAGGTGCTGTTGATCGCTATGCATTGAGACCAGATGCGGCGGCGGCAATTCAGGACCTATTTGCCCAGGATCTAAATGAGGAAGAAAAACTGATTCAGAGTAATCAGAAGCGGGCCCGTGCCAGACTTGGTGAGGCACTCAGAAAGAAACAGAAGCTTCTGGACCTTCTTTTGGAGGAAGTAATCGATACTAATGATTTTGGGATCAAGAATGCTGAGCTTGAATCGTTGATAAGAGGAGCGGAGGCCGATCTAGAGCGTACCAGAATTCCTGCTGTACAGGTCAAGCAGCATATCACCGAGAGCATTTCAACCCTAAGTGACTTTTCGCGGATCTACAGGGAAGCCAAGGGAAAAGAGCGGATTGAGGCCGTTCGCTCTGTCGCGGATGCCATGATTTTTGACTTGGTCACCGGAGAGGCGAGGCTCCGATTCAGGGAGCCATTCTCTTTCTTCTATCAGGAAAGGGAATCCCCATCCGAAGAGTTGGGGAATGTCCCTTACTGTGCCCAGGAGAGGACTTGAACCTCCACAGGATTACTCCCACTAGTACCTGAAACTAGCGCGTCTACCAGTTCCGCCACCTGGGCAAGGTCGGTGCGGACAGATTCCGATTGCGCTTTATGCTGGCAATCAAATATTAGGGAAGCTCCGTCCTGTAAGCCAACGGAGTATTCTGAACCTATCGAATGGAACCACTGCGAATCCTTTCTGCCAGCTGGCTCTTTGCCGGAGCCGTTGTTGCCTTTCTCTGGGCTGCCACTGGCCTTTTGCGAAACGGCCGGAAAGCATTGCCCTCTGCTTATTTCGTGGCGGCCTGCGGAATCTGGATGCTTTCGGGCTATTGCCGCCTGGCTACAAATCTCTCTCCTTATGATCTTGCTTCGCTTCTTCCCGTTCCCGTCATCTATTCCATAGGGCCTTCCATCTATCTCTGGGTTCTCGGTAATGTCACATCATCCGAGAAACCCGGTAGATTCCATCTTGTCTGGTCGGCCGTGGGCCTCGCTCTTGCTGGAACCCTGTATTTTCTTGGTTCAGATGCGTCCGTAAGCCCGGGACTTCTCTGGAGCATCTATTTTGGAGCCAAGAGCGTTACCATGGGATATCTGCTGGTTATCCTTTCTCGAATGTTCTGGCTTACGGACGCCGAAGTCCGGGATCGATACACCGGGCTCATCCTACTATGTTTAATCGCTCTTCTGGCATTGCTTTTTGGGCTCATCGGCAGCATTCCCGGCTGGGAAGTTCTGAGATTGATTAGCGCGCTGGCATTGCCAGGTATCGTAATGGCCGGATTTCTATTTGGTCTGGTTCATCCGGATGTGATTCATTCGCTCAAAGAGGACTATCAGATTCGCTACGCACGGAGCCGGGTAATGCACCTGGACCTGGATTCGGTAACCCGTCGTCTGGATCAGTTGATGGAAGAGGATAGGCCCTATCTCGATGAGGATTTTAATCTCTCTGCGCTATCCCAGGAGATGGATCTGAGTCCGCATCAGGTATCGGAGATATTGAATTCCCGACTGGGATGTAGTTTTCCGGATTTCGTCAACGGCTATCGGATTCGAGCGGCGCTACAAATGCTCCGTGAAGAGCGGGATCGCAGTATTCTCAGTATTGGCCTGGCCGTGGGTTTTAACTCCAGGAGCTCNTTCCATCGNTCTTTNAAGAAGCATACNGGAAAAACNCCCNGGAGTTACCGGGAAGAGATNGNCGCCGGNTCCTGAAANAGGNANGGGNANTNNCGGAGTCACAACCNCTATGAAACGGCCTTGATATTTGTAGCAAATTATAATTCGATAGTGTCTGTGTATAAAACGAGGCGATCTTGCGAGGCCTCTATGGTAGGATCGGCTCTGGATCCTTCAGTGGATCCCAGGGGGAAAAATGAAACAAGAAGAGAATGTGGTTTTGAACAATGTCGCAGACATGCTTGTTCTGACCAGGAGAAAACACGGAAATCGAGGAGCTTTTGCTGTTCGACATTCCGGAGCTTACAAGGTGTTCACCTATGATGAGGCATTCAAAGAAGCCTCGGAAGTTGCTGCAGGACTCATGTCTCTGGGCATTGAGAAGGGAGATCGCATCGGCCTATTTGCAGATAACCGCTATGAATGGATGCAGCTCAGTATGGGGATTACTCTGGCCGGTGCTGCAGATGTGCCCCGAGGCACGGATGTTACCGTGGATGAATTGAGTTACATTGTAGATCATTCGCAGATGCGCATGGCTGTAGTGGAAAATCGTGCAACTCTGGAAAAGCTGAACAAAGCTTCTATCAACGCCGATCAGCTACTGGCAACCATTAGTATAGAAGAGACCGATGATCGGTGCATGACTCTGGAACAACTCAAGATTCGTGGCCGGGATTACCTGGAAAAGAATCCGACTTGCGTCAAGGATCGAATCGCAACCATCGGACTGAAAGATCTCTATACTTTGATTTATACCAGTGGAACAACCGGACTACCAAAGGGTGTTCAGCTTTCCCATGGAAATCTAATATCGCAGGTTCAGCGACTTCCTTTTTCTATTGAGCCCAGCGAAAGAGCTCTTTCCATCCTACCGATCTGGCACATTTTTGAACGTAACTTTGAGCTTCTCACAATCTATTGCGGAGCCTGCACTTACTATTCCAGCATTCGCACTTTGAAAGAAGACCTCAAACTGGTTCGGCCTTCTTTTATGGCTTCGGCTCCCCGCCTCTGGGAAAGCATCTATGCCGGTATTCTAATGAATGTGGCGAAGGCCCCGGCTGTGCGAAGAGNGCTGTTCAAAGCAGCAGTGACATTGGCAGGAGCCTTTCGTGGCGCTGGGCGTGCCATTCGTCGCAACAATCTGCGACTGAATCCAGATACCGGGAAGTACCTGATAACCCTTCCTTACCACCTCCTGAAGTGGACTGTTACGGCTTTGCCTGCAACATTGATGGACTTGATCGTGCTGAAGAAGATTCGAGCAGCCACGGGAGGCGCTTTGAGAGGNTCTGTTTCCGGTGGAGGGGCTCTTCCCATCCATGTAGATAAATTCTTCAACGACATCGGAATCCCTGTGTTGGAAGGTTACGGGCTTACAGAAACTTCACCAGTTCTGGCCGTTCGTACATTCAATCATCTGGTACCGGGAACCGTAGGTCCTATCTACAAAGATACGGAGATTCGCATTGTGGATCTCAATACCGGGGAAGTGATGTGGAGTAATGAGTCGGGACGAAAATCCTCGGAGAATCATCTGGCCGTGAAAGGAGAGATTCACGTTCGAGGTCCCCAGGTTACCGTGGGCTACTATCGCAATGAAGAGGCCACGAAGAAAGTCATGANCGCCGATGGTTGGTTCAACACAGGGGATCTGGGTATGTTTACGGCGAACGGATGTTTGAAGATTGTAGGTCGTTCCAAGGAAACCATCGTATTACTGGGTGGAGAAAACGTGGAACCAGGTCCCATCGAAAACCGGTTATTACAGTCCAGTATGATTCAACACTGTATGGTAGTGGGTCAGGACCGTAAATACCTGGGTGCCCTGATTATTCCCGAACCGGCTGCATTCGACGCAGGCGCCGGGGATCTGGAAAGACTGAGCAAAGATCCCGAAGTGCGAGCCGCCATTCAAAAAGAGATCAAAGAGCTTGTGAATGAGGCATCCGGGTTCAAGAGCTTTGAACGAGTCATTGACTTTCGTCTTCTGCCCAAAGCTTTCGAACAGGGAGATGAGCTTACAGCCAAGCTCTCGGTGAAGCGGCATGTAGTCACGGACCGATACGAAGGTCTCATTGAAGAGATGTATTCCGATCGGAAACCTGCAGGAGCGAAGCCTGCGAAAGTGGCCAGCGCCCGTTAAAATAACTTTCTTGACCGCGATGGGGGATGCGGCACGATCCAGTGCGGTCCCGCATCGCAGGTTCTATATGATTGTTTGATTTACGTATCTGCCCGAAAACCACTGTAAAAGCAGCCGGGATAGGTGCGTCCAGAGGCAGATGAATCTGCCAGGCCTCGTCAGGCCCCATGGAGTCAAACAATGACCAGTCAAGAATCACAGAAGAATTCAGCCAATTCAGCCAATTCAGCCAATTCAGCCAACCACGCTTCGGACATAACGAAGGCAAAGCCCGGGTCCAGTTCGAAGACCGATGAGTCAGTCCGAAAGGGGATTATCGTAGCTCACTACGGTGAGGAATTTGGAGTTCTTCCCTGGAGGGAACCGCCAGAATTCCTCGGCGATGTGCAACCGGTGCGCGGAATACTGCCCGGACGCTTTCTGATGCTACCGCCCATGGAATGGGAGCGATTAATGGAGGCCGGGGAAGTTATGCCCGCTGTTGGGGACCTGGTGAATTACCGGGAAATCGATACGATGGTTCTCATCGAATCGGTGGGCAAGCGAAGGAGTTTGCTGAGCAGAAAGCAGGCCGGCCAGAGCTATGGGATGCAGATCATTGCAGCCAACGTAGATCTGATGTTTGTTGTGATGCCCGTGGATCGGCCCCTTTCGCACGGGGGCCTGCTGCGCTACATTACCCTTGCAGGCTCGGTCCCGGTGCATCTGATAATCACCAAGTGTGATCTCGATCCGGTACGAGCCGGGGAACTCAAGAATGAAATGTCCAGCTTTCTGGCTGCCAGTAGCATTCATCTGATATCTGCTCAGACGAATGCCGGTGCGCCCGCATCTGAAGAATCTGCAAGCGTCGGGGATGCCAAATCTACCGGGAACCAGCAGAATATTCATAAGCCTTCTGACTTGAAGTCAAGCATTCATATGCAACCAGTAGAATCAGAGGGTGGACCTCCCATACCGCTGGTCTGCTTTGTAGGGCCATCCGGGGCCGGCAAATCTACACTTGTCAATTCTATGCTGGGTCGATCAATGCAGGAAACATCGGCCATAAGCGAATCCACCGGAAAGGGCCGCCATACTACGGTTCGGCGGGATTGGATCTGGCATGAGGATGGCTTTGGAATCCTGGATACCCCTGGAATGCGAGAGCTGGGTCTGGACCGAATGGAGTCCGGTGGAGTATTTGCGCCCATTGAAGAGTTCGCTGAACAATGTCACTTTCGAGATTGTTCCCATGAAAGTGAACAGGGATGCGCTGTACTGGAAGCCGTAACCAATGGACAGATTTCTGCAGAGCTCCTGGACCAGTACAGGCAACTGAGCAAAGAAGTGCAGATTGTTGAGGACTTCAGAAAGACTCGCAAAAAATCTGTAGCCGATGAGTCGAAAGAAGCGCTGCGCCAGAGCAAGGAGCAGTGGATGAAAGAGATTCAACGGGATTATCGAAGGCGTCCAAAAAAAAGAGGCTGAAAGAGTGGGGCCCTCCTTCTTTAGAACGGATAGGCCCCGGACCGATCTAAGNAGGGAGGCCCTCTCCAGGCGGGGACCTCTGCCATCGAACCGGGCAGTCAAGGAGAATGCATTGCGAGTCGCTGAGAAGAAAAGAGAAACATCAGAAACGAATATCAGTATGAAGATTGACCTCGACGGATCCGGTAAGGCGTCTCTGAATACCGAAATTCCTTTTTTTGATCATATGCTTTCGCACATTGCCAAGCAAAGTCTTATCGATATGGATCTGCTCCTGCGGGGTGACATTGGAATCGATTGCCATCACTCCGTGGAAGACACCGCCATTGTGTTTGGCGGTCTTTTGCATGAGGCTCTGGGCGACAAGAAAGGCATCCATAGATACGGACACTTCACTCTGACCATGGATGAGGTTCTCACTACGGTAGCTCTGGATCTCAGTGGACGATTCAATTTCACCTATAAAGGCCCGGACAGCATTAAAGAGGGCAAGTTCGGGATTTATGATGCAGAACTCAGTCTGGAGTTTCTTCAGAAATTTGCCATGAATGCTCGTATGAATCTCCATGTCCTGGTGCACTATGGCGATAACCGACACCATATCCATGAGGCGGTATTCAAGGCCCTGGGACATGCTCTTCGAATGGGCGTGGCNGTGGATGAGCGCCGCCAGGGTCAGATTGCTTCCACCAAAGGTGTCCTGGAATAAACATCGGTAGATATGGGGTGGTTGAGAGGCCGACTCTCCATCGGGATCTGCTTCAAACATTCCCTCTGAACAGAAAGCTATAGCCCTTTCATTTAAGGAAGTTCGTAATTGCGCAGCCGGGGGAGAAAGTGCGCCCTGGGGCTTGTATGCGCTGGTTCGTATTTGCCCGGACGTGGTGCGTTTNTGCGAACCGGGCCCTGAGCCCTTGTCCTGTGCGGTTCGTATTTTCCCGGACTCCGTGTGTTTATGCGAACCGGGCTGTGAGCCGTTTTCCTGTGTGGTGTGTATTTTCCCGGACTCGGTGTGTTTATCCGCCCTGGGGTTTGTATGCGCTGGTTCGTGTT
Organism: Leptospiraceae bacterium; assembly: GCA_002717505.1. Classification (GTDB taxonomy): domain Bacteria; phylum Spirochaetota; class Leptospiria; order Leptospirales; family Leptonemataceae; genus UBA3465. Next base: position 23,907 of record PBEB01000048.1, read on the forward strand.
TGCCCGGGCATGGTGCGTTTATGCGAACCAGATATTTCCGTTCTTGCCACACTTCTGGGATCGGAGGCGCGCCCCAAGACCTCCCGATTTAGAGCTACGACAGATTGTTGGCAAAAATGTCCAGGCCTGCATTCAATACCAGGCTAATCCATTGGTATGTGATGCCGAGCGCTGACCCAGGATCGGTCAATAATGTCCAGGCTTCATCCGGTAGAAGCAATATTTCCGTTCCGAGCCGGCGGCGCGGCAGGCCAGGCTTTGTTTCTTTTGTCCAGGCTTAACGTCCCTGGAAGAAAGTTAGCGGATGAATCNTAGTTCGCCCCATTCCATCTCTGACTTTTTTTGCAACCGATCCCAATCAGATCACTCATATCTATTGTGGAATCCCTAAAGAAATATCAGTTTGGTTTCGTTATCCCATTCATTGTTCTGCATTTAATGTGTCTGGGCGTTTTTTATTTTCCCTTCCAATGGGAGTATCTGGCGTTGTTCGGAATTAACTACTTCGTAGGAATGTTCTTTGTTACAGCAGCCTATCATCGTTACTTTTCGCATCGCAGCTATGAACTGAATCGCTTCTGGCAATTTGTCTTCGCATTCATGGCTCAGGCTTCCATGCAAAAGGGAGTCCTATGGTGGGCTGCGAATCACCGGGATCATCATCGCTATTCAGACTCTGAAAAAGATATTCATTCGCCGGTGCAAAAGGGATTCTTCTATTCCCACATTGGCTGGATTCTAACCAACGAGCACGACGAATATGATGCAGATAGGATCAAAGACTTCTATCGATTCCCCGAGCTGAGGTTTCTGGATCGCTATCACTGGATTCCTACCACGGTGCTTGCTGTTTCAATGTTTTTGATTGGCGGATGGGCCTGGTTTTTCTGGGGCTGGGTTCTTTCTGTGATCGTTCTCGCTCATTGCACCTTCACCATTAATTCTCTGGCTCATGTATGGGGCTCCCGTCGCTTCAGCACTACCGATGACAGTCGAAACAATTTCTTCCTGGCTTTGCTCACCCTGGGCGAAGGATGGCACAACAACCATCATCACTGTATGTATAGTTGCCGACAGGGGATTCGCTGGTACGAAATAGACATTACGTTCTACGTATTAAATCTGCTCAGTCTGGTGGGAATCGTGAAAGGAATGCGACCCTTCCGGTATGGAAAAGAGTGGACCTCCAGCTCAGAAACGGACAAACGGATTGTAGCGGCTGCATGAACTGGCTGCTCTTTCCGTTATGGCAGAAAAACATATAGTCGTTCTGGATTATGGAATGGGAAACATCCATTCCATCGTAAAGGCACTGAGGCTTTACAGTTCCAGAGTAGAGTTCACCTCCGAAGCCTCTGCCATTGATGACTGCGATGCCCTTGTTCTTCCAGGAGACGGAGCATTTCAAGCCGGCATGGAAAACCTGAAGGGCCCCAAAGAGGAGCATCTTCGCAATTTCCTGAAATCCGGTCGTCCTATGCTGGGAATCTGTATTGGTTTTCAGCTACTTTTCCATGACTCTTCCGAGGTGCACAATGCGGATGGCACTATGGGAGAAGGTCTGGTATCAGGCCTGAATCTCATACCGGGGGTGATTCGTCGCTTCGGCGCCTCGGATATACGAGTTCCACACATGGGCTGGAATACGCTGCAGGGCTGCGCGCCGCAGTCGGGTCTGAGCGACGGAGACTGGATGTACTTTATCCACTCCTATCATGCCGCGGAAGTGCCGTCGCAAAACGTCCTGGCCTATGCCGAGTATGGCGGCGTCCGATTTCCAGCGGCTGTATCTAAAGACAATATCGTTGCCACACAGTTCCATCCAGAAAAATCTGATCGCACCGGGCTGGCCTTTCTGGAGCGATGGGTGNAGTCATAATCCTGGTCTCAATTCGGAGCTGTATGAATCGCACAAAAATCATCCCTGCCATTGATCTTCTGGGCGGCCGCGTAGTGCGTCTTCATCAAGGGAATTANGCTGAATCCACTGTTTACGAGGATCGTCCNGCTGCTCCTGTTGAGCGCTTTTTAGCGAGCGGAGTTCGAAGAATTCATGTAGTGGATCTGGATGCGGCGCGATCCGGGGATCGTTCCATCAATCAAAAAGCCAGAGATGAAATCGTCTCGGCGGCCAGAGAATCCGCAGAATTACAACTGGGAGGAGGGATTCGTAACCTGGAAACTGTGCGAGAGGTTCTGGGCTCAGGCTTTGATCGTGCTATTCTGGGCACGGCCGCGGTGAAAGATCCAGGATTTCTTAAAGAAGCCCTGGAAAGCTTTGCAGAAAGAATCATCGTGGGCGTGGATGCTAGAGACGGAATTGTTCGGGTATCTGGCTGGGAGGAAGCAAGTTCTCTCAACACCATGGATTACTTCGAGACCCTGGAACAAATGCGTGTGAATGAAGTGATNTATACCAATATCGCTACCGATGGAACGCTTTCGGGTCCTCCTATGGATGAAATAGAGCAAATACTGAATCGGTTTCGCTTTCGATTAATTGCTTCCGGTGGTATCTCCTCGCTGGAGGATGTGCGTAACCTTCTGAACCTGAATCAGAGCCGACTTTCTGGCATCATCACAGGAAAAGCCGTATACGAGGGAAAACTGGATCTAAAATCCGCTGTGGAATTAACCGGTAGCTGAGCGTGCTGCCGGATTAATATTTCGAATATCCTTCGANTACAGAAAGGGAGTGGTCTTTTCGGCCAGCCAGCCTGGCAGCACGGATTTAATCTGCTGAACAATGACCTCCTGCTTGTATCTGGGGGAGAAGTGAATCAGAAATAATCTTTCTATATCGCGGAAGGCTTCTGCATTCTCGGCAATCTCAAATAGATGGATATGTCCCCATTCTCTGGCCCGTTCCACCGGTCGTTTTTCATCTACATAAGTNCATTCCAGAAACAAAATTTTTGATCTGCGNACCANTTCATTCTCCAGAACAAATTCGATCTGAGTGTCACCGGAGAAAGTTACGATCGGATTCTCATGGTCGTAGAATAGATCGTCGCGCTTTTGTTTCAGCACTGCTATTTCATGACCCGGCAGATTCTGAAACTCTTCTTTGAGCTTTCGGGTCTTTTCCAGTATCGTATAGCCGTTGGATGGCACACGATGAATGCTGCGAATCGCTTTGAAAAATACGTTTCCCTGGATCTTGTAGAACTGATCGTACTCCACAGGATGCAATTTGTATCCGGCTTCAAAGCCTTCGATCTCGGCCCATATATCAAAGATTCGTTTAAGGGGATCCGCCAGTTCCGGAGGGCAGTAAATGTCCGGTGGCTCCAGTCTGCGAAGAGCTCGCTGGGAAACATAGTATGCCAATCCGCTACTGTGATCCAGGTGACCATGTGTAAGGAGCAATCTCTGATAGTCCGTAAGCTTTGTATGGCCCACTCCTATATCGAATAAGAGCTTGTACTGGGGAAGGCCCATGGCTGTATGTACTCCGCCTTCGGAGCAGCCCAGAAAACGATAATTCTTGTATTTATATTCAGATAATCTCATGCGAAAGAAAGAATTCNGTCCATGTCTACGAACCAGTAATGGTGGGCTGATTCATGGACGATGATGCCGAAAAGGCTTTGTGGTTACGGGGAAGCTTCCATTCGAATCACGGGAGCAATGTTTCTGAGTTCTGCGGTCAGAGATTCTGGGCCCACCACAACAATATATAGATCATCACGGTCAAGGTAACTCTGAAAAGCTTTCTTGATATCTGCCGGGGTCACTGCTTTGATCTTTTCCGGAAATTGATTTAAGTAGTCCGGAGGCATATGATCGATTTCGAAGCGAATATGGTCTGCCAGGATTTCCGAAGGATTATCGTAAAGGAAGACAAGAGAATTCAAGATAGCTGTTCTAGCCTGGGCTACATCCGAGGCATCTACGTTCTTTTTCATCCCTTCTATCATTTGCAGCATCAATGACAGCGTTTCTGCAGCACGGTCCGATCTCGTGGCGCTTACCGCAGCCAGATATCCATCGGCGGCTCCTGACCGATTGAAGCTGTATGCATAGTAGGCCAGTCCTCTTTTTACACGAATCTCCTGCATTAAGCGCGAGGTAAAGGATCCTCCACCCAGGATATGGTTTCCCAGCTGCATGGTATAAAAGTCATTTGCATTGTGGGCAATTGTTGGACTTGCCACGATGAGAAGAGACTGAGAATAATCTCCTGTAACATGGACGATTTTACCTCTATACTGGTTCTTCCCTTCCGGCGCTTTGAATCCATTGTCCGGCAGAACAGTTAGAGGTTGCGAAGGCACAGGGAGCTTCCGCAGCATATCCACCAGCTTCTTTTCAATGCCAAGTCCCTGAAAGTCTCCATCAAGAGCGATGTGGTATCGAGCCGATTTCAGTCGATTTTGCAGAGTCTTTTTGACTGTATCCAGGCTGATTTTTCCAACATCGCTTTCCTGCATGGCATAGCCTCGTCTGGTATCGGGAAACATCACCGAATTCAGTTTCAAAAAGCCTACCGTGTCTGGAGCATCCGTGCGGCTGCGGATGGAGCTAATCATCTGATTCTGGACGGTATCCAGGCTGGATTGATCAAAGTTGGGTTCTGTAAGCAGGAGTATGAGAAGCTCCAGGGCTTCAGGAAAATCCTCCTTCATAGCGCTGAGGCTGATTTCCCAGGTTTGATTGGAGACCGATGTGCCGATGCTAGCACCCAGCAAAGCCAGACGATCGGCCATCTGCTCTGCACTGAGTTTTCCGGCCCCAGAAGTTTGCAGTAATGCAGCCAGAGCATCCAGATTGCCTGCATCATCAATGGATTCCAGGTCTTCTCCTCCTTCGATGACTATGCGAAGACGAACTACAGGAAGAGTATCATTGTGCAGGCGATAGAGGGTAGCATAGGGACTGAGGTTCCGGCTATCCACCGGAGGAGGGGTAAAATTCAGGCCTGGAATCTGAATGCCTGAAAGAATGGAATCATCTGCAGTGCGGCCTTGAATACTTAAGGGCAAAGTAAAGAAAATCAGACTGAACACCGCCAGGCGAAAGGCACTCTTTACAAAACCCGTCCTGAATATCACCTTTCGACCGGGCTGGCTGCAAAATGGGCCTGCAGCATGCGTTGAAGTTTCCATGTATGCNGAATTCTGGATCTGTTTCATTTCTTTTCTGTAATTCATCATAGTTTCTGTTTACTCTTGATTCGGGCCGGTCCATTNCCTTCCAGCCCTGGCTTTAGCCTTCACGACTTTTCGCAGATGGAAAGCACTGTCTCGTATTCGCTATTTCTGATTGGGCCTGCCTGGATTACTTTTTGGGAATCAGCCGGGCCTTCATGGTCCATTCTGGTTTAAGATACTGCCGGGCCGCTTCCTGAATCTGAGAAACCTGGATGGTCTCCAGTTGCTCATAGGTTCGAAACAGAGTACGGTAATCGCCAGTCATGATCTGATAATAAGAAAGCAGGTCTGCCAGTCGAGATGGGCTGCGAAGGCCGAAAGCGAAATCGGAAAGAGCTTTCTTNTGCACTTTCTTGAGATGCTCCTGGCTAATGCCCTCTTTCTTCACATTTTCAATTTCTTCCAGAATGGCTTTTTCCAGTGTTGCATAGTCCACATCCGGTGCAGGCACTGCACTTACGAAGAATAGGTTGGTGAATCGTTCCCCGGGAAATCCAGTGTATATTCGAATGGATGTAGCCAGTTTCTTTTCTCGAATGAGTTTCTGCACCAGAATAGANTCCTGGCCATCGGAGAGAATACTTCCCAGCACTTCCAGCTTCAGGCTATCTGGATGGAGCAGGGCCGGTTTAAACCAGGCCATGTAGAGAACAGGGGATCCTTTTTCCTCCAGTTCCACTGTAATCTGTCTCTTAGGAGGCTCCTGCGGTTTGGGGCGTTCCAGCACCGGTCCGGTTTTCCAGGAACCAAAGTGCTTTTGAATAACCTTTAGCGCAAACTCTGGATCAAAATCTCCAGTGACGGCAATCACTGCATTGTTCGGGGAATAATACCGCTCATAGAACTTGATGGCATCAGCTTTGTTAAAGTACTCAATGGATTTCATGGGGCCAATGAGAGGCTTTCCGTAGGGATGATCTCCGTAGATCTCCATCAAGAAATCTTCCATCAGCTTACTGGAGGCCACGTTCTCTACGCGCATTCTTCGCTCTTCTGCTACAACGTCTCGTTCGGTGTAGAATTCGCGAAACACAGAGTTCTTGAGTCGATCGGACTCTATGGCTGCCCAGACTTCTATGCGATTGGATGGCAGCTGGATTTGATAGTTCGTGAGATCTCTGGAGGTGTATGCATTGTATCCTCGCTGTCCATGTCGGGAATACAACAGAGAGTCTTCTTCGGGAATGCGAAAACGAGCCGCCTCCTTGATGGCCAGCTGGAGCCTGAATTTCCAGAGCTCTACCTTGCTCTCGGCTTCTTTGATGGCCTGCTCATCTCCGGAGGCCCGGGCTTCTTCCAGCTTTCGCCGCCATTCATCCAGATCCCTGGACCAGGTCTGGATGAGCTCCAGGTATTTTTTTTCCCCATCGTAGTTGCGGGTACCGATTCTTGCGGTGCCCTTGAAGAGCATATGCTCAAGCATATGGGCGATACCCGCAGTCTCTACAGTTTCATCGGCGCCGCCCGCCAGTATTTTGATGTACAGCGCAGAAACCGGGGCCAGTTCCTGATCCAGCATAATGATTTCCAGCCCATTTGGCAGCTTCTCCAGACGAATCCTCTCTTCAATCTGGCGGAAGAGATCCTGGGAAGCCACGGGCTCGCCGGTATCCAGAGCCGCCTGTAGCTGCGACAGCGGCCGGAAATTCGAATCCTCCGGAGCTGAATGGAGAGGCGTTGTAAGTGCAATGANACCTGCGAGCAGGGAAGCGGATTTCCTGAGATACTTCCGGGAAAAAATCATACATCCAGGCTGACTGTCAGTGGGTACGGATACAAGTAGAAAGGGNCTATCGATGGGAAAAAGGAATCAGGGATTGGGGACTTCTACGCAAAGAAGCCTGGATACTTTACTGCCACCGGGACCGCCGTTGTTGTCGCAGGGACGATTGCTTGCATGCGCCAGGAATTGACCGTTGAGGCTGGTGGACCGGCCGGTCTGGCCGCTGCCGGGCCCGCCATTATTCCAGCTGGTACAGTTATCCGAAGAACCGGTCCAGTCCGAATCGATGCCGGTCCAGAATTCCGCAGAAGCCATACCATAACGGATAGAATTTTGCAACTCCAGGCCATTGTTCGGATCAAAGATGGGTGTGGAGCTCGTTACGAAAATNGTAGTGCCCCCTTCATCTTTGTAGTTTCCGTACGGTTCCAGAACCNAATCCGCCTGGTTCGTGCATCCCGCACCACAATCAGCATCGTCGGTGGCAATGCGCGTGCCACCTACAATCATAGCTTTGAATGTGGAAGTGATGGGGCTTGGATTATTGGAATCCAGCATGCAGTAGCAGTCAGCCCTCTCAATAGGATTCGAAGAAGTATAGTCGCAAGTTGGTTCGCCACCGAATCGCATATCTCCGTCCGGCTGACTGGTAGTAAGATAGACCAGGTAGTCCGAAGGTACTAGTGGAACCTCGGGGCTATCGCCGGAATTTACACCACCGGGACCAAGCAGAGTGAATAGCAATGCATTTTCCTCACTACTTTCTGAGCCGGAGCCCAGGATAGCAGCGTAGAATGGCGAACAGTTCAATAGCGTTGCCATGGAGAGTATAACTGTGATTGTCAGGACGCGCATACTTCTCTCTAATACAATAACCAACAGAATTCCTTTGTATTGCACTCAATTTTTGTATTCTCGTTCTTATAATGAAGAAAAAAACAGGAGAGGGGTGCTTCATTGGAATTCTGTTGATTATCATGGTGCCAGAAGACATCTGGGGCTGAGGAACTGTGTGAGTAAGTTATCCAGGCCTGGGCTAATAGCGTTGTTATGTGTAACGTTGGGTACGGCTGCGAGTTGCAGTGCCAGCCGCCCGGCTGTCCTGGTGGACCTTGATGAGCTTGCAATAAGCCACGTTTGCGAGCAACCACAGACCTATCGGGCGTACTGGTGGCTTTACGGTAGTNTTCCTCTTTCTGTGCCAGAGGAATACTCCGTGTCTGAGGAGCCCGGGACCTTAAACGTAATTCAATTTCATCGAACTACCCTGGACTACTCGCTTACCNTATTGTTGGGTACATTGTTTTCTATTACTACAGCCAGAATGGAAGTGCGAAGATGCGTAGCTTTGACAGAAAGTGGCCTAAAGAGTGTTCAGGAGCAGCGGGATGCTGCCCTGGAGCAGGAGCGAAGAAGGAAAGAAGCGGAACGTCGGGCCCGGGAGCAGCAGGAGAAACAGGAACAGCCATGAAGTCTTTGAGTATCCTACTACTTCTCTTCGCTGCAGGATGTACGGGACTGAGTTCAGAAGCTCCCGGGCTGCGATGCTCCTCCGGCGATTGTGTAAACGGCTCCGGGAGAATGGGTCAGGGCAATGTTTATTATTCCGGGGATTTTCGCAATGGCCTGCCCCATGGTAAGGGATCTTTGAATCAAGGAGGTCTGGAAAAATACTCCGGGGATTTTCAAGAGGGTCGATTTCACGGATCGGGAACCTATCGGTTTCAGGATGGAAGNATATATCGCGGAGGCTTTCAGAATGGAGAGTTCCATGGACGTGGNGAGCTGGACCTGGCTTCCGGAAACAGTTACCGCGGGGAATTTCGCAATGGAGACTATCACGGCACAGGCTCTTTTACCTATCTTGATGGTTCTCGCTATTCGGGAGAATTTCGAAAAGGGCAGCCGGAGGGCAAGGGTACATTCGAGTCCTTTGACGGAGCATTGATCAGGGGCGAATTCGCTGAGGGGAGCCCAAACGGAGTGGCGATCGTGGATCTGCCGGGAGAACCAACCTTCACAGGATTATTTCGCGATGGCCAATTGAAGGAGATTCGTTAGATGTCCTGGAGACCCAGACTATCGCTGCAAATAGGCCTTCTCTATACAGCCCTGGCTGCAATTAACATTGCATTTTTTGTATTTATGATTCTGGAGAACCAGACGGATCTTTTGCAAAACACCTTCCGGTACCATTCCCGGGCCCTGGTACAGGATGTAATGTCTCAAAGCGATAACCTTGAAGTTGATTCCGAAGAAGCCTTCGCTCTTCTGGAACGATCTCTGGGCGAATACGAGCCCCAGTATGGATTGATTTTTGATGCACGGGGCAATGTTCTACATAGCTGGGATGGCTCCATCACGGTTCCGGATAATCCTTCCGAGTCTATCCTGGATCGCAGCCGGGAGCTGGCCGGCCGGGAAATGGTCTTTCGAGAGCGGTTTTCTCTGGAATTGAACGAAGCGGACTGGACGGCAGACATTATTCTGCCTCTGAATCGAGCTTCAGAGCCATTGTTTTTGAACGTCCGTCTTAAGATTGCAGCCATTCAGCAGAGGATGGATGAAATTCGATGGCATATCATTCTGGCCATCCTCTGGGGAGTGATCTTCCATGTATTATTTGGGTTCTTCGTTTACCGGATCATATTTCGCAGACTCTCCCTTCTAAAGGATGCCAGCACCGAATTACAGGGTGGCGACCTTACAAGCCGAGCGAGCTGGGATTTCGTTCGCGGTGATGAGCTGGATGATCTGGGTAGGAGTTTTAATCAGATGGCTACAACCATCGAAGACAAAGTCTCCACAATTGAATCTCAGCTGGACACAATTACCAGATTGAATCGAACCATGCGAAACGAGCTGGAGATCGGTAAAGATGTTCAGCGGGCCTTTCTGCCAGATTTTCGTTCCTTCCAGTCTTTTCATCCTGCCTTTGTCTATATGCCTCTTCGCGAAGTGAGCGGGGATATGTGTAATATGTATCGCTTCGATTCGGGAGAGACTGGCATATTTCTGGGGGATGCAGCAGGCCATGGCGTTTCTGCTGCCTTGATTACGGCCATGGTTACTTCAGCCATGGATGCAGCTCTCTATACTACGCATCAACCGGGGGCACTTTTCGAGGCCCTGAATCGTGAGCTCTGTCGTAGGCTCACTTCGCTCTTCTATGCCACCGGAGTGTTTGTGCTTCTGAAAGATGGCAAAATGATTCATACGGGGGCCGGTCATGTGGACTGCCTTCTGTATCGCCGAGCCTCCGATGAATTTGTAGCTCTGGAATCTCAGGGAACTCCTATAGGAATTTTCCCCGATATGAGTTATCCGGAGGTTACGTCCGAGTATAGTTCCGGGGACCGATTGGTGCTCTATTCCGATGGACTTACCGAAGCACGATCGGGCACCCAGGACTTTGGAATGCCAGGGGTCAGAGAGATGATTCAGGATACTCTGCATCTGAAGGGAGAGGAACTGGCCTCCAGAATTGAAGCCTCCATCCGCGAGTTTCGCGAAACCGATTCCGATGATGTCACTTTGCTTGCGCTGGATCTAGAATGAGCTCCTGGCGATCGCACATATCTCTTAGCTCCATTGCTCTGTTTGTATTCGTTCTGGTTACCCTGTTTCTTTTTCATGCAATGTCCGGGATCATGGAACTGAAGTTTATGGAACTCAAGCAGGCCATGGAGCGTGAGAGAATCATGAACCTGGAGCTCTCTTCCAGGGCCCTGCGAAACCGGAACCGCATTCGTCTGGAGTCTGGCGGGCTTCAAAGGGAACTAAACAGAAATATGCTGGAATCCCGGGTACTCAACTCTGAATCCGAAGAGCAAATCGAGCATCGTTTGCCACTAACGGCTCTCATCGTTACCAACGGGGTTCGCCTTCTTACATTCAAGGAGCCGTTGCATCTTGAGGCGGATCGAGAGAAGCTCATGGCTTTGAAACTGGCTTTCTATTTTGAACGTAGTCGCAAGTACGATCAGGCTCTTCGCATCTATAAAAAGCTGAATCCAGAGGACTTTCCTCCGCCCTTTCCGGCATTTCTGGAGCTTCATATGGGCTTTTGTTATCTTGCCATGGGGCAATGGGATGAGGCTCGCGAAGATCTAGAACGAGTGGTCGCGAATTATCCGGCCACTCATTATGAAAGGGCAGCGAGATTCTTGCTGGAAATGCTGGAGCGAATGCAGGAGGTAGAAAAGTCGGGCAGTGACGATCCTCTGCAAATGGCAGATGCAATGTTTGCAGCCGGGAACTGTCCGGCCACGGTGAAGGCGCTCAATCGAGCCCGAGAGACTTCTCCTCTATCTCAATTTTATCGCTACCGGCTGGCCCTATGTCTCGAAGAAACCGGTGATATTACCCGGGCCACTGAGATATTCAACTCTCTGGCAGGAAGTGCCGGGCCTTATGCAAGAGAAGCGAATCGCCGTTTGCTGATGATCGGTCATTTCTATGGCGGTGGTCCCGAGCTCAGGATTGAAGCCGAAAACCGCGCTGTGGCTCTGGGGGATGAAGAGATGGTGCAAGAGGTCCGTGAGACAGCTCGAGTCACTCGTAAGCCGCATGTAGTGGAAGAGATACGAGAGTGGAAAAAGGACCAGCCTGAAAAAGAAACCATCATGCATGATGTTCTGTCTGATTCCAGCCCCGAGTTGCAGAGAGATCTGAAGGCGCTGAATTTGCAACTAAGCGAAAATCAGGCAAACAGCGAAACTAACGGTGCCAGGGACAATCCAGTAGTTCAGCGGGAAGATCCTGATCCAGGTGAGGCCACGGAAACAGAGGATTCCAATGGTGCTGAAGATTCTGCTGATCCGGAAATGGAAAGCCGACGGTCTCGTTTATTATCTCTTATGAATATTGCCAGTAAGGAGGACTCCGAGCATTACGAAATCTCGCGTCCTTCCATTCATCGCTGGCCAGCCAGGCTGGTAGGCGACGAAGAGATCAAATTTCTTATTCTAACTCAGCGAATTCGCGGAGACTTCGAATCCACAGAAGGAAACACCTACGATCTAAAGGGGCGAACCATCCTGGCACATCCTTCCGGACGGCTCTTGCTACGTCTGAGGGATGGCCGGACTTTTTCTGTGCAGAGAGCAGAGGTTCAAAATCGAAGTCTGAAAACAGATCAGATCACGATCTCGCTGGATCTGGTTTATCAGATCGCGGCTTACTGATTTCGCTTACTGGCCTTGAAGGTCGCACTTTTCAATGCGCATAGAAATCCATTCCTCGGATCCGAAGCTATTGAATCCCTGGCCATGCCAGAAGCGAAATAAAATGATCCANAGAGCTCGATTCCTGGAATCCGTGATTTCACGGCGATTCCATACCGAAAGCTACTGAAACCGCTGTAATCGTTCCGGCATCCTGACGAATCAGTGGTCTTCCGATTCCTCGACAGAGTCTTCCGAAGAGGATTCCCTGCCTGGAAGATTCTGTTCATAATGGGCTCGAGCAGCCCCCTCTTCATAGACCAGTTTTCCTCCTTTGTGGGCTGCATCCAGCATTAGAAATACCAGAACAACCTGAACCAATACAGTGATCCAGCGAGCTGGCTTTCGGCCTTTCCAGGGCTTGATACCGGCCAGGCTGATCAGAAACGGAACCCAGCTGAAATAAAAGAAATACTCCGCTGCATGCTCATGGGCCTCCAGAGCCTCATGAGAAACTACCTGTTCTACAAGCTCTTCATCCTGCTCGCCGGTAAAAAGCGCTCCGTAGGACAGTAGAACCAGTAAGAGAGCAAGAGCAGGGACCACCGCCCAGGTTTTTTGCCGATCTTCCCGGTTTCCGATCCACAAAAGCAGCGCCGGATAGATAAACAGAAAGAATAAGGTCAATGCCACGGGGAAGTGAACGATTACTGGATGAAGGGGTAGGTCCATACTAACACCGGTAATTATTGATATTAGCGTGTAAATCAAATTGACTGGAAAGGCCAGGCATTTATACTGCGGGGTATGTCAGCTCGAATTCTAACAGCAATTACAATGATTCTATTTACCGGTAGCCTGTGGGCTGCGGAAGGAGATCGTCCCTGCGCCAGCGGTTTGAACTCCTCCATGGTTTCCGAGCAAATCGCCGGTGCCCAGTGCGCTGCAGANAAAGGCGCCGAAGATTACAGCGCTGAACTTCTAAGCCTGCTTTCCTCTGAAAACCCGGATGAAGTGAAACTGGAAGCCGCTTACGCTCTGGCTACCATCGACGACTCCGAGAAGAAAGACACCGTGGCCTCCGCTTTGATCAACGTAGCCAAAAGCTCCGATGAATCCCCGGTGATTCGATACGCTTCGGCCCTGACTCTGCACGTCATGGTTGGAAAAGGGGATGATCGAGGTCAGGAAGTAACAGATTTGCTTTCCGAGCTATCAGACGATCGCGATGATCTGCTTCAAGATCTGAGCTCCAAACTGGCTGCAGCTCGCAGCAAATAATCCAGCGTAAATGCTGGATTCCGGAGAACTCAGCCGATACTCCCGAAACATTCTGCTTTCGGGGGTTGGCCGAGCCGGTCAGGAAAAGCTGAAATCGGCCAGGGTGCTGGTCATAGGTGCCGGGGGGCTGGGCTCTCCGGTACTAATGTATCTGGCCGCAGCCGGCGTAGGCACCATTCGTTTCCTGGAAAACGATGCTCTGGACATCACCAATCTACAGAGGCAAATCCTTTACTCTACCAGTGATGTGGGCGCTTCCAAAGGGGAAGCCGCTCAAAAGAGGCTCCAGGAGCTAAACCCTTCCATTGAAATCGAGTACTGGCCCCAGCGATTCCAGGCCTCCAATGCCAAATCGGCTCTGGAAGGGATGGACATTGTTCTGGAAACTACGGATTCCATTGCGGCCAAGTTCCTCACCAACGATGCAAGTTTCTTTCATGGAGTCCCATCGCTCATCGGCGGCATTCTGCGCTACCATGGCACTATCATAGCTCCTGGAATGGAGAACCGGGGAATCGGACGACCCTGTTACCGCTGCCTGTTTCCCACTGCTCCTGCCGAGGATGCTGTCCCGACCTGTGCAGATGCAGGTGTGCTGGGGGCCATGGCCGGTCTTGTAGGGTCCACCATGGCCGCGGAAGCGCTAAAGGTCATCCTTGAGATTGGGAATCCCCTGGCCGGAGCCTTGATCCAGTTCGAAATGCTGGAGTCCAGGTTTCGCAGGGTTACCTTCGCTGCAGATCCGGATTGCCCTCTTTGCGGCAAGAATCCATCCATTCATGCCCTCAGGGATGAAGTCCAGTCTATGGAGCGAGAAGGCAGTTTTCTGGACCATCTACCGTCTCGCGCGGATCTTTCCGGGAACTAGGGCAGGGATCTGCGCCGCGAGCAGAGGTTTTTTTCGTTGTGACCATAGGGTCCGTTTCAAATTTGGACGCCGATATGATGGATGAAGAATTCGACCAGGAATTAGACGATTGGGATGAGGATGCGCGGGAAGACCTGGATATTGTTAGCTTTGTTTGCGAGGACTGCGATTATCGTTGGGAAGAACCGGCCGCAGAAGAAGTGGACACGGATGTCATGGTATGTCCCATGTGTGGTAGCGTGAATGTAACTCAGCTCTAAGCCGCATGCCTGTTCGTTTTACATTGATTCTGGCCGCTTTCCTGGTGCTATTTTTGCTAATACTGGGAAATCCGGCCCCTGTGACTCTACAGTTTCTATTCTGGAGAGCACAGCTTCGGCTCTATGAAGTAATCATAGGAGCAGTGGTATTTGGAATCATCTTTACCTACATTTACCTGGGCCACTGGAAATATCTTCGTAAGGTCCGGGATAAGAGGTGGGATTGAAGCCTGCCCGAATTTCCATTAGCCAGGGAGAGCTGAAAGGCCGCTCCATCCCGCTTCCACCGGCTGTGGCCGGACATCGACATTTCACTCCCGCACTATTCAAAGATGCCGCTTTTCAGCTGCTGGAAAATAACGTTACCCCTGGGCCCTTCTGGGACCTCTGTGCAGGCTCCGGTCAAATGGCCATGGAGGCTTTGAGCCGGGGTTACGATCCTGTGTATCTTGTTGAGCTGGACCGGCAACGATTTCAGTGGCTCAAAAACCGTGTATGCGCTGGATATTCCGTTCAGCTCCATAACAAAGATTTCCTGCGAGTGGTGCCTTTGATCCTGGCGCCGGAGGACGGATCCACCGTCTGCTTTGTGGACCTACCGTACAGCTTCTGGCAAAGGGATGGAAGTTGCGAGAAACTGGAGAGTTTTCTGGACAATTTGCGGAAACATCAAGAGGGGCGACCACTTCCGTATATCCTGGTACAGGCACCCGCGCCCTGGAGAATCAAGCAGGAAGCTGTTCAGGCCTGGCTGAAGTCTGCCTACGGCACAGATCAGCGAGATTATCGAGGTCAGAAGCTGATCCTGCTTACTCCAAATTCGCCTCAGAATGCCTGAATCCTTCTGCTTGTATTGCTGGGCATTCGCAACACTCCGTTGCAGACTTAATCTCTAACCCGAAGCAAGGAAACTTGAAGAAGTTGACCGTACAGGGGCCTATTGCGAAGTGGTCACAACGTGCAGGCCCCTCTATGGATACGATCGCTGTTTTAATCATTATAATCTACTCCCTCGATATTGTAGCGCTATTTGTTTTTGGCGTTCATGCATATCTGATGGTCTTTCTCTATAGAAAGAACCATGAATATTGTCTCTCAAATGTGGAACATGAACCCATCGATCTGAAGAAAACTCCTACCCGGGAGTTGCCGAAGGTCACCATTCAGCTTCCTATCTATAATGAATTCTATGTAGTTGATCGATTGATTGAAGCGACCACTCGCCTGCGCTGGCCCAAGAGCAAGCTGGAGATCCAGGTACTGGATGATTCCACGGATGAGACCAGAGAGAAAGCAGAAAGCCTGGTGCAATCCTACAAGCGAGAAGGATTCAACATTCAGCATATCCATCGTGTGAATCGTCAGGGGCATAAGGCGGGCGCCCTGCGCGAAGGACTGGAGAAAACAAACGCCGATTACATTGCCGTCTTTGATGCCGACTTCCTTCCTGCACCAGATTTCCTGGTAAAGACCATGCCATATTTCGTAGATCCTGAAATTGGAATGATCCAGACTCGTTGGGGCCATATAAACGATAACTATTCTTTGCTGACCATGGCTCAATCCTTTGGTATTGATGGGCACTTTGTAATTGAACAGGTAGCGCGCAATGCCACCAAGCTATGGATGAACTTCAACGGCACCGGTGGAATCTGGAGACGTCAGTGCATCATGGATGCAGGGAACTGGCAGGCAGATACACTGACCGAAGATTTTGATCTTTCCTATCGCGCTGAACTGGCTGGCTGGCAATTTCGTTATTTTCGCGATGTCGTGAACCCGGCCGAACTTCCAGCAACGATTTCCGCCTTTAAGTCTCAGCAATTTCGATGGTGCAAGGGAAGTATACAGACCGCTCTGAAGCTGATTCCTCGCATCTGGCGATCTGACTTCAGCTGGAAGATTAAAGCAGAGGCTATCATTCACCTGCTCAGCTATTCTGTGCATCCGTTGATGATTTTGAACATCTTGCTGGCTATGCCCCTTCTGCTTATGGATCAGTGGACTGGCTTCAGCATTTATGATGTGTCCATTTCTGTTCTTTTCGGTGCGGCCACGTTCCTGAGTATTTCTACTTTTGGGCCTACCTTTTTCTACATCTATTCGCAGAGAGAGCTCTATCTGAACTGGAAGACTAGAATCATCTGGATTCCTTTTCTGATCATGATTGGAACTGGCATTGCCATCAACAATACCCGGGCTTTCATCGAAGCATTGATCGGAATTAAGTCCGGTTTTAAGCGAACGCCCAAGTATCGTATTGAATCCGCTTCGGATCGTCTGCTACAGAGAATGAAATACCGTATTCCCATGGATCCGGCTGTATTTCTGGAACTGGGAATGGGTATCTATTGCATCGTCTGCATCTATTTCTCGATTCTTGTAGAGAAGCCTTTCCTGATTCCATTCATGGCCATCTATGCTGCAGGGTTTCTTTACATTTCATTTAATGCAATTCTCGAGCATTTCGATATGCCCATCCGTCTGCCTGTTAACTACGAAAAGAGACTTCAGGCTCTGACTCATCAGACTCAAGAAACCTGATAGGAGAATTTCCGAGTTCTGAACCAGAAGGCCGGGTCTATGCCCGGCTTTTTTTATGCCCGGCGTAGGGGGCGTTGAGCTGAGGATGGCCCGGTTCGCAACAGCCGGCATTGCGCCAGGCCCGCGCACAGAAAGATCAGGACATTTGTACCCGGGAACAGATTGCTTTTGACATTCCCGATGCCAGGCTATCTCTGGTTTCATGAGTGGAGGTTCATTCTTCAACGAATCCCTGCATTTTCGGGATCCGGCGCAGCAAAAGAGAAAGAAGGCAAGGGCCCAGATCCATGCAGATGCGGAGTTTGCACTGAGCAATTCTGGAGGTTACCAGGGATGCCAGCTGGTAGACATCGGCATAGGCGGACTTTCCTTTACCAGTCGTTCCACTCTATACCAGGGGGATCGGCTTTCTATTCGATTTCGATTGTTAGAGCGTCCGGTAGAGTTTCGGGGAGAAGTGAGCCGGGTATCCGGAAAGTATGTGGGTATGGCTTTCATCGATCCTCCGGAGGAAGACCTGGAAATCATTCAGAAGTATATTCATTCCAACTTTTTCGATAAAGATAAGAAGAAGCCTTGACTGCACATAGCTTTTCCGAATGATGGCGTTTCAACCTCCAGAATCGGAAATCAGGGAGTCATTATGTCCACTGGCGAAAAAGTCTACTGCGCCAACTGTGCCCACTGCATTGTAGTAAGGCAGTACGAGGCAGAACAAGATAAATACATTCTTCGCGTTCGCTGCAACAAGAAGAAATGGTCCAAGCGATCCGGTGAGGAAAAGCTATACAAGTACTTCACAGTAGCTCGTCGTATGATGCCAAATTGCGAGCATTACAAAGAGATGGGGGACTTGCTTCCTTACATCAAAAACCTGAAGAAAGAACTTCCTATCAAAGACGAGATCTACACGGTTAAGAAACCCGCCCACCGTAGCTAAGACGGCCTGTTGGAGGTTGAACCTCCCGGGCCACCGGCTTCAAAATGGAACTGCAGGAACTATTGACCTCTAACAGCGTATTCCGCTACGAACAGCGTAGTGACGATAAGCTGGAATTCATGAAAGACATGCTGGGCCGGACCTTAAACGGAACGGCCATGCAGCCCAACCTGGAAAAGATCTGGGAAGGCTTGCGTGAGCGTGAGGTCTCTATGTCCACCGGCATTGGGCTGGGTGTTGCCATTCCGCATTGCTCATCGGAGTGGGTGGAGGATGTCATTGTATCCCTTGCCGTTCTGGGAGAGCCGCTGGAGTTCCAGGCCGTGGACGATGAACCTGTGCAAATTGTAGTATTGCTACTTATGCCCCGGAATCGCTTTGATCGGCACATTAAAACTCTGGCTTCCATCGCCAGAATGTTCAACGATGAATCCTTCCGCAAAAAGATCGTAGGGGCCTCCGACGAAGAGCAAATCTTCGAATTGATTCAGTCCTTTCAAGATCCCGCAAAAGAGCAATAAGCGCGGCAAAGCCTGGCCTGGGGCCGAAGCCAGTGCCGACACGTGGAGTCGAATCCAGGGCCGACATGGGTTCAAAAGATTAGAGGGCTCTAAAAACAAAGGACCTGGCTCCCGAATGGGGAAACCAGGCCCGGTTTCTTCTACGCATAATTGCTCCGATGGAATTCGCGCAATTAAGAGGGAAAGTCTTCCATTACAGAGTCGATGATTCCATACTCTACAGCCTCTTTGGCCGTCAGGTAGAAGTCCCGGTCTGTATCCTTTTCCACCTGGTCCAGTGGCTTGCCGGTGGTATCTGCAATCATACGATTGATTTCTTCCCGAGTCTTTCGGATTTCTTCGGCATGAATCTTAATATCAATGGCCGGGGCTACAATCTGACCGCTGATCAATGGCTGGTGAATCATGATTCGTGCATGGGGCCATGCCATTCTCTTTCCTTTGGTTCCCACCGTGAGCAGGACAGCTCCCATACTGGCTGCCAGACCCATACAAACAGTGGAAACATCGGATTTAATCATGTTCATCGTATCTACCACAGCCATTCCAGAGGTAATTACTCCGCCGGGGCTGTTAATAAACATAGTAATATCCTTTCCTGGATCCAGAGCTTCCAGATAAAGCAAGCGATCGATTAGATATCGTGCTGAATCATCGTCTACGCCGCCCCAGAGGTAGATTTGTCTCTTCTCCAGGAATTTGCGCTCTATTTCCGAATGCACAGGGTTAAATTGATCCAGCAGGTCGTTTTGTTTGCTCATTTGTTCCTCTCGTATTTGTTTCAGGCGGATGGCCCGTAGAAGAGATCAGGACTCCTTCTCTGTTTGGGACTGGCTCTCTTCCTGTAAATGAATTTCCGTTTCCGGGCTCCTGGCTCTGTTCTGGCGTTTCTGATAGCCCAGAGTCAAAGCCAGGGCTACCAGCGCACCAAAAAGGACACCGAATCCGTATAAGACCCGAATCTGGTTCAGACCTGTTATATGAAGTTCTGCCTCGGGCTCGCTTACCGGTTCTTCGCTGTCGAATTTCAGTATAATAGCTCTCTGGTTCTTCTTCTGCTCGTTTTCCCGCTCACCCCGCCGCATGAGATAATAATTCTCCCGGAGCAATCGATTCTCGGTTTCCAGTTCCTCGATTTCCTGCCGAAGCATGGCCAGTCGATTCTCCAGATCCTTCCTGTGAAAATAGCCAGCCTCACCCAGTAGCAATACATACGCCAGACCGGAAAGGCCCAGCCAGATCATCAGTACTTTAAAGGGCAGGCTACGTATCATTGGATTTTCACCGGGCATCCGGCCAGATCCACGATACTGGCCGATGCCTGAGTGCAGGGAGCTCAAACGTTCATACGTTTCAGCGATTCAGCGCTGAACGCATAAAGAGAAAGAGCTCCGGGAATTGCTTACTTCAGATTGAAGAAAGCATCCTCGCCGGGATAGATGGCTTCGCTACCCAGATCTTCTTCAATTCTTAGCAGTTCATTGTATTTGGCAACCCGGTCCGTTCTGGAAAGGGAGCCGGTTTTGATCTGACCCGCGCCAGTAGCTACAGCGATATGAGCGATGGTTACATCTTCCGTTTCCCCTGATCTATGGCTGATAACAGACGTGTATTTGGAACGGGTGGCCATTTCAATGGCTTCCAGGGTTTCGGTAAGGGAGCCAATCTGATTCACCTTGATCAGTATGGAGTTGGCAATATCGCTTTCAATGGCTTTGCTCAGGCGTTTTGTGTTGGTTACCAGCAGATCATCGCCTACCAGTTGTACCTTCTTGCCCAGAGGGGAAGTTAGCTTCTTCCAGCCGTCCCAGTCATCCTGGTCCAGGCCATCTTCGATGGATCGAATGGGAAACCGGTTTACAAGGTTTTCCAGAACTCCCACCATTTCATCCGGGGTTCTGGTTCCACCTTCGTAGTTATACTTCCCGGCAGCCTTATCATAAAATTCGGAGCTGGCGCAATCCAGCCCGATGAAGATTTGCTCACCGGGCTGGTATCCTGCATTTTCGGTGGCCTTCAGAATCACTTCAATAGCTTCTTCGCTGGATTTCAGGTTGGGTGCAAAACCTCCTTCATCCCCTACAGCTGTGCCCAATCCCTTATCATGCAGGACTTTCTTCAGGCTATGAAAGATCTCGGCTCCCGCTCTCAGAGCCTCTCGGAAGGTGTCAAACCGCACCGGCATGATCATGAATTCCTGAAAATCCACGCCATTGTCCGCATGGGCTCCGCCGTTAATAATATTCATCATAGGAACGGGCAGGGTGCCTGCATTGGGTCCGCCAAGATAGCGATACAACGGGAGTCCCACCGCTGTGGATGCGGCTCGGGCCATGGCCAGGCTCACACCCAGAATTGCATTGGCTCCAATATTCCCTTTGTTTTCTGTTCCGTCCACTTCCAGCATCAGCCGGTCATTCTCTTTCTGTCTAAAAACATTCCTGTCCAGTAGCTGTGGAGTGAGCTTATCTTCTACATTTTGAACTGCCTTCTGCACACCTTTTCCAAGGTAGCGATTGGAATCTCCGTCCCGCAGTTCCACAGCTTCAAAATCTCCGGTACTGGCGCCGGATGGTACCGCAGCCCGCCCTATAGTTCCGTCTTCCAGAAGTACATCTACTTCAACGGTAGGGTTCCCCCGGGAATCCAGGATTTCTCTGGCCCGAATGTCTGCGATGGTAAGTTCTTCAGTATATGGCATGTTTTCCTCCGGGTTCCAGAATTTCCCGTCGCAGGTACTGGTAAAGCAACTTCAGTGAACCCTTTTTTCGCTTAATTTCCAATTAAGGTTGAAAATCTAATCGGCTGCCCCTATTCTATGCAGAAGACTACTATGACCGTCCAGGATATAACGCGATTCCAGACCGTAGAGGCCAGCATTGAGTCCTGGATGGATTTCGTGGAGTATGCCCTTGCCTCCGATTTCTACAAAGAGGCCCTGGATAAGCTGGGTGATCCGAATCGTGCCAGTCGAATTACTCTTCTCTGGACCTATCTGAATACCTTTTCCGAAAAGGACCGCATCAGAGCAGAAGAGGATGCTGAATTCTTCCTTTTCTATGCCCGGGGATTCATTGATGAACTGGCTACCTGCCGGTATCGCAAAGAGGGAAACTACGATAGTGAAACAAGATCCCTTTTCCTGGGCAAGATCAAGGCTGTATTGAGAGCGCAGACAGAAGAGGGGAAGATCGTGCGTCCGGTACGCTACATATTTCTAACTCATGTGGTTCGCTTTTGCAGTAACATGACCTTTATTATCGAAAGCTACGATATGTACAAGGATTACATGTTTCGACTGCGGTCTCGCGTGGAACGTCCACGAGGACTGTAGACCTCCCGGTATATCCCGTTCTGTAGCCCGCCACTACTATCCGAGTCTGTGGTCATTCTATTTGTATCCTTGCATGTGCAGGTCCAGAATTGGCCGACGTCGTTGCCAGACCGATATGAGATTTCTGAAATCTTCATCGGCCCGGGCCCATGGACGCCGTGCAAAAAGGTGGTGCAAATATCTGGATGAACATCCGCCCGGGATCCCGACTCAATCAGTTTTTCATACACTTATTTCTGTGATCTGGCCATTACCACGCATCTAGCGTAAGGCAGCCAGAACCAGGTGCATTCCCTGAACCAGAGCGATAACAAGAATCAAACTTACTGGATAAACAGCCGAATAGGCAACCACGGGCTTTTCCGAGCTGTCTACCTGCCGAATGACATCCAGGCCCGGGGTAAAGGTCATTCCGCCACAGATTACGCCAAAGCATTCGCTTATCGAAATCTTCATGATCAGGTGTCCAAACGCCAGGCTGGCAGCCATGGGAACAACGGCCAGAAGTACAGCGAAGGCAGCGTACATTAATACTTCAGGTCCCAGGTTGTTGATAAAGCTCTGGCCGGTATCGAACCCGACCTGAACGAAGAATAGAGCCAGCCCAAGATCCTTGAGCACAGCCGTGGCATTGGGAGGAAATCGACCAATAAGATTTCCGATGCGACCGAAGTGCCCGAACAGAAGACCGCTCACAAGAGCGCCTCCGGCCAGACCCAGCGAAAAAGGTCCCATACCAGGAATGGGAATGATAATGCCGCCTATGAAGAAAGCCAGAAACAGAGTTCCAGCCATAGATGCGATATCTACTCTGGGAATGACCGCATGCGCTTCGTTTCCCAGAAACATTTTGAGCTGTTCCAGCTGATAGGGGCTGCCCACCGCATGCACAACATCACCGTACTCAAGCTTCAGATCCTGCGAAGGGAACATCTCAATTTCAGATCGAACAATCTTTGCAATGGATGCGTTGAACCGGAGTCGAATGCCCAGTTCTTTTAGCGAACGATTGATGACGCTCAAGTTTTCAACAACAATACTGCTGGTACTTAGTTCGCCATCCAGGGCAATCTCCTGATCTACGCTGGGGCCCACCTGCTCTCCTACGGTCATTACATCCTCTTCGCTTCCTTCCAGTCGCAGAAGATCTCCACTCACCAGATTGGACTTTCCGCTGGCTGCCATCAAGGTTCCATCCCTGAGGATGCCGGTAATCACTACGCGATTATCATGAAAGAGATCCAGGTTCTTTAACAGCTTGCCATCCATCTCTTCATTTTCCAGGCGATGCACGGAAGTATAGATCTGGCTCTGGCCGGCAAGCTCTCGGTCCATCCGGGGCCTCAAGAATTTCATGGCCACATTGATGAATACGATCACTCCCAAAAGACCGAAAGGGTAGGCCACTCCGTATCCGAAGATCACATCTCTTTCTGGATTGAATTGCATGGCGCTTATCAATGCCGGCGATGAGGTAAATGAGCCTGCGAAAAGCCCGAGCCCGATTCCGCTATCTACGCCCGAAATCCATAGCAGTAAAACAGTAAAAAATCCTGCGAAAGCAAGCAAGGCCAGGACATTGCTCACGAAGGAACGGCCATGTTTCTTAAAGGCACGAAAGAATCCGGGACCGGCTTCCAGACCTACACATAACAGAAACAAAACAATCCCCAGGTCCTGAAGGATAGGGATGGGTTGAAACTGAAAGAAGTAGCCGCCCATCATCGCAACCACCAGGGTACCTGAGCTGGCAAAACCAACCCCCTTAATTTGAAGCCTTCCGAACAAAAGCCCAAGAAGGGTGATTCCGAATGTAACCAATAGTTCCGTGGATTGAAAAAAAATCTGAAATTCCACCAGGTTCTCTTCCTGCATTTCCACAGTTTGTAGAACACTGCTCAGAGATCAAGGATAGCGCGTTCTCGCATTACGAGTGCTGATCCCTGGCCGGGAGTTCTGCTTCTCAAGGACTCAAGGCTTGTCGCCACAGAGCAATCTGATTGGCCAGTTTTGCATTCTGTCGTTGAGGTGGAATAGGGTCTTATTCCAGGGATATGGGCGTTCAGGCAATGTAGCCGAATCGCTGGAAATACTCGGGTAGATCAGGTAGGGTGGAATCGGTCCAGGTCCAGGGCCCGACAACAGAAACGATGGGACCGTCTCCTTTCAGTATCTCCGCCAGTCCTCGGCTTAGATCCCCTCGTTCGGTTCTACGATATGGTTCCGAAAATCGACTTCCCAGGGACTCTTGCTCTCGCCTTGATGCATAATCCAGGAAAAAATCCAGCATTCGCATCCCGGAGCTGGCAAACTCCTCTTTCATTTTTAAAAGCTCCGGATTGCTGGTACTTTTCATCAATCGCTGAAGTAGAAGCGAAATTCCGCGAACGCTCTTGGAATAGAAGGTGCCACCGCGAACCAGTGCCCTTTTTTCCGGGGCTGCAAGACACCACTCTTCCATGGCCTTTTTAACAAATCCCAGGGCTCCATAGAATGCCAGGGTATGGGGTAGCCAGTAGAGCGCACTATAGCCTACCGTTAGTGCCGGTTCCAAATCCTTCTCCAGTGCGAGCATAGGATCGAAGGAGAATTCGGCTGCCTGTTTGTATTGTTCTTTATTGGTTTCCGATATAGGAAACCCTGGTTCGCCCATGGCCGGTGTGTAAATCAGAAGATCGATTTTTTCAACGCGATCGCCCAGTTGAGTTCGAATCCTGGAAACCAGGTCTTGATCGATGGATATACCGTGAAACGTTTCATCGGCGCCTGGAATTGATTGTTCAGAACGAGTGGTGGCGATAATATGGACGTTCGGAGAGTTTTCGCGCAATGCATCAATTGCGCTGAGGCCTGCTTCGCCGCTGGCTCCCACAATTAGAGCAAGTTGTACTTTCGGTCGTTGAATAGACATACCGAAAGATCCAGGGACGGTATACTTTGTAAAGTGTTTCCCTGGCCGGAATTGAGCCAGGGTTTACAGAATGGGTTTTTATGCGGAAGCTCGGCTACCGGAGGAGGCCACTGCGATGAGAGACTGGAAGATTTGAATCGCTTTCGTATAGTCACCGTTAAACAGATGGGCCATGCCCAGATCCATTTTCTCCTCGGTGGCCAGCTTTCCGGACTTTTCCTTTTTCTGAAGGCCAGGAAGCTTCGCATTGTAGTTCTTGCGGTATTCTCCCAGGTTTTGCCTGTAAGGTTTGCCGGAAATGGATTCATAGAGGCTGAGAAGCATTTTCTCGGCATCGCCGTTGCGATTGAGATGAATGTAGGAAAGAGCTACGCGATGGAGCACCGATGTCTTTTTGATCTGGCTTCCGAAGCTTTCGAATCCCTGAACTACTTGATCATGCCGGCCGGACTCGTGGGCGCCTAGCAAAAAGCCCCCCAGAATAGCCGGTTGCCTGTGCCCTGTTTTCATCAGCTTAGAACACACAGTATAGATGAGGTCGAATCGCTTACTATGGGAGCAGGCGAAGGTGAATCTATCCAGGGCCAGTTCGCTATAATAGCCCTTATGCAGGAGCCAGCGAGAGAAATCCATGGCAGCCTTCTCGTAAGCCCGATCATGGTAATGCTTCATGGCGGAGAGCAAATCGTTAAAAAGACCTGCTTTGCTCAGATTCTGCAATGGCTTACCCAGTTCCAGGCGGGCCAGATTCATGAGCTCCATACAATCGATATCCAGGGACTCTTCCCTGGATTGGATGTCCATCATGGAATCGAAGTTCTGGTCGCTATAAGCCTCCCAGAGTTCCTCAATAAGATCAGATTCGGTCTTTCTTTTTACTGCAGGATTCATAGGCTCTCCTGCAGTTTATTTCGGCCTTTTTTCGAGTTCTTTTCATCCATTTTCCAGCGATTTACGGTCGATTCCGTATTGCTGGATCTTGTTTCGAACGGTGTTTCTATGCACGTCCAGGAGCTCGGCCGTCTTACTGATGCTACCCCGGGAGCTTTCCAGAGCTCTTCGGATCAAGTACTCTTCCGCCTCGGCGATTGTGGGTAGACCGCGCCGGGCCTCAAAAGCTCCCTGAAGATTCTTTCGGACAAAGTCTGCATCTGGCTCGCTGGAACGATTAGATTGTTCGGAGGCCGACGGGCTTGTTCCAGCCATTGCAGAGGCGTCCGTTCCGGCTCCATTTTTTGGGACGTCGGTCAGAGTATGAATTACGGAAGGCGGTAGGTCCTTCATTCGCAAACTGCCATCATCGGAAAGTACACAGAGTCGCTCCAGGCAGTTCTCCAGTTCTCGGATATTACCCGGCCACGGATAATTCATCAATCGATCCGGAAGCGACGGGTCCTCCGGAATAAAGATCCGGCCATATTTTTTCTCAAATTCCTTCAGGAAGAAATCGAAGAGCAGGGGGATGTCCTGTTTGCGCTCCCGGAGAGGAGGAAGTAGCAGTGGTACAACATTCAGACGAAAGTAGAGGTCCTCTCTGAATCGCTTTTCCCTTACATCCTCTTCCAGATCCCGGTTTGTGGCTGCAATCAAGCGAACGTTAACATAGACCTCTCGTCCGCTACCCAGGGGCTCTACCTTCTTTTCCTGGATCGCTCGTAGGAGCTTGACCTGAAGGTTCAGCGGAAGTTCACCAATTTCATCCAGAAATAGTGTGCCGCCTCCGGCTTTCTGAAATCGACCTTCTCTGGTTTTGGATGCTCCGGTATAGGCACCTTTTTCTACGCCAAACAATTCCGATTCTAGCAGAGCTTCCGGGATGCTTCCGCAGGAAACGACCACAAATGGACCTTTATTTCGCAGGCTATGTGTATGGATCCAACGAGCCAGTCTCGATTTACCCACCCCGCTTTCGCCCAGGATCAATACATTGGAATCGCTTCGCGCCACGCGAGCGGCAGTGGCATGGATTTCCTGCATCCTTGGATCTCTGGATTCCGGGGGGCCTTCTCGAATGGCTTCCAGGCTTTCCAGCAATGGTTCCAGTTCCTGCAAATCTCTGGGCGATATCCATTGCCTTTCCTTCAAGGTTTCCATCAATTCCCGATGAGAAGAGATGGGTTCATCCAGAAGAGTGCGAAACTGCTTTCTGGAAATAAAACCAAACCTCAGGATCAGGTTGAGTATTGCTTCCATAGTTCCGGATACTTCTTTAACTGATGCTGTAGACTACCCCGAGACATTCCCAGAAGCCTGGCAGTTTGCCTCTGGTTACCGCCGGATACATGGAGGGCGGCCTCCAGGAGTTCTCGTTCTTCCCTCTGCAGATCTGCTCGCAGGCGCTCCACCTTCTGTCTTCTGTATTCCAGGTCATTGCTACGTACCTGCTCCGGTAACTGATCCACCGAGATAATGTGAGACGGAGAGAGAAGAGCGCAGCGAAAGACCAGGTTTTCCAGTTCTCTTACATTTCCGGGCCAGCTGTACTCGAGCAGGAGTTTGTGTGCATCCCCGTCAAAGGTAAGTCCCGGGCGATTGAATTGCTCCGTGGCCAGCCAGAGATAATGCTGAATCAAAAGAGGTACGTCGGCCTTTCTTTCTCGAAGAGGTGGCAACCTCAAAGAAAATGTCTGGATTCTGTAAAACAGGTCGCTACGAAAAGCGCCTTGATCAACCTCCGCTGCAAGCTCGCGATTGGTAGCGAAAATGAATCGAACATCGGCTTGAATAGTATCGGAGGAGCCTACCTTTTCGAATTCGCCTTCCTGCACCAGTCTGAGGAGCTTGACCTGCTGCATAAGAGGCAGATCGCCGATTTCATCCAGAAAAAGAGTTCCGCCGGATGCGCGCTGGACGTAGCCTTCGGTATCCGAATCTGCACCGGTGTAGGCGCCCTGAACATGACCGAACAGTTCATTCTCCACTAGCTCCGCGGGGATAGCACTGCAGTTCAATGCCACAATGGGACCTTCACGACTGCTCAGGCCATGAATGATCCGGGCCACTCGTTCTTTGCCCGTGCCGGTTTCTCCTTCAATCAATACAGGATGATCATGTTCTGCGAAGCGCTCCCCCAGTTCCAGGATTTCCGCCATGGAGCCTCCGGCTTCGAATACAAAGGTGACGCTGGGGTCCACTTTATGGGAAGAGGGCGTAGATTGTATGGCTCTGGGATAAAGAGTCATGGCTTATACATTTCAGTCAGATGCTCGCTTCCAGTCAAGTCCGGCTAGCGGAGGGTTGGGGCCGCTGTAGATTCGATTCAGTAGGTGATATCGAATCCGCTATAGCTCTGGGGCGGGACTTCTCTCTGATCCAGCCGATCTACCCGGGCTAGAGCGGGGCCTTTACTTACTTCTTTCAAGAAGCGCTGCAGCTCCGAAGGAGAACCCTGCACTCTACATTCTACTGAGCCGTCCGAGCAGTTGCGAACCCAGCCCAGTAAACCCAATCGTCGAGCTCTGGATGCAGTGAACTGACGAAAGCCAACTCCCTGGACCCGGCCAATCACCTGGATGTGTAATTCCTTCATGCTTCCCGCAAATTAGAAAAGGCCGGGGCCTGATGCAAGTAGGTTATCAGTACCAGCAGCATAACTCGAACCGGACTACAGTCGCAAATGGATTGCCCGCATGGGCGGAGGCGTCATAAAGGCATATGGCCGTCATACTGGATAAATCCACTCTATCACGCAGCCTTTCTGTGAATCTGGATCATATGGCCACCTTACGGCAGGTTCGCAGAACCAGTTATCCTTCCCTTACCACGGCCGCCGGAATATGCGAAGTGGCCGGAGCCGATGGGGTGACTCTGCATCTGAGGGAAGACCGTAGACATATTCAGGACCGGGATCTGGAGTTGCTACGGGAAACCTCTCTTTTGCCCATCACGCTGGAAATGGGTTCTACCGATGAAATGGTAGATATTGCACTGATGACCCTGCCACATGCGGTAACTCTTGTTCCGGAACGGCGTCAGGAACTGACAACCGAGGGCGGTCTGGATGCCGTTCGGCTGGAGTCTCAGCTGAGTCCGGTTGTACAGCGATTGAAGGAAAAAGGAATTGTTGTTTGTCTTTTTCTGGAGCCAGATGTTGATCAGATAGAAAAGGCTCATAGTCTGGGTTGCGATTCTGTGGAGCTTCATACCGGTGCTTATTCCCTGGACTGGGAGGAATCCAGAAGCCAGGCGATTGAAAAGCACCTCAGCCGCATTCAAGCTTCTGTGGACCGTGGATGTGAACTGGGACTGCAGATGAATGCAGGCCATGGATTGCACTATCAAAATATTCGACCTCTGGCCGCTCTGCCCGGGCTTACCGAGTTTTCCATTGGTCATTCTATTATTTGCAGGTCACTCTTTGTGGGGCTGGAAAAAGCTGTGGGGGAGATGGCCGATCTAATTCGATCTTAAGGAAGCTTATCAGAGAACGGAACGCTGAACCACGTATAGCTGAACTCCAGGCCGGTGACGAAGTCGGCCGGTGGATTGCCCTTGAACTAAGAAACGCCAGGGCTGCGACGAATCATGGATATTCTGAACATTCTCATAGATCGGGTAGACAATGTAAATGTCTTCAATTTAATTCAAGGTCGCACACCGGGTAGAGACACGCATCTCCATACCCGTGTGGATCAGGATTTAATTCAGGAATTTCTGGATGAATTGGAGCGCATTGCCCATCTTTCCAACCAGGTCCAGGGAGGATTGACTTACGATCTGAATCTTTCGCGACGGCTGCGCAACGCAGGGCAAACCTTCTTCGACCAGTTTTTCCCGGATCCCATTCAGGAAAAGCTTCGGGCAAGCGAAGGAGGGTTTCTCTTCTTCCACGTGGATCAAACCCTGGCAAGCCTGCCCTGGGAATTGCTCTACGAAGGTACATGCTTTCTTGCAGACAAGTTTGCCATCGGAAAGAACATCGCGGGCTTCTGGTCCGAGTCTCAGCGGGCGGAGCGAGACCGACTTCGAGTATTGATCATTGCGGATCCTACGGAGGATCTGGACTGGGCCCGTCAGGAAGGGGAAGGTTTGCTGGAATCCCTGAATGCAGACGTAAGCTCCGACCGAATCGATGTAGAACTACTGACCGGACCAAGACTGGGAAAACTGGAACTCCTGGAAGCCATCCGAAACCGGGATATTATTCATTATGCCGGGCACTTGCATTACGATCCCAGACAGAAAGAAAGTGGTTGGTTGCTTCCTGAAGGGAAGATTCTACGGGCCCGAGAAATTGAGAAGATGGGTTCTTTACCTGGACTGGTTTTTTCCAATAGCTGTATGAGTATGCCAGATCATCTTCGTCGTCAGGAATTGATTGGTGAAGAGAATGGTGCCAATGAAGGCAAGCTGTTCAACCATCTGGCCGGTGCCTTTCTTCGCGCCGGTATTGCCAGCTACATCGGCACGTCCTGGGAGATTCGTGACTCGGATCATACCTTTGAATTCGCACTGCAATTCTACAGATCTCTTTTTGAAGAACGATCGGTAGGCGAAGCGATGTTCGATGCAAGAAAGCATGCCAGGCAGCAATTTCCCATCAACGATTTAACCTGGGCTGCCTATAATCTTCATGGAAACCCTCTTACGCGAATCTTCCGATCAGGGAATCGCAGAACATTCGATGCTTCTCGAAATATCCTTACTTCCAGGAAGATACTACAACAGTATCCGTACCCAATTAGCCGGCTCTACAAGAGGTTTCTGGATCTTCAGGATGAGCCGGATTCGGACAGTCGCATAATGCTATCCAGTCTTTCGCGATGCTTTTTTCATACTCTGGGTATATGCGGTTCAATTCTGTTCAGTAATCTGGAAAGCCTTAAGATTCGCCTTCCGGGATTGGATCATACACTTGATTTCAATGCCTGGACCAATGAGATCTACGAGGGGTTGAACAAAGTCCATTCTCTGGGCGTGGAGCTCACCGCTCCAGGTCTGGTGGAATCCTTCTTTCTGCATCGAGACAACATCGAGAAGCTTTTGAAGTGGAGCCAATCCTTGAGCGAAGAGGCAGGGGCGCCGGATGCCTATATGGTTACCTTTCAGTATCTCTTCGACAACCTTCTCACAGATTTGTCCTTTCTTGGGCGCTACAGAATGGTTTATCTGAAAGACGGCATGGGCGATGCCCTGGAACTCCGAGGGCAGCAACTAACTGAGATGAGGATTCTACCCAGTCAGATGGAGAATGTGCAGCTTTCTCGATCGATCATGAAATCTGCCGGACAGCTCTGTTTCTTCAATACTTCCAGACGGTCTCTGCTATCTCTATCGCCCTATATGCGCTTTGATCCTTCCGAGCGAGCTTTGCAGTACCCCTTGCTGAGCTGGAGTGATGAAGTCTGACTTCTGAGCTTCGGTCATGTTACGGGATGGCTCGGAGCGAATGCCATGGACGGAGCCCGGGGTGTTTTGAGACGGCTCGGCGCAAGCGCCATGCACGGAGCCGGGGAAATTTCTCTCAGACTCGATGTCCTCAGCATTGAATGCTTTTTTTTCTATGAATGCCTGCCAGAAAAATTCTGTTTCCTGTTTCGCCTGTTGCGGCCTGGCCAATCTCGATCTGCCCTCTGACCAGAAGGAGGCGCTGCTGGATCATCGCACTCATGAGTTTGAAAAACTAAATATGGACTTCTCCCGCTTTCCGGAGTATCGCCAGCGTAGAGAGAAAGAAGAAGAGGCCATTCCAAGGCATAATTCGGAGACTTATGTCTGTCCCTTTCTGGGCTACCTGGAACCTCGTCGACCGGGCTGCATGATTCATCCGGCTCGAACCGGTGATCCTAAATCGCAGAACTACTCCTTTTACGGTGCATCCATTTGCTTGAGCTACGATTGTCCGGCGAAGGACCGGGAAGAGGAAAACGGCCATAGTCTGTACTCGGATTTCCTGGAGTCGTCTTTTCCGGAGCAGTACCATCGGTTGATCTGTGATAGTGAACTCTATAGTTTGCTTGAAACCATACCCGATTTCCCGGATTCGGTATGCAAGGCCGAGAAACCAGTCCAGTGGCTGATTCAATTGATCAAATTAAGATTGAAGCATCCGCAATCTGAAAAGAATACTTCATTTGAGCGGTTAATGGTCCGGGCCACCCAGCAGGAAGCGGCAGTGGCTGCTCTGTTTCGGCCAGAAGACCGCGAATTGGCTCTGACGTGTTTGAAAGAGCTAATGCAGCTGGCCAACCGGACCGCCCATTAACAGGGCCCGGGAAACGGCAAGAGCCAATGAGCTTTTCACAGGCAAAAAGGCTTTATATCAGAGTTAGAAAAAAACCGAACTTAGACAAATCCAGTAAATATGATATTACCCTGTCATCCAGAGAATCCAGAGAAACGAACAATCCAGCGAATAGTGGACGGCCTGGAACGAGAAGAAATCTTCATTGTCCCTACAGATACTGTTTATGCATTTATCTGCAGTCTGGATTCTCCTCGCAGTATTGCCGAGCTATACAAGCTTAAGGATATTCCCGAGACCCAGCCTTTGAGTCTTTTGTGCAAAGATGTGGCCATGGCATCGCATTATGCCCGTAGCATTCCAAACTATGCCTTTCGCTTCATCAAGGCCCATGCACCGGGCCCCTATACCTTTATTCTCAGTGCGAATCGGGAAATGGATCGACGAGGCACCGGTAAGCGCAAGGAAGTAGGTATTCGAATTGTAGATCATCCGCTTCATCGGGGAATAATGGAAAGAATCGATACGCCTCTGGTGAGCACATCTATAGTGCGGCCGGATGAGTTTTCTACCGACGCAGAATATCTGGATGAGCAATTTGGCCATCGTATTTCGGCCGTTGTGGATGGCGGAAGCAGACATCATAATCTGTCTACAATACTGGACTGCACAGGAAAAACCTTCGTTCTGGTAAGGCAGGGAGTGGGCAATATTGATGAGCTGGATCTAATGGAAGAATAGTAGGTACGATGTATAATGCGCACGGAACTGACTTAGTGAGGAACGCAAATGCAGATTCAGAGGTTTCGCAACGAGGATTCCGGACTGGCATGGGAACGGAGCAATCGGGGAAGGGTCGGCGCGAAACCAGATAGCAGATAGCAGATAGCAGATAGCAGATAGCAGATAGCAGATAGCAGATAGCAGATAGCAGATACATTCAAAAACTAGAATAACTCAGATAAAATCAGGAGAGTAACAGGGAAATGGCAGGTCATTCCAAATGGGCAAATATTCGTCATAAAAAAGAAGGCGCAGATAAGCGAAGAGGAATCATGTTTACGAAGCTCTCCAGGGAGCTAATGGTATCGGCTCGCCTGGGCGGTTCGGATCCGGAAATGAATCCTCGGCTTCGAATTGCAATATCCAAGGCCAGATCTGCCAATATGCCCAACGACAACATCGATCGGGCCATCAAGAAAGGGGCCGGGGAGCTGGAAGGCCAGATATTTGAAGAGGTAGTTTATGAAATCTACGCTCCTGGCGGTGTCGGGCTCATTGTAGAAGCTCTTACAGATAAGAAATCCAGAACCACTCCTGAAATCAAAAGTATGGTAAACAAGCACGGAGCGAACCTGGCAGAAGCCAACGCTGTAAGCCGGCTGTTCGAAAGCCGGGGTCAGATCATCCTTGCGAAGGAACAGGAAGATGCGGGCCAATTGGAAGAAGACCAGGTTATGGAGATTGCTCTGGAAGCCGGTGCCGAAGATATGAAATCCGACGATGATTCATTTGAGATTTTGACCACTCCGGACAATTACGCTCAGGTAGCTGAAGCCGTAAGCAATGCAGGATGGCAGACCAGCGAATCCGGTATCAGGTATCTTCCCATGGAAGGCACCGAGATTCAAGTGGATGCTGAGAAAGCTCGCAATATCTTCGATTTTCTAGAGAAGTTGGAAGAGCACGACGATGTGCAATCCGTTTATCACAATATGCATCTGTCCGATGAACTCTATGCAGAGATGGAGAAGATGGCTTGAAAATCCTCGGGCTGGATCCAGGATTTGGAATCACTGGATGGGGTTTCGTATCCTTCCATGGTTCCTCCTTGAACCAGCCCACGTTACATAGCTATGGAGCTATGACTACACCCATGGGCCAGCCATTGTCCTGGAGACTGGCAGATCTGCAAAACCAGATGGAAGCTCTTCTTGACCGGCTTCAGCCGGACCGAGTGGCCATGGAGCGACTCTTCTTTGGTAAGAACATCACAACAGCGGAAGGAGTGTATCAGGCTAGAGGGGTTCTTCTGGCGGCCATGGGCCAGAGAAGCATAGTGCCCATAGAGCTGACTCCCAATCAAATCAAGCAATCTATAACCGGTTCAGGAAAAGCAAGAAAGCCAGAAATGATGCGAATGGTGCAGATGCTCTTGAATATCGATGAGCCCATCCGTTCTGACGACGCCGCAGATGCTCTGGGTTGTGCCATCGCAGCCAGCGCCTATTCCCATCTGGAATATCAGCAATTGCAGCATAGAGAAATGGCGGATCCAAAAATCGATGTTGCAGAGGAGTCGGAGGAAGAGTTAGAATTACCGGGCGAACGGTATCAATGGCCGGGCCCATCTGTACCTCTGGATTCGGAAGTTCATACAACAAAGAATTCGCGCAGAAGGACCGACCCTGTAACAGGAACCATTGGATCGAATTCGCCGGCGGATTTGGACTTAGAAGGATTTACAGAACAAATCGCTCTGGGTAGCGAGATCCGTTTGCTTCGCTCCAGTACTTCCCAAAAGAAGTCAAAACCTGGCAGTAAAAAGCCAGCATCGCGAAAGAAAAGTAGCAGCCAGGGGAAATCATCCGACAGCTCAAATAAGAGTTCTGCGAAGCCAGAAGCAGGCCCATCTGCAGGCACCGCTGCCCTGAAAAAGTCCGGACCATCCGTGAAGAAAGGTAGCGAAGGTCGTGCGAAGAGGAAGCATCTGTCATGATTTCCGGAATACGAGGAAGCATCAGTCGCAAGGCCGGTACCAGACTCTTCATCGATACTGGCGCAGTGGAATATGAAATGATTGTTCCTCTAAACGTTCTGGATGCAGTGGAGCGAAGACTGCACCAGGATCCGGATGCGCAGCTTTTCTTTCATGTACATCAGCAGATTCTTCCTGAGGAACATCGGCTGTACGGTTTTCTGGACCCCCAGCAAAGGGAACTGTTTCGCACTATTCAAGACATCAAAGGGTTTGGTAGCTCTCTGGCTTTAAGCATCCTCAGTCATCTGGATACCCGGGGCTTACTGGCTATCTGCGAAGGTGGAGATGCAGGCGGACTAACTCATATTCCAAGAATCGGAAAATCAACGGCTGAAGCTCTGATATTTGAGGTAAATCGTAAAAAGAAACGTTTTCTGAAGCTCCTGGAACTGGAGGAAGGAGCTGCTCGTGCAGGACTGTCTGATTCCGGTGAACTGGTGGCGGAGCCGGAAGATGAGACATTTGAACTGGTGAAGCAGGCCCTTCTTCAGCTTGGATATAAAGAAACGCAGATTACGAAGGTTCTTTCTAAGCTGGAAAAAGAGCATCCAGTAGCGGAAGCAGGTCGTGATTCTGAAGCTCTGGATGCAGAATCGTCCACCGCGGAGTGGATTCGAAAAGCCCTACAACTGATTTAGACCGGTTCTTCGCAGATAGGTTCTTTAGCAAGGGGAATCGGGCGACCAGCCCAGATTCAGGTGGCAATGTACGCTCCTCAAAATTAAACAGCAGTCTTCCTGCGAATTTTCAGAGCAAAAGCCTGATGTGGTTGAAATGGCATCGTCCGGAACAATCCGGACCGAGATTCGTTTTCATTTCGCCGCGTGCAGTCTATTGGCGAGATTTCTCCGGATCAGCAGTCTTACAAACAGGCATTATAATTCAATGTAGGCTGGTTGCTTCCGCTATCGCCGGTGCTAAGCGCCAGGCTGTCAGCAGAGGCATCCGAGTTGGTTATCGCTCGGATTCGGTACTGACTCCTGGTCCGCCCGGCCAGC
This sequence comes from Leptospiraceae bacterium, assembly GCA_002717505.1. Taxonomy (GTDB): domain Bacteria; phylum Spirochaetota; class Leptospiria; order Leptospirales; family Leptonemataceae; genus UBA3465. The sequence goes on from PBEB01000048.1 coordinate 59,549, forward strand.
AGATCGGCCTGAATAAAAGGAGTAACATCAAACGTCTTGAAAGTGGCCGGTGAGACGTCATTGATTTCATGAAAGCCCTGGGTTAATGAGGCCGTGCCATGGTCCGAATTGTCCAGAGTGCCAAAATCGACATGATCCACGAAGAATGGGACGATATTGGCTGGAGTACCGTTGGAGCCGCCCTGATACACAGTGACCGTGGCTGAAGTGATGAACCCACCCTGCAATAAGCTGAGATCAAAACTGAGAAAGAACTGCGTTGTGGCGCCGCCGGCCAGATCTCCAATATTCACAATTCCTCCTGAGGTGGCGGTTGTGGCAGGGGAATCGGTAACAGTACCGTCTTCTGCGGCCAGGCTGATGAGTTGCCCGCTACTCTGGGAGCAGCTTCCAAACAGAAGGACGGGTGCGATAGCAGGAGAGCATTGTGGATCTTCGCTTCGGCAGTCCAGTTCCGCGACAGTGCAGTTCCACGCACAGATCACAGGAAGAAGAAAAGAAAATCCAGAACGATTCATTGGCTATCCGTATTGTTGATGACCAGGAATGATTTGCTGGGAATAGCCGCCACCGGGAAAAAAAGAATCTTTGAATGGTTTGGCGAATCATTGCCCAGGACCTCATTCGAGCAGGTATCGATTCGCCGCTGAAATCAATGCCGATCTCGGTTTTTCCCGAAAGGGTCACAACAGAAAAATACATTCCCGTGTCATTGCGAAGGCCAATCAATGTCTAGCAGTCTGACCGGGAATCCGGGGCAGGGAATTACCGGCCCCGGATTTCTGATGCAAACTGGCTCAGTTTCGCACGCATCGGACATAGTTATTGTGTCTCAGCACATCCCCCTGAGGACCAAAGTAGTAGAATGTTCCGTTTCCCGCATTCGCGGTGGAAGCCCCTGTGGTTGTGCTTACGTCCAGTTTGTAATTACTTCTCTGGGCTCCTGCTCCATGCACATCCGTTAGCTCGGCGGGATAGTAGCCAAGGGATCTACCGAAGGTTTGATAGGCACCATTCTTTCCATCGTTGGTCGTTCCGTTAGAGCCTCCGCTAACATGAGTAGTGCTGGACCAGTACCAGCCATAATCGGTAATGCCCTCTTCATTGGAAAAGGTGCTCGCGGAAAATATCGAATTCAATGCCGCCGATGAGTCTGTGTCTGGTGCCCGAGAGTAATCTACAATAGAATTCAGCTCTTTGATATTGGGAAGCCTCCAGTCGGTTTTACCTGCCAGACTGAGATTTTCGCAATACGAAATCGCTGAATCGTAAGTTCTCGTTGTTCCGTCGTCTGCTTGTTGCCAGACCAGCCCGGTGGCATCGTCGGTAACTGTGGTTCCGGAGTCCGTTAATCTGAAATTATTCTTTCCGTACTCTGTGTTACCTCGAACGCATTGGACATAAAATGTCTGACTTGATGTACAGGGGTAACCCTTGATGCGACCATCCACAAAGTTCACTCCGAACATCGCAGAATCAGAATCAAATACCTGCCCGCGGTAAACGGACGTTGTGGCGTATTGACCGTCGATAATTCTCTCTCCTGCATCCTGGTCTCCATACCCAACAGTAAAGTAAGTATCGTCGATGAATGGAGTTAAGACACTGGTATCCGTTCCTGTGTAGCCGCTGGGATCCTTGCCTCGAAAATCCATCAAGGAATAAAGCTCTTTGATGGTGGGAAGCCTCCAGTCCTCCGCTCCAGCATAGCTAAGGCTAGCGCAGTAGTTATAGGCGCCCAGCTGCGTCAATTTATCGCTTACATTAACCGTAGAATCTCCGTTTGTATCCGGACTGGCGGTCCAGGTCAGTCCGGTATGATTGTCGGATACTGTCCCGTTTCCATTGCTTGTGTAGGACGGTTGTTTCGTGTTGGCAAGGCTGTTGTACGCGCCGTCTTGCCCGGTCCCGGAGCAACTCTGTGTGGCTCCACTACTGGAATTGAAACAGTTTGTTTGAGCCGTATCAATGACGGTGAAGTTCCCTGAGGATGAAGTGGTGGTAAGTGAATCTGATTCGTATGTGCAACCGCTATTACTGGAGGCCACAAGCAGAATAGCGAGGGTTTCCAGATCGTCGCTCTCTTCTTCCAGTCCCAGAATACTGCAATTGGAAGCAGATAAGGCCAACATCAACAACATTACCAGCATTAGTCTTTCTGCCAGGCCGGTCAGGGGGCTTCTAATTTCAGAGTTTATTTTCATTCTATCTCTCCTGCTGCCCTTCTCATTGAAGGGGGGCTGTCCTGCGTCTGCGAAGTATCATATACCAGTTCGACAGTTCTGTCCTGGATTAATTGCAGGAGTAGTGTCCAACCGGGGAGAATTGGGGTCTCATTAGATCGATTGAGACCATAGCCATCGCACAGGAACGTTCGCTTCTGTGCGAATGCCTGGTTAATGATTCTGATACTCTGTATCAGGGTCTCATGCGAAAGCAAAGATAGTAATCTGAAGGTTCTTCGTTGTAAATGGCGCGAGAGCCAGGGCATTGAGTCTGAGACTCCTTTTTAATGCCCGTTTCGCAGGCGATCCCGATGATATAGAGCTGCTTTTTCTTTCGTCGCGAATGCCAGGCCGGTGACTCTGAGACTCTATATCAATTCTCAATGCGTAAGCGATGCCTGTGATATTGAGACGCTTTTTCCGTATCTGGCTCGCAAGTGATAGAGAAATCAGAGTGGATAGTCATAGCACAGCCTTGAATTTCGCCTGCATTAGAAAGTGGATTTTCAATCAGGCGCTCGGGCGGAAGTAATAGAAATATCAGAGATAGCGACTGCTGAACCGAAGATACTGCTCCAGACTCTTGCCCAGGTTCTTGCGATACACTCCATCTGCTCGCTCATCGCTCAATTTCTCAGAGTTCCGACTGATGTAAACCTCGGTCTTACGAATCAGGGCTCGCAATTCTGGATACCGGGCCCAGACAGTCTCAGCCGCAGATGCCCCGGCTTCTTTTTTCTGCAATGAAAGCAACAGGCTCTGGATTTCCTGGAGTTTTGCTTTCTGATCTGCTCTCCTGTCTTTCGGGGAACTGATTTCGCTGCGAAATGGCTCCAACAATTCCTTTCGCAAGTTCTTATTTGTATTCCTGTCTAAATCGAGTTTGGCCTGAGGATCTTTCATGCGAAGGTTGGTCATACCTTCGATGTGGCTTCCGCTACGCGATAGGTTAATGCATTTCACTGGATCTTCGGTTCGTAATGATTCGATGGACTGTTCAAACCAGCTGCGATACAGACTCAAAATGAAATCTCCTGGAATGCTTTTTCCATCCACCGAAGGTACCGGCACCAGATCTCGTTTTTGCATTACCCTTTCGTTTATGGATTCCAGACTGAGTCTGCGATGCACCATGTAATTCCACCGTTCGTAATGATGCGTGCTCAGTGCATGGAGCTGACGAAAGGTCCATGCCAGATCCTGGCCTGCAAAATAGATGCTGCGAAATCCCAGGAAACGTAACAGATCAAAGGCCGAGGTTGCCACGGAACCACCGGATTGTAGTCTTCCCTGAAATCCGCACATGCTTTCCAGAAGATCTGTACCCGGTGTCTTGAGTTCCTCGGTGCTACCGTCCGGTCGGTATATCAATCTGGCTGTGGAGGAAAAGACCCAGCCTCCTGGTTTCAAATGTCGTGGTAGCGATGGATGGCAGACAAGATCTGCGAATAGAACTAAATCGCTGAGGTCTTCATTCAGGAAGTGCAATAGAGTTTGCTTTTGTGCATCCAGGATGTGGGCACCATGGGGGCGAATCCCGGCTCGTAGCAGCGGCTTCAATGCGGTATCGCAGGCCAGAATGAAAAACTGATCCTGATGGCTCCGAATCCATTCCAGGCTTTCTGAAAGGCTGGGGCCTGCAGATACCAGCAAAGCCGGTTTGTCTTTCCAGCGATCTTTCCAGTAGATTAAATTCCTGGGCTCCGTTTCCGGTCTTGCTTCTCGGCTGTTCAGAAGCGTATTTCGTAGCCACAATGGCTCGAATTCAAAGCGAGTGAGCAGATCCGACATTCTGGACTGTAGAATGGCCCGCATTCTGGCTTCGGCGTATTCATAGAAATCCGGAGCCTGATCCACCGAAGATCGATGTTTCAAGAATCGAATCCCCTGAAAATTCTCTGCGGGGAGGCCTTCCAGATAGTGTTCCAGGGAAATCAAAGTTTCCTCCCCGAAGAACAGATGGCAACCGGCAGTTCCCAGGTAGGTCTGTAGCTCCCGGAATGGGTGAGGATTTCGGTTTAAGTGCTTCGACGGGGCGGAATCTCCAGGGGCGGATATTGGACTTTCTTCTATAGATAATGAGTCAGAAGAGGTAAACTTAGAGTCTTCTCCCTGAGTAATAGTTGGCTCAGGATTAGTGCCCTCGGAGCTACCTTCCCGGGTCACCGCATCCCCGGATCCCACTTCCGATGCCGATGCCGATGCATCTGGTGGGCTTGTGGCCGGTTTCTTGTCCTCCCGGGATTGTCTGTCAGCCATTTCTCCACCTGTCGGAACGGAGGCGGAAGTGGTCTGATTCCTCGAGGTTGATTCCAGGGTCTGTATGTAGTATCCACCCAGGGCCAACCGGTGATCCAGAACGGCACAGATCTGACCGGGTACTAAAGAAGCTGCTACTTTGAATATTTCAGGGTTTCCGGCCCCAAGAATCACCAGAATCTGGGTTCGTTTCAGGCCCTGCGCCCCTGTGAGTATCCGATCTGCTTCCCGGGCCGGGCCATAGGCGGTGCACAATGCTTTTCCATGCTCAGCAGGAATCAGACATCCATCCCGGGCCTCCAGCAAACTGAAGTCCGGGGAGGATTTTCCACGCAGGAATTGCAGATAGGGCTTTCTTCTGAACACTTCTTCCATAACGTGGCCAGCAGACCTTATGTCGTCAGCATATCTGGTGGCCTCTGACGGTCCAGCCATCCCCAACTGCTTGACAGTGAGGGTTGGCGCCGGCCTGCTGATTCCTTCCTGGATCCAGCAGGATCGCTTTTCCGAACCAACGGGCCTGCTCTGAGGCAGGCAGAGGAATTTCATGCACGTTAAAAGAATACGCATGGTAGGATTTAAATCCTTCGCGGATGAAACCGTGATCGAACCCGGAACGGGCATTACGGCCGTGGTGGGCCCGAATGGTTGTGGAAAGTCGAATATCGTGGATGCCGTGCGATGGGTACTGGGAGAAAAATCCGGAAGAGCTTTGCGCGGAAAAAACATGGAAGATGTAATCTTCCTGGGTTCGGAAAAACGGAAACAGGCCGGTATGGCCGAGGTAGAAATCGCTTTCGATAACCTGGATCGGTCTCTATCCGTGGATCAGGATGAGGTAAGCATTGGACGCAGGCTGTATTTGAACAGCGCCAGTGAATATATCCTGAATGGGAAGCGCACCACTCGTAAAGAAATCGAGCGAGTGCTCATGGATACGGGCATTGGAAAAACTGCTTACTCCATTATGGAGCAGGGCCGAATGTCTGAGATTTTGCGGGCCAGCCCCGAGGATCGTCGACTGCTCTTCGATGAAGCGGCAGGGATTTCTCGGTTCAAGGCGGAGCGTCAGGAAACCCTGAAGCGATTGGACGATACAGAACAGAATCTTCTTCGACTGGGCGACATCTTAAAAGAGAAGGAGAGAGAGCTGGAGAACCTGGAAAGACAGGCTCGCAAGACCAGACAGTATCTGAAGCTAAAAGAGCACCTGGACAAGCACGACAAAAACATTCGCTATATTAAGATATCCGATAATCAGAATCGCCAGAAATCTATAGAAGAAAAGCTGCAGAAGCTCGCGGAAAAAAAACAATCCATCCTGGATCGTATTGAAAAGTCTGAGTCAGAAGCTCAAGAACTGGAAGTTCAGAATCAGGATGATCTGGAAAAGCGACACGCGCTGGACCGGCAGTATCATCAGACCTTATCTATCATCGAATCTCTTGAAAAGAATCAGGATCGAGTGGCCCAGGAGATCCTGGAACGGAACAGACAGAAGGATCAGATTCAGGAAAGACTGAACGCCGAAGATAAGTTTCTCAAGGCATCCCGAAAGAAGCTGGAGCAGTCCATGCAACTGGAGCTGGACCTTAGCTCGGAGATTGAGAATCTAACAAAGAAATCTGCAGAGCTTCAAAAGACAGTGGAGGATCTGGAAGTCCAGATTCAGGAGTCTCAGAAAAAGGAAGAGGCAAACGTATCCGAAAGCGAACAGATCGAGAAGGATCAGAAAGCTGTAATGGATCAATTGAGAGCGCTTACCGAGCAGCTCATCAATGATCTGGAAGCACGTAAGAAAGACATCGAGGCCGCCGAAAAAAGTCGCAAGGCACTTTCCGATGAGATGCTCTCTCGCATCCAGGAAGGGAAAGCAACGGTTGATGAGTTGATTGTGGATCTAAAGGCCACCGATGCTCCGGATGAACTTCAGCAAAAGAAGGCTGGCTGGCTAAAACAGATCCAGAGCCTCTCTTTCTCCGTTTTGCTAAAGGATTTTGATCAGTATCAGAAGCTGGATGCTGAGTTTCGTTCGCTCTTCTTCGGTGAGTCAGGCTTGATTTCGCGCAAAGAGGAACTGGACCAAAAGATGAATACCTTCAACCAGCGGAAGGTGGAGATTCATCAGGAAAATCAAAAGCTACAGCAGCAGCGAAAGCAAAATCTAGTACGCATTGAAAAAGAGAAGAATCGCAGAGTTGAGCTGGAACTGCAGATCCGTGACTATCAGGCCAGGAAGGACTCCTCACAGGAAGCAAGAGATCAGCTGGAAAACCAGATTGAGCAGTCCAGCGCACGATTGAACTATTTGAGCGACGAAATCAAGTCAGTGGATGGTTTGATTTCCAAACTCAGTGAGGAACAAAAGCAGCAAAAAGAAGAGCTGGAACGCAATAATAAGGAAACCCGGGAAAAAGCCAGCATGCTGGAAAGCATGCAAAAGAATATTGAGAAAGTTAGAAATCGAATTGCTGAGCTCAGAGAGAAGACCCGAAAGGATCGGGATGCCATCGAGCGACTGTTGCCCGAAATGAGTCGGGAAGAAAGAGCTCAGGAAAACATCAATGTGGCCTTGCAAACCCTGGAAGAAGAGCTATACAATGATTTTCAGATGAGTCCAGGCGAACTGGAAGAGGAGTGCGGGAATCGGCGTCTTAACAAGGACAACGAGCAATCCGAATACAGACGCATCAAGGGAGAAATCCAGGGACTTGGTCAATTCAATGCTCTGGCCATCGATGAATATGCTCGATGCGAAGAAGGTCTCAATGAACTGCTAAAACAGAAGCAGGACATTGAGGATGCTCGTAAAAACATTCTTTCCATTCTTCAGGAAATCGATGAGAATTCCCGAGCTCTGTTTCGGGATACCTTCGAACGAATTCAAAACAATTTCACCGAGGTATTCCAGACCTTATTTGGCGGAGGTCATGCAAGCCTGACACTCACCGATGAGAACGATCCAATGAATAGCGGGGTTAGCATTATGGTGCAGCCTCCAGGAAAGAAAAACAGCTCCATAACCCTGCTTTCCGGCGGAGAACAGAATATGACGGCCATCGCTTTGATGTTTGCTACATATCTGGTTCGGCCATCTCCCTTCTGCCTTCTGGATGAGATCGATGCTCCGCTGGACGACAATAACGTACATCGGTTTCTTAAAATGCTGGCCAGTTTTGCACCCAGAAGTCAGTTTCTGGTCATCACGCATAATAAGCTCACTATGGAGAAAGCCAGCGCAATATTCGGTGTCACCCAGGAAGAGCCGGGAGTCACCAGAATTGTATCTGTGCGCTTTCAGGAAAAGAAACAGTCCGTTTCGTAAGTCAGCCTGAAACCGGGAAGTATGATCCGAAACATCCCATATCGCATTCTTGCAGCGAAGCTGGCACTTTTTCATATCTGGATTCTTGTCTGGCCGTTGCTGGTAACGGCAGTGCATGCGGAAGAGTCTCCGCTTGTTACAGCCAGGCCATCGGTTCGACGACTCAAAATCATTCCCTTCAGCAATCTTTCCGGTACCAGGAATCTGGATTATCTGGAAACCGGATTACCTCAAATGATACTCAATGGCATGACACTGCCTGTGTTCATTCGAGACTTTCGTCCTCCTGATGTAGTTCTGGATCCGGCGGGCAAAGCAAGCGTAAACAGTCCTTATTCCAGCCCTCAGATCACCGACGATGCCATAGGCTCAACAAGAGAAAAAATCCTGCTGGAAGGGGAGGTGTATCGCTGGGGGATAAACGAAGGGAATCTTGTAGAAATGGAATCTGGATTCCCTGTGGCAGCCAGCATCGATGCGGATTATCTCATTCAAGGGCGCATTATAGGAGATCGCTCCAATCCCGTTCTGGAGCTGGAGTTTTACGATGCAATCTGGGGAAAAAAGTCCAGCACGGTGATCAGTCTTTCCGGTCGCAATCCTTACGATGAGGCCACCTTAACTCAAATTCGCCAGTTTATCAGCAGTCGCTTACCCGGACTTGGATCCGGCCGATTGCAGGTCAGTACAGCGAAGCCTGGTGCCCTGGTATTTCTGGACGATGTCTATCTGGGAAAGTCGCCACTCAATGAAGCTGTGGCCCCGGGCTCCTATGAGTTGCGGGTCAGTCATGAGGAATGCGAAGATGAAAGTCGCTCCATCGATCTTAATCAGAGCTCCAACTTTTCTTTCGAATGCAGGCCAGTCAAAGGGGACGCTACGCTGGTGGTAAATAGCGATCCTCCAGGAGCACAGGTTTTTCTTAATGTAGAATTCCTGGGAACTACGCCGTTAAAAGTGGAAAATCTTAAAGAGGGGACCCATCGCATACGTATCAGCCTGGACAACCACATAGATCGGTTCAAGGGAGTGGAACTGAAGTCCGGAAAGACCTCAACGGTTTCTGTGACCATGAGCGAAGGTAATACCGAAGACTTTTATCGGGACCCTGGATACGTCATTACAGACTGGACTCACCATGATCTGGCTTTTGGATTCATGCTTCAAAGCCTGGTTCTGGGTGGCGGATGGGCCTACAGCACAATTCGAGCTAACGAAGTTCGAGACTCTATACGTAGCCAGATTCCTGCCCTTGCAATAACCGATGTGCCTTCGTTTTCGGTCTATCAGTTTCAGCAAATCGAAAACAATCGGCTGGATGCGAAGGTCTGGGATAATCGAGCCAACCTATTTTCTGGAGCCGCCATCGCTTCTCTGGTTTTCGCCGGAGTTTTTCTCTGGCTGGGTTACGAACATGATGATAAAGAATTCGGAGAAGTGGGGCTCTTGCAGCAGGAGCTACTACGATCTACTGATTCCGAATTCCGGTTCCGGGAGAATTCTCCAGATTCCAGAGACGGCCTTTCTGATTCCGGGCTTCGAATGAAAACTTTGCTCGTAGATGTTGCTTTCTATGCGCCTGGTAGTGCTCTTGGACCGGACAATGCCCTGGAGGCAAAAGCCAATTCTTTTCAGCTACCTTTTTCGCGAAACCTTCGTGCGAACGGAATCTATGCGCCGGTAGAGATGCAGCACCGTCTGGGATTGCGCTTTATTTTCTGACGGTCCCTGGAGCCATCGACTCATTCCCTTACCCGTCCTTTTGCGCGAAGGGAGCTATAGGCGAGGACAGGAACCGCGGCGCTGCAGCCAGAACCCATCTTAGCTGCAGGACCGATCCAATGCAGGATCTGACCAGCCGGCGGCGTGCAGGGCTGCTTCGGCCATTGCTGAATAAATGAGAACTATTCTGATTATCCGTTTTTACTGAAATCTTGCTGCGGAACTACAGCTAGCGAATGTTACAGTGTTTTGTGTTTCCAGGTCCAGGGTGGGGGAAAAGGCTGGCTTATGCCCCAGCTTATCGCCTCGTCCTCAGCAAGCGACAATTCCATTCTCGCAGAATCGGAATTGGATTTCTCCCGACCGGTGGAGGTTGCTCCTGGAATCCTCTGGGTTGGCATCTACCTGGAAAACGATCCTTTTCAATGTCATCCGTACTTCATCAATAATGGTAGCGAATCCATTCTCATCGATCCGGGCTCTATGCTGCAAAGAGAAGACATCATCCGAAAAATCGAAATGGCCTGCGACCTCAAAGACGTGAAGTATATAATCCTGCATCATCAAGATCCAGATCTCTGCGCAGCCGTTCCCTATCTGGAGGAGCTGATCAATCGTGACGATTTGCAGATTGTGACTCATAGCCGGATGTCCGTGCTAATCAAGCACTATGGTCTTCGATCCAGCTATTACAATATTGATGAGAACGACTTTCAGCTAAAGGCCGGCAATCGTCTCCTGCAATTCTACACTACACCTTACTGCCACTCCCCTGGTGCCTTTGTCACATACGACCAGGAGACGAAGGTTCTGTTCTCGGGAGATATCTTCGGCGGTCTGGAAGATTCATGGCACTTTCTGGCTGATGAAAACTATTTCAGACACATAGAAGGTTTTCACATGGCTTACATGCCCAGCCGTGATATTCTGAACTATGCCTTGCGAAAAATCGAGTCTCTGGACATTGATTTAATCGCGCCGCAGCATGGCTCGATCATTCAGCGTAAATTCATCTCCGGCCTCATCGAAAAAATGAAGCAAATGGAATGTGGTCTATATATCGATCGAAAGTACAGCCAGGATTTGATGCGAACCATCGAGAAGCTGAACAATCTGCAAACCGAATTCGAAGTCTCTCTGGATGAAATCAAAAAGCTCAAGCGAAATCAGGATGGGGATTACTTTCTGACCACGCTTCTTATGAAGCCTTTGATGAACGAATGGAATCAAAGCAAGAATGTTACAACAGATTGTGTTTTAATTCAAAAGAAGGCTTTCTTATTTAAAGAAAGATTCCAGCACCTGGGCGGGGACTTCAATATGACCGGTCAGCTTAACTTCTCAGGATCGCACTATGTCATGTTCTTCAACGGCGATGGTATGGGAAAGTCCATGCAGGGGGCTGGCGGAGCTCTGGTTATGGGCACCGTTTTGAACTCCCTGCTTAGCAGGGTTGCCGGGCAGTCCAATGTCTTAAGTGTCACTCCGGAAGCCTGGCTGAAAGGCACCTATCAAGAAATCCAGACTCTGTTTTTATCTTTTGATGGAGCCATGATGTTTTCTGGAATTCTGGGTCTTGTAAACGAAGAAACCGGCGAACTGATATTTATCAATGCAGAACATCCGTTTTTGATTCTGTACAGAGACGGTGAGGCGCGGTTTATTGAGTCGGAATTAACCATGCGCAAGTTCGGATGCCCTTCTGAGCTTGGATTCAAGATTCAGAGGTATCAGCTGAATCCCGGCGATATACTTGTGGCTGGCTCCGACGGAAAGGACGATCTAAATCTCAAGCCAGGAGCGGCGGCCCCTGAGATTAACTACGATTACAGTTTGATTCTACGCCTGGTGGAACAAAGCGAAGGGAAGCTCAAAAAGCTTGTGAAATCACTCTATAATCAAGGGGAGCCCACCGACGATGTGTCGTTAATTCGCGTAGGTTTCCTGGAATCCAGACATGCCGGGGAAGAGCATAAAATCTCCGATGATTTAATCTACAAGTTGAAGATTTCCTGTTTTATTCGAAACCGTCAGTACGATAAAGCTCTGGAACTGATGGAAGGCGATTCTGAGAAGCAGAATGCAGAAATCCTGATGTATCGAGGATATTGTCTCATTCGAGAGAAGCGATACCTTAAGTCTTTGAAGTATTTGACCCGGGCCCTGCAGCTTAGACCGGACTTCTTCCCGGCGCTGAAATATGCAGGTATGGCTCATTACTTTCTGGGAAACTACAAGAAGGCCGAGGATTACTGGGCTTCTGCCATCAATACCAGGCCGGATGATCCTTTCTTGAAGAAGCGCTATCCTCAATTGTTAAGACGGCTGGAAAAGCAAAAGGTGCTTCTGGGTCATAAGCAGCTGGAGGACTGAATCCTGCCGGATGTTGGAGCGTGGATGCATGCACGATGGTTTTCCAGAATCAGATTCTCGCCTGGCGGTTTCGTCTGCCAGCCCACAGTTCTGATTCATGCCGTTACTAATTTCAAGGGGGCAGGGCCGGCAGCCGGTTCCTTCGGATGAGCGGTCCATAGTTCTATTGGATGCTATTGCCAACTACAAAAGGACTGGGGAGATTGCCGGTTTAAATGGCCCGGCATACAGCTCCCGTGGTGACTGTTCCGGACTTCAAGAGATCATGGATGCTATTAGAGTTGCCTGGCCCGGGTTTTCCGGGGAACCTCTCGGCCCCGGGATCGACGCTCTGGATGCAATGTTAATGCATAGACCTGCTTTTGCAGATCCTCTGTGAGGGCTCGGGCCGCCGCCTTTTCTCCCAGTTCTTCCACATCGGGAAAATCGGAAGGCTGAATTGGATTGCCCACGTTATAGTAGATTCCACGTTGAAATGCCTCGCCGGAAAGAAAGGTGCGGACATCGGAAAAACCATGAGCTCCACGAATTCCACTGGGAACAATGGGAACCTTCGCCTTCAGGGCCAGTCTGGCAGTCATGGGCTTAAACGCAGCCATCACACCTGTTTCACTTCTCGTGCCCTCCGGAAAAATCGAAAGCAGGTGTCCTTCTTTGAGGAGTTCCAGCATTTGATCCTCAATTTCCTGATAGTAGGCTACTGCATCTTTGGCCGAATCTCCCTTAAAGGCCCTCCGAATGGGATGTCCTCCCCAGGTCTCCATCTGACTTCGATGATATAGACCGTACAGTCTCAGAACTCCTTCCACTGTCAGTCGGATGGGGGAAAACACCGGATGACTCCAGCCGGGCGCCTGAGCCAGGGTTTCCAGAATCTGATCGTCCGGACGAAACAATTCCTCCTTTCCCAGGAAGTGAATCCTTCTGGTGCTGTACAGCCCCTGGATCATGGGATCCAGATTGTCGGTATGATTGCAGACCAGAATTGCTCCGCCGGATTCTGGTATCGACTCCAGGCCGGTGACTTCAACATGGAAAAGCTGATCCATGGCCGTTTTCAGGATATCCCTTACGGGTTCAAAGGGGATGGTTGCCACGGTAAACTGTGTATCTGTCATTTGCTCGCCTGGAATTCCTGATTTACCCCTGAACGGAGAGTGATTCGATGGTACGTTGTGGGTTTCCTAAAGCAATCGAAATTTCCCATCCCTGGTCTTTTCACTCTTCTGCTTACGCTGCTTTCCTGCGGCTTTTACAACCCGGAAGTATCCGGCCAGGGCCCTGTATTCCGACCGGAAGTGGACATGATCGGAAACTTCAGGGGAAGAAGGATTGTCTACGATCGAAACGACTCCATCATTGAAACGGCAGTCATTGATCGGAGTTGCGAGCTGAAGGATGGTCCGGTGGTGGATTGCAGGCTTGACATCCTGTATGAACGGATTCAGGACCGGGTTGTCCTGAATCGCTCTTATGCTCTGGAATACCGGGAGGCTCTGGATGCATCTCTGCATCTTACCAGCGAAAGGGAAGATCTAAAAGGTAAGATCCACGGAGCAGCCTTCCATCTTACCGGGGAAGGGGAAGTCCCTGGATCTGAAGAGAAGGTGAATCAGGAAATTCGCTTTATTGCTCTCAGTGATGGAGAAGCCCTGGAAACCATACTTTACAGCTATTTAGGCTTCAGATCGGGCAAGTCGGTTACATTCTGGCGAAGGGTGGGCGAATAATGCCAGACAAACTCTGGATTGATCGAGGAAAGGAACTGGCCTGGGTTACGGATTCGGTGGCTCGGTCGGTAATTGAGCTTTCTGGAAAGAATGCCAAGAATGAGGCGGACCATATCTGTGTGGAAGCCATGCGGGAGGGGCTGAACGATCTTCCCTATAAAATGACTGTAGTGATCGGAGAAGGGGAGAAGGATGAAGCTCCTATGCTCTATTCCGGGGAAGTTCTGGGAGCCGGCGGCGAAGAGATGGATTTGATAGTGGATCCACTGGAATGCACCTCTAATTTTGCGAAAGGCTTACCGGATTCAATGACTGTGATTCTCGCTGCAGAGCGAGGATCTGTGATCCATGTGCCCGGAACCTACATGGAACAGATTTTGATTCCATTGCAGGCCGATCCAGGTCCCGGAATCTTTGAAATGGAGCGAAAGGATGTGCTGAAGCAGGTATCCGATGCTCTGGATGTTCCTGTAAAAGACCTGACTGTTATTGTACAGAATCGCCCTCGACATGAGAATTTAATAGAAGATATTCGCAGCGCCGGTGCCTCTGTGGCTTTGATCGAATCTGGCTCTATTTCGGCAGCCTGCGATATTTTTGCTCGTTCTGAGAATCGCTACCATATGTTGTGGGGCTCCTTTGGGGCTCCGGAAGGTCTTGTGCTGGGCTTTCTATCCCGTGCCAATGGCTACAGATTCTATGGAAGAATTGATCCTCACAATGAAAAGACCGAGGAGGAAGCTCGAGAGCTGGGAGTTCTGGGCAGGGTTCTGCGTGGCGATGAGTGGATCGCTGGTTCCGGGGTGCTGGTAATGACCGGACTGCACGATTCCACCTGGCTTCGTGGAGTAAGACGAAGCTACAGAAAGGATGAGGTAGATCATAAAACTACCACTGTAATCTGGAGTCTGGGACAGAAACTGGAACTGGAATGCTTCAACGGGCGCTTTCATTAATCGGTGAAAGTAGACGTCTGGGGAAAATCGCCGGGCTTTTTCTTTCTCGTTCATTTCATTCTTTCAGCTCGCTGGTGTTTTCCCTGGTTGTGGGCAAGCTGCTCATTGTGGAAGACCACGGTGTGTACGGACAATTCGTAGCGCAGGTCACGGTAATTCAGGCCATCACCGAAGCCGGTCTACAGTATTCGTTGATCCGATACCTTTCCCGGAGCCTTCATCATAATGAACACGGAGAGGTTTCTTCCATACTCAGGGCTTCCCTTTCTCTCAAGTTCTATGCTTTTCTAATTGCCTTTATTCTTATCGCTTCCTGGGCCACTGCCGGTTTTTTCCCGATTCTTGGAGGACCTTTGCGTCTCCCTCATTCGCCGGATCATCTTTCCATTCTGTTGATGGTTCTTCTATCCGGCTTTGGCATGAGCATCTTTTCCTTTTTAGATGCGATTCTGGTAGCTCATCAGAAATACAGGCAGCTGGTGTACTGGATTCCTTCTACCGGTATTGTCCGGCTAACTCTACTTTCTCTATTTTACTTTGGAGATTCTGGTCATCTTACAATTCAGCAGGCCCTGTTTAGCTTTCTGGCCGGGCCCTACATCTCGGTAGCCATCTTCTTCGCCATTTTTCCGGCTTCTTTCTTTGAAAGGGCTGCCCCTGGAGACCATCGTTTTCACTGGATCAAGCGATTGTTTTCCTATAATAGGTGGTTGATCGCTGCCAGTTTCTTTTCGATTCTAAGTGACTGGATGGAAGTGTTGCTTCTGGGGCAGCGCTCGGATGCGGCCTTCTTTCATGCGGCCCGCATTCCCATGCAGGGTTTTCTGATTCTGCTGGCCACCATGCAAAGCGTCATCCTTCCGCGATTCAGTGTCCTGGAAACCTCCGCTCAGTTCTTTCAGAGTCTAAAGCAGATCTATCGTTATCTGGTTCCAGGATTGGTACTACTGCTGCCGGGATTTTGGATCTTTGCCTGGTTTCTGCCATTCTGGTACGGAGAGGAATACATTCGATCTATCTCGGTCTTCTGGATTCTGTATCCGGGGTTCTTGCTTCGGCTGGTATTTGCACCTCTGGGTACGGCGCTTTTGGCTCTGGATCGTCCGGTGGTTGTGGGACTTGAGGCTGGCATCCGCATGTGTTCCGGCATCCTGTTTAACTCGATTCTGATTCCTGCTTATGGAATTCACGGGGCCGCCTGGGCCTCTTTGCTATCCCAGACACCGGGATGGATCTTTTTATTGATTCTCTTCTATAGATATCATCAATCTGGCGTGTTTCCGGTGGTTCTGGGACGAAAGCTGGTTGAATAATGGGATGGCCCATCGGAGCTTGACGCTGCATGGCCAGTAAGGATCCATCCGGAAAGAAGAAGCCCTCCAGTCCCAGGAAATCAGCCGCAAGCAAGAAGGGGAAAACCTCCACTAAGAAGACCTCCTCCCGGGAAAGTAAAACCGGCGGAAGCAAGGTCACACGCAAAGGAAAAGCCACCCCTTCAAGTAAAAAGTCAGCCGCAAAGAAAGCGCCGGTGCGCAAGACATCCAGAGGGAGCGGAATTACCGCAAAGTCCGAAGCCAGAAGTCAAACTGCCTCGCCGGATCTGGAGTCCTATCGCAAAGGTGTTTTTGATCCCCAGGAAGGTGTGGGCCTGTTCAGCCGGGTCTTCTTTTTTTCCATCGGGGGCCGGTTGGAGAAATTGGCCAGGGGATCTTTGCTTCGAGCTCTGGTTTTTACTGGTTCCGTGGGAGCTGGCATCATCTTTTGCATTACTTTTACCTTTGCTGATCCCTTTCTAGTCTGGAGCGATGCCGGATATGATGAACCCTCCTCGCTTTATGGGGTAGGCCTGGATGGAAAGCCCGAACTCATAGCCCGCTACGTTCGTAGCGATTCCGGTCGTGAGATTGTCGAATTAAAAGAAGAGGATCTCAAGCTTCCTGTGGCTCGAGCCTTCATTGCCACAGAAGATAACAATTTTGAGGAGCACTGGGGTCTTGATCTCTATGGCATTGCCCGGGCGGCGGTGGTGAATTTCCTGGCCGGTGGTATTCGGGAAGGGGCTTCTACCATTACTCAGCAGGTAGCTCGACTCAGGTACCTTAGCCGAGAGCGCTCCATTGTGCGAAAGGCCCGGGAAGCCAGCCTGGCTCTGTTTCTGGAAGCACGATTATCCAAGCATGAAATCCTGGAGCTCTATTTCAACGAGGTGCCTCTGGGACATGGTACCAACGGTGTTCAGGCAGCCAGCCAGTTCTATTTCAACAAGGATTTCCGGGATCTTAACTGGGGGGAAGTGGCTGTGCTATCCTCTCTGACCACTCGCCCCAACGATCTCAGCCCACTGAAATATCCGTCCGATTCTGCCAAGAAGATTCGGGTAGTGTTTCAGAGACTGATCGAAACCGGGATGATCACACCGAAGGATGCCACCGAGGCCCATAACTATCTGGCAACGGAGTATTATCCTTCGCTCTTTAACCGCTATCCCGATGAAAACTACTTTGGAGTGCGCACCAATCGCTTTCCTTATGCTACGGCGTATGTTTTGGATCAACTATCCAGTCGCCTGAGAAGAAGGATTTATACCGGCGGCTACAAGATCTATTCAACTATAAACGTAAAGCATCAACAGTCCGCTGAAGACCAGATGATCCCCTGGCTGAAGAAGTTAAACGAGCGACCTCGCAGATCTCCCTTTACGAGATATGAGACTTTCGATCGCGAAGCAGGGGATTTTATGCCCCTGGTGCAGGCTCTGTTCGGATTACCGGAATACTCTGTAAAGCGAACTCAGGCTGAAAGGGACTTTGCCCTGGAGCTGGCACGGCACTGGAGAGATGAGTTCACCATGCTGAATCTGTTATCTGGTGGCGAAAACGTTGCCCGGGCTTTTGAACAGGAATTGCAGCGTTCCCATGAAGGCAACGACGATGATGATAAAGGTATCCAGGGTGCATTGATCAGTGTTCGGCCAGATACAGGGGCGATTACGGCTGTTGTAGGTGGTACTGGATTCGAATCCCGAAATCAGTTGCTTCGATTTGACTCGGCAGAAAGACAGCCAGGTAGTTCTTTCAAGCCCATCGTCTATGCTGCGGGGCTGGATTACACCGGGCGAAATCCGGGTACAGATCGAGAACTAACGGCAAGTACTGTGCTGGATGACTCTCCGCAACACTGGCTATCTGCAGACCTATCCGAATACTCACCGGAGAACTACAGTGGTAGCTATATGGGCCCCATTCGTATGCGGCCGGCCCTGGTTCAGAGTCGGAATACCTGGGCCATTCAAGCTTTTACTTATATGCAACCGGCCAGGCTTCTGCCAGGGATTGCCGCCATAACCGGCATTGCAGAAGACCAGTTCCCCCGCAATGCCACTCTTGCTCTGGGAAGCAGGGAAATGACACCTTTGCAGATGGTTCGAGCGTATGCAGTGTTTGCATCCGGCGGGTATAGAATCGATCCCTACCTGATTCAGAGAATCGAAGACCGGGATGGCAATGTAATCTACGAAACAGATCCCGAGCAACAGAGAAAGGATCGAATTCTGCTAGAAGCTACGGCATATATTATCACTTCCTTGCTTCAAGATGTAGTTCAGGAAGGAACGGGAACGGCGGCTCGTCTTTACGGTCGTCCTGCAGCGGGAAAGACAGGTACAACAGACCGTTCCACAAATGCCTGGTTCGTAGGCTATACGCCCAATCTAGTAACGGCAATCTATATTGGTTATGATCGTAACATTAGCCTGGGACGATCGGGTACCGGTGGTGGGATGGCTGCTCCCATCTGGGGTCGATATATGAATCGAGCTCTGGAAGGAGAGCCGGTTATGCGATTTCCTGGACCGCCGGAAGGGGTAGTGCAGGCAACTGTATGTGAAACTTCGGGTAAAAGACCCTTACCTCAATGCCCGAAAACGATAACGGAGTATTTTATAAGAGGTACCGTACCGGATGAGCCCTGTGATGCTCATTCGGTAGAAGGAACTTCACCGGTAATCATGCCGGAAAGTACGGAACCAGTTCTGGACGAAGACGATTTCTAAAGATGCTGGTTGTTTAATGTAGAAAATTGAACAGTGGAAACAAGGTTTACCTGTAGCAATGGGTTTAAGGATAGAAAAACCTGGGCAGCTTGCTTTCGCACAGAGTGATTGTAAGTTTCATGGCGGACAGCTTCCGATAAAGCAGTGCTTATGTCCCGGAAGCGGAAGCAAATCTATCAAAATTTCTTTTTTTTCTTGAAAAGAAAAGCGGCACAGCCCATTATCCGATAAAACAGAAAACCGGGTGAACCCGTTTCCACCTGTTATACCTTGATGGAGGA
>PBEB01000049.1 GCA_002717505.1 Leptospiraceae bacterium
GTACAGCACCATGGAGCTGGTCAGGGAGAAATTGACCAGGGCAATCTTTCCCTTGAGATGATAAGTGGAGGTTCTGAGGATCCTTCTTGCAGAAACTTTGTCTGGCTGTGCCTGTTGGCGCATCTTCTGAATTTTCGCACGAAGGGGAAAGTCCACCGGTCTATGGAGCTTAAATCCTCTAAACCCGGCCATCCTCAGGAGTCGTTGTAGGTTACGAGCTGAATAATAGACCAGATGTCCGGGCAGATAGTAATGATAGCTGGAGCCTTCGCTTCGGGCCTGCAGGCCGTCAAAGTTGGCGGTTTGGATGACTGCCAGTCCTCCGGGTTTCAGCCACGAAAAGAGTGATTGGGCGGCCAGAGAAGGGTCCGGTAGATGTTCCATGACCTCGATTAAAGTGAGCACATCGAAGCTCTCCGGCGAAAAGACAGAGGGCTCCACAGGTCCGGCGATCAGGTCTCGGCCTCGTTTGCGACCTTCAGAAACAGAGAATTCCGAAAGATCCAGCCCTCTGGCTTTGTAACCGGCCTGACTGGCTGCTGCCACGAAGCCTCCGAAGGAGCATCCCACGTCCAGAAAATCCCCAGGAGGGGGATTGCTCTTTCCGATTGTTCTTAACCTTGCCTTCCATACAATGCTGTTGGCTTCTTCCTGATTTCGCTCATCCTCGTAAGCGAAATCTGCCTGACCGGTGTAATACCCTTCTGCGTAAAGTGAAGTTAGATCATCGGGCACCGTGAGGTTCTTCTGTAATCCGCATCCGTTGCATTTCCATATATTGAGGGCAGGGTTGAAGCGTTGAATTTGATACAATGGATGCATGGACTCCTGACAGATCGGGCATCGTGCACCGTCCGGGGTTCCCGGATTTTCATGGTCAATTACGGAATGGCTCATAGGTGATCTACTGGTGGCTGGTTTCTTGATCATGGAAGCAGCCTCAAGATACTAACTTTCTGGCTCGAAAAAACCAGTGAGCGACGATCTGGTCCATTTTTCCCAGTGGAGTTCTCTCCATGTATCCGTATTCAAAATCGGCAAAAGAACCGGAGAGTAATCCCTTCAGATCTTCTTCTGAAGCAAGATGAATGGAGGATTCAGATACAGCGGAGTGCTGAAAATGAGTGTCTGATTCCTTACGCAATGTTCCCAGTAGAAATCCTCCCGGTCTCAGCGCTTTTTCCAATTGCATCAATAACCTGGAAGCTTCCCTTGCAGGCATATAATGCAATACTCCCCAGCAAACGATGACATCATACAGCCCGTCTTCGGCTGGGGAGGCCGGGATGGAAAAGTCAACCGACAGGGAAAACCGGGCCCGGGGATACAACTCGATGCAGTGGTCAATGGCATTCTTCGATGAGTCGCAACCGCTGGTCTCATACCCGCTTTCCAGCAGTAGAGGAATGTGACGACCCGATCCGCAGCCAAAATCCAGGGCAAAGTAACGAAACATGCTGGCCGAATTCTCTGGATCAGGGTTGGATTCAGGCTTCGAGGAGGAATTCGCAGACATCCCCTGGCTTCGCATTAAAGAGCGCGCAGATTTATCCCATCGTTGTTCTTTTTCGGTAAGAAGCTCCGTGTCAGTAGCATCCGGAGCTTTTTCATGCAGAGGTAGAGTGCGAATCAATCGTACCAGGGCTTCATCCGGATAGGACTGCTTACTTTCAGGACGAAGATAGTGCCTGTTCCAGACTTCTATATTAGAGGTTTCCACAGAGATACGCTCAATGCAAGATTTCTGGGACCTGTAGTTTTTCGCCTGGCACGAGGCCTCTTTCGTTTGCCTTTCTTCTGTTCCTGCACCGGGATGAGGCGAATCTGGTTTTCGAAGTGGTCCGCTTTCTTGATTAGTTCCTGCTGATGATCGATGGAGTCTTTGAGCAAGAATACAGCAGGGCGATCTGCATTTCCGTTGCCGGGATCCATCTTGTAGCCCCGTGGTTTTAGAGGCTCCAGAAAAACAAAGGATGGATCTTCTTTCATGCTCTTTGGCATGCGAAGATCCTCAATGGAGGCCCGGGTAGGCAACAGGTAGGAAATAACTGCAGAACGACGAGGGCTCAGAATATGGGAAAGATTCTCCGGATCCAGAGGGATCCCTGCATCGATTAAATGACGGGAGGCCTGTTCTGGACCTTCGGTAAGGAGATCCATCATCATATCGAAGTAATTAATATCCAGAACCTCGGGTACCAGGGAGTCCGCCAGATATTCGCCTCCGACCTCTGGCTGGCATTCAATAAGCAAAGGCCTGGGGCTTTTTCCTCTTTTGGGAATGAGAAACTCGGCAAAGAAAGGACCATTGTCGTATTTACAGAGATCTACAATCTTCTGACAGGTCTGTACCATGCTTCTTGCATTTTCTTCAGAGGTTCGGGCCGGAAACAGATGTCTTCGATCTGCAAACATTGGCTCTGTATCGCTTATGACTTTCTCGGTGAGCGTAAGTGGATGAAACCGGCCGTTCAGGACAAATCCGTAGGAAATGAACTCTGTGCCCTGGTAATACTTTTCAATAAAAAGAGAGCGATTGGCCGGGGTCTTCTTTGCATGCTTTTCCAGATACAGCTTCTTCTCTTCATGGCTACTTAGAACTTCGATTCCCTGTTTGGCTGACCCTTTGCCGCTTCTGGCAATCCAGACCCCTCGTTTGCGCAATACATCGGATGGATCCTTTCCGGGTTTCCAGGGGATGCGCTCTGGCACGGATATGCCGTTTCCGGCCAGGAAGCTTTTCAGGCGGTTCTTATCCTGGAATCGAATCAAGGAATGAGGACTGGATCCCGGTACTCCGAACCTGCGTGCAAGGTAAGCCGCGCTCAGTACTGCAGGTCCAAAGCTACGACTTCCAGCAGCTCGAATCTGCCCTCTGGGGAAGTGTTCTTCAATGGCCCGGTAAATCCAGAACGGCTTGAGTATACTTGCATGAAGCTGTAAGTCCGCTTTTTCAAACCCTGGAGCCAGCGGATTCTTGTCCACGGCGATTACTGACAGCCCTTTTCGAACGGCAGCCTCGATTAGAGGCACTTGATGATGGCCCGCACCCAGACTCAGGAAATAGTCCTGATCCGCAGACGCTTTGTTCCCTTGTATCTGCACCTGCCTTATAGTTCGGCCTTTTTTCCAGAAATTCAAGCATTTCGTTTTTCCCCAAAATGCCGATACATCTGATATGCTACGGGGTATTTACACGGCGACCACAGGCATGGTGATCAACCAGGAGAAGATGGATGTCATTGCCAACAATCTTGCCAACGTGGATCAGACAGGCTATAAATCAGAAGAAGCCATTTTCAAAACCTTCCCGGAGATGCTCCTGGAACGAACCAGAGAGGATGGAATGGGCTGGGTGCCGGCCGGAGGATTCGATCTGGCTCCTACGGTAGGTAAGCTGGGAACCGGAGTGGAATTCAATGAGAACTTCGTTCGCTTCGAGCAGGGTGCAGTCAAATCCACAGGTAACCCATTTGACCTGATGCTGGATGATCGCGGGGAAAAGTCTCCGGCCTTCTTTGTAGTTCAAACCGATCGCGGTGAAAAACTGACTCGAAATGGTTCATTTATCATGGATCGCGAAGGATATCTGGTAACATCGGATGGTCACAGGTTGATGGGAGAAAATGGTCCCATTCAGGTGGCCCGCTGGAACTGGACTGTGAAAGAAAACGGTGAGGTCTGGATCAACGGTAAAATAGGAAATGATCCGGACACCACCGTAAATGAAACTTCCAATCAATGGGAAAGCCCCGTGCTTCTGGATCGAATCAAGATTCGTACGGTGGAGTATCCCCGACATCTTGTAAAGGAAGGGAATAGCTTCTATTCAGTTACTCCTGAATCTGGACCTATGCTGGAATTCAAGCGAGATCGAGAACCTCTAGTTATGCAGGGTTATCTGGAAGCTTCCAACGTAAACATCGTTCAAGAAATGACCAAAATGATTGAGGTTCAGCGTCAGTATGAGGCGAATCAGAAATCTGTAACAACTCATGATTCCCTTCTGGGCAAGCTAATCAACGAAGTCGCAAGGTAACCTGGATGGAAGCCGCCGGGAAGCCATGGGCTAATTCTTGTTGTATGAAATTAATTCGCACCTTGATTCATAATCTTCTCCCCCTCTCAAACGGTACAGAAGGTCCGGGTCCGAATCATCCATTCGCTGGCCATGGAAGACTTCAACGATTGCCTGAAAGGGAACGGACTCTACGACGGCGGCCACTTCTACATTTCTGTAGATGAAGCCAGGTCTGAATATAGTCTTAACCGCCGTTCCGGTCTCAAATCTGCCAGCGGGCACATGAAATACAATTTGTCTGGAGAGCTCAAAGGATTCATGGACCTGGATTGACAGCGGGCCCTCGCGAAGAATTGGGAGCTCTGTACGAATTCCTGTTTTCAGGTTGAGAGCCTGTGCTGAATACACTTTGCCATTCCTATCCACTTCCATTCTGAATGATAGATCCGGGAAACCGGACAAACTCTCCGATACTTCCCAGCGCCCAAAGCCTACCTCTTTTTTAACTCGGCGAGTTCGGCGGCTACCATCACTCCAGGCGCACGTTGCCGAATCACCGATGGCCGGATTCTTATGAATCAATAAACGGCTACGAATGCCTGAATACTTGTAATCTTCTATCTTTCTCTGAGTATTAGAATTCGGTGCACTGGAACAGTACAGGAGAGAAGCACAAGCGGTGGCTATGGCAATGAAATTAAGCAGTCTCATTGCAGGAGTTTCTCCAATTCGGCATTGTTGTCTCTCGAGCGTGGATCGGATTGCGTGGTGAAAACATCATCCTCGTACAGATCGAACCCAAAAAGACCTACAAGGAAGTCCAGCATTTCGAATGGATGAATTCCCATCTTGATACATACCATTAGACAGGCATTTATTCGGAGCTTACCATAATCGGCTCCATTGCTATTTGCTCCCGGATAGGAGCCTTTCGATCTCTGTCTGGCTCGCGCCAGCGTCTGGAACGAACCGGGTTGTGAGAATTCCTGGCTAAAGAAAACCAATACACTTTCCATTTGATTATGAATTCCAAATTCACCATGCTCCAGGCCCATGGCATTGGATTTCATTTTGTGCATATCCTGATTGCCGGGACTTGAGTATTGGGATGAATGGTCCTGGCTGCCCAGTCCTATCGAAATTGGTAGAATGTCGATCCAGACTCCGAAGCCCGAATAACCGATGGTAAAGGCGCCAATGTCTCTAGCATCCATAGCCCGGTTCTGATAATAGGAGGCTACCGGGGATTGCTCGTACTTCGAATAGCCCACACATTGAAGCTGAAGGAGGATGATGGCAATTGTCAGCCATCCACCCGTGCCACGAAACTTATACCGAAGGTTTTTATTCATTGCCTACTCCCTGTGCTTACACTTCGCTTCGGGATGTGTCTTTCTACAGGAATCCTGAGGCGGCCCCAAAGCGCTCACCTGGATCCAATTGCTCGAGCCAGCGCAGCTTACATCCCTTTCGGAAGATCTGTGAATCTGTCAACTCGCTAGAATCGCGAGCAGGGTTCACTAATGATCCCGATTCGTTCCTTTGGATTGCCTGTAGCCACATTATGATGTAGGACAAGGATCAATCCGTAGTTGGTTTCCACCTCAAGAGTCACATCATGCATCGATACCCTGTCTCCGTTTTCGAAGTTAAAATGCACGGTCTCTATCGTCAGTTCGTCCGCGGGCAAAGTTAAATCGATATAGTTCTCATTGGCCTTCAGGGCTAGCTGCCCGTTACCACGGGGCTTTAATGTATAGTCCCATTTCGCATCAAAGAAGATGTCGAATATCAGTGTTGCGTGGTTCACGCCCACCAGTTCAATGGAAGAAACCCGGTTCTTCTCTGGACCGGGCAGAGCAGTGATAGAAATGGTAGAGGAGGAACTACCCATGAGGGGAAACGGAATTAATGGTAAAAAGCAAGGTCCTCCAAGTCCAAGTCCGCAGGCGGATTCCCCCCGCTTTCTCAGGTCAAACCCAAGCAATCGTACAGACTCTTCCCTGTCCAATACCAGCGAGCTCTGGGATGTCAGACAGTTTCCTGCACAACTTAGATTGAGACCACAATCCCGGCTATTCACTCCGTACATGGAATAGCAGCTGATTTGCAAAGCGGTCATAGAGATCAGAAGAATTCGGAATCCGAAGTAGCCGTACCGGAATTGTCCATCGTCAGTCCTTCTTGCAGATGGACGGAATAATTTCATGGAGAATTCCGCTAAAGTCTTTCTTAAATATTTCAACATATTAATCTTCAATACTCGATGGCTATTACAGCATACGGGATATTTTGCTCCAGAAATTTTCTCTGCTTCTAAGAGCTATCTTCTCAGTTTCTTTGGATTTGAATCCAATTGAATAACTTTCGAGCGTATCTATACTGACATGATTATTGAATTCCGTCGCCACAGATTATAATCTGGCATAACCATATCAACCTGATTCCGGCCGGGCAGCTCTTGCGCCGGACACATTTTCAGAAGACAATTCGAATGGATTGGAGAGTTATACTGGACGGAGGGATACTGCGGTACCGAGGCCCCGGTTTCTGTGACCCGGAGTCCGGCGCAACGGACCACCGCGATTTCTTTTTACAGAGGAGTCCCCGGGCAAATAGCCCGGGGATAGCTCAATCCTGCAGGGCGAAGCAGGGTTCTTACTTTCCGGTTAAGCCCTCTCTACTTCAACTTACCACCGAACACCGGCATATTGCTCGCTTCTCCATAGTGCTGGATTGGTTCAATGTTTTTCAGAAATTCCATATCTTCAGAAGATATTTCGAATTCGATTTTCGCATTGCTTTCCATGTGCGAGGGATTGGCTGTTTTGGGTAATGGAAGAAGGCCCAGCTGTAGATCATAGCGAATCCCCAGCTGCGGAACGGAGACCCCGTAACGTTCTGCCATTTCCGTAACCTTTTCGTTCTTTAAGAGTTCGCCATGCGCAATGGGTGAGTAGGCTTCCACAAGAATTTCCCTGTCCTGGTTGAACTTGATCAACTCCAGAGGAGTGTTGCTTATGTGCACAAGAATCTGATTCACCATGGGCTTCACAGATGCAGAGCCCAGAATATTTTCCAGATCTGATTCGATGAAATTGGATACTCCGATGGATCGAAGTTTGCCTGCTTTATACGCTTCTTCCATTGCTCTCCAGGCTTCCCGATTCCCTTCCTGGAATCGATCTGCTTCTCCGTACTCCATCCACGGCTGAGGGCTGTGAATCAGCATCAAATCCAGGTAATCCAGCTCCATTTTGCGCAGGGATTCGTCTATAGCCGCCGCCGCATCCTTATAGGACTTGGCCTCAGCCGCAAGCTTGGATGTAATGAATAGCTCATCCCTTTTTGCTCCGGAATCCCGGACTCCCTGGGCTACGCCGGCTTCGTTCTGATAGGCCTGAGCGGTATCGATATGGCGGTAACCCCGTTTAATGGCTTCCTGTACTGCGGCGCTCACTTCGCCGTTTCCGATCATCCAGGTACCCAGACCCAGCTTCGGAATTTCCACTCCGTTCGAAAGTGTAAATGTTTCCTGTAGAATCATGATTTTCTCCTGTTGCCGGCCGTTCGTCTTTACCGGCTGATATGCTCATAGTATAGATTTTTCGGGAAAGAGATACAATACCTGATCGTTGGAATTGTTGCCCAATCCTTCAAATCTGCGGAGAAATTGGCAGNNCTTCAAATAGCCGGAAGCCACTGGCCCAGTTGGCTCTACGTACTTTACCAGTTGCGGCCCGGATGTGGACGCTCTTAGCCGCGGAATTCTTCGTCGACTAAGAGCATTTGGGCCATCCGGGTCACTGGAGACGAAAATGCGAATACCATTGCATGTGAGAGAAAGTCCGCATCATAATTTGCGTTTCCTCAGGGAAGGAAAAGCCAACTTCGGAATACACCTTTCGCCAGGACCGGGAAAGGCGGCGTCGAAATGCGGGCTTCATCAGGCAACGTGATAATTCGCAGAAGTTCAGAGTTGAAATTCGCGAATGGTCAGGGCAGGTCGGATAAAGATCCAATATCAGAGCGATGGTTTGAGGTTACCGACATCTGCTGGTTTTTCCAGGAAAGAGTCTGCACGGGCCGCTAAAACCGCAGCCCGCGAAGAAAAACCACACTGCGATTACTGTTCCACGCAGAGCAATTTTACAAGAGGTGCAGACCCATCATCGCAAGCAGTATCAACGGCACTTATCACTTGTGAATTTGTGGTGTTGGCGATTCCATAGATATAATTGGACCCTGAGTCGGGGCCCATGTAGTTGTTACAATTCGCGCCGGTAGTCCAATCGGCTTCGAGGCCTGTGGTGTACCCATCTGCGGTGCCGGTGGCGCTATTGGTTGCGGTTCCAAATTCAAAAATACCGCTGGAATTGGTGGTGAATATTTCTGTGGTTCCGTCGGAGCGCACATATTTAGTATTTGGGTGTAAGATCCAGTTGGTGTTTTCACTTATTCCGCCGCTGCAATTTGCCGTGGTACAGGCTACGCGGACGTTTGGCATAGCCAGCAGGGCTTTGTAGGTGCCTCCGGTGGAGGGTTTGTTTGCATCCGCAGCGCAGAACGGATCAGCCGCGGAGAATCCGCTGTTGGGCGCAAAGGTTCCGCTGGTTAAGAAAGTCTTACAGGTGTTGTCCGTACAGGTGGATGCATTGAGCACTGCCAGTCCCAGGAGAGCAAATAGTTCTGAATCATCGGAGTCGTCCTCGAGGCCCAGCTGGGCACAGGAAGTAAAAGCGAAAAGAACGGCGGCGGCCGCGATTAAGGTTCTCAGTGTCTTATTTGTATTGAATCGCATGGGGTATTAACCTCTCTTTCTTTTTCTGGCGCCCCATGCGGTTCTTGCCTTTGGCAAAGTACTGCGGTTTTGAAGCACCGGTAGTATCCGGCTGCGCCCGATTCATTCGGGCCTTTCCGGAAGATCGTATCCCGGGGACGGATGCGAACCAGTTAAGCCTGGTGCGAAATAAAATAAAGCAAATTTCATAATTCTTTGGTACACCCTGAAGAAATACTGTTCGAGTATTAACCCTTTTGCCCTGGGTCTTTTTCACAGGATAGAGAGCCCGGACAATTCGTCCCGGCAGTGAAATTGATGCTTTGAATATCGATTTCCCAGACTCCTATTTGGGTCCGTGCGAACTCTGAAGGCTTCCATAGAAAAGCCGAACACAATAGCTGAATGCTTTTCGGATTGGTACCTGGACCAGGGAGTAGAGCGCCTGCTAGAACTGCGGTCTATCATACAATCACAACGAGCTCCCTACCAGGCGGGTCTTCAGGAAGGATGGCAAAGGAAATGGAAAATTCGAAGGATTCACTGACCTCCAACGCCATCCACGAGGGGATTTACTAACTGCGACGAAGGACTGCTCCGGAGCGATGGTCATCCACGGCAAAAAACGAAGACAATTTGTTCGGTCGCCCGCAAATGTTGCCAGTGCCCGGGGACCCAGCATTCATCCGGGACGGAACCAATCCATCGATCGCACTCTCGAAAACGGTTTCACGAAAGGATGACCCGCACTGGGGCGATCATTTTTCCTGTGTCGCTTTTTCATCCACAATGGCCCGTAAACAATCTCGTCGGCTGATCTGACCTACGAGCTTTCCATTGCGCGTGACCGGTAGCCGTCGGAATCCTTCTGCTCGGAATCTCTCTGCGGCATCTACCACGCTGGCATCTGCTTCGATGCTTTCCACGCTGGTGGACATGTACTGACCCACTTCGTGGTTGGGCAGATGATGATAGGTCTCTACGGTAAGCAAACGCAGACAATCCTTCTCGGAAAGAATGCCGATCATTTCCCCTTTTTCATCCAGCACCGGGCCGCCTGCGATCTTATTCTTCAAGAGGATCTGGATTGCCTGGTAAACGCTCATAGAAGGATTGAAAGTGATTACATTTCTAGCCATGTATTCTTCCACTTTCTTGATGTTATATTCCCTGACAGGCTCTTCGAACTTCGGTGTATAACTTGTGGCTCTCATAGGTTTCCTCCTTCTCTTGCGAACGTCATGCGATGCTGGCGCTTCCTTTTAGATTCGAATCGCCAGTTGGACTTCGGACTCAGGCGGGGGCAGGTAAGCAGAGTATAAAGCCAGCCTACAAATATGACAAGGAGGAAATTGCTATAAAATAGTGACTTTTCAAGGGATCGCGCCGTCCAGAATCTGGATTCAATGACGGTTCCTTACACAAGTAACATGGATTCAGTAGTGGTGGAAAGGGCCGCCGCTCTATGGAAACACCTGGATCTGGGGCTGGGTATACGCGCCATCGATGCGCAGCATGCCTGGCTGGTCGCCCTGGTATTAGAACTGGAATGGGTGCTGCATCATAATCCGGATGCTGTGCCGGAAAGGTTTCATCAGGTAGTTCAGCAAGCAGGCCAGTACGCAGAGGCCCATTTTGTTGCAGAAGAACAGTTATTTCATGAATACCATTTCGCGGAGGAGGCTGCTCATATTCGGGCGCATCAGATGTTTCGCAACGCCCTGGAAAGAATACTCAGCGATAAAGGAGTGTCCACTCGGAAAGAGGCCGAAAAACTCTATCGATTCCTGCGACAATGGTTGATTCATCATATCCTTGGAGAGGATAGAAAGTACGCAGACTTCTTAAAAAGGCGAAAGCTCCTTGATCAGGCAAATCGGTATATGGAGGCCAATGATCGGCAAACCATGGTATCGGAAAGCCAGTGGAAGCTCCTGGATATGGTTTCGAAGGGCAAAGGCATAACAGTTACCACGCCAGAAGTGCTAAAAGAAATCACATCCCTCTGGAATCGTTTAAATCTTAAGATTGGTGTGCCTATTATTGACATCCAGCATNTGTGGCTGATCAAAATGATTGTGGATATGGATGAAGCCATGAGCGAATCTCAATTGACCAGGCAGGCCGTTCTTGCACGGACCATCGAAGAAGCTGTACATTACATAGACGTCCATTTTCGCACCGAAGAGGAACTCATGGCTTTGCTGGGCTATGAGCAATCGGCGGCGCACACAGCAAGGCATAAGAAATTCGAGCAGTTTGTCCAGGATAGAAAGAAGGACTTTGAAAGTGGGAACCCCAGAGCTGCAGGCACCCTGGTGAACGATCTTCGTCAATGGCTAACGAATCACATCGCGTTAGAAGATAAGCAGTTTGTTGCCTACTATCAAAAGAATCAAGCAAAGGCCCTGGAATTTTCTAAAGAAGCGATTGTATCTGGCAGGGCAGGGATTCGTCAGAGTCAGGTGGATCTCTACAAAGCCGTGGTNAAGGGTAGCTGAGGCCGGAAATGGGAACTTACCTGTATCAATAAAAAAGCAGGGATAATCGTGGATTACTACAGGCCCGATGCAAAGCGAAAACATGGGTTAAAACCTGGAAGTGCGGGCCATGACCTTGCAAGAATCATTCAGACAGCTTCTGGCCCGTAAATGCGGCCGAAACCTTTGAATTGTAGATTTCTGGATCAAATTACCGGTATTGGTCCGAAAACTACAGGGAGCTAGTATCATTCGGGCGCCTGTGTAAAGTAGGGTTTGCTTTGGAAAGGTGCCCGGTAGTTATTTTAATGTGGGGCGAATCATATTCTCCGGACTCAGCACTTCATCCAACTTTTCCTGAGTCATGTAACCTTTTTCCAGAACCAGTTCGCCCAGTGATCGTCCGGACTCCAGGGCCTCCCGGGCTAGCGCTGATGTTTTCTCATATCCNAGATGGGGATTNANNGCCGTTACGATTCCTATGCTGTTGTTAACCATTCGACGACAGACTTCAGGATTCGCTGTAATGCCTTCCACGCATCGCTTTCGCAAAGTAGACATTGCGTTGGCCATCATTTCAATGGAGGTAAACAAATCGTAGGCGATGATTGGTTCGAATACATTCAGTTCCAGTTGTCCCCCTTCGCTGGCCAGTGCCACGGCATTGTCCAGGGCAATAACCTGAAAAGCCACCTGATTCACTACTTCCGGGATCACTGGATTCACCTTTCCAGGCATTATGCTGGAACCTGGCTGCACTGCCGGAAGATTGATTTCATTGAATCCACATCGAGGACCGCTGGAAAGTAATCGCAGGTCGTTACAAATTTTGGAAAGACGAACCGCCAGCATCTTTAAAACACCTGCCAGTTCTACAAAGCCGGAGGTATCCTGGGTTCCCTGCACCAGATCCATGGAGGAAGCAAGCGGCTGGCCCGTTCTTTTAGAAAGCTCGGTGATTACCTTTAGCGCGAATTCGGGATGGGTATTGATGCCGGTGCCAATGGCTGTGCCTCCCATGTTCAATTGACTCAGAGGCTTTCGTGCAAGCTCAATTCGCTCCGCTCCATCGCGAATCATTAAGGACCAGGCCTTGAACTCCTGACCCAGGGTCATAGGAACAGCATCCTGTAGCTGAGTGCGGCCCATCTTGATTATGTCTTTGAACTCCAGGCCCTTGGCTGCAAAGGCATCGGACAGACTGTGAACCTCCACAAGCAACCGGTCCATCATTCTTAACAAGGTCACCTTTATGGAGGATGGATACACATCGTTTGTGGACTGACTCATGTTTACGTGGTTATTGGGATGAAGGCTTTTGTAATCGCCACGTTCCTTACCGAGGATCATCAAAGCTCGATTCGTAATAACCTCATTGGCATTCATATTGGTGCTGGTTCCTGCTCCTCCCTGCACCATATCTACCATAAAATGGCTGTGCCACA
Source organism: Leptospiraceae bacterium (assembly GCA_002717505.1). Taxonomy (GTDB): domain Bacteria; phylum Spirochaetota; class Leptospiria; order Leptospirales; family Leptonemataceae; genus UBA3465. The sequence goes on from PBEB01000049.1 coordinate 12,727, forward strand.
TTCCGCGGCATAGCTCATCGCACGCCTGGATGATGGCATTCTTTTTCTCTTCGTCCAGATTTCCCAGGGAATGGTTGGCCACTGCACAGGCCGCCTTGATGTCAGCCAGAGATTCAATGAACTCGGGAAAATGATCCAGACGAACCCCGCTGATAGAAAAATTTTCCATAGCGCGCAATGTCTGTACGCCCCAGAGAACATTATGAGGGACTTCCCGATCTCCAATCAAATCGTGCTCCATCCGGGTTTCCCCTGTGCGAAAATCTGCAGATATTCCACGGTTTCCTCGATTTGCATAGGCCAATCGGCGAGCCAGTACCTTGCTCAACGAAAGCACCAGCTCTCCGAATAGGTGTGGATCCTCCTGTTTGATCTTTCGAATGGTAGTGGCTTCCAGTTTGCCGTATTTGCCTTCGGAGCGAGCCCGACCGCCCAGGGCATGCTTTCCTTCTTCGATTAGAATCGGTTCTCCTAGAATGGTTCCCGGACCGCTGGTTACGTAGATCTTTTCCAGGCCCAGGGTCTCATCTATCAGGTCGATCTCTCCTTCCTGAATAAAGAAGAGTGCATGTCTCTGTTCTCCCTGCTCAAAAAGGTAATCTCCCTTTTTGAATGAGTGCAACTCGAAATGCCCTGCCAGGGCTTCCAGGTCCTTCTCGGGAAGGGCGCTAAATAACTCAACCTGCTTCAGATTACTTGCATTAATGTCCATGGATCCCTCTGATCGGTGCTCCGGTAGCCTGCCATTAGTTCCGGAGAGAATTGCATTTGTTTCGTGAAATCAGGATCATAGATTGTCCTACTGGCAATCAAAATCCTGTGTCAGGATTGTTCCAGAATGACTTTACCATTCTGGAACCTGGATGATACTGGAATCGTTCCATGGCGACCCGGAAGAAAGAAAAGAAATATACCCTGGAGATGGATGGACTGACCATCCAGGTTGTACAGAAGTCCATGCGTAGCATTCGCTTCACAGTCTATCCTCCGGATGGGCGAGTAAGAGTGGCAGCGCCGATTCATCTAAATGTGCGAGAGATCCAGGAGTATATTGAAAAAAGGCTGCCCTGGATCCATAAGCAAAAGGAGCGCCTGGAGTCCATGGACTTCGTGCCCGAACCAGAATATTCGGAAGGCGAATTGCATTTCTTGCTGGGACGTAAGTACCCCCTGCGGTTTGGGAACGTACGCGGGGCCTCGCTGAAAGGACGTTTTCTGGAATTGCCGGGGTCCCTGAAAGGGCGAAAGAAAGAAATTGAAAGGTCTCTGGATGGTCTGTATCGATCTGCCTTGAAAGATTTCATGGAAAGACGAATTCCTGTATGGGAAAAAGCGATGTCCGTGAAAGTACATGCCCGTGGAGTGCGAAAGATGAAAACCCTCTGGGGCTCCTGTAATATTCGAACGCATCGTATCTGGCTCAATCTAGAATTGGCCAGGATGTCCGAGAAATGTATAGAGTCCATTCTGGTGCATGAAATGGTGCACTTGAAGGAACGCCTGCATAACCGTCGATTCTATTCCTTGATGGATCGATATCTTCCAGACTGGAAAGAAAGGGAGAAAGAGCTGAAAGAAGGCGGCATTCGGTACTATTGAAACTAGCGAAAATCCATTGATTTCCACACATTCTTCCAGATCTTGCGATTATGAGAATGGACCTGCTGCGCCGATCTACAACAGGAATTGGAATATTGATTCTATGCATTGGTTCTTGCATCAGCGCTTCCAGCAAAGAACCGTTGGAAACCGTGAACGAACTGGATCTTGTGAAGTACCTGGGCACCTGGCAGGAGCTATACCGAATTCCTAATAGTTTTCAGGATGGCGAGGATCCTTGTATGGATACTACAGCCACGTATCGCCGAAGAAAGGATGGAAAGATTGTAGTACTGAATCGCTGTCAGCGTTCCACAGGTACAGATGAGGCCACAGGACTGGCCTATGTACCGAACCCGGAAGACAATAGCCGACTGAAGATGAACTTTACCGGTATCTGGTTGCTGCGGGCCATAGGAATCGGCGATGGAAACTACTATGTGCTGGGTCTGGGACCTGTTGAAGATCGGCAGTATGCATGGGCTCTAGTGGGAGAGCCCGGTCGGAAATACGGATGGATACTGTCGCGTTCCAGCTTAAACCCGAAGACGATAACCAGAATCTTTGAAATTGCAGAAGAGCAGGGTTATAGCCGGGATCAGTTCAAGTCCTTTCGTACCAACTAGTCTTCCCAGTCCCAGAAGAAATCCTTGTTGGTTAATTCTTCTTCGGAAGCTGCGGCCGGTTCCGGTGTGGCCTGTGGCTCCAACGAACCCTCTTTGATAATTCTTAACTGCTCCTGAAGATCGTTCAGTTCATTTTCCCAATAATCCTCGGTGCCAAAGTGCGGAAAGGCAGCGGGGAAAGCAGGATCTTCAATGCGCCGGGCAATCCAGGAGGCGTAGTGCACAAATCGAAGAGCCCGCAACGGCTCCACCAGCGAAAGCCAGGAGTCCGGAAAGCTACGAAACTGTCTGTACCCTTCCAGAAGGATGGATCTGTTTCGCATACCTTCCAGGCCCTGTTGACCGGCCAGAAGCCAGATATCCTGAACCGGAGGCCCATTTACAAAATCGTCGAAATCCAGAAAAAACCAGCCTCGATCATCTCGTAGCAGGTTGCCTCCATGGGCATCGCCATGAATGCGAACGTAAGGCACATCAGAACTTAGGCTCGCATAGATTTCGCAGATCTCTATTACCAGGGCTTCGTAGCGTGAGGCTACATGGGGCGGCAAAAAATCACCATCCAGAAGATAGTTAAGAGGATTCAGCCCGAAGGTCTGTTCATTCATCGAAATGCGATTCTGGGCAGGCTCCCTTGCTCCTATGTTATGAATTCTGGCAATCAAGCGACCCAGTTGTCGGAGCTCATCATCGGAGAATTCATCGGGCATTCGGCCCCCGGTGCGGGGCCATAGAGCAAAGAGAATTCCGTCCCTTTCATTTAACGAATTTCCATTTTTGAATTGCAAGGGAGCGCATACGGGAATTTCCTCGGATTGTAATTCGAACAGGAAATCATGCTCCTCCTGGATCTGTTCCTGGCTCCATCGATTGGGACGGTAGAACTTCGCAATAACGTGGGAGCCATCTTCCAGTTTAATATCATACACCCGGTTCTCCAGGCTGTTCAGCGCCAGACAATGACCGGTTGTCTCAAAACCTGCATCGTCCACAGCGGACAGAATTGCATCTGTGGTCAGGTTATAGAAGGAGCTGGTCATGATTCATGGTTGAAATCTGGTCCAACCGGTAAAGCGGAATCGTAGAATCAAAGCCTATCATTCGCAGAAGAAACCAGAACCGTGCCATCATCCTGCAACTGCACATCGAACTGAATCTCCTCTTCGCCTTCCTTCAATGGTTCCAGGGTGACAGAGAAGACCTGTTTCCTGGGTACCCGCAGAGCGCCGGTGAGGAAATCTACTGCAGGGGCAATCATCATGCATCCAATGCCGGTGGCAGCGGCCAATCCAGTTCTTACGGGGCTATAGTAAAATCGAATGTCCTGAGTGGTGGTACGGTAGCCCGGTTTGCTTATGATCATGGTAAGGTTTCGGTCTTTAAACAGGTAGAATCGGCCTGGAGTGGTAAAGTCTTCGATCAACTCTCGCTCATCGAAGATTTCTACTTTTGCGCCCGCCGGGTTGGTTTTCACCTTGATGCTTCTGGCCAGCGGAAACAGGGAGAAGCTCAAACAATGGCCAGAGAAAACCAGAAGTAAAACTGGAATTAATGCCCGTAGAATCGATTTCATATGTTATCCCTGCCTGTTCGCAATGTTACCGAGAAATAGAGTGATCCATTGTGCCGCACCAGCGGGCGGTAAATAGACGGATCACTGAGGTATTCCGCATCGAAGTTCACAATCGCTCCCTGACTGATTCCGGTACTGTCCTGGAGGTGGGTGACGAAGTAGCCATATCCGGGTTTTTCCTTGTAGTAGCTGGATATTCGTTCGTATCGCAGTCCAGTATTCAGCTGAACGTAATCGTTCAAAGCGTACTGGATTTTAAAGTCTGCTGTGACCAGAGCATGTCGAGCCGATCCGTCCTGAAATTGTGTACCAATCGTAGTGAGCGTTCGGCCTCCGCTGGTGGGCGAAATCTGTCTGGAATAGGAAGTGGTGGTTACATCGTAGCTTCCATGGGAAGCGGGCATGTAGCGAATCTGTGCCTTCAATCGAACGGTTTCGCTCCAGTCGTATTCGAAACCCAGGCCAAAGAATACACTGGCCGCTGACGATCTTGCATTGCCGGCTTCTTCTTTCATGTAGCCTATGGTAGCCGGGGTGGTTGAATTGCTATAGAAACTGACATCCCCCTGCATATCCAGGTGCTGACTGTATCCAATGAATCCATAGCCTGGAACGATCCTCAGGCGATCATTCAAAGCATAGAGTACTTGATTAAAGCCAATTCCCCAGATTCGATCGGAGATTTCGAACTCATAACTGCCTCGAGTGATGCTGGTTAATGACGGTCGCAGGTACGTGGAGTGGGCCGTGGGGTAATGCCCCCTGAAGAAAATGGATACAAGAAAGTCATTGGAATAGAGATCCAATTGACCAAATCCAAATGGAGCGGTGTCGGTGCGGGTATTCGCATTTCCAGGAAAGGAGAAAGAAAGAGGCGTTAGCGATTCAACCAGCGCTTTGTCTTCGATCAGCACTCGGCTGAGGCCAGGGTCATAGTAGCTGGCTCCCATTCCCAGTTCGATCTCAACGGAGTCGGCCATTAGCGGGGAGCCCACTCCGATGATCATCAGAAGGCTGAAATAGCGCAAGAGCATGCGCCATTGAGACTATAAGGGAAAAAAAATAAAGAAATTCTTATATTTTCCCCGGCTTTAGCTCTTACCTTCCTTTGAGGGAGTAGCATCCGTTACAGATCGGCATGGCTGCGGAGGAGTTCGGTTCCCCGGTTTTTTCACCAGGTGAGAGCTCCTGTCTAACTGGGAGTCGCAGCCATCGCTTCTGGATGAGGGAGATTCGCAGGAAACTCCAGGGCTTCGAAGATGGCCCGGGGGATGTCATACAGGGACTGGATCTTAGTAGACATTTGTTCGGCATGGGCGCCGGACAGAAAAACAGGCACCAGATTGTTGGTATGGGTCTTGGTACTCAGGTCCTCTAGATTTCCATGATCCGAACTGATTACCAATGTGTCGAGGGCAGGATCCATCTCTTCCAGAATACCCTCAATAAATGGCTCCAGAAGCTGGATGGTCATGGCCGCTTCTTCCATAGACTGATTATGACCCGCCTTATCTGTAAGGAAATACTCAAACAGGGCCACATCGTAATGGCTGCCTATCTTGACGTACTGTCGCCCCCTTTCCAGAGGATCCGCCAGAGGTAAATGATGAGCATAATCCGGATAAAAGCGATGCAGGAACTGGTGATTGATATCCATGTACAGGGCCCGACCTTCCACTACATCATCCAGCAAGAATAGCTCCTGACCTGATACTCTGTGCACATGCGTGGATGCACTGCGAAGCCGGGGCTTTCTTTCAATTCGATCCAGATAGGCCTGGGAATAACCGTTTAGAAGGGCCGCGCTACGGCCGGCTTCCTTGAGAAGCTTGATCATGGAGTATTCTTCGATTACTCGAATCAGGGTAGGGCCCGGAAATCCGGTCATATGACGTCCCATGGAAGCGGGGCCGTTCATACCGGTCCACAGGCTGGTCTGTCCCGTGGCCGATTGAGGTAATCCGGAGAACCCCATATGCGCATCCGCCGGAATGCAAATGAACTGGCTGGATACATCATCCCGGGGCTGTTTGCCTGCCAGATATTGAAACAGAGTTTTGGAATGGATGTGAAACGGATTCTCAGGTCCTGGTTCGCCCAGTCCAATTCCATCGATGAATAAATAGTAAAATGACAAATCTACTCCTTTTACCGGTGAATGAAGGCCGTTCTATCTGGCCCCTGTTCCAGAAGGGTTTAACCCCGGTTACATTATGTCCTGTTTTTTTCTACAATGTTTGCAAAAAATGGAAATCCCCTTGCTTTTATAGAAATTGCTATTTTCCCTTGAGTTCAGGTCATGAGTCAATCCCACTTCGACGCTTCCCTCTGGAAAGAGCTTCAGGCTCGCCAGGAACGCTCTCGGTCGAATCCTTCTCCATTGATTAAAGATAGGAAGGAACGGCCGCATAGACCAACGGGAAAAAAGCCATCGGTGGCTGTGGATCGGGATTCCCCTGGTCCTGTGGCAGAACCTGGACCGGACCTGGCAGAGAATCCGGCGTTGCCAGCCATTCGGGGCCGGATTTTCGATCAGGACTTTCAATCGGCCCGGGACCAGGTGCTGGGGCACGATGCCAACGATCCCATTCCGTCCATGCAATCTCTGGCCGGAGAGCCGCCGGAGAACCCTCTCTTCAGATATACTGTGTCGTTGCACTCCAATCCTGTGCTGGAAAGCCATCATTTTGATTTCCTATTGAAGTCTTTGTTGCAACAGTTTCAGGCCGATGCCGTTGCAGTGGAACCGGTGGATTCTATGGGCAATAGCTTTCGACCGGCCATCTATGCTGGCCTGGACGATAGAACTGTGGCCAATCTGCATTTTGCTCTCCGGGATCGCTACATTGAACCCGGAGACTGGGTGCAATTTCATCTGGGGGATTTTGCGGACCGCGATCCCTATTTGAAGAAGCGATTCTCGCCGGATGATCTGGCCAGGCATGCAAGGATCGCCATATTCCACGATGGTCATAATCCGTATCCTGTGATTGTTGTATTTCTGTTCAAGTCAGACCAGAAGCGGGATTTCTCCGAGGAAGATACGAAGCGCCTGCAGACATTTCTTCAACTTATCCGTCCTCTGGTTTTTGATATGGTGCATACCTATTCCTTTGCCGAGGACCGCCGCATTCTACAGAAGGCTTTTCGGACTACACGCAAATTTCTGAGACGTTCTCATCCCGATGAGCGATGGATTGTCCATGTTGATGGAGTAAGGGAACATCCTGGCCGGCAGGCTTTCTTCGACCGTATGCAGGAATTGATTGCCGCAGAGCCCGGTATCCTGGGTATTCGAACCGGCGTAGCTCAGATCTTTCTATTCCTCTGTAAAACGGCTCCCAACATTGAGCTAAGACTGCACAATCTGGCCGGAGAATTTGGATTTCGGCTTCATTTGAGGCGTTATCCTCTGGAATACAGGGCCGATAAGCAAAACAATGCATTGCTTCTACTTCTGGATCCTGAAGCGGCGAACTGAAAAATCAGATTGCCGGCTTCTTTGCCCTGGACTGGCAGCCACCTTAGACTTCCGGAAAAACGGCTATAGCTCCGGCTCCATTCAACCAGTTATGCATTCAAAGAGTACTCGGCGGATGCATAAGAAGATCCTGCCCATTGATCTCCAATATCGGTCCAGAATCATTGCCTTTTTGTTCGCGCTTTGCCTGTTTCTGGTAACTGGCCAGAGTCATGCGGATGCAAAATTCGATGCCATCCGCCAGCAGGGGCTGGAAGCGTTTCAGGAACGGAATTTTACCCTGGCCCGGGACTGTTTCCAGCGAGCTTACAAACTTCAGCCCTATAACGATGATATTCGCTTTCGCCTCGCTATGAGTCTGATCTACCAGGATCCGGATGCACCGCGGGAAGCGGCTCATCAATTTGGAAAAAAAGGCAGCTATCGCGATGATTTGCAAAAGGCAGTTCAGTTGTTAAGAGAGTCAGTCGAAGTCCAGGAAAGAATTGAGATCAGATCACCGGCCACCGGATTGAGGCATTTTCATCTGGGGGTGGGATACTGGTATATGGGACGACCGGACCTGGCCCTGGATTCCTTTCGTCGTTCTTTTCGCAGCGACTTTACTCGCACCGACGCTCTGTACAATCGTATTGTTATTCTGAAGCAGATGGGTAAAGATCCAGAGGCCAGGGTGGCTACCAGGGAATACCTTCGAATTACTTCGATTGAAGACCTGGATGATTGAAGTTTCTATTTAGCACAGAGCAGCACTGAATCCTGGTCCCTGTTTTCCTTGCCCTTTCTGTGAAGGTGGCATCAGTGTATTTTCATGGAATACCAGGTAGAATCGGGATACTTGCTCTTTTTTCAGGCGCCATTGGCCTGGTGGGCCTGGGTATTGATTCTATCCCTTCCTGGATTGATTACAGGTGGGGCGCTCTATTATACCTTCGCAAAGTCTGAGAGCAACGATGAAAGGGCCTTCTATCTGGGTTTTGTTCTGTTTAGCCTGCCTTTTTTCCTGATTCCCTTTGTTTTTCAGTCTCTTTACGAAGGGCTGCGGATTGAGTTTCATGCCAGCGACCGCCAGATTGTAGTGAGCGATAACACCGGAAACCAGTACGTTGCTCCCTTTCAAGATTTCAAAGCCTATGCTGTGCATACAAGCTCGGAAACGGACGATGATGGACGCACGAAATACACCTATGAACTGGAACTTGTTCGCAACACAGGTGCTACCATCCATCTCTTCGAAACCGGTTCAGCGGAGAAAATGCAAGAGCTAATCGAGCTGGCGCGCAGCTATCTGGATCGACCGTTGGCTGGTTCCCTGGAGCGACAGATCGACCTTTCCCGAAGCTTGCGACCGGTGGCCCCGGGACTTCCTTCGGAAGAAGAATGCCTTTCTGATTTTGCTATGATTAAAGGCGAAGTAACTGCGAACGGTGGGTGCACTCTACGATGGAAAACCCGGGCTCATCCCGCTTTCTGGCCGGTCCTGTTATTGCCCATTGTTGCCTCCTATTTTGGTATCCTGCTCTGGAAGGTCCGTGGATTCAGCTATAAGTGGTTACTGATTCTGGGTATATCTTTGCTGGTTTTTCTTGGCATCGGATATGGTGCCATGCGATCGTTTCAATCAGTGTCCGTTCTGGAGTTCCGCCCTCAAGGGCCAGGTATGCGCTCGTATGTGGAGTCTCCGTACTTTGGTCGATTTGACGAAAATGAAATGCAGCTTTCCGAAGTTGCTTTCGTGGATGCCTCCCTGGGTCAGAGCACCGCTCTGATTCTTTACGACCGAAATCCTCTATCCGGCGGTATCATGGGCGCGGTGGGAGCTGTAATGATTATGAAGAGCCTGATGATATATACCGACGGACTGCCCGCCACGGACAAGCTCAAGCTGGCCGATCTGGTGGCTTCAGCCCCCTCCTGGTAGCTGACCATTCGGGGCAGCCCTTGACGAAAAGCCCGTCAGTTGTCCCTCAGGAAGACATGTCTGACATGGTTTCGGGATTATCTGACTCCCCTCTACAACCGGATTGGCCAATTTTGGTCCAGAGCTGTGCACCGGGAGACCGCTGAAACGCGGTTCCAGGGCAATAGCTCGTCCCGGGCCTCCAAAAGTCGCATTGCAAGCAAATGGGGTCGCCAATTGCTAATTTTTGATTGACAGGGACCCTTTTTTTGCTCATCTTTGATGGTGATTAGCAGTCGAGGGGGTTGATTGCTAAAGATATGGCAAAGAAGCAGGAAAAACCCGAAGCCTATGGTATAGAAGCCGAGGATCTGAGTCCTCGCCAGGCGGATATTCTGCGTCTGGTGGTGGACACTTATATTGAGGGCGGCCAGCCGGTTAGTAGTCTTGGCCTGGTGGACCGATACGATGTAGGGCTGAGCTCTGCATCCATTCGGCATATTCTTTCGGATCTGGAAAAGTACGGTTATCTGTATGGCCCGCATCGAAGTTCCGGTCGGGTGCCTACAGAGAAAGCTTATCGCTTCTACGTGGCCTCATTGCCCGGTCGGTTACCGCCAGCGAACTTTGCCGAAGAAAAGCAGAGGTTTATCCAGAAGGAATATCTGCGAAGGGAATTTTCCATTCGCGAAATGTTGGAAGTGACTTCTAACATTTTATCTGCACTTACGAACTTTGCCGGGGTAATTATAGGTCCCGCTCCTGAGCGGGCTGTGTTGAAGCATATTGAGCTTATCGATATGGGGCAGGATGAAGTTCTGGTGGTTATTGCCACTCGATCGGGCACCGTTTATACGAAGACCCTTTTCGTCGAGGAGAGGATTCCCCGAGATTACCTGCTTCAGATTTCGCGTTTCTTGAATGAAAGATTCAAAGGGCACGATCTGGATGAGGTGCACAGGCATCTACTGGGGTTGGAAATCCCAGGGGAAAGGGAATTAACCGGCTATTATGGAATGCTTTCGCGCATCCTGAATGCGCACTTCGAGTCCGTGAAAGGTAAAGAGGAATTCTTTATTTCCGGACTGGATCGCCTCATCGATCAGTACGGCTCGGTGGATCTGGAAACGATCCGGGACCTGGGCAAGCTCTACGAAGCGAAAGATATGTTTCATGGAATCTTCAAGCAGACCGTGGAGCTGGACGATGTTATGGTCCGCATCGAAGGAGATCAGGAGCCCCGATTGGCCGGTCTATCGGTGCTGGCCGGAAGCTATAAAATGGGAGAAAAGACTATCGGAGCCATGGGCATCGTAGGGCCCAATCGAATGAATTATGTGGATGCGATTCGCACCATCGAATATCTTCGGATCTTGATTTCAGGGTTGATGACCAGGATGAGTAATTAGAGCCCCTTAAACGCAGACTGAAGAACAGATATGAAACGAAGGTTCACCGTAGGAATAGATATTATAGCACAGATGCATATTATAAGAGTGGCAGGATGATTTACGAGTCATGAGCACAAACGTTCAATCAGAGGAAGCAATGAATACAGAAGAAAAGAATCAGGGGCACCAGGATCACGGTGAGTTTGGTCGGCCGGATGAGCATTCCGAACCGGTGGAAGGCCAGGTGGATGAAACATCCGAGCAGGAGCAGCCCGCAGCCAATTCTGGCGATCCATTGGAGCAGGCCAGAAAAGAGGTTCAGGAACTGAAGGATCAATGGACCAGGGAAAGAGCCGAGTTCGTAAACTATCGCAAGCGAACCCAGGATGAAATGGCCCGGTCCAGAGTATTCGCAGTGGTGAATTTTGTAAAGGGTCTGATCCCGGTTCTGGATAACCTGGAACTGGTGCTGAGAAGCAAGAGCGATAACCCTGAAGTACAAAACTTTGTTACCGGGGTGGAAATGATTCGAAACGAATTTCTATCCGTGCTTTCAAGAGAGAACATCAAGCCGGTGGTGGAGCCGGGAGATGCATTCGATCCCAATTTTATGGAAGCTCTGGATCTGGCAGAAGATCCTTCCGCCACCAGAGATACAGTGAAGCAAGTATATGAGAAAGGCTGGATTCGCGATAACGATGAAGGGAATCCACAGGTAATTCGGCCGGCCCGGGTTCAAGTGGCGAAAGCTGCTGCCGGTTCCGGTAAGACTGCAGGCGGCGCCCCTGAAGGTGCCAGTGCCCATCCCTCGGAAGGAGCCACTGAGCCCTCGGGAGAGCATACAGGAGCTTGAGCTCCAACGAAATATTCCATGGGAATAAAAGGAAGGTGAAAGATGTCTAAAGAGAAAATCATAGGTATTGACCTGGGAACAACGAATTCCTGCGTAGCCGTGATGGAAGGTGGAGAGCCGGTGGTGATCGCCAACGCTGAAGGAGCAAGAACCACTCCATCCATCGTAGCATTTACGGATAAAGACACCCGTCTGGTAGGACAGATTGCCAAAAACCAGGCCATTACCAACTCCAAGAACACCATTCGCTCCGTGAAACGATTCATGGGACGTAGATTCTCTGAAATCAAAGATGAGCAAAAATACGTATCCTACGAAGCAGTTCGCTCGGGTAGCGATGGTATAAAAATCGAAACAGAGTTTGGCTCGCACACTCCTCAGGAGATTTCAGCCATTACTCTGCAAAAGATGAAGCAGACCGCAGAGGATTATCTGGGTCATTCCGTAAGCAAAGCGGTTATTACCGTTCCCGCTTATTTTAACGATGAGCAGCGTCAGGCTACCCGTGATGCAGGACGGATCGCTGGTCTGGAAGTGGAAAGGATCATCAACGAACCTACCGCCGCGGCTCTGGCCTATGGTCTGGATCGCAAAGATCAGAACATGAAAGTCGCTGTGTTCGACCTCGGTGGTGGAACATTCGACGTTTCCATTCTGGAACTGGGTGATGGCGTATTCGAGGTGAAATCCACCAACGGCGATACTCACCTCGGTGGGGATGACTTCGATGAAGCGATCATGGAATGGCTCACTGAAGAGTTCAAAAAGGAATCCGGCATCGATCTTGGCAAAGACAAGATGGCCCTGCAGCGTCTAAAAGAAGCGGCGGAGAAAGCGAAAATCGAGCTTTCGGGAACCACTCAGACTCAGATCAACATTCCATTCGTGACTGCCGATCAAAGCGGTCCCAAACACTTGAATCTGACGCTGAGCCGCAGCAAATTTGATCAGCTAACTCAAAAGCTAGTAGATCGAACCAAAGGACCATGCGAAAACGCAATCAAAGACGCCGGTCTGAGCGCATCGGAAATCGATGAGGTCATTCTGGTAGGTGGATCCACTCGAATCCCCGCCGTTCAAGCCCTGGTGAAGCAGATTTTCGGACGTGATCCGTCCAAGTCAGTGAATCCGGATGAAGTAGTGGCCGTGGGTGCTGCCATTCAAGGTGGCGTTCTTGCCGGCGAGGTTTCGGACGTTCTGCTTCTGGATGTTACTCCTCTTTCTCTGGGTATTGAAACCCTGGGTGGAGTGTTTACCAAGCTCATCGAGCGAAACACTACTATTCCAACCAGAAAGAGTCAGGTGTTCTCCACTGCGGCAGACAATCAAACAGCTGTAAGCGTGCACGTTCAACAGGGCGAACGCGAAATGGCACGGGACAACCGAACACTGGCCAGGTTCGACCTGGTGGGTATTCCGCCGGCTCCTCGAGGAGTGCCTCAAATCGAAGTTACTTTCGACATCGATGCGAACGGCATTGTTCATGTGTCTGCCAAAGACATGGGTACAGGAAAAGAGCAAAAGATCCGCGTAGAAACAACCAGTGGTCTATCAGAAGATGAGATCAACAAAATGGTTCAAGAGGCGGAGGAAAACGCTGGTAAAGATAAGGAAGCCCGCGATGCAGCAGAGGCGCGCAACGAAGCGGATTCCCTTACCTATAGCCTGGAAAAAGCTGTGTCCGATGCTGGCGACAAAGTGGAGCCTGCGGATAAAGAGCAGGCCGAAGATGTGATCAAAAGAACCAGAGAAGCTCTGGAAACCGACGACGTTGAGAAAATCAAGGCGGCTCGGGATGAAATCCAGAAAGTCTCTATGGAACTGGGACAGAAGCTCTATGAAGCAAGTCAGGCAGGTCAGGCCCAGGAGGGCGCTGCGGACGCAGGAGCTGAAGGCCAGGAAGAAGGCTCTTCCGATGAGAGAGTTGTAGACGCTGATTACACAGTAGTTGACGACGAAAAGAAATAAGCGATGAGCCGCAGTCTTCGGACTGCGGCTTTGCTTCGGGCACCGCGGAAGGAAACTCCGGTATCTACCCCTATTGGTAGGCGAGTTTGTCTCTGGCGGATCATAGATTTTGAGATAGATCCTTCGGGATCATGCAATTATAATACTGAATTAGAGAACCGATGCTGCCCCACAGTTTCAGAAGAGAGGCGGCAGGCGGCGGAATAGTGTGGTAGCCCAGAAATGCTTCGCCCTGTAAGGCCAGGATGCGAAACAGAAGGCACAAGAATTAAGGAAGCGGTATTCGCTTCTGGACAGAGAGCAATAATACAAGGTATCAGCTATGTCAGATAGAGATTATTACGAAATCCTGGGCATCCAGAAAGGAGCTACAGGGGAAGAAATCAAGAAGGCCTATCGCAAGATGGCCGTACAGTATCATCCGGACAAGAATCGGGGCAATCCAGAAGCAGAAGAGAAATTCAAAGAAGCTACGGAAGCCTACGAAGTACTTTCCGATGATGAAAAGCGCGCGGCCTACGATCGTTTCGGTAAGGCAGGTGTAGGAGCTGGAGCCGGGGGAGGGCCCGGTGGCTTCGGTTATAAGGCCTACACGGACTTTTCCGATATCTTTGGCGACATAGGAGATATATTCTCCGAATTCTTCGGAGGAGGGGCTGGCTTTCAGGGTGCGGGATATCGAGGCCGCGGCGGCCTCAGGCGCGGAAATGACCTTCGCTACAATGTAGAGATAACCCTGGAAGAAGCATCCACCGGCAAAGAAATCAAAGTGGAGATTCCGCGACTGGAAAGCTGCGAGAAGTGTGGAGGCTCCGGAGCCAGGGAGGGTACTCGTCCTTCCATGTGCTCTCTCTGTCAGGGTAGCGGCCAGGTGCGAAGAACTCAGGGGTTCTTTAGCGTAACCACCAGCTGTCCCCAGTGCAACGGAAGCGGCAAGATGATCAAGGATCCTTGCGGTACCTGTAATGGAAGTGGGGTCACAGAAAAACGTCGCACTCTTCATATTAAGATACCCGCTGGCGTGGAAACCGGCAGCCGGTTGAAGGTTTCGGGAGAGGGGGAAGCAGGTCCCAATGGCGGTCCTGCAGGAGATCTATATGTAGTGACCCATATTCAGAAACATGATCTCTTTGAGAGAGAAGGAAACGATCTGGTGATTCGCGCCAATCTTCCGGTAAGTACTGCGATTCTGGGCGGTGAGATCGAAGTTCCGACAATCGACGGAAAGAAAGTCAAGATGAAGATTCCTGCCGGTACAGAAAGCGGTCAGATCTTTCGGCTGAAAGGTAAGGGAATGCCCTACATGGGAGGCTACGGCAAGGGAGACCAGCATGTTGTGATTCTGGTGAAGACTCCCAAGAAGCTGAGCAAGAAAGCCAGGGATCTTGTGCAGGAGCTGGACAAGGAATTGGCTGCCAGTGGTGAAAATGACTCCATTTTTTCCAAAATCAAGGCAAGTTTTCATTGATCCCCCCTGGGCCCCGACCAGCCTGGAACCATGTCCGGTAAGATCCGCGTAGGAATCATAGGTGTAGGTCATATGGGTCAGTACCACGTGAATGTGGCCGCTGGCATCAATCAGTACGAGCTGGCAGGGATCTTTGATGCAGATCCGGCCCGCCGCGAAGAAATCGGCGGTCGATTTCAGGTCCCCACCTTCGAAACCTACGATGATTTGATCGATCATAGCGATGCTGTTGTAATCGCTGTGCCTACGGCCTTCCACTACGAAGTGGCGAAGAAAGCCCTGGAGAAGGGCCGACATGTCCTGGTAGAAAAGCCTATTACAGAAACCGTGGAGCAGGCTCGGGAGCTGGTAAGCCTGGCTGCCTCCAAGAACTTGATGATGCAGGTGGGGCACGTTGAACGATTCAATGGCGCTGTGCTGGAGCTCAAGAAGGTAGTAGATAACCCTTTCCTGATTGAATCCCGTCGACTGGCACCCTTTAGCCCAAGAATCTCAGATGTTGGGGTGGTTCTGGATCTTATGATTCATGATCTGGATATCATCTTGAACCTGGTGGATGAGGATCCCATCGCAGTGCATTCTTCCGGCACACCGGCCTTCAGCGACCATGAAGATGTGGCCGCCGCAACATTGCAATTTCCCGGCGGATGCGTCGCATCTCTAATTGCCAGTCGAGCCACTCAAAACAAGATTCGTACTCTTACCATTACTCAGGAAAAAGCCTATATCCTGCTGGATTTTACCACCCAGGACATTGACATTCACAGAAGGGCCCAGAGCGCCTATTTGATGACTCGGGAAGAACTGAAGTATAGACAGGAATCCTTTGTTGAGAAGATCTTTGTTCATAAGGATAATCCGCTACGTCAGGAGCATTTACACTTTCTATCCTGCATTCGCGGGGAAAGCGAGCCCATCGTAGCCGGTGAAAGTGATGTCCGTACTCTGCAGATCGCTCACCAGATCCTGGATCAAATCAAACAAACCAATCCGGTAATGGCCGGGGCCTAATTCATTCGGTCCAGAATTGCACGGTGCCAGCATCGAGCTGACTCTGCCGTGGGTTGGGAGCTGGGACATCCTCCAGGATAGACTCCTGGTTTACCGGTGTAGCCGCCGCATCTTCGTCCAAAAGTGCGGAGTTTTCGTGTAGTTTGGATCGTCCTCGTTTACTTTGGACTCTGTTTCCGCAGTCGGGACCGATCTTGTGTGGCTCAGGCCGCGATTGCTCCAAATCCTGAACAAATCGGGCCGAAAATGCTTAATCGGACGTTTTCTGATGGCTGCTGGAAATAGAGCAGCTCTCGAACCAGCAAGCAGTTGCGTCCAGATAGATCTGAGTTTTGTTCTGTAGCTCAAGCCCTTTGCAGGATTGTTCAGTAAATGAAGCGCTTCGCCGTCTTTGAACTTAGAAGATGTGTGGGGAACAGGATTTCGAATCTACGACCGGTTCTGGCTTTTTCCCGTCTCAGAGACTTGGAGGTTTCCAGGTAGGTTTCGTATTCATCTTCCTTGCGCAACATCAGCTTTTCCCAGAAAATGAAGTGGGAATCGATGAAGTCCTGCCGAATATCCTGCTTTTTTCGTGAGAGAGGGCATTTAATGCGGCCGGTGTCTGGATCCTTGTCCACGAAATCTCGAATAAACGTCAGACCTACCAGCACACCCCGTCGATCCAGATATGGCTCCAGAGGAAAGGTTCTGCAGCTTATGCTTCTTTGATCTCGAATACAATGCTGGACCCCTTTACATTCGCAGAAAATCTGATCATCGCCTTCGGTTTCTTTCAGCTTCTTATCGTCTGCATCCATGGGTTTCCATTCATGCCAGAGATCGCCGACGTTGCGAAGGTGATTGTACTCATTCTTGTAGAGCAGGGGAACTGCATGCTGGGACTGACAACAGTACGGTATGCCGCCATTGGCATCTTTACATAGATCGCCGCAGTCATAGTCAGTTATGCTCTCATCCAGCAGGCTGTAGTAATACTGGATCTCTTCTTCAGAAAGATTTCTATCGATTCGTGGCCGTTTCTTTTTTTCGGACATAGTTATGGACTGCCAGGAGAATTGAGGGCTGACCCTCGATTACCAGGAAGGGAACTATGGTATTTACTGGCCACCCTTTTAAGCCAATTCTGATTTACCAGTGCCGCGGAATCCGCTGGAAGATTTCCTTTCGAGTATCAAATCCCTTTTGTGTTTCGTTTTCCATCTCAGAAACCAGAGATGCATCCACCAGGCGCGGATGACCGGATTTCATGGGTGGCGCCGGATCATATTGAAGCCATAGTTCCAGCTTGCGGGCCTCATGGGAGCCTTCCAGCAATCGAATCAATTCCAAAGCAAAGTCCATACCCGACGTTATTCCTCCCGCTGTGATTCTGTTTCCGTCCTTTACAATTCTTTCATCTACGGTCGTGACGCCCAGCTCCTGTAGCAGAGCCAGACTTCTCCAATGAGTTGTTGCTTGAAAGCCATTCAGCAATCCGGCCCCGGCCAGAAGCAGACTGCCGGTGCAAACCGAAGTGATGTAGCTGCACTCCCGGCCCAGGCTATGGATATGCTTCAAGAGATCCGGATTCTCCAGCATTGCATTGATTCCGGCTCCACCGGGCACAAACAGAATATCCGCCGAATGGTGATCCAGAATGGAATCCGGCACTTCCAATCCCAGGCCTCCTTCGGCACGAATCAGGCCCGTTTCCGGCCCTGCCACATGGACCTCCCAGTTCGGCACGTAGCGAAAAACATCGTAAGGCGCTATGAAATCCAGAACGGTGACTCGGGGAAATAGAAGCATCAATACTTTGCGTTTCGATCGGGTCATAGCTTAGAGCGATGGAGCGGTAGTCTTTGTCTATCATTCCCTGATCCTGGATTTCGGCCGGAACACAGGGAATGGGCATCTGTAGCTGATTCATCTGCCGGTTTTCCCTGTTCTAAATCCGATCGCTGCAGGCGTTTTATGCCATAGGCATTCAACAAATGGAGCCAAAATTCTGCACTGGACGGCACAGGGGAAATTTTGAGTCTGGCACTGGAATGCAGGAAGGATCTACATCAGCCAATCGACTGTTTGTTGAAACCTACGGATGTCAGATGAATGAATATGACTCTGGCATTGTGAAGCGATTGTTTGGCGATCGAGGCTACAGCACGGTCCAGAGCGAATTCGATGCCGATGTCATCCTGCTCAATACTTGCGCAATTCGCGAAAAGGCCCACGAAAGAGTGTACGGCCGGCTGCAATCATTGAATCATTTAAAGCGAAAGAATCCTGGTCTGGTAATTGGCGTGCTTGGCTGCATGGCTCAGAACCTGGGCGAAGATCTCCATGGTATGGGATTGCCGGTGGACCTGGTACTTGGCCCGGACAATTATCGGGATCTTCCGCAGCTTGTAGAAGACATTCGCACAGGTAAGGGCGGAGCTACTCTCGCCAGGCTCTCCTCAAGCGAAACCTATGAAGAGATTGAGCCGGAAGTAGTGTCTGGCTGTCTTGCTTTCGTTACCATCATGCGAGGCTGCGACAATTTCTGCAGCTTCTGCGTAGTCCCATTTACTCGGGGCCGAGAGCGCAGCCGAAATCCGGACAGCATAGTTCAGGAAGTTCAAAATCTAGTCAAGAATCGCAACGTGGCTGAAGTTACGTTGTTGGGTCAGAATGTGAACTCCTATAAGATGGATGATAGCCTGGACTTCGCCGGTCTCGTTCGTCGAGTCCTGGATGAAACTGACATCAAAAGAATTCGGTTTACTTCGCCTCATCCTCATGACTTTCCGCTGCACCTGCTGGAGCTAATGGCCGAGGAAAAGCGATTCTGTAACCATATCCATCTGCCCCTTCAAGCAGGCTCCACAGAAGTGCTTACGCGGATGAATCGTGACTATAGCCGTGAGTCATTCATGAAGCTTGTGGAACAGATTCGCAAACTTATGCCTGATGTTGGACTCACTACTGACATTATTGTTGGATTTCCGGGAGAAACCGAAGAACAGTTCCAGGAAACTCTGGAAGTTGTAGAGCAGTGCCAGTTCGACATGGCCTATATGTTCAAATATTCGGAGCGAGATCATACACTGGCCCGGAAAAAGTACGCGGACGATGTGCCGGAAGATGTTAAGCTGGACCGTCTCAGTCGATTAATTGCTTCGCAGACCTCTCTCGGAGCGGAAAAGAATCGAAAAGAAGTGGGTGGCAGCCATGAAGTGCTGATTGAAGGCACCAGTAAGCGATCTACAGCTGATTGGATGGGCCGCACAGACTCCGGAAAGGTAGTGGTCTTTCCTGCGCCAGACGGGGCCACAATCCAGGATCTGGATACCTATCGAGGAACACTGGTAACGGTGGAGATTCAGTCCTGCACACAGGCTACCCTGAAGGGTGTGGCCCGCTGGGATCAAAGTGAGCATAACCAGAGTCCAGATTCCCGGACAGCCGATGCATCGGCCAGGCCCGGAACCTCAAAAGAATCCGAAGCCCCTTCGGAAGGAATGGCTTCCCTCCCTGTGTAGCTTCTGTCTTCCGGCCTGTTCAGTAACAACCCAATCGCAGTTTCCAGGATCACGGCCGTTGCACCGCAAGAGGCCGGCCCAAAAGGGTATTCTGCTTCAGAAGGGCTACCTTTCATTACGGCTTCAGGGCCATGAAAACCGTTTTTGTTTCCGGGAATATGTCCGATATTGTTCCTGACGGTACGGATTATGTTACCCAGATCCAGAATAGTTCCATCGGCCGGTAGATCCGCCTTATTCCTTCCCGGGACCTGGCAGTTCTTGAGGCTTATTGCCCTTGCATTGTTGATGCTGGCCGGTCCTCTTGCAGCCGAGCGCACCACCAATGCTCGGGGCGATGAATCCATAAACACAGTGAAGCGCTATACCTCTGTGGATCTGCACGTGGAGCACTATCGCTTTGAGCCGGGAAAATCCATAGTACTGAGATTCCAGATCAAGAATTCTGGCTATCAGACCATTCGCATTTATCCTTTCGAACCCGCTGAGAAAACCTACCAGTTTGAAGTCCTGGATTCACGGGGCTATGAATTGAGGCCCATGAGCAGAGAGGAATCCGGCAAGGATCTGGAACGAAAGGCTGTGGTGAATCTATCGGGGCAACATGTTCGAGAGATCATTTTGCAGCCCGGGGAGTCTTTCGAAAAGACCATCGACCTCACGCATTTTTACAATTTCCAGCCCGGGCAGACTTATCGAATCACCGGATATTTTTTTCCTGATGCCCGGCACAATGTCTTTCTCCGTTCCAGAGATTCCGTGGAGCTCCACATCAATGATCGAAAGAGCAAATATCTCTTCGAAAGGCCGGAGCTGGAAACCGAAGAAGCGGGCCTGTCTCCGGAAGAAACCGTGTACCTTTTTCTGTCCGCAGAGATGCGAAGAAACTGGAAAAACTATTTGAAATATCTGGATCTAACGCGCTATATTACATCGTACGATCGTTTTTCCGGCAGATACGCATCGGCGGCGCCTCCGGATCGCAGGCGAATCCTGCAGGAATTTGCCAGGTATCTTACGGCAGACCCTACAGATCGACTGCGGCGGTTTCGGATAACCGGCACCAGAAAAACGGAGGTAGCGGACCGAGCCGAGGTCACCGTGGAAGCCCTTCGAATGTCGGGTGGATACCGGGTAGCCTATGAATATACATATACACTGGAGCGTTCGGAACGCGAAGGCTTCTGGAAGATAATACACGTGGTGGCAAGGGTACTATGACAGAAATNCTTTCTCAAGACGAAATCGATGCCCTTTTATCTGCCATCTCCTCCGGAGAAGTGGACCCGGAAGAGTATTCCCCGGCCGGTGAGCAAAAGAAGGTCAAGATCTACGACTTTCGACGCCCTGATAAATTCTCGAAAGACNAGATTCGTACTCTGCAGATGATGCATGAGACCTTCGCTCGACTTACAACAACAGCTCTTTCNGCTCAGCTACGTGCTCTGGTTGGTGTGCATGTAGGTTCTGTGGATCAGCTTACCTACGAAGAATTCATTCGTTCTATTCCCAATCCTACCACTCTGGCAGTGATCAACATGGATCCGCTGCGTGGATCCGCCGTTCTGGAAATTGATCCCAGTATTACTTTTACCATTATTGATCGTCTGTTCGGCGGTCCAGGTGAACCCACCAAGATTCAGCGAGAACTCTCAGACATTGAGCTTTCTGTAATGGAAGGTATCATCGTGCGAATTCTCGGGAACCTGCGGGAAGCCTGGTCCACGGTATTGGATTTACGACCCAGGCTGGGAACCATTGAAACCAATCCTCAGTTCGCACAGATTGTGCCTCCCAATGACATGGTGGTACTGATTACTCTGGAAACGAAAGTGGGGGATGTGGAAGGTATGACCAACCTCTGTATTCCTTACATTACCATCGAGCCCATTATTTCCAAACTTTCAGCGCAGTACTGGTATTCTTCCATTCGTAAAGGTGATACCGATGAAAACCGTTCCATTATTCAGGAGCGACTGGATCAGGTAGAAATCCCTCTGAAATGCGAAGTAGGTGAGATCGAACTGGCCTTGCAGGACATAGTCGGACTGAAGGTCGGGGATGCCGTGAAGCTCGGCAACACTCACATCAGCTCAGACATGACCATCAAGATCGGCGATCGAAAGAAGTTCAAATGTGTTCCTGGTAGAATTGGCAATCGACTGAGTGTTCAAATCGGCGAAACACTGGAAGACATTCCGGATGAACTNCTGGGTTCCACTCGAAGCGAAGAAGAAGTTTAATACCTTCGAGAAGCAGAGCGGTTCTGCGGCATCTATTCTATCCCATTATCATCTTTGAGCTTTGCAGGCGAAGCCAATCTAATGTGGAAATCATGACAGCGTGGCCGATGAATGCCCTTCCTTTCGCATCCAGGCCATCCAATTGTTTCTGTCCCGTGGCCTGATCGATCCCGGGCACGAGTCATCGCCGCCCGGCGGACGAACCGAAACCTCTCGAAGGGCGCTTAGAATCCTGGGTAATCAATGGCTGTTTCCTGATTCATCCCGGAATCAGAAATCCACCGAATATGTTTGGCAGGAGTAGCAGGCAGTAAAGACCCATGCTTCCTGGTAGGAGTCGGGAAACGATATGAAAGGGTCCTCACCTACATCTTTTCTGTAATAACCATCCACCCAGGTTCTGTATTCTCCGGAGTTTGGCGCTGTATCCATTTGAATCGTTAGGCTGGCATCGTTCTGGAAAAGGAAGCATTGGTACTTGGTCAAACCGCTGAAGCTCTCGCCCGGCTCAGCTCTTATATACTCCGTAGTTCCGCGACAGAAGTTTTGCCCATCCAGAAGGACGAACAAGGTATATGAATTGGAAGCATCATCGTAGTCCATGGTTGTATCTGTGCATCTAAAAAGTGCGGAGGCCATTACCAGCACACAGATCTGGCTCAAGATTCTAGAGCGCAGGACCAGACGGCCGAATGCCGGTGGCTGAGCCCGGCGACCAGTCTTTCTGAATGCACCCGAGGCTCGTGGCTTTGCGGAACCCTGCATTTCNGTTGGTTGCGTTGAGACCGGCCTCACAGTACTAACGGTCNGTNGCAGTTTCAATTCCTTTATCCTCTGACATGGTTTTCTTTACGAGGCGCATGAAGGTCACGTATCCAGGGTAGTCTGCAGCGTTAAATATTCTGCGGTTTTCCGCATCCAGATGAAACTCAACCTGACGTCGCAGCATCATGTAGGCAACGATTTCTGCGCTGTGCTCCCAGACATCTAATGTAGAATAAAGCCCGGGAAAGCCATCATTCATTGCCTGCGATACGGCCCGGGAATGCTCTTCTCTAGATAGCTGAGGATTATCGTGGTAAAACCTGAGCTTCGAACGAAATTCATATTCAGAGGCAGTATCCCAGGGACTTTGCCAGAAGCGCTTGAAGGGCGATATGAGCGAATCCGCGGCATTGTACTGATCTTCTCTCAAGAGCAGCCGGGGTAGTATCTCATAAACTTCAGTGGCGATATGCGCCGATTCATGAAAGAGTAGATAGGTCGCCGCCGAAACCGTACCCGGACAGGGTCTGCTCCCGCAGCTCAGTCGATAGCCCCAGAAGGCGGGCAATGATTCGCCATCTTGGACAATGGACTTTTCTCGCAGATTGATCATCTCTTCTGCGCTCATCCGAGTTCGATCCAGATCCAGAAGTATGAAACCGGCCCGGGCTCGACCATTGGTATCATAGATAAATCCTGTAAGACCGCTGCTTCCCAGGTCATGAACCAGGTAGATGCCCGAAACCCTCCGAAGTAAGAAGTTCTTCAGCTCGGGCTGGCTTCGTAGCGCCAGATCCAGGTTTCTTCGCATTTCCTTTAGCTCATTTGCCTCAGGATAGGCCGGCCGAGGCGGATGAAAGCCATCCAGATCATTCATATCGATGCCGTATTTTAAGGGAAGTTCCGACGCTGGCTGGATGAAATCCGGCGGGAGCTCGGCCAGCCGGTTTCTGGCCTGAAAAAAAGCCTGCCAGTTCTCCAGGCGATTGGAGGGATGACGTTGAAGCAGATCGGAGAAGCTGGCGTAGCTTCCACCAAGGCAACCGGANAGTATGGGCAGGAGTAAGACTACTGCCGGGAAAAAGGTTTTCCTCACAAGCTGCTCTATAGATCTGGTAGCATCAGGCATGGTATATTATCTGGTAAACGCAGGAATGACTCTGTCAGTCCTTTTTTTTGCTGCCGGCTACTGGAAGCGTAAGCAGATGAACGTTCATCGGATGTGGATGGGCCTGGGNGTGCTGACCAATCTGCTTACCGCGGTCCTTCTGGTTGTGGCCGTTCATGCATTCGCTGGCGGAGATATGAAGACCGCGGGGTTTCATCCCACCGTGGCTCCTGTCTGGATTTTGACCCATCGACTGATTGCAGTGGTTGCAGCCCTTACCATGNTGGCTATGGCCGTCACAGGGGCCATGCGAAAGCGAAAGATTCACATAGCTCTACATTACGTTTTTATTCCTCTTTATCTGATTGTCTATGTCTCAGGACTTTTTATGTTTGAAGCGGGGGCTGGAGCATAATCGTTCCGGGAAGTGAACAAGGATCATCGGGGATGCTATCTGCGATGATCCTTCTAACAGGATTTGAAATGGGAGCTCAATAACCTTTCCAAACCGGGGGAAAGAAGGAAAGCTCCAAAAAGAAAAGTAGAGAAAGCCAATGGCCAGTAAACTAAGTGACTCTGAAATCCAAAACCACGCCAACGATATTCGGCGAGAGGTAATTCGCATGGTGCATGCAGCTGGATGCGGGCATCCGGGCGGACCTCTGGGACTGGCTGATATCTATGCCGTTCTATTCTTCGATATTCTGAAGCACAAGCCTGAGGATCCATCCTGGGAAGGCCGAGACAGACTGTTGATTTCCAACGGTCATGTTTCTGCAGTGCGTTATGCTTCCATGGCCTTGTCCGGCTACTTTCCCGTAGAAGAGTTGCTGCAATTTCGCCAACTGGGCTCCAGACTTCAGGGACATCCCAGTACGCGATACATGCCAGAAGTGGAAAATTCCAGCGGCTCCCTGGGCCAGGGACTTTCCAACGCAGTAGGTCTTTCGCTGGGTGCCAGACAGCAGAACAAGGATTATCGGGTTTTTGTAGCTATGTCCGATGGCGAATGCGGCGAAGGTATGACCTGGGAAGCGGCTCAGGCAGCTGTGCATCATAATGCGCCTGTTATTGCATTTCTGGATAACAATGGAATTCAGATCGATGGATACACGAAGGATGTACTGGATCTGGGNGATCTGGAAAAGAAATTCGCTGCCTTTGGCTGGAAGACGCGAAGGGAAAGCGGGCACGATATCAAAGCAATTCGAAGTGCATTTCAGGACAGCCTGGATTACAGAGAAGGTCCTCAAATGATTGTATTCGATACAATCCTGGGAAAGGGCGTAAGCTTTATGGAAGATCAACCTGGCTGGCATGGAAAGGCTCCGGACGATGAACTTGCGAAGCAGGCTCTGGAAGAGATTGNAAGCGCCATGGCTGGCTAANTCCTTTCTTTTTTTCATACCCGCCCTGGCCGCGGGTATGATTCTGCTATTAGATGTCCTGGCTCACACCGGCCCGGGGACTGAGCCGGCCCTTACTCCCTGGCAAGGTCATGGAATCCTGTTCATCCTATTCGCTCTGGGGTTTCTCTCACCTGTTTTCGCCCAACGCCTGNTNNCNTNCCGCCCTCGTAACTATTACATCCTGGCGTTTGGTCTGCTAAGCATCTATGCATTGATGGGGCAGGGAGGCACCTTCTATTCTGACGATGCAATTCGTCATGAACTGGATGGGCATTACATCGTTCGCGGTTTGCCGCTGTACTGTATGAGTCCTCTGGAGCTGGGCCCGGTGGGTGGCGAAGCCCTGGTTCAAACAGACTCAGGCAGCGCTTACCTCATGGGTACCGGCCCTGGACGCCTTCCGAATCATCCACATCTGGCCACTATCTATTTTCCGGGCACGCAGCTCATGGCTTTTCTGGGAGCACTGGGGCCGGGATACCGATTCCTNTTNGCATTCAGTTCACTGATGATGATGGCCATCCTGCTGTTTTTCCGTCCCGCGAGTCATGGCCAGAGTGGTGGGGCTGCATCTGTCGCTGGCCGTGACGATCGGTCCGGGACTCTGTTGATTACGCTCTTCGCGCATCCGTTCTGGATGATACTGTATTTTTCCGGGCATTCCGATGTCACAGCCATCCTGCTTTGTTTGCTGGCATTAAAATGGATGGGGTCAGCCTATGGACGAATCCTGGCTGGTATGGCATGGGCTCTGGCCTGCTCCATGAAACCGGAAGCCGCATTGGTGGGGCTATCATTTCTGGTTTCATGGCCTTCTTTGCGGTCGGACCTTGCTGCTTCTATTCGAAGGGGCGCACCATTTCTGGTAGGCGTACTCTTGATCCTTTCCCTGTTGGTGCCCTTTACTTTATTCGATCTGTTTCATCTTCAATCCTGGAAGGAACTTCGATATTTCAGCACCCAGGAAGGAAGCTCCCTGGAAATAGAATGCTTCTTTTATACGGCCCGGATTTATTCGGACCAGTTTCTGTCTTATAGGCCGGACGCCGTGTGGCTGACTATGGAGGGCCCGCTGAATTCCCGGGAAGCCATCAGACTGGTTCGGATGCTTCTTTTGCCGGCCTGGTCCGTTCTGGGCCTCCGCTTCATTCCCGGGTTGCACAGGTGCTGGAAAGATGGGGCTGAGGCGCGATTCGGCGAAACCGAAGCCGCGGTTTCTTCGTCAGACGGGTCCGGATTGAAACCGATGCCCGGGTATC
Source organism: Leptospiraceae bacterium (assembly GCA_002717505.1). Classification (GTDB taxonomy): domain Bacteria; phylum Spirochaetota; class Leptospiria; order Leptospirales; family Leptonemataceae; genus UBA3465. Next base: position 38,887 of record PBEB01000049.1, read on the forward strand.
CGATCCGACAGTTGTTTCTTTATCTTCTCATTGGTTATTTCCTGTATCGAGGGAGTTGGCAGCCCTGGTATTTTCTGTGGTTTATTCTGGCGCCTGGCATCTGGTTTTTCCGGGATCGGAAGGAATCAGAGACAGGAGTGGAACCACCGGGCGCTAACAATACAGGCAGGATATGGCCTGCATTTTTTCTTTCACTTTTAATTCTGTTCTATCTACCGCTAGCGAATTACCGGGTGGACGGCCGCTTTGATCTTTCCTTCTTTTATACCAGTTTCCTGCTTGCACTACTGGTAGTGCCTGTGCTATATTTCTATGGCTTCCGACGTACGTCGGGCAGGAAAACAAAGAAAGATTGATCCAAATTTGAAAGGATTCCCTGCGAATATGGAAAAAGACCGTCATGCGAAAACCAGAGAAATTAGCCTGCTACTGACTTGCTTTGCAGAAACATCGGAAACCGAGCCTCGTAAGGTANTGCTTGATCACATTCTGGAAGCCATACCTTTCGGAGCTCATCCGCAGAGCTTCATAGATGATGTGGAGGATGCTGCTCTCCGACTTCGGCTCAGGGAAGGTCATGGGGATTTTCTCAATCGTAGAAAACTTACCCGAGATCTTCAGAAAGCCCTGGAAACCGACTCTCTGGACCTGGAAACCGGANTCTATTTGATCAGTCGGCTGGGCGGTCGCACTGATCTTACTCTGCAGGAATTCCGCGAGTCCCTGGATGAGCTGGCCTCCCCTCTTCGGGAACGGCTCTCTTCCGTTGATGATGCCATGGATCGCATTGATCTTTTTCAGGAGTATTTATTCCGGGAAAAATCCTTTAAAGGAAACACAGAGGACTACTACAATCCGGAGAATTCCTATCTAACCTCCGTTCTGGACAGCGGTAAGGGCATTCCGGTGTCCCTGTCCGTGGTGGCNATCCTGGTAGCTCGTCGAGTGGATTTACCGCTGGAAGGTGTGAACCTGCCGGGGCATTTCATAGTCCGCTATGACAGCCCCGATCTGAAGCTATTTCTGGATCCCTTCAATGAAGGAAGCTATCTGACAGAAGAGGAATGCTACCATTTCTTGATTCGTCAGGGAATTCAGCCAGAAAGTGGTTATCTGAGTACTGCTCCAGCGGTTACCATTCTCAAGCGGATGTACCGAAATCTCATAAACTATTTTTCATCGACAAAAAACCGCGCTCTTGAAAAAACTCTACGGGAACATTTTGCCATTCTCGAGAAACATAATCCTTCTCTCTAAATGAGGCGGTTACAGATTGATGAAGTCAGCGATGCTGCTTCGCAAAATTGATGCGAAGCTTGATGCAATTATACACGAAGACCTTACCGTACTTAAGAAAGTAAAAAAGCACGTTATAAAGAGCGGCGGAAAGAGAATCCGTCCGGTCCTGCACTGCTATTTGCTCAGAATTCTGGGAGATGAGTCCGATCGCTGGGTGGACACAGGAGCCATCGGTGAACTCATCCATGCAGCCAGTCTCCTCCACGACGATGTAATCGACGAAGCGCAGCAGAGGAGGGGGCGTCCGGCCGTCCATACTCTTGAAGGGAATAAAACTACGATTCTGGCCGGTGATTATCTGTTGGCCTGCGGTTTTGAACATCTCAGCACGCTGGAACAGAGTGTGGAGCTGCTACCGGTGTTTACCGGGGTGATTCGGGATCTTACAGTGGGCGAATTGCTGCAAATGCGCTGGGAAAGCAATCCAGCGGTAACGGTAAAAACCTACGAAGAAATCATCCATCGAAAAACGGCCAGCCTCTTTGGTGCCATGGCTCAGTCAGCTGGAATCCTGCAGAATCAGTCGAAAGAAGAGATCGAGCGACTCCGAGATTTTGGAGTACGAATGGGCCGGTTGTTTCAGATAAGAGACGATTATCTGGATTATTTCGGTGATCCAAAGAAAGAGGGAAAGACCCTGTATCAGGATGTGAATCGTCGGCTGATTACCTTTCCTTTGCTTCAGCTAATGAAGAAAATGAATGTTGCNGACAGGCGAGAGCTCAAGAAGCGCTGGGCCGGCCCTGAAAATGGGAAGTCCATGACTGAATTCGTAATGGAGCGAATGCAGAAGCATGAAATTCGCAAGCTGGTGGCCCTGGAAATGGAAGAAGACATTCACAGGCTGATGAAGTATTTACGAGAATACCCGGGCAGCGAATTCCGGGATAAGCTGGTGGACCGTCTTTCCGATCTTCTGGTGCCTGTTCGGGGCTGAAGGTGCTTTACAGCTAAAGAGCATTCAGTCCAATCGTTCTATGAGAAAAGCAGGGATTCTTCTCGGGGCCGGCCTGATTGCCGCACTTCTCGTAGAAATCCTGCTTCGATGGATGCAGGCGCCTGCCCTGGATTACTATCGCAAAGTCAAGCTTCTACATGTATATCATCCCGATTACTATGTAGCCCTGCCAGCCAACGAAGATCTTTATATCCGCCATCATGATGGCCTCTGGGAAGGCCGATTTACCACCAACTCCATGGGAATGCGCGGTAGTCCAGAGCCAGATCCCGACCGACCTAAACTACTCTGTCTGGGCGATAGCCTGGTTATGGGATTCGGCGTTTCTGACCAGGATACCTTCTGCAATCTGTTGAACCAACATTCCGATTCAGGGGATTTTGAAACTCCTTACCAGTTCATGAACATTGGCGTGGATGCCTTTGGGTCTATGGGCTCAGCTCTTCGCATGGAAGATATGGTGCCTCGCATGGAGAATGTTGAAGCTGTGCTCTTTGTTATTTCTCCCAATGACTTTGAGGTTCCNGANGAGCTGGCTCGCCAGGGAGTGGAGCCAGACGATGTCAAAGATGCCAGAAGGATGAACGATCCGGCCTATAATCTCAGCTTTCGCATACAATTCGAACTTACCCGGTACTCCTATGCCCTGCAGGCTGCGAAGCTGGCCTATGAGAACCTGCTCATCAAGCGATCCATAACTTCAGAGAGTGTAAAGGCAGAGCTCATTGAGGCCGGCTTTTTGGAGCCTGCCCCGAGACCAGGGGCAGAGACGTCACCGGAATCGGATTCAGATGGTGAGCGGGGCCTTGAATCGGGACCGGAAAACGCAGATCGGGAACCAGCCGCGCCAGCGAATACACCCGCAGAAAAAGCATCCGGTAGCCCCCTGGTGGATTTGTCTCGAACTCTGAACTACACCATCTCTTCTTTTCGAGGTCCTGTGCGCGATCGATGCAACTTCATGAATCCGGAAGGGGAAGCGGAGAATAAATGCCCCGAACCGGTTCCCAGTAGCGTTACCTGTTTGCCCGAGGCCCCATCGGCCGCGGAGCTTCCGCCTCTGCCAGAGTTCACACAGAAAGCCTATGATCGAATGATCGAATTTAGTAAGAAGAGCAATGTAAAGCTTATACCTGTCATTATTCCCATTCAGGTGGAAGAGATCTACTGTCATAACCAGGGGATGTATCATCCGCTGGGTAACTATGCCATCCGTTCCTCGGACTATTTTGAGAAGCGTGGAGTGAAAGTAATGCAACTCCTTCCGGAGAGTTCCGCNATGTGCAGCGCTGATCATCTCATAGTTGATCATTTCATCCCGGCAGATGGGCACTTTACAAAAATCGGTAACAAATGGGCGGCGGATGCGATTAAGAAGAATTTGAAGAGTTTCCTGGAGCCGAAGCGTTAATGCTCTTTAATTCGGTTCATTTCTTTATTTTCGCACCCGTCGTCTTTCTGGTGTACTTTCGGCTGCCCCTTAGATGGCAGCGAATCTGGCTCTTTCTCTGCAGCATCTATTTCTATGCCGTATTCAAGGTTCCNTTCGTAGCTCTACTTCTGTTTTCNATTTTCTGGACCTACGGATGTATGCTGGGCATTCAGCGCCAGAAANAGCGCGGAAAATCGGCCACGCCCTTTTTGACGCTGGCCATTCTCGGTAACCTTTCGCTACTATTCGTCTTTAAGTATCTGGATTTCTTTATTCGAGCTTTGAATTCTTTCGCCGGATACGATGTATGTGATCCAACCTATATGGAACCTGTGGGATTCATTGTTCCCATGGGGATTTCCTTTTTTACCTTGCAGGCAATTTCTGCCGCCTGGGATCAATACCGCGAAGTCATAGAAAAGCCGAAGAGTGGTTATCGTTTTGGTCTGTATCTGGGTTTCTTTCCTCAGCTTGTAGCGGGACCCATCATTCGTGCGCGGGACCTGATCGATCAGTTTGAGTCCAAACATACGTTTAACCTGGAAGATTTTCGTCTGGGAATGCAGCGTCTGACCATGGGTGTCTTCAAGAAGACCTTCATCGCAGACCAGCTGGGTCCGTACGTAGATCAGGTTTACGCCGATCCCATGAGTTTCAGTTCCGGTAGTCTCTGGATTGCCATTGTCCTGCATTCGATTCAGATCTACTGCGACTTTTCCGGTTACTCGGACATTGCCATCGGCACAGCCCGAATCCTGGGCTTTCGCGTGCCGGAGAACTTTGATCGCCCCTTTTTCTCCACCAGTATGACGGAATTCTGGCGTCGGTGGCATATTTCCTTCTCCAGCTGGCTTCGGGACTATCTGTACATCCCTCTGGGAGGCAGTCGAGTTGGAGTGGTCCGGGCCTATGTTAATGTGTTCATGGTCATGCTGGTGAGCGGGCTATGGCACGGAGCAGATTGGAACTTCATTCTCTGGGGCGCGATCCACGGGGTTTTCATGATAGGGGAAAGGTATTTGTTCTCCTACGCATCCATCAAAGCTGCTTTTGATAGAATTCCCGATCCGATTCGCATCGCTTACACATTCCTGGTATTCACCATTGCCGTTCTCTTCTTTCGCGCAAGACCGGTTCCGGAAATCGGAGAGTCTGTTTCGGTAGGTAACTATATATTTGTGAATCTATTCACATTCAAAGACGGAGCGTCGCCGATTTTTCCAGCAAGTATTGTTGGACTGGCCATGATCCTGCTTATAATTGAAGCCATTCAGGTTTATAAACCGGGCTGGCTGGAGAATCATCGGGCTCTGCAATCTCCCGTGCTACAGATCGGTCTGATAGGTGCTATTCTGGGAATCGCTTTCATCCTTTACAGCGTTACAGTCAGCCAGCAGTTTATCTACTTCCAGTTTTAAGTTATGCATGCCTTTCTTGCAGACATAGGTCTGGCCATTGTGGTGGCCTCCATTCTTGGAATACTGGCCTATCGCGCCGGTCAGCCTTTGATTGTAGCCTATCTGCTGGCTGGAATCATTATTGGTCCCGAGATCGGTCCTCAGCTGGTCAAAGATCCGGAGCACATAGATCTAATCTCTGAGATTGGACTGATCTTGCTGCTATTTATTATTGGTCTGGAAATCAATCCAAATATGATTCTTCGCAGCGGTAAGCTGCTTCTTACGGCCGGGCTGGGACAGTTTGCCCTCAGCGTTGCTCTGGGACTGATTTTCTTTTCGCTGGTTACAGGGCTGGCCATTGAAGATAATCGCGTACTCTATCTGGCGATCTTTGGCTCCCTGAGCTCCACGGCTATTGTAGTCAAATCCCTGTACGATAAATACGAATTGGATTCGCTACACGGCAGGGTATCTCTGGGAATCCTTATTTTTCAGGATGTCTGGGCAATCATCATTCTCGCTTTGCAGCCATCTTTGAATGCGCCGGGATTCTGGCCTGTTTTTAGATCTCTGATTTTAACTGTAGTTTTGACCGTAACCGGCTTTCTTTTCAGCAAATACATTCTGCGCTGGATCTTTGCCCGGCTGGACCGTAGCCCGGAGATGGTGGTCTCTGCTGCCATTGGCTGGGCTGTGACTATGTCCGGTCTTGCCGGAGCTCTTGATCTTTCTGTAGAGATGGGAGCTTTGATTGCCGGCCTGGCCATTGCAAACTATCCGTACAGTCTACACGTTACAGCACGAGTCCTTCCTCTGAGAGATGTATTTCTGACATTGTTTTTTGTATCTCTGGGAATGAAGATACCGATGCCCGAAGCAGGAAGCATGCTGTATTTACTCTTTCTTGTGATCTTTCTATTCCTTTCGCGTCCGCTTATTGTCTATCCTCTGGTGCGACTGGGAGGAGGTTCCAGTCGCACCGGCTTCTTGAGCAGTATTAACCTGACACAATTCAGCGAATTCTCTCTGGTCATAGCTGCGGTGGGACTGAGTCTGGAGCACATCGACCGAAACATCATGTCTGCCTTACTCTACGGTATGGTGCTGACTTCGATTCTGTCGGCCTACAGCATAAAATACAATCATAAGATCTATGGTTTGTTTCATCGATGGAATGCGCGGCGTCGAATGCGAAAGGAGCTCATAAGCGAAGGTGGTACTACCGGAGCACCGGAGACCGAAGAAGAAGCACCCCCGCCCGGAAGAAGTATCTTTATTCTGGGTTATCACCGTGGTGCCCAGTCTATGGTGACTTCGCTTATGGATCATAGACCGGACCTTCTNGAAAAGGTGACTGTGGTGGATTTTAATCCCGAGATTCTTCGCCAGCTTCAGCACTACCCTGTACAGGGGGTCTTTGGCGATCTCAGCGATCGTTCTACTCTGGAGCACATCGGTCTCCAGCGAGCCCGGGTAATCTTTATAACAATTCCGGATCTGCTCTTAAAGGGAACCAGTAATCTGCGTCTCGTGAATCTGTGCCGAAGCATTGCGCCTCAGGCTGCTATTCTCGCCACGGCGGACGACTCTGCCAGGGCACAGAAACTGCGTGAGGCCGGCGCCGATGGCATTGTAACGCCGGATCACTATATAGGTGAGATGCTNGCACGCACATTGATGCGTCTGGAGAAGAAACAGGAAATCCTGGAAGAAATGGACGCTGTTTCTGAAGAAGAACACCTTCGCGAAGAATAAGGGGCTTCTGAGCGGAGCCGATGAACAGACAGAGAGGTTCCTGAACCTGGGCTGATTGGCGGGAAGCTTCCTGAATCTTTGTTTTAATGCTTGCCCGCAATTAGAGGTCTTGCCAGAAGCCGGCTTTACTCAGAGAATCTTTGTCGAACCGATTCGGATGACGNAGTGCGAGCTTNCCAGCCATGGCAGAAGCGAAAAGCGAGGCCGCTCGTTCTGTAGGATGTCCATTGCCCGGAATGTACATGTTTTCGTTCTCGGCAAATTCGCGGGAAAGATCCATGATCTCGATTCCTTCCTCTTTGAGGATGTCCATGCTCTGCTTTCGGTATGGATCCTGGAGATCTGGTTCGCCGGAAGGTAACATGCCGGGATAGAAGAGAACGGTTACTGGCAGATCTTTATCTTTAAGAAAGGCAGCAAATTCCCGTAGATGCTGAATCGTAGGATGATCTGGATCCAATTGTGCTCTAGCTGTTTCGTCCGATTCGGAATATACAGAATCGGAAATGGTTACCTGAGGTTGAATGCGAGTCAATGCATAGAGATAGGAGGCTTTGGCCAGATTGAAATGGATGCGATAGGCCATCCTATAGAGAGAATTGTTCAGCAGCTTTTCTTCGCGAAAATCATCCATATAATCCGAGACATTGTAGATCCAGAAAATATGGTCCGGCACAATGGCTCTGTATTCCAGTGCGTTCTGCAGACGGATGCGAATGCCACGGGTTCCCAGTGAATCCACACCCAGGTTTCGCGTTCGAACACCTGTAAGTTGCGAAAGAAGATACGGCGGGCTGTAGGGATCGGACAGGAGATATCCCATGGCAATAGAGTCCCCGATCACCCACACCTCTTTTACCGTGGGATTGCTCTCTGCAAGAGGGGAATCCGGTGCGAGCTCCAGCGGATGNGTGATACGTTCTCCATATCGATTGGTGGTGAGGGTCCACTTTCCGTTACCGGGCCCCTGAAGCTGGCGGCTCTGGTTCTTGCAGAGAAATACGAGACCAGTGCGATCCATGCAATGCATTCGTCGTTCCTGCACACTGGAGCTTATGATAGGACTCCTTCGCAGGAACGCTTCGGTGAGCAAAAAGAGGGCCAGCAGTGGCAGTAGAATATACTTAAGAGCAAATTTCATTGAGCCCGAGCCTGATATTCAGACTCCTCATCGGGATCGGCCTTATTCTGGTGGGTCTCGGGCGCTTTGTCCTGAGACTGAGGAGACCGGCTATCTGTAGGGGGTTTTTCAGACTCCTCGCTCTGTGGAGCATCTGCTGGATCGTCTCTGGGATCTTCGTAGGGATTCAGCACCGGATCATCGGAAGTAGTGTCTTCTTCCGACGGTTTGAGAGGGCGGACCTCTGAATCGTCCCGGGAATCTCTGTTCTCGGAATCGGAGACGGGATTTTCCGTTTCGGATTCATCTCGGTCTTCGGGAAATTCATACTGGGTTGGGGCCGACGGTTCATTTAACCGTTTGCATTTTCCTTCGTAAACGTATCGTCCGCTCATCTCCATATATCGTTTGCGAACGATCTCAATCTCGTAGATGCCGCCGGCCTCTACGCGGCAAATGGCTGCTCCCTTAATTCCTGTGTANTTTTCGCGGTATTCCAGCAAATATCGTCCCGGAGTTAGTTGCAGGGTATCGCCCCATCNCTGGCTTTCCGATACGGCCACAGAAAAACCAGTTTTTCGAATGATTGCGATTCGATGCTGGGGTTGATAGTCCGGGTAATTCTGAACCACCTGGGGTTCAATGCAGGATAGAATTGCCAGCAGGCAAAGGGGGATTACGATACGTAGGATCACAGATAGATTTCCTGGCGTTCCATTATAATGAATACATCTCTATTTTCGCCTTTAAAGCGGATGAGCATGACGTCTTCTTCGAGCTTTTCCACGGTGGCTGGCTCCCGGGCGGTGACTTGATTATTCACTTCTTCGATCATCACAATGTCCAGGTGATCTCCTCTCTGGTCGAATGTAAACCTTCCAAAGGAGGTTGTGTTGTCGTAGGTAAATTTCCAGCGCGCTCCATCGATCTCCAGTAGCCATTCAGAATCCAGAGAAGCGGCCATTTCCTCCAATTGTTTCGGCGGAATCTGCTCTGGATCGTGACCCATATCTCGGGCCATCTGTTTCACGGTAAGAATGCTGTTACTCTTCCAGGTGCCATGCATCCACTCCTTTGTGGCAACCTGCCGGGAACTGTCCTTTTCCGGCGCAGCTTCCTCNACAGCCCCTGGATTGTCCTTTTCCTGATCTACCTCGGTGGAGCGGTCCGGAGGGTCCTTCTCTTTGAGGTTCGTCTGGTTCACGGAGTTTCCCACGGTCTGAGCGGAAGGATCCCCATACACCGGAATCGGATGGAAAGAGGTGAGAACCGTAAACAGAACGGTGCATGCCAGCAGGGAGCCGGACACAGGCAGAAATGAGCGATCCATTTTCTTACTAGAACCTGGCAGCTCATCAGGAAAAGGAAAATTTAGATTTAGATTCGAAGCCAGCGCGACTCCCATGGGGAAGGGAACAGATATGTCACCTGCAGAGACAGGCTTTCCTGACTATGCCAGGAAGCAGAGGCTCAGCATGGATGGCCTTTTCAATAGGCCAGGTTCGAAAACGGCCGTTCGGTTTTTATAGATGGGGAATCCCGAAGGATCGGATCACCCCCTGCCGAAAAGCCTTTCGAATCCGGAAGGCTCCTCGGCGCGGCAACCAGGCTAACCTGAAGTCCCGGTATTATTTTCGCTGAAGAATGAAGGATACATCTTCGGCTTCTTCCATAAANCGCATGCGAAGCAGGTTCGGACCCATCTTGTGAATTTCCAGTCGGTCGATCTTGACCTTTCCGTCCTCCAGGACTTCTTTCATAGAAATAACAAGGATGGAGCCTCGTTCTTCGTAAGTCAAAGTGCCATTGCCTTCATTGGTTCTGGAACCCTCGCGAAAGACAGCGTTCCAGCGCTCTGGACCCAGGGTAACTTCCAGATCCAGGTTGAACTGTGTCATGATGGTCTGGCGTTCATCCGGAGTATAGGAGTCGAAATTCTGCCCGTTGACCTGCATCATCCTTCGGACTGTTTTCTCTTTGTCCATGGTCCAGGAGCCATACACCCAGTTCGGCGTGGCACTTCCTGACTCCATAGAAGGGGGGACGGAATTCGGGCCTGTGGGTTGGCCACCGGTGCAATACAGGAGTCCAACAGTTAGCATCAAGGGAAGAATTCTGTACATCTGCATTCTCTCAGAATATAAGATCAGGGGATTCCGAAAAGGAGTTTTTGGTTCCGGCAACTGATTTAGCGCAAAAGCCGGGGAGCATTCCGATTCCGAAAGTTTGTAGGACCGTAGAAATTCGCTAATTGATCCTCGCGGATTGCCGATTCAGAAAATAGATATGTTTCAGACCAGAACAATGGATATGCTGGAGGCCGGACTGAAGACCTCCACCGTGCGGCGGGAAGTCATCGCCAACAACATCGCCAATGTCGATGTTCCGGGCTTCAAGCGATCCGAGGTTTCCTTCGAGATGAATCTGAAAAGAGCTCTGGATTCGGAAAGAGCAGCCAGAGAGGAACCTTCGCTGCACACCAATCAGCCAGGCCATGTGGCTCGAAGGGAGCCTCTGGATTATCAGAAAGTTGGCCCGGCGGTGCATACGGATTACCTCAGCACCATGCGTAATGATGGAAATAATGTAGATATTGAACAGGAAGTAATGAACCTTGTGAAAAACCAGATGCAGTACACNATGATGATCGATCGTATTGGATCTACCTTTGGAAAATGGAATTCATTCATCCGAATGGCCTGAAAGTTAGTCTGAAGACAGAAACATGAATTGAGCCTCGGCTCCCTGGTAGGCGGAAAGTTAGGTTGAGCCGAGCAGAACACATTAATGAGACTGAATGGAACTGAATGAAACGCGGACCGGTTCGACCGCGAAATAGCAACCAGACAAGACCGGTTTCGAGAAAGCAGTCTGAATCGAGGCCGAGAAAGCCAGGCTGCCGCTGACAAAAGACATAGAAAAAGAAGGCGAGCCAGAGCAAATACGGAGAAGGACACGAGATATGGGAATGTTTACATCAATGGATATTGCAGCCTCCGGGCTCAGCGCACAGCGGCTGAAGCTGGATGTGATTTCCAACAATATCGCAAACATCAATACTACCAGAAATGCCTCGGGAGACGGTCCTTTTCGCAGAGATCAGGTTGTAATGACTCCCATCAATCTGCGAAACACCTGGAGGGCGCCTATCTATCCCAACGGGCTGGAATCAGGGATGGGAAGANGGGTAAAGGTATCTCGCATCGTAAAAGACATGAGTCCTTTGAGAATGGTGTACGATCCATCCCATCCGGATTCCATCAAGATCGGCCCCAANAAGGGCTACGTNGAATACCCCAATGTGAACGTGGTCACTGAAATGACCGATATGATCACTGCATCCCGGTCCTATGAGGCCAATGCCCAGGTAATTTCCGGCAGTAAGCAGATGTTCCAGAAAGCGCTGGAACTGGGGCGAGCTTGATTCGCTCAAACGAGCCATCAGAGGGCCCCCCGGTTTCTCTGATTTAGGCGCTCCATCCTCTGCTTTGTTCTGAGTCCGGGGCCCGTGCCTGTGATTTCTGTGTCGCTCTTTAACCTTGCTTGCAATGAATTGCCGGNCACTTTAGCTTCCCTGACCNATGCTCTNCTTAGGCCTGAAACCGGCAACCAGGCCGANCCAGCTCGATGGCCCTCTCTAACATTGCTTGAAATGAATTGCCGGGCACTTTTGCTTCCCCGGCCGATGCTTTGCTTGGGCCCCAACCGGCAATTGGGCCGAACCAGCTCAGCGATTCCTCCTTCGCTTAACCTGATTAGGAGCGCCTCTCTTCGAATCTCACCAGAACAGCTCTTACTTCTCCCGACCATTGCCACCGCTCTGTGAAGCCTGCGGCCAGCATTCGTTTCCCCTGAGACGAATCGACGTCCTCTCGGAGCCTGGTGATCCATTATTTCCTTTTTCGCCTGCTGAATAGCTGCGGCGGTAGGGATGTGCAGCGGGTTTTCCGGAATTGGCAGAAGGAGACATAAAAAGTTCTAAGGAGATGTCAGGAAGAGACCGAAGAAGTAGATAATGGACATTTTTTCCACATCCGGCATTCAAACTTCATCGATGATTCCGCGGCCTGTGGGCGCTCAGACCACAAATCCGCTGCAGATGAGCATGGGACACGATCGTCATATGCAAACTGCATCCACACCGCCGGATCCAAACAAAGTAGTGACCAATTTTTCNGATGCATTGNCCNAGGCTCTGGGGCAGGTGGAGCAGTTGGATAATCGCTCTCAGGAAATGACTCGAAAGGCGATTTATGATCCAGACTCTGTGGAAGTCCATGATGTAATGATTGCTGCGCAGAAATCCAAGTTCGCATTGAACCTTACCAAAACCGTTGCGGATGGATTTGTGCGAACTATTCGAGAGCTAACCGCAGGACGATAAGCAGTTAGAAGCGGTCCAGAAAAAGGGCCGCATAAAACCGATGCCCGGTGTACAAGGTGCCGAGACCTCGTTCCAGCAGTAAAGTGAATACGAATCTGATTCATCGCGCCGGAAAGGGAATGAACGATGGATCGGAGCACATGAGGGCAAAAAAACCTGACCGGTCCGGATTCCCCGGCTGCGAAAGGTGCTACGGGGGGCGATGAGAATCTTGCAGGACTCAAGGTGGCATTGCGGACGTTAGCACACTGTACATGCAGATAGTACTCGATGCATGTTTAGTAAAATAAAATTAGCTCTCTGGAAAAAAATGCTGTACTGCAGCATGAGACATAATATAACCAGGCCCATCCGTCATCGGGAGGAAGAGGATGCCAGAGAGTTTACAGCGAATACTGAGCCAGATCACCGAGTTCTGGAACGGTCTTGATAATATAAAAAAGATTACCGTCGGTGCCGTGGTGGGTGTTGTTCTGATCGCCTTTATTGCGATGGGGAACTACTCCAAGAAACCGGAGATGGTAAAACTCTATGGCGACCTCACTCACGAGGAATATGCCAGCATTTCAGAGAACCTGGATGCCATGGGCTATGACTGGTCCGGCAGCGGAACTTCCGAGATCTACGTAAGTAGCACGGATCGCCAGGAAATTATCACCAAGCTAGCCCAGGATAACCTGATCCCGGTCGGAGTAGAGGGATGGGAAATTTTTAACATGTCTCGTTGGGATGAGACTACGTTCGATAAGGACGTCAAACTACATCGCGCCATCAAAGGCTCTCTGGAGCAGATGCTGATGAGCCTGGAATTCGTAAAGAAAGCGAAGGTAGAGCTGGCCATTCCCAAGAGTAACAATTTCCTCACCGATCGCGATCCTGTAAAAGCTTCCGTGATGCTAATCCTCCAGCCCGGACAGGAAAACATTAGCCGAAAGCAAGTTCTGGGAATCAAAAACTTGATTTATCGAGCTGTTCCCAAGCTGAAGCGCGAAGACATTACAATTACAGACCAGTATGGAAAGCAATTTATGGAGCCCGATGAAATCGACCAGGCTCAACGAGAACTGGACCTGGTGGATAGAAAGAAGCAGTTCGAAGAGCAGATCCGCAAAAAGTGGACTGAAGAACTGAAAGGCAGTCTTCATGAATTCTACGAAAAGGACCGTATCTCAATTGTTCGTGTTGCACTCGATGTAAACTGGGACAAAGTAAGCGAAGAGCAGCATCTGGTAAGTCCGGTAGAAGCTACTCCCGAAAACCCGGAAACTCCCTATCCAGATAGAGAGTTGATGCCTAACGGAACCCTGGTTCTATCGGAGAACGCGCGCCAGGAACGATTTCGCGGAAACGGCTTTACTCCCGGCGGCCCCACCGGCACCGAATCTCAATTGCCTCCCGGATACCGAGACCAGGACTATCAACGTTCCGAATACGGGAACAACGATGTAATCCGTAACTACGACTATAACCGCACCGACCGCAAGATTGAGCGACAGCCCTGGGAAGAAAAAGCTCGATCAGTGGCTGTCATGGTGGATGGTATCTGGCTTCGCAAAGGGGTAAAAGAAGATGGATCCGGATACATTCGAGAGTACAATGCTCCTACGGAAGAAGAGCTCAAGACTCTGGAAAACTTGCTCAAGGCTTCTCTTCTATACAAAAGATCTCGCGGGGATCAGATCGTAGTAGAGCACCTACAAAAAGACCGATCCGCTGAACACGAAGCGGAGGATGCAGCCCTTCGCCAGAAACTGATGATTCAACGCCTGCTCATCGTTTCGGCAGTGGCTCTGGCTGCATTTATCCTGATCTATCTACTCTACCGAGCCATTAAGAAAGAGATCGCTCGTCGTAGAAGACTGCGTGAGGAAGAGCTGGCAGCCCAGCAGCAGTTGATGCGAGAAGCGGCCCTGAGAGTGGCCGATGAAGGAGCCGCCGAAGTCGAGCTCTCCGTAGATGAGAAAGCGAGGCGGGAAATGTTGGAAAATGCCATTAACCTGGCTCGGGAGAAACCAGATCAGGTGGCCAAGCTGCTCCGCACATGGCTCAGCGAGGAAACGTAACCGAATCGGCAACCATCTGCCAGCGCCTCTTTCAGAGGATACAACGGCTCTCGCCCCGGAAGGGACGCGGGAGTTCCGTTGTTTAGGGGTATTGCTGATGGATAAGCGCCGGAACGAAATTCCGAGGCAGAAAATGACAGGCAGGCGTTTCAGGCCTGCTGTGTCTGGTTTCAAATTCTGGTCCCGGAAACCGGGGATTCCATGAAAGCTCACTCCTTAATGAGGACTCTCGTTCAGCGGGATGCCACCGCTGGGAAAGCCCACTTCAAAATCATCATCTGCTTCCCTCGAGATGTGCTCTTAGGCCGCGTCCCGGGTGCAAGCTCTCAGAGGACGGATCGTCTCAGTTCCTCCCGGGCCATGGCCCGAGGGCCCTATGAAGTCGCTGTCAGTCTCCGCAGCTCTGTCCACTATAGACTGGAAATGTATTGCTTTTTGAGCCCAATGTGGCGAAAATAAATAAGACCATGGCCACAGCTGGAAAGAAAAGAGAGCTCAACGGTCGCCAGAAGGCCGCCATATTCCTGGTAACCCTGGGGCCCGATGTGGCTTCCGAGATCTTCAAGCATTTGCGAGAGGATGAAATTGAAGCGCTAACCTTTGAGATGGCGCGTCTGGATAAGGTAACTCCGGAGGACAAAGAAAGTGTCCTGATGGAGTTCAACGAAATGATGATGGCCCAGGAGTTCATTACTTCTGGCGGTATCGATTATGCCCGGGACGTTCTGGAACGAGCTCTGGGAACGCAGAAAGCCATCGACATCATCAACCGGCTCACATCCAGCCTGCAAGTTCGACCGTTTGACTTTATTCGTAGAACGGACCCCCAGCATCTTCTGAACTTTATTCAGAACGAGCATCCGCAAACCATCGCTCTCATTCTTTGTTATCTGGAGCCGCAAAAGGCTGCCCTCATTCTTTCCAGTTTGCCGCACCAGATCCAGGCCGATGTAGCCCGACGAATCGCAACCATGGAACGGGTCTCTCCGGATGTTCTTCGTGAAGTCGAACGAGTTCTGGAGCGAAAGCTTTCTACTCTGGCCAGCGAAGACTACAGCCAGGCCGGTGGTATTGATGCCGTTGTAGAAGTCCTGAACCTTGTAGACCGGGGAACGGAAAAGACCATTATCGAAGCTCTG
>PBEB01000050.1 GCA_002717505.1 Leptospiraceae bacterium
GAGCGAACCCTGCAGTACCATCGGCGATGAGGGGCTTAACTTCTGTGTTCGGAATGGGAACAGGTGTAACACCCTCTCTATTGGCGCCAGCAAGGACAGGATGCTTTCACGGCCGACCCGGTCAAGCAAAAATAGAAAAAAAGTTTCCCATCCCTCCTGCTGAATCCCGGCTTTACGGTCATCCCTGACCCTGTACGATTGGGCCGTGAGCCCTTCCCGATCCAGGACATCCACCAAAAAGAAACTAATCATTGCTTTCGCTACGCTGGTTGTTCTATTCAGCGGAGTCCAGATAATGGCGCAATTCTTTCCCGGTGTCATTCTGCAGATCATGTACCGCTACTATGCCTTTCAAGCTAACGTTGCGGAGAAGACTGTTGTCATCGACGGATACGAAATTCCCTACTATCGCGGCGGCGAAGGACCTACCCTGGTTCTGGTACATGGATTCGGAGACAGTAAGATCAGCTTTCTGCAAAGTGCTGCCCATTTAACGACCGAGTACGACGTCATTATGCTTGATGTACCTGGATTTGGCGATACAGAGCAGCAGGACTCTCGTTCCTATTCGATTCGCCATCAGGCAGAGACACTTCACAAATTTCTGACGAAACTAGAACTGGGGCCGGTCTTTCTGGCCGGAAACAGTATGGGTGGACACATTAGTGCGGCTCTAACCCTGATGCATCCCGATCAGATACAGAAACTGATATTGATCAATGCTGCCGGATTGAGGGTAGATGACCCAGTGCCATACAAACCGTCGGAAGCGCCGCTCAGGACCGTGGAAGACTTCGATCAATCAATTGGAGAGATGTTCAAACGAAAGCCCTGGATTCCCGAAGCATTCAAAGTCCACTTTGTAGCGAACTCCATCAAGAACTTCGAATGGCTGAATCGAATTCGTAGAGATATTCGCGAAGGCGAAGACTACATTCTAAATCAAAAGGCCCGAGAGATATCCACCCAGACACTGATTCTCTGGGGCGATTCCGATACGGTAGTAAGCCCGGCCCATGCTCAGGTATGGTCCAGACTTTTACCCAACTCCATTCTGATTATTCTGGATGAGACAGGACATGCACCACAATACGAAAGGCCAGAAGACACCGCTCGCATTCTGAAGAGTTTCCTGCTCTAACGTCCGTTTTAACGCCTGCTCTAGGACTACTCGTTACGAGACGGCCAGAAAGGCTCCATACTCCGATGCCATTGATTTCAGGACGGTAAGGCAAACGAACCTTTATCGGCACCAAGCCCGGTTGAGCGGCAATTCAGGTCATTAGACCTCACGACTCATCGCTTCGTACTTTCCACCTTTCCTTCGTCTACGCACTACCTTGTTCTCGGGATGAATCTGCAATAGGAGAAGCCAGCCATTATCCACAAGATCACGAACTACATCATGCTTTTGAACTATGGACTCTATTGCATCCTCAGGAGCTTCGATAAATACGCTGAGCCGCAAAGGTTCATGTACCAGCCTCTCGCCATCATGCACGGACTGAATAGGCAAACCCACTCTCAGATCTCCCCCATTACCCTCCTGAACACCGGTCTCGCAGACCAGGTTATGCAGTAGCTTGGATCCAGAGCCGTACACATCCGGCGCCACCGACGATGCATAATACTGCATGTTGATCCAGTTTGTGACTACCATGGGCGCCGTCATGATGAGCTCAAGGGTTTGAAAGCCCTCATCCCTGGACCAGTCATAGTTGTGCAGAAAGGAACGACCGTGCAGATTCATCCCTCTTGTTCGTTCTCGAGGCGCTACAATGAAGGAAGCATTGCCGGTGAGTCCCCATTCCGGTCTTACTTCGGCCCAGTTTCTGGGTCTTCGATTAAAATGTGGATCCAGCACAGGAGATCGAGCAACACTTCGCTCTTTTCGGGCCTTTTCGGAAGCGCGATCCATGGTCTTTTGAACTTCTTTAATCTCCCTCTTCTGATCTTCCGGGATGCGATGCATATCCAGGATGTAGAGGTTGTCAGTTACAGTCTCATGAATAGCCGGAACAAAAAGCGTACCCTCCGGTATGCGAATATCTTCACGAGCCAGTTCCTTTCGCACCTCTCGGTCATTGAGTAAAGATGCCAGCACCCGCGCATTGATGTCCCCGGCATGGCCTCCGCAGGCCCCACAATCCAGAGAAGACCCGAAAGCGTTGTTCGTTGTGTCTGCTCCATGACCAACAAGAAAGATGTATTCGCCCATACGATCCAGAAGCCCCATATGTTTAAGTGGGCCCTTCACCAGATTGGCTTTTTCAGAAACGGACAAAAATTCTCCTGTGGCCGCTTTCAGATTTCGATGGTCCGGTACAGTCCTGCGATCATCGAATCTCTGAGGTAAATTGTTTCCACGGAACTTTCGCATAAGCGAATGAAAGGTCTGTCGCACTACCTTCTCGACAGAAAGCAGTCCGAATAGCTCCACAAAAAGGAATGACGAAAGTGGAGCCTTTCGCAGATTCCGAAAGTAGCTCAAAATCATCCCGGTATTCAATGACTTGCGCCCTACGCCGGCATGTTTCCTGGGTTCCTCCGACACTATAAAGCCTGGCTTCAAAAGCACAGGAAGGCGACTGGCCGGTTGCTTTTCACTGATCTGTTTGTAAGCGAAAGGAAGTCCAAAGAAGCCCGCGAACCCTATGGTGCTCAAGCGAGGCTCCTCCGCCTCCAGTCTTCTGCGGATCACTTCGGAACGAACGTCGATGCAAAAGGCCATCTGATATCTTGGAGGCTCCTTGTGTGGACCGGAATCTACAAATCCGGAAGAGATACGTTTCTGAAAGGAACGTTCCTGGGCGCATTGCCATACGTAGTGTAGTCTGTAACCGTGCACCATTCGATCGGACCTGCTTCCGAGTTCATTGTAAGAAGTCTGCCAGAACGATAGAGCCGGGGCAAAATCTGTATCCTGAGAGAACCTGAATAGCCCGTAATCATAAACCACTCGCACGGCCAGAAGATCCAGGGCTGTGGTTTTTCTGGAAACTTCGTAGCCCAGAGAGCTCTGCCACTCCAGATATTTGAACTGAGAGGCCCAGCCCAGGATGGAAGCCAGCAATCGCTGCAAGTACATCTTCTGTCCTTCTACAGATACCAGTCCCATTTCCATCAGCGCCTTTTCTATAGACTCTGAAGCTGAAAGTCCTGTCAGTTCGCTTACATACCGGCGAAACCCGGTGGCGCCGTAAGCTTCCATTGACCGATCGTAAGGTATGGCAGCGGTAAAGGCATCCCAGAAGCTTCCGTCCTGGCCGGGGAACGGAGCCAGAGCCTGCTGGTCGTCCATATAAGCAGCCACCATCTTACCCAGATCCTGCTGCACGCATCTGTGCCAGTATTGATTGGCCTGAATCTGCTCCGCAACAGAGGGATATCGACGGATCATTGCATCGGCGCCGCGGGAAAGCTGAATCAAATCATCAACATTGCGCGGAATCTCCTCCCATTTATCTCTATATTCCTCAAGAACAGACTCTATAGAAGAATCCGTAATGTTGCCCCGGGCGAATTCCTCCAGATAGTATCGAAGAGGCATCAAAAGAGAAGCATGTAGGATTGGACTGAGCTCGGTCATTACCTGATAGAAGCTTCGCTCGCGAAAAAACCAGAATGGGTTCACCGCAGCTATGCTCTGCAAAGGCCAGGAGGGGCTGACCATATTCAGTGTGGACTCCGGGGCCACCACTTCGCCTGCCTTGCCTGAACTCTGGAATGGAGTCACTTGTTGATTTTTCATATCAGCTTTCTCCCCGGGAGATTAAAGGTGTATTCTTCTCCATCCACCGATCTGATAGGGCTGAGAAATATCCTCCATTGAGCAGAAAAACATAGAGTCTACGAGTGAGCCGATTTCCCTTTTGCAATGAGCGGGTGAGTAGCAGTCCCAGAAAGAACAGAAATACCGCAACCAGGCTGGATACAGAGTAAGGCGACCAGACCAGCGATCTGGTCTCCGGAACCAGATCCTGGAGATAAAGCCCTAGCGAAAACTCAACAAGAGCATAAAGAGCCAGAGCCACAAGCATCAGCGTAACGATTCCACTCCAGACTCGAAGAAAGGAGTATTGTACGGAACCTTGCACAGAGTTCTGAATCAACCCGAACCAGAGTACAGTACCGTAGATGAACAAAGCAAAATGATTCCCGGACTTATATTCAATGGCTCCAAGAATCAAAGCTGCTCCGCCGGCCACGCCGGCCAGGACTCCAAACCAGGATATAGGCTTGAGCTTGAAGCCCGTTTTCCGTGATTCTTCCACCAGAGCACCGGTGGAAAGAAATGCATGAGCCTTGTAAAAGCTATGAGCGAAAATATGGAACAACGCAATACTGTAGGCCCCCAGACCGCAGGCGAATAGCATCATGCCCATCTGGCTTATGGTTGAATAACCGAGTTTCTTCTTGATGTTATTCTGAGTGATCATAGACAGTGCGCCATATACCGATGTAAGCGCACCTGCGAAGATGAGCAGAGCAGGACCCCATTGTACTCCCTGTAGAAGGGGACTAAGCCTAATCATCAAAAAGCCGCCGGCATTGATGATCCCGGCATGCATAAGTGCAGACACCGGCGAAGGTGTAGCCATGGTATCCGGAAGCCAGAAATGGAATGGAAACTGGGCTGATTTAATCATCGCTCCAACAGCGAAAAGAAGTAATATGACTTCCATTCGAATCGAGGCCTGGCGATACCCGGGCCAGCTTTCGTACATGGCAAAAATTCTTTCAAATTCCAGAGTATGAAATGTATCGTAGATCAGGACAATTCCTGCGATCAAAGCAAGGTCTCCGATGCGGCTCACCACAGCCTTCTTCTTGGCTGCGTTTAAAGCATCCGGGCGGTTAAAGTATATCAGTAACTTGTGCAAACCGTAGCTGGTAAGGAGCCAGGAGGCGAAAAGCATGAGAAGGTTGCTGGACAAGACGAATAAAGATACAGCAAAAACGGTTAGCAGAAGGTATTGATAGTAATACCACTGTCGTTCTTCACCGTCCAGATGGCGGATGGCGAAACGTGCGATGGCTGCAGCCAGCAAAGAAATCATCAGAAACAGAATAGTGGATAGAGCATCGAACCTCAGGGACAGAGCGACTTTAAATCGTAGCACTGTGAACTTTAGAACCTGCATGGTTTCTGGACCCTGAATTAGAACCCAAAAACAAGAGAGCAACGCCAGACCAGCAAGGATCCAGAGCATTGCATGCACCACACGAATACTTATAAACCTACGCATCTAATAAAACTCCTGCTTGCTCAAGACAAATATACGAAAACCTTTTCGTCAATAATAAATCACTATTCTAATTGTCCACAGGCCAGGCTCAGGCGAAAAATGAAATTAAAAAAGTATCGTTGGCTAAACCTCGGACAAAAAGAAGAATAATCCATTTCCGGACCCGGCGGAAGCAGCTCAAGCCCCGGACATTCTCTCAGGGAATCAATGGATGTACCGGTAGCTTTTGTGCGAAGGAGCAATAGAAATAGTGAATGGCCTGCTTTCGCCTGGTCCAATGGCCCCGTGTTACAATCACCACGCTTCGAACCTCTTTGCCCTGTTTTGCCCCGCCTACAAACCAAACGGTCTGGTTCCACGCTCCGGTCTTGCCATACAAATGCAGATCCGGATGTATCTCCCGATCACTTTGCGTCCGGGGCCATTCAATCAGCGGCAGCAGCCTATCCGATTCTGGAATCCCTCCCTGCAACAGCCTCTCCACAAAGTTCAATTGTTGTATGGCCGTTGTACGCTCATCGCCACCGTGCACAATTTCCTCCAGGGCGGATGGCCAGCTTGCAGGTAAGGGCTCCGGAAAGAAGGCCATCTCCGCCAGGGAATTACGAAAGAACTCCCCTCCCTTCTCTCGGGCCACTGTGCGAAAGTAATCATTGCTAGAATAGAGCAATGCTTCCGACAGTGCAATTCGCCGGGGTGTGCCTTCAATGAACTTGTCCTTTACCAGGATTTCTCTTTCAGGATCAAAACCATCCTGTAAGAGAGCCAGGGCCAGGGCAGGCTTAATTGTTGAGGCAGGATCCAGCTTCTTACTGGCCAAACCCACATTACCGATCTGCTGAATGCCATCCCCATCCTTAATCAATATCAAGAAATCTGGATCTATTTCGGAACAGGTGGAAGCAGGTATGGATGCGCTGGATCGGCCGCAATGAGCCAGGAGGGAAAACAGCAGGGTCAAAATAATAAAACCATGGCACCGGAACCCAGGGACCGCTAGCGGGGCCTTTAAGGTTGACCGCAGGCAGGGCAACTTGCAGGTTCGAGATGCATCTATGGACTGGCCAGGTTTCATACAGCTTAACTTCCATGCCATAAGCTCCAGCACGGCAACTGCATTTACCCTGTTTGCAAGTCTTTTCTTTCTAATTTCTGTTCCACGCCGATCAGCAGCCAGCCTGCATCTTGGCCTGGGCTTAATGTTCATCGGCATAGCCAACATTGCCTACATCATTACCTCTACCGTCTACCATCCGTTGGCCGCATATCATCGCTATCTCACTGTATCCTTTGTTCCTCTGGCCACCATCCATTTCGGTCATTTCTTCTGGAATTTTCCCAACAATCCGAATCGAAAAATCTCCCGAGCTGTGCTCGGCGTCCAATGGCTTGCTACGCTTGCTCTCACAGGGGCCTTTGTTCTTTCCACTGTCCAGGGAGATAGATGGTTTCCATTTAGTGCCCATTACTGGGACTTTGCCGAATGGGAACTGAGCTCCTACATTGCCAACCTTATCGCATTGTTCGTTCTGATGGTTCCGGCCATTGCCATCTGGAAGATGATTCGCAACGAGCGAAGCTTGCGCTGGACTATTTTCTGGATGATGCTGGCATTTCTTGCTGGAACCCTGATTCCGGCCATCGCCAACAAACTGAGCCATGCCGGTCGCATGAGCCGCGGCAATTTCCAGGTTCTGTACAATCTTATGACTATCCTGGGCTTCTTTGCCCTGATTGTGATCTACATCAATAAGACGCTGGATCGCACCACCTTTCTGGCGAAGATTGTGGGCATTAGCCTGGTGACCATCCTGGTGATTTTCCAGTGGCTGAGCTATGCGTCTTACTTACAGGCAGAAAACGCCTACAACCGCCTTCGCATTAAGGACATGAAACTGTCCATGGCCACCGGAGAACATGCAGATGATTTGCTCTATTTGATTCGGTATCGGCCGGAGCAAGGCAGTAGCTTTGTTTACCATACCGGTCCTCCGGAATTTCCAGACAGTATCGAAGGGATGTTTGGTGTGGCCGTGGCACTGGATGCTCTTGCAAAAGATCAGAAATTGCCGGAAAGCATGGAACGAGTTGAAAGCGAAGACCAGAGCGTCGATTACCTCGCTGGTTACAGACTTTACCTGGAAAAGGTTACGAATTCCCGGGACCTGACCGAGAAATTCTCCGAACTTCAAAAGGAGCTCCGGATTCGCAGAATTCAGATTCGCATGATTCCGGATCGCAAACTGACTCAGCTGGAAATCCATCTTCAGCAATGGGCTGAATCGGAATCGCTATTGCAGCCTTTTGACAGTGCGGCATTCCAGGCCTGGACCGATTACATAAAGAATAACACCAGTACTCCAGAGCAAAAAAAGCAGGAATTGTTTCGCTACTATATGCCCGTGCATCCTGACGGTGAGCGTTATTATCGGGATCATCCAGAGTACGGTCATGTCGTTTCCTTCGCCCTTCCGGGATCTGAACCCGGGGAATACTTTGAAGCAGGATATTCGTATCTATCCTATCGCCAGGAACAGATGAACGTTGCCCGGAATGAACTCTGGATGCTTCTGGGCTGCTTGCTTGTGGTTCTTGTAGGGTTTAGACTGTTCTTCAAACAAACGCTCATCGATCCTTTGCAGGCCCTGATCAGCGGCGTTCAAAAGATTAACTCCGGAGATTTGATGATTCGTCTTCCTGTGCAGGTACAGGATGAAATTGGATTTCTAACTGGCTCCTTCAATAGAATGGTCAACTCCATTCGCGGCGCCCGAGGACAGCTTCAGGACTATGCCACAACACTGGAAGACCGAGTAGAAGAACGCACCCTGGAACTCCAGGACACTGTGAAGCGCATCCAGGAGCTGAAAACAAGACAGGATGGAGATTTCTTCCTTACAAGCCTCTTAATTCATCCACTAACTTCTAACCAGGTTCAGAGTTCGCGAATTAATACTGACATGCTTCTTCTGCAGAAGAAGCGATTCTCATTTCGCAGGTGGAGCGGCGAAATCGGCGGAGATTTTTGCAGCACGCATATGATCGAGCTGAGAGGGAGACGCTACATTGTCTTTTTGAATGGCGATGCCATGGGAAAATCTTTACAGGGCGCAGCCGGAGCCTTGATTCTGGGCAGTGTATTCGAATCCATCATTCAGCGCACAGAACTGAGCCGCGAAATCCAGACTCTGTATCCGGAGATGTGGCTGAGAGATGCGTACCTGGAGCTGCAAAAAATCTTTTGCACATTCGACGGCTACATGATGGCCTCCATGGTTCTGGGGGTCATCGAGGAAAGCTCCGGATTGATGTATTTTCTCAACGCCGAACATCCATGGCCAGTTTTATACAGGAATGCAAAAGCGGAATTCCCGGTTATAGAGCAGGACCAGATCATCCATAAACTTGGGATTCCAGGGGCCGAAAAGAAGCTAAGGGTTTATACCCTTCAGCTAATGCCGGAGGACGTTTTCATTTCAGGCAGCGACGGCAGGGATGATTTAGTCATCGGTCATGACGCTGATGGAAATCGCATCTATAACATGGATGAAAGCGAGTTTCTTTCCGTAGTAGAAGAAAGCAAGGGCAGTCTTAAATCCATTCAGGGAATCCTGGAAAATCGCGGTCAATTATCGGATGACCTTTCGCTGCTTCGCATCCAGCTCAAAGGGCATCTTCCGACGCCAAGGCTGGATTTGTCGCCATCGGACCGAGAACTAAAATCCATTGATTCAAGCAGCTATGAAACCCGATTACGGGAACACCTGGAGGATCTATATCGATCCGGAGATCCCGTGCCTTCTGAGCTTTTTCGAGAATTGTTCGAGATGGCTTTTCGGCGCCAGGATTACGAACAGGCCGCAAAAGTAAGCGATGAGTGGCTTCTCAGGCAATCCGGGAGTACACGTTATATCTATCTGGTTTCCTATGCATTGAAGCGAGCCGATCGAATTGAGGAGGCCCGGATTCAGGGAGAAAGAGTGCTTCTGCGAGACCCCCATCATGCGAACAATCTGGTGAATCTGGCAGATATCTACAGAATGCTGGGCCAGGTCGATCGTGCAGAACAATGCATTGAGCGGGCCCTGGAGCTACGGCCCGGACATAAAAGTGCTGCATTAATTCAAAATGCTCTGGTGCAACTGCGAGCAGAACTCAAGCCCTGAGCCTCTGTTCTTTCCTATTAACGGTCATCCAGTCTATTGATGGATTGGATTTGCTTTCGATTCCATTCATCATCGCTGAAAGGAGTGGCAAACCAGGCTTCCAGGATCTCTGCTACCAGCGCTTCCGATGTCTTTCGCATACTCAGCGCCAGAACATTGGCATGATTCCACACTCTGGCCCCTCGAGCAGTCTCTGCATCTGCGCAGAGAGCGGCTCGAATTCCTTTTACTTTATTCGCTGCGATGGTGGCTCCCGTACCGGTCCAGCACATCACAATACCTTCATCGTACTGCCCGCTGGCCACTTTCGCAGCAGCTTCTGAGGTAACGTCCGGCCAATCCTTTTCCTCTCCTGGTCCCGGTCCAATATAGCTGCATTCATGACCGGCTTTCTGCACCGCCTTTTGAATGGTTGGGATTAGATTGCCGTATTCGTCGCTAGAAAGGATGATTCGCATAGTACCCCTGTATCAGTCTATTGTGAATCCTTCTTACTGGCAAGCATCAGATTGGATGTTCCTTTGCGATAATTATAGCCGATGCCAAAGGGAAGTGCCTGGGCTTGTTTCACATAGGCGGACCTAAGATCAGCCTGATATCTTTTGCGAAACAAAGGAATAGGACGTGTGTAGGTTCCATAGAGAGTAATATCCCATTCTTTTTGAGAGAAATAAGTATAGGGGATTCCGGAGTCCGTCTGCAGAATGTGCTGGCTTTCATCCAGAATCAACCCTCGAATTCGATTAAAACTTGCATAATGCATCAGGTAAGATGCAGCCTTGAGATAGGTTACCACTCCCTGCTGCTTTTTAATAAAGCTATGCAGACGTTTATTCTTCGCATAGGCAGAGTCAGAAACATCCAGAGAAAAATAGATTACTTCCTGTGGGGCCGCATCTCCGTTTTTGCGAAAGAACACTCTGATTCCTCGCGCCGGTCCCTGGTACGCTGGCACATTGCCCGGAGCAGGTACGGAAACCAGGTTTCCTTCGGCATCCAGCTCCACGTAATCCACTTTCAGAACTTCATTACCGGAACGGGCGATAAAAGAGAGAATTAAGGGTGCGGCACCCATGCGACTGCGGATCAAATCTACTTTCATGTCATTTGTGCGAAAGAAGGACCATTCCAGAACAGCAAACAGAGATTTGCGAATCAAAGTTAACATGTCCGCCGTTTCCTGCTTGCTCATGGTCAACAAATCTGGCATAAGCCCCGCCGGCTCCAGGCCAAAATGAATGTAACGATTCGCATTCGGAAAGAAGGTAAAGGCATGGAGGAAATCTGGACCGCCAAAGGGATAGAATAGAGTTTCCGTATCATTGCGAGCACTGGAAAGCTCAGCAGTAGCCCATCGCTTCATAGGATCCAGCCTTTGCGGCTCCAGCTCGGACCAGCGCTTTTCAAAGAATTCTCGTTGCGATCGAAATGCGGGCAGGTTCTGGAGTGAGGCCGGCAGAGCTTCGTCTTTTACTGGCATACCGGATATATAGCGCGCTACCGTATCCGCAGTTATATTCACTTCAGGTGCTGCGCCTATCGAAAAAACCGGAAGAGTCAATATTAGAAGAAAGATAGATGTAGTTAAAGAGCTTCGATGCATGAATTCGTTTTCTCCGAACGGATCTCGCCGTAAACCGTTTTCGAGCACTGCTTTGGAATCCATTTGAGCTCCGGAGATTCTGGCTGCCTCAGGTTTGGCCTATTGAGCACCGGGGAAAATGAATGACCGGATGCCCGGCAAATGAGCCCATGCATATGTGCGACTGGCCTATTTTATTCTGGGGACTCTGCTTCCTTTTTCTGCCTTCATTCTGCCTCTATTTCGACCGGTTGCTCCCACCGGCCAGGTTGCCCTGTTCTTCGTAACGTCGGTATTGGCCGGTCTGCTCCCTGCCATTGAGTCCGTGCGACCAAACAGCCGGTTTCGTATCTTTGACCCATCGATTCTATGGCTTCTCTATGCAGGCCTTGTGCTCATCATTTTTTTGATCGGACCGGAACACCTGGTGACTGTCCTCCAGGAAAATACCATAATCAATGCGCTGGAATACAGGCAGGTATACTGGCAGAACGCCATTCCATATGCTCTGGGCGTCCATGCCTTTGTAGGCCTAATTGTCACCTTTGGATTGGCGCTGGGCATTCGACGAAGAAGATTCATCATCCGAAAAGCGGCTGCGCATGAAAACATGGCCCTGCGGCTTCAGGAGGTACGGGAAAAATGCGGCAAACCCACCGCTTTCTCAGAGTTTTTCTACAAGAAGCTAATGAGCAAAGCCATCGTATTTCTAGGAGAGCGATTCGATATAATCCATTACTCCATTTCAGCATTCACCCTATCTCGGAACAATGCTATATATTTCTTTGACTTCCTGGATGCGGAAGAAGATCAAAGCCACTGGCCGCGCAGCATATCTGCCGAACAGTATCTACATAATTTGTGGCAAACTCCAGTGTTTCAAGGCAAGAGTCTGTTCTACATTCAGAGACCGGGCGAAGTAAACTTCGCAGCCATCATGTCCAGAAACGATGAGGCAACTCCCGTGGAGGATTCGGCTGCGGCAGAGATCATTGGCGATCTAAACGCCCGCTACCCGCTTCTGGAAACCAGCATTCCATCCGCCCGCGAAATCCCGAATGCACTGGAAAAAGACTGTCGAGTCCTGGAGCTGTTCCCATCACCGGGAAATCGAGATCACGGCCAGATTTAAGAAAAACAGAATTCAGAATCGCGTTCTCGCCGAGGCGAAGCGATTGCCGGCCCCGAGAGACTACCGCCGTAGCCAGCCAGTAATGCAATATCGATCCGAGTGGCAAGGTAGAACCTCATGCTCGAGGTCAGGAGCGTAGAACACAACCAACCGTCCGGCCAGGGGTTCAACATCCAGAAAGCATTCCTGCCATTTGAGCATATCATTTCCCTTTCCCGACAGGGTCTCTTCCATGGATTCCGGTATTGTGGCCTGAGTTCCGGATGGACTCGACTTTCGCGGATCCCAGTAGATGCGAAGTTCCCCTCCCTTGCTTTTTTCCCAGTGCTGGTTTAAATAGAGAATAAAGGTAATAATCCTGCGATTCTTACCTTTAAAGTTGTCCACGTGTCTGCGATAATAGCTTCCGGGCCGGTACACCGAGTAAAATGCCTCCCAGTCCTTCAGGCCCATATAGAAATTCTGATTCAAGCGAGTTTGCAAATCGTGAACAAAGGAAATCAATTCTCCAGAGGCTTCTGGTGGATGAGCTGGATCCAACCAGATCAGTTCGCTCTGACGTATCTTACTCTGGACTTCTGCAGAGGCACCGACCCCTGCATCTTGAAAATCGCCACGTTGCCGCCTCAGATCGAAATCATGGATCAGTCCTTCGCATTTCTCGCTGGAAAGGAAGTCGTCCAGAATGAAGAATCCCCGCCCTTCGAGGCTAGCCAGGCGCCTGGACCAATCGATTGCAGTTGCCACGGATTCGAAATACGGAATCCGTTAGAATCCAGTAAACTCAAATGCAAAAATGTGAGGAAAAAACCGGCACTTCAGGCCTTCCCTCGGCCCCGAAAGACAGAAGAAAAGGAGAATTACGTCAGATCCCCGGGAGCGCGACGACTCATGTGCTGATGCCTGCGAAACAATTGTCGACTTAGCAAGAACAACGCAAAGGAAAGAATAAAGACCATAACCCAGATTGCGAAGGCCAAATCCAGATCAGCCGGAAATCCAGGAAAGAGACAATAAGCCAGAAATCCCAGCGCACCACCTAGCAATCCGGCGGGCAAAGTGAAAGACATACAGTCCCGGAGGGAGTCTTTCCGGGCCCGTTGGAAGCCCAGCCCCAGGCCCAGGGTTGCCGGTATCATGACATACAGGCCCATAACCTGAAAAAACAGGTAGGACGGAGCGTTCTCTCTGACCAGCGAGAAGAAAAAGGCTACGTGAATCAAGATCTGAGCCAGAATTAGACTACCAAGATACAGAGCTGTCCAGCTAGTCCGAGCCACCACCGGTCAGAATGCGACAGCGACTCAAGATCGAAAGCGAAAAAGGATTTCAATTTCTACTTTTCTGCAGAAACGGAATCTGCAAAGTGGAGGCCTACCATGAAACGCTTCATCAAGAAAATCCTGATCCCGGTGGATGGATCCGATACCTCAAAAAAAGCTCTGGAGATGGGCCTGGCTATGGCTGAAGCAGCGGGTGCCAGCATTACCGTACTCGAAGTAATCGAAGAGTTTGGCCCCCTGCCCGGATATTACGAAGCAGCGCCTGCCGGAGCCAACCGAGTTCAGTGGGTAGCGGAACAGAGATTTGAAAAGATCCATACTCCGCTGGACAATACCAGTGTTCCCTGGGAACGCAAGGTGGAAGAAGGCTATGCCGCAGAAACAATCTGCAAAGTAGCCGAAGAAGGTCAGTTTGATCTAATCATGATCGGTAGTCGAGGACTGGGAGTCCTGGGTCGATTCCTGGTGGGCTCTGTTTCCGATCGCGTAGTGCACCATGCGCCCTGTAGCGTAACTGTTGTTCGCTAATCCATAATTATTGATCTATTGAAATGAATTTTCGCAATCATTCGTATTCAAATTCAGGAGGAATAAATGATTAAAGTTGGAATCAACGGCTTTGGCCGAATCGGCCGAATGGTATTTCGCGCTGCTCATGAACGCGGCGGCTTTGAAATTGAAGGTATTAATGACCTTCTGGAACCGGAATATATGGCCTACATGCTGAAGTATGACTCCACCCATGGCCCTTTCAAAGGCTCGGTTGATGTGGACGGCGACCATCTGGTGGTGGATGGCAAGAAGATTCGGGTATTCAGCGAAAAGGATCCGGCCTCTCTGCCCTGGAAGGAAGTGGGGGCAGAATACGTTGTAGAATCCACAGGTTTGTTTACAAAGCAGGAAGCCGCAGAGGCCCATTTGAAAGGCGGAGCCAAACGCGTAGTTATTTCTGCTCCCTCTTCTGATGCCCCTATGTTTGTAATGGGCGTGAATCACTCCGAATACAAAGGTCAGTCAGTTGTATCCAATGCCAGCTGTACCACAAACTGTCTCGCCCCTGTTGCCAAGGTGCTGCATGACAAATGGGGCATTGCCGAAGGACTGATGACCACAGTGCATGCGGTAACGGCCACTCAAAAGACTGTAGATGGCCCTTCCAAAAAGGACTGGAGAGGTGGCCGCGGAGCCTACCAGAATATCATCCCTTCATCCACCGGCGCAGCCAAGGCCGTGGGAAAAGTCATTCCATCTCTGAACGGCAAGCTCACAGGGATGAGTTTTCGCGTTCCCACTGCCAACGTTTCTGTGGTAGATTTAACTGTACGTCTGGACAAAGGCGCGAAATACGAAGACATCTGTAAAGAAATGAAAGCGCAATCAGAAGGTGCTTTGAAAGGAATTCTGGGCTATACCGACGAAGCCGTAGTTTCCATGGACTTCCTGCACGATGCTCGTACATCTATCTTCGATGCAGATGCAGGTATTCAGCTTTCCGACAATTTCGTAAAGGTTGTAAGCTGGTATGACAATGAGTGGGGCTACTCAAACAAGGTTCTGGACCTGGTCCAGCACATGACTACAGTAAGCTAAGTTACTGGCCCCATTTTCTGAGAAAAGCCCGGGGCTAGCTCCGGGCTTTTTCGTTCTAAGGGCTGCGTAAAGGTTCAGAAAGCTGAACGAACTGAATTGAATCGTGCTCCACCATGGACAATACTCGGGGTCTGAAAAGTTGATTGGCTCGGGCTAGCGAATAGCGAAATCTATAAAAGAATATTGAGAGGATCTGATGGCAGGATTTGCAAGAAAGACAATTGAAGATATCGATGTAAAAGGGAAACGAACCCTGGTTCGCGTGGATTTCAACGTGCCGGTGAAGGCAGGTAAGGTCACCAACGATAAGCGATTGCGAGCGACTCTGCCAACCCTGAAATATCTCATTGAAAAGGGAGCCAGGATCATCCTGATGAGCCATCTGGGCCGACCCAAAGGTCAGGTAAAACCAGAGTTTTCGCTGGGACCTGTCCGAGAATCTCTGGCAACGCTCCTCAAAGAGGAACTGGGCAAGGATGTATCCGTTCAATTTTGCCCGGAAAGCATAGGACCAGAAGCAGAAAAGATGACGGAGAGCGTCAAAGAAGGCGAAATCCTGTTACTGGAAAACGTACGCTTTCATGCAGGCGAAGAGAAAAACGATCCGGAACTTGCAAAATCCCTGGCAAAACTGGGCGAAATCTATGTGAACGATGCTTTCGGCACAGCCCATCGGGCTCATAGTTCCACAGCGGGAATCGCGGAGTATCTGCGACCTGCCGTTTGCGGTCTGCTGCTTCGCGATGAGCTTGTCTATCTGGGAGGCGCCATTACCGATCCGGCCAGACCCTATGCAGCCATTATTGGCGGAGCAAAAATCTCCGGTAAGATTGATGTCATCGAAAACCTTTTGCCAATCGTAGATAAGCTACTCATCGGAGGGGCGATGATGTTTACCTTCTTCAAAGCGAAAGGAATGGAAACAGGCAAATCCCTGGTCGAATCTGATAAAGTGGATCTTGCAAAAAGGCTACTGGAAAAGGCTGGCAGCAAATTGGTTCTTCCGGTGGATACCGTGATTAGCAAAGAATTCAATCCGGAAGAGATGACTGCTGGCAAGCTGGACACAATCCAGGTCAGTGATTTATCAGCGGATGCCATCGGACTGGACATTGGGCCCAAAACCATAGAAGAGTTTTCCAGCATTCTATCCGGCTGCAAAACTATCATCTGGAACGGGCCCATGGGAGTATTTGAGATGGATGACACCGCTGTGGGCACGTTTGCCGTAGCCGGCGCTCTGGCTCGAGCCACCGAGGAAGGAGCCACCACGATCATCGGTGGAGGAGATTCGGCCGCAGCCATCGAAAAAGCCAACCTGGAAGATAAGGTTTCCCACGTTTCAACAGGCGGCGGAGCTTCTCTGGAGCTACTGGAAGGAAAGACACTTCCTGGCGTGACCGCCCTGGACGAAAAGTAAGGTAGTTGCCGGGACTGGCCCTGGCAGCTGGCCCCCGGGCCAGCCCATGAAAATCTGTGTCCAGTCTCATGCTTGGAGCTACGGATACCAGGCCACGGCTTCCCTGCACAAGCTGACGCCGAATACAGATCCGAATTTCTCCCGCACTGCCCGGAAACTTTCATCGTCTTAACTTCGAACAAGGCCAACCTTCATTGCCCACCAAAACCTGGGACAAAATGTCGGTTCAGGGTTCCTGAAAGGAAAAAATCGGAATTAAGGCCTGTGCCAGGTTTTCTCCATTGTGCTTGCAGGATTACACTAACTTCGCTTAAGTATAGTGGGTTTTGCATTGAATCTGTTGAAGCACATTCTCCTGGCAACAGCCATCATATCTATGTTCTCAGCCTCGGCTATGTATGCTGATGACATAGTATGGTCTTTATCCCCGGACCGAATCTCGCAGGCGCCAGAAAAAGTGCATGTGGCCCCGGCCCCCCTGCAGAAGCAGTATCCGAAATCAGCCCCCGATTGGCAGGAAGTCAAATGGCCTCAAGATTTAATTAAGGTCGGAATCGGCGATAGCGCATCCTCTGCATATTATCGAATCCTGCTACATCTCAATGCACCGAATACTCGCTACAGTATTCGGCTGGGGGAAGTCAGCGATCGAGATCAGCTTTACTTCAACGGACAGCCCCTGGACTCCACGGGCGACTGGGATGCAATGAAGGCACAGGCATACGACAGGATTCGGGTGTATGATCTTCCTGTAGGTCAGGGTCCAGGCCCTCATGAATTGATAGTCCAGGTCAAGAATCAGAACAACGATGAGCTGGGAATTTACAGAGGCCAGATCGAAGCCGGGCCCTCAGAATTGATATGGCGAAAATACTACCTGCAAATGGTAGGACAGATCGCACTCCTGGCTGCCTATCTAACTGCGGCCATGTATTTTCTCTTTCTATTTGTGCGAAGAAGAGTGGAGAGAGAGTATCTTTTCTTTGGACTCTTCCTTGTATTTCTGGTCGTGTATCATTTCTTTCGCACTCAATTGAAGTTTGAGCTGCCGCTGGAATTCGCGGCGATGAAAAAAGTGCAGTACACAGCTTTGCTTTTCATGGTACCTCTATTCTACTTCTTTCTGGATTCTTTTTTTCGACCGGCACATCAATTGTTTCGCTGGCTTCGCATTGGACTTTCCATTCTGACCATCGCGCCGGCTGTAGCCTGGACTTTCATCGTTCTCACGGATAAAGCGACGGACTGGGAATTCTGGAATCAGAGCCTTGTGCAACCTTCCTGGATTCCGTATGTACTTGGCTGTTTGACCATCCTGATAACAAACATTGGCAAGAGGGATGCTCGCCTGATGATCCTGGGTTTTCTGGCCATGGTTATTACCCTGATTCTAGATGTTCTCCAATCTCAAGCCCTGACCAATCTACCCACCCTCAGCCCCTTCGGACTGGCCTTCTTCATTCTGGGAATCGCGGGCGTTCTGGCCAATCGCTTTGTCCGTCTAAATCAGGAGCTGGCTCGAACCAATGATTCGATTCGCCGATTTGTACCTGCCACCTTTCTACAGCTTCTAGGTCAGGAAGACATTACAAAGACCTCTCTGGGAGATCAAGTGGCTGTGGATAGAATTGCAGTGATGTTTACCGATATTCGCGAATTCACCTCGCTTTCCGAATCTATGACTCCTACAGAAAACTTTGCATTCATCAACTCATATTACAAGCGTGTAGGACCGGTGATTCGTAAGCACGGAGGATTCATTGATAAGTATCTGGGGGATGGCTTTATGGCCCTCTTTCCCGGCGGTACGGATGCGGCGCTGATGGCGGCGATCGAGATGCAGCAAAATCTCACCGAGTACAACGAGTATCGTGTACAGAGAGGATATCGCCCCATTCAAGTGGGGGCAGGAATTCATGCAGGGCGCTGCATACTGGGCCTTGTGGGCGAACAAAAGCGAATGGATGGAACTGTTATATCCGATGCAGTGAATGTAGCGTCCCGGTTGGAGAAACTAACCCAGCAGCATCAGTGTATGGCTATTGTATCCCGCGAGGCGGCAAATTCGCTGCAGTCTGCCGCGCAATTTCGATTGATGGACCTTGGATCCGTCCAGGTCCGGGGGCGACGGGAGCCTGTGGTAATTCTCGGTCTGGGAGGAATGGCATGAACTATTTAAGAGTGTTGGATGCCTTTTCAATAGTCGGATATTTTGTTCTCAGCGCATGGCTGGCCCTGCGAATGCTGGGTTCCTATGCCCTGGATGGGGACGGCTTGCTACTATTTTATTCGGCCATTGGCCTGCTCCTGGCCTATCTGGCAGCCGATCTGCTCTCGGGCATTGTCCATTTTCTGGCCGATAACTTTGGGAATGCTGACACGCCCGTACTCGGACCCGCTCTCATTCATCCTTTCCGGGATCACCATGATGATCCCCAGGGAATTACGCGGCATGGCTTTCTGGAAACCAACGGAAACAATTGTTTAATCTGTATCCCTGTACTTCTCGGTATTCATTATATTTACGATTGGATTTCTCCCAGGTTCGCATTCCTCCTGGGGGCGGCGGTGAACGGCACCCTTGCCTTCATTTTTCTCACCAATCAGATCCATAAATGGGCGCATCAATCGTCGCCCGCCAGCTTCGTATCTATGCTTCAGAGAACAGGGATCATCCTTTCTCCTTCGCACCATGCATTGCATCATCGTGCTCCTCATCTCACAAACTATTGCATTACCTCCGGCTGGTTGAACCCTGTTCTTGACCGCTCGGGCATTCTCAGGCTCATCCTTCGCATTTCGGGCAAACTCCCGGGCCCGGAGTCTCTGGCCCGCGAGGATGGACAGAGAACCTGAATGAAATTGTTTACAAAACCGCTGGCCCGGATCTCTCTGTTTTCATGAAGCGTTTTTCAATCATTCTGATTATTTCACTCTGTGCCAGTCATTGCGCTTATCTTCCCGTTTTAAATGGAGGAAGCGAAACAGGAGAAGTTAGTACTCCGTCCGAAACAGCCACTCGAACCGCACTTTTTCTCGCCGAAGCCCGACTGAAAGGGCATTCCATCGCCATACTGGGCGAGGAAAGCATAGATGGTATGCGTCGATTCTCTGTATTGAATATCTCCGGCAAGACCATCAACAAAGCCACTATCAATTTCTTTGCCCTGGACGAATCCGGGAATAAGATCTTCAACGATAAATCAGCGGGAAAGGATGCTCTGGAAGAAAACATCGTTATCTCCGAGCTGGAAGGTGAAATCAAGCCCGGTGCCTGGGGAGATGTAGAAATAAAGGAAAGCGAACTACCCGGCTGGGAATCCACTCGGTTTCGAAGCTACGAGGTCACTTTCTCGGATGGAAAAACTTCCCGCTCTCAAGCCCCGGCCTCCGAATATGTCATGGGCGGCGTCGACGCTGAAGAAGCCAGTCGAGCCCTTCGATTGTATGACGAGCGCAAGAAGTAATATCAATACAGGATCCGGGCTCCGCAAGGAAGCCCGGCCAAGCATTCCATGAGAGAAGAATCCCATCAGGTTAGCTGGCGAAGCAAACTTTATGAGATAATTTTCCTGTCCGATACACCTTCGGGCAAGGCATTCGATCTCGTCCTGATCGGCATTATCCTGTTAAGCATTTGCGTTGTAAGCCTGGAAAGTGTAACCGGGCTTTCCGAGGATCTCTACACCACAACTCGCATCATTGAATGGGTTCTGACGGGTGTGTTTACAGTTGAATACCTTGCGCGAATTCTGGCCCTGCGAAATCCACGGTACTATATTTTTAGCTTTTTTGGAATCGTGGATTTGCTGGCTCTCTTGCCTACTTATCTGGCTCTTTTTCTGGCCGGTTCTCAATATCTTATAGTGATTCGTGGCCTCAGATTACTTCGCATATTTCGCATCTTAAAACTTTTTCGTTTCATGGGCGAGGCGAACCTGCTCTACCATGCAATGCGATCCTCCATGCCCAAGATCATTGTATTTCTGATTACAATCATCAATGCGGCCATTATATCCGGGACAATTCTTTATCTTGTAGAAGGCGAAGCCTCGGGTTTTACAAGTATTCCCAGGAGCATCTACTGGGCCATCGTCACCATGACCACTGTTGGATACGGAGATATTTCGCCGGCTACTCCGCTGGGACAGACAATAGCCAGCGTGATCATGATTATGGGTTATGCAATATTGGCCGTGCCCACAGGTATTGTGTCAGTGGAACTGGCCCAGGCCCACAATTCTGGCAGGCAGGCGATTCGGTGTCCAGCTTGCGCCAGAGAAGGACATGATTCCGACGCAGAGTATTGTAAATTCTGCGGACATGGGTTGGATCGTTTCAAAGAGGAAAATGATCGCGAAAAAGGATCCGGGATCTAAATCAGGACCTGCACATCTTCGCGGATTTCAGGCCGGCGCCAGGTTCCGCGCCTTGCGAAAGAAAAAGCCGAAGCCTGCAATCAATCCTGGCACATGGTGCAATGAGCCCAGCACACTGTTTTGATCTCCATGCGAAAGCAGTGGAGTAATGGTTAATCGCACTTCTTTTCCCGATTCCTTGAGCATTCTGTGTAACTGGCGGGATTCGGATGCCGGAACCACTTTGTCTTCTTTTCCATGTATCAAAGCCACAGCAGCTTTTAGATTCTGAATTACCGATGCATGAGCTGCACTGAGATCGTCCGGATTGTGTCCCAGTGTGCGACCCCGATTTTCAATTACATTCCAGTGGAATCTTCGCACAGATTGACTGGAGCGAATGGACTCAAACAGATAGCGCGATTCCGGGTTCATACGTTTGAGGTATGATGGCAATTCCGGGGGCCTGTAATGGAAATAGCTGTCTTCAATAGCCAGTTGCAGAGCTTTTTCTAGTTGAGGGTTTTTTCCGATGGAGAGATGGAGATAGTTCAATAGAAGGATAAGCCGTCCGTACTCATCCACATCCGAATCCACAAAGAGCCTCTCTATCACATTGGGAGCACTGGCAAAAGAGCCAAGAGCACAGATGGCATCCACGCCATCCCGAACCGCCGGATCTGTGGCCGCGATAAGACTAATAGTACCGGCAAAAGAAGGGGCGAAAATACTCAAATGCCCTGCTGGACATAGAGTAGCATTCTTTTGCACCGCCTCGATGAACGTTCTGACCTGGCGAATGTTCTGCAGACCTATGCGATAATTACAGAGGTCCGCCATGAAAGGCGATATCACCCGGTACCCGATGCCAGCCATCGCTTTATTCAGCCGCTGGAAACGAGGATCGCGATTGCCCAGAGGAGCCAGACCGTTGATGGTCAGAATAATCCCTCTACAATTTGCAGCCCCCGTTCCGGAAGTCCGCCGTGGAGGTTCAGGCTCATAAACATCCACGCGAACGTCCCCTTCTTCGGTACGCAGGATTTCCTCACTCACTGCATGGGGTCGGAACTTTCCGGAAAGCATCTGAATCAAGAAACCAGCAGACATACTGCCAGAAATCCTGATCCTGTGTCATTTCAATGGCAGTCCGGTGAAGATTAGCTGGCCTTCTTTCTCCATTCCATGGGGGTTTGCCCTTTGTACTCCTTAAAAAGACGGTTAAAGGTTGCTTTGGAGCTAAAACCCGATTCCAGGGCCAGCCGAAGCACCGGCCAGCCGGAGTAATCTGGATCCAGAAGTAAGTCCGAGGCATGCTCTACTCGAAGGCCATTTATGTAGCGGTAAAAATTTTGATTCACACCCCGATTGAGCAGATAGCTGACCTGATGCCGACTGCGCCCCAGCACTCTGGCCAGACTTTCCAGTGTAAGCTCTGAATCCAGATACAGCCTTTGTCGCTCGATGATTTCTCGCAGCTCCTCCACTTCTGTATCTGCCGGACCCTCCGGATCACTGCCCTCCTCGTTGGCGGCCTCTCCACCAGTGGAGCTGGAGGATTCTTCCTCGAAAAACAGACTATCCGGTTCTTCGTCTGGATCCGGCCCTTCCTCCGAGTCGGAGTATACAGGCCTCTGTCGCGCAAGAAACAGAGAAAATGAAACAATCATCAGCAAGAAGCCAGAGCCATGAATCTCCTGGTTAATTGCCCGAGAAAGGCCCCAGTCAGTAAACGTAGTGCGATGAATGGCCAGAAGCAGATTGATGAGAACGAATAGAAAAAGCAATACATAGGCAGACCTTACGCTCTTCATTTCGTTGATCTGAGAGAGCTTCTCCGCTACCCGACGATTATGCTTTCGCAGAAGAAAGAAAATCAATGTACCATAGATCACTGTAATGGCAGGATCAATGATGGCCATGGGCAAAAAGCCCCCTGGAGCGGGACGTCCATGAAAAGCAGGCGGTGGTTGGATGTACGGCAAAACCAGAATAACTGCGAAAAGCGCCGCAGCAGGTAACCATTCCAGAGATCGCAAAGATACATCCGGTCTGGTTAGTTTTCGGATGTATAAATAAAAAAGCGGTCCATACATTAAGGGGATCGCTGGCAACAGCGAAAAGCGGGGCAATTGATCTAAGATCCCTGCTTTTGCCAGCAATGGCTGCACCAGTGGTCGAAACATTGTGAACAACCAGAAAAATGCAATGAGATCCAGTGCTCTTCGCTTTTCTGCGGCCGGCCGCGTCAGAATAATTAGAGCGGAAAAGGCCAGTATGGACAGGCCAGCAACAATGGCGTATTTCGTATCGGGAAGCATGAGTATTTCCCGGGGATGCGGTGCCAGATCAGTTCTGGCTATGTAACAAACGGATATCCCCCACCAGACGTTCCAGATCCCCGGAGCCTCTTACATTGTAGATTCCACGCAAATATCCGTTCTGGTCCACAAGAAAAGCTTCCTCTGAATGCAGAAAGTCCTGATCACTCTTTCGATCCTTCAGCATAGTGTCGGCCCCGAAGGTTTCCCTTGCCAGAGTATAGATGCTTTCCCGATCTCCGGTTAGCAGATGCCAATTACTCTGATCGATGCCCAATCTTCCTGCATAATCCTTCATTACCTGAGGCGTATCTACATCCGGTGTTACTGAAAACGATATCAGCTTGATACCTCTAAGATCGCCTATGTCCTTCTGGACCTGACGAAGTCGAGGCATGGTCATGGGACAGATCCCATTGCATTCAGTGAAAAAGAAGTTCGCCAGATAAATGTCTCCCTTCAGATTTTCACTACCGTAGGATGCCTGATCTTGATCTGTGAATGCGAAACCGGGCACCTTGCGTGCTTTGTTCGGAATGGATTCTCTTTTCCAGACAGGCTGGAAGTCTTTACCAACAAGGTAAGGAAGCCTGTCCTCAGACCCACGGTCAAAACTTCGAATCTCTTCGTTGTACTTCTGTCTTGGATCGAAGGATTCATTCTCTCTTTTGCAGTTTATGATTCCAGACAGCAGAAGCAGAGACGAAAGGAACAGGCCAATGATTCGTAACCCGGAACGAACATAGGATGTGCCCATTCTCACCTCATGGACTCTGCCGGCCTTGCTTTTCGATTTATGAGTAAGATAAAACATATTTCGTCTCCGTTATCTCCTGTCTGAATTCAATGATCGCATTGGGCGAAGCTGGCATTACATCCATCCGCCATCCCGGCCCCGCCCTTTCTTTTGATCTGTCTTCAGCAATTACAACTGGCGGACCTTCTATTTCTGATTGGCTATGATCCGATCCTTCCTGGATTGTTCGATGATTTCAGGAATCGTGGCTTCTACACCGTTGCACAGATCACTGCCCATCAGTCCCACCAGCCGATTGTTTGCCACCTGAACATAGTTGGAATAGATCTGCCCAGTATAGCGCCAGGTCTTATGCCCTATCGGTTTTCCTTCTACGAACTGTGAGTAGGTGTAAAGCTTACCGTTTTGATGCCAGGAGAAGGCTTCCCCTTGCTGGTATCCATCTCTGTACTCAATAAAGTATTTCCTGTTTCCATCCGGGTACCAACCCTTGTGGATTCCCACTCTCTTGCCATTTTCGTAAGTTCGTTCCGAAGCCATCCGGCCATCGTTATACCACTCATACTCCACACCCTGAATCCTGCCTTTTACGTAGGGGGTTTCCCTCCACCCACCGGGAAGCTCGGTTCGCATGATTCCATTGTAAGGTTGTCCTTTGAATTTCATGACACCATGATCAATTTGAAACCCGGGATGGGAATTGGGCAGTCCCTGTCGGCTGCGAGAACAGGCAGGAGCCAGCATTAAGCTGACTCCCAGAATGAGCACCATGAATCGCATACGAAACCCTTAGTTGCTCACCGTTCCTTTGGTGCCCTCAAAACCGTTTTTCAATACCAGATAGCCGCCAGAAGTGGCATCGTAGGTTACGTGATAGTGGTACATTGTTGTACCGAGCGTAGAATGGGAATGAGAATGCCCGCCGTTGGTATCCAGGCCGGTTGCGGTTGCGCCGCCAGGCTCTCGCCTACCAAATATCGGATATCCGTCCAGTGCAATGCCCACGAGTTCCGAGCCATCGTTAGTGATTTTATATGGCTCCGTATGATGATGGTATTGACCGATATCCGTGGGATGACCATTTCCAGAGTCCATGGTATCCAGCTCGTCAGCCAGGGTATCACCGGGCGCGGCCTCATTGTTGTAGATCGCCAAACCGTTTACTGTAACTCCCATAGCACCGTAGGTTGAGGTGCTACCGGCTGTGTCGGGTGTAGCCGGAATAGTCAGCGTAATGTTCTGCGAGGAAATCGTATTTGGGTTCGGCGAGTTCCCGGAAGGAAAGTCATTTGTGTAGCAACCGGAGAGCTCACTATAATAGCCATTGGAATAGGGAGGCAGATTGCTCGTCTGAAAAACATAGTTACCGCCACTGGATGTGATGGTCATACATGTAAAATTGTCCTTAATCCAGGAAGGCAACGAAGAATCATTGTTTGTTACACAGGAATTACATCCTGAAGAGGTTACAGACAGGGCCACCAGCCCCAGAGCCAGGGTGCTGTTATCATCTTCGTCACTGGATTGCAGCAAATCGCAGCCTCCAAGAAACAAGGATGCCAGGGCCAGCGTCAAACCCAGGACAACAATTCGATTTATATTCATTGATTTTTTCATGGGATTACTCCTTTCGCTGCCAGCGAAAGCGGCCAGGGTCACCTTCACTTGATCAGCGCTTTATGAGACTGGCGAAACTGTCGATGCCTGCAACTGGAAACCGCAAAATGGGCCCTGATGGGGGGCAAAACAGGGTCTCATCCGATCCATCGAGACAAATGAGACGTTCAGATAGGGTCATCGCAGCAAATGAGGCTGCAACCAACCGCTTACCTCATCCAATTGGAGGGGACTCCATAAAATGGATGACCAACAGATGGCGGAACATAGACATACGGATGTGGAGCCCATAATCCCTGTAAATCCTGCCGAAGTCTCAGAATACTGGTCCAGCCGTTACAGAACCGGCCAGATGGGCTGGGATCTGGGAGGCGTCAGCCCTCCTCTAAAACATTGCATCGATGTATGGAAGTCTGAAGCAAAAGAAGGTAGGGCGGTACTGCTTCCGGGATGTGGAAATGCCTACGAAGCAAATTACCTTCTGGATCAGGAGTTTCAGAACGTTACCGTAGTTGATATCGCAGAACCGGCCCTGGAGTCCATTCGCCAGCGATTGAGCCAGCAAAGCCCTGAACATCTGAAACACATTCATCTGCTGCACAGTGATTTTTTTCAGGTTCAGGGCACCTTTGATCTGGTGCTGGAACAGACATTCTTCTGTGCCCTGAATCCTTCTCTGCGGCCGGAGTATGCCCGGAAAATGCATTCCCTACTTGGGGCGGAAGGGGAGCTGGCAGGAGTGTTCTTCGACGCACCCATGTACGACCATCGACCGCCATTTGGGGGATCCGCAGAGGAATACAGGGATTTGTTGGAACCCTATTTTGATTTTCTCACCTGGGAGAGCTGTCAGGTATCGCATCCGGGCAGACAGGGCACAGAGTTGCTTTTTCGCATTCGTAAGCGATCCTGATGGGCAGTCGAATAACCCGTATCAGGTTTGGCCGCCGCACAGGTTTCTTGAGAACAGAAATGGCTTAAGAATTCTTCGGGAACGAAGGGACATAGGGATTTCTTACGAAGAAGCCAGAACAGGGAATCTAAATGCTCATTGTCCTTTTCTCTGTCTCATCTTTCGGACGTAGATCTTCTTCTCCACGCGAGACACTACCTGGTTTTTCTCATCCATCACCGATACATAAAAGGTCTCAATGGACTTGCGATCTTTCTCTACTCTGGCTTTGATTTCGTCCAGGCGACTTTGATCCAGGGAAAACTCGGCCCTTACTTTTCCCTGACCGGGGCGAACAAATTCAATGCTTCCTGCCTGATCCCATACGATGTAGGAGGGCCCCAGTCGCTTCATCAACAGAAACATAAAGAATGGATCGCACATCGCATAAAGAGAACCGCCAAAGTGCACTCCCACATAGTTTGTATTCCAGAACCTTTGCTTCATCTCCACGACAATGCGATCGTAGTTCTTGCTCAGCTCTTTCAGTCTTACACCGGCACCAAGATAGGGAGAATATAGCATCAAAGCCCATTTCAGACCGATGAGCTTTTCGGCCCAGCGCCACAGAAAATAGGGCTGAAAATCGTTCTTCCCATCTCCCGTTAATCTTCGCTTACGATTTTCCGATTCTTTTTTTCTGCTCATATCAATCGGGATAGGGCCAGTACCCCTTCTCCTTTAATTGTGTGTAAAAGCGCTCCATTTCAGAAAGGATCTGCGCAAATCCGGGGATGTCCGCCTGGAGTTCCTTTTCCAGATTTCTGTAAAGAGCCAGACATCGCCGGGACACTGTGTTCCCTTCCGGCAGCAATTGGATTTCTTGAGTTCTGCGATTCCCTTCTACGGACCTTCGCTCCAGTAGCCCCTTCTTCCAGAGAGCCTGCACAACAGAAGTCATGGTACCCGGATCCTTCTGCAATTCCCGGGAAAGCGAACTCATATCCATGGTTTTTTTTCTTTCTAGAAGCAGGAGCACCTCGGCTTGCGCACGACTTATACCGGGAACCCGTCTTCGCAATTCTCGGCTGATACGTAGATCCAGGGCCTCTCCAATGCGCACAGAATAGGCAAGCAAACCGGGCATGGTCGTTTTTCCGGGCAGCTTCTTCACAGCGCCATTTATTTGGATTTCCAACTATTGGTCATCCAATTTTTTATGGAAAAATGGAAGTAGTACTGAGAAGGCATTCGGCTACAGCATTACGAAAGGATGCCCTGCAACGCTCGGCCGTAAATGTCAATAACTCAGGCAATTGGGTCGGGACAGGAAGAGCGAAGCTTGCAGGGTTTACAATAATCCCCGAGACAGAGCGCATCCAGCATATCCATCATGGACTGAATTTCCGGACCGCTGGTGGTCCTATAGGCCATTTCGAAGTTTCGCTTATGAACCCCCTTGGCTCCAAGCCCGGCTCCCGTGAGATTTGCGGAACCAACCAGAGCCGATTTTCCGTCCACAATTACACATTTTGCATGATTTCTGGGACACAAGAACCGTTCGAATCGGTCTGACTCAACCAGCTCCGGAAAACGATCGAACTCCTTTCGAAAGAATACCCCGGGCTCTTTCGCATGGATCAACCGGATTTCCACGCCGCTGCGCACCAGATCTGCAAACACCTCCAGGATGGATCTAAATTTGC
This sequence comes from Leptospiraceae bacterium, assembly GCA_002717505.1. Taxonomy (GTDB): domain Bacteria; phylum Spirochaetota; class Leptospiria; order Leptospirales; family Leptonemataceae; genus UBA3465. The sequence continues at coordinate 28,074 of PBEB01000050.1, forward strand.
CCCCGGATTCGATAAAAGTGGATTTCAGATCCGCCGTTGCAATCCATACAAAGCGACGGGCCTGCAGCAGATCCTTCTGAAAGGCAGCATAGATCTTCTCCGAGATTAAAAGCTCCACGCTTCATTTTCGGTGACTGCCCTATTATTCTGGACAATGGTTCCGTTTTGTAGCTAATTCTAGATATGAATCTGCCATCCGAAGCCATCCTGTATGTCGGGGATCCAATGTGCTCCTGGTGCTACGGATTTAATCCGGTGCTGGGCAAAGTCGAAGAAGTGTACGGCGACCGATTACCGCTCAAAGCGGTGATGGGAGGACTCAGGCCCGGGGAACTGGCAGAACCGCTGGATGCCCGACTGGGTANATTTCTACGCCATCATTGGNAGCAGGTGGAGGAGGCTACCGGCCAGCCTTTCAGCTATGAGTTTCTAGACAGAGAAGGCTTTGTATATGATACCGAACCCTCCTGNAGGGCTGTGGTGAGTTTTCGTAACTTTCTGCCCCAGAGAGAATTCGCCTTCTTTTCGGATGTTCAATCCGCCTTTTACAGGGACGGAAAAGATCCATGCGATACAGATACCTTTGTTCGGCTGGCTGAATCCTATGACCTGGATGGAAAGCAGTACAGAGAATTCTACGAAAGCGAAGAAGCGAGATACCAGACAAGCCTGGACTTCCAGTTAGGTCGAGCAGTTGGAGTTACCGGTTTCCCTGCTCTTGTTCACCTGAAAGATCAAAGAGCCATGATCATCTCCTATGGTTATACACCTTTCGATCGCATTCAGGATATAATGGACAACCTGATCCTGAAACCTGCAGCAGAGAGATCCAGCCCTGACTCCAATTCACAGACTGGTGATGCCTGCGACATAGACTCCGGGGATTGTTAAGGCAGTGAATTGTCCTACAGAGATTAAAAGTGCCGGTTCTCTCAGCGTGGCTTTCTTCACATATTGATGGCGCCGCTTCGCTCAGCGAACCATTCTTCGCATACGGGAGGCCCTGGCTCGCTAACTGGACAGTTATTCCCGGATTGAAAGCCATAGATTAATTGGCAGATCCTTCTTCGCCGCCCGATAGCCCACGCTGCCTGCGCCGGAAACTAACGCTAAGCCCCCTAATTTCGGATAGCGAGACACCTTCCTGGGTTCGCGTCCATTTATCGCCCCCGCGATTCCCGAGACTCCTACGCCCGAATACAGGACTTCCAATCCTGCCGATTACTGAACCAGAAAAACGAAGCTTCTCTTTTGGGAAGCATTCCCGGCATAGTCCATTACCTGGATCGTTGCAGTATAGCGGCCGGTCTTCAGGATCTCTTCGGGGTAGAATACCTCATAGCCATAACGATCAGGATTCCATTCAGCCAGAGCGGACTTCCCGTCTACCTCGATCTTCAGGCTACTAACGTTAACCCCCGTGCCATAATCCGCAAAATATCGCAGCGATAGTAAAAGAGGCTTACCGCTACTGGTCTTGAGTGTCGGAATGTTACGAATCACGGGAGGAGACAGATCTTTAAGTACGACATATTTTTCCAGAGTGCGAACGTAGCCTGTAAGCTTCCCGTTTCGGCTGTAAGCTACAGGATACAGCGCTCCGGAGTCCGTAATTCGATACAATCCATCATTGTCCTCCAATCCCTTAACATAGATTCGAATCGGTTCCAGAACAAAGATCCTCTGTCGAAAAATCATTCCGGTGAGCTCATCAAGGTTCCTGGCTTGAATCGCATAGACAGACGACAATCTCTTCAGTTTTCCAGTGGCAGGGGCCTCCTCGTTCTGGGAGATCACGAACCGAACACCGCCCGTAAGGCTGTGCGGGCCAACGCGCAACTCCAGAGTTTCATCGGGGCTAATCAGCGTAAGCTCCTTCCCTGGACGACCTACACCGGCCGAAGAATCCACAGCATCCTTCAGTCGTTCGTCCATGGAATATGGGGCCCAGCCCATCTTGCTGTGCGACACATCCTTTAAAGCCAGTGAGGAAGGCGCTCCTGTTAATTTCAAGTCCACCAGAGACTCATTGCCCGCTGCATCGCGAAGCTGAATGCGAACCATAGAATGTCCATCAGGCTCCGGAGAATTCAGTCGACCATGATCAATGGAGCGAAGAAAAGGGGACTGCCCGGGTAGCAGATCAAATGCATTATGAATATATTGGGTACCGCCGCCAATCTTTGAGGATTCGCTATACAGCATCAAGTGACGAAACGCGCCGGTATGAGTAAGAGTGAGAAACGAGGATGAATAGATATCTTTCTTGTCCTGGCTCACTCGCATGCTAGAAATTCCGAGCCTGGCGTACTTTCCGGACGGATCAAAATAACGAACCTGCAAACAGGTTTTTCCCTGTACCAGAATATCTTTCAATGTTTCATATTCCCGGGAACTGCAGGGCTGACTCTGATCCCCACAACTGGATCGCTCAGAAACAGAGACGATCAATGGTGCATCTTTGCCATTTACAGTTGCTCCGGATTCGCAGGGGATCAGTATCAGGGACTCCACCATGGGAGCTCGACCATCGCTTAGAGAAAGCCCATGCTTGAGAGGATTCAATACAACCTCTCCATCCAGATATTCAAAATGCAAATGCTAAGGTCCTGAGCCTGTATCGCCGCTAAAGGCAATCTGCTCGCCCCTCTTTATAGGTATTTGCCCGGGCTCAAAGCGAAGATCGAATCGCTTTCTAAGCGTCAGCCACTGTGCTATCTCGGGCTTGATCTCCTGAACCTGTTCGACTATCGCAGAGGAGTATTGAGATAAATGACCATATTTGGACTCCCTGCCATCCGCATGGCGAATCCAGATACCGTAACCCAGACCGTAGCCATCATAGAGAATTCTTGCAACATATCCCTGACGCACGGAATACACCGGGTCCCCGACATCACTGGAAAGATCGATGCCATAGTGGAAATGGCTGCGACGATATTCTCCGGTGGTCCCTGTCAAGACCAGGGGTTCATCCAGCGGCGGATGCAGATTGTTAGCTTCCCAGGAAGTCTCACGGCTTTCTGGTTGCCAGCGATCAGAGTCAGGCTTCTGGTCTCTTTTTTTCTCTGCAGTTTCGGCTCCATCATCCGGCTCGGCGATTTTCGCTTCGTCTGTATTTGTGGAGTCTGGCTCGGGCACCGGTTCCTCTATAGTGGTAGATCCATGGCAGGCCATGATCAATAAAAGCACTGTGGCCACCGCCACCCGGCCCGGTACAGACAGGAATCTATAGGTACTCTGAGATAACCCGGCAGACTTTCCAGGGATCTTCAAGGCCTTCTGGTTGAGCGCCAATTTTTCCTCCTGCAAGGATCTGCAACGCTCATATGAGACATAATCCATCTTACGATCTCCTTCCACATCCTTCGGATGGATGCAATCGGACTGCATTCTAAACCGCTCCTGGCCACGGGCCTCTGCTACCCGAAATGGCCGAACTCAGGCACAGAATCAGATTGTCCGTTCTGACCTGGAGCCCCTTCAACCGTAATTCCGACTGCGCAACTCAGCATCCAGGGTCCGTATGCCTGTTTGCCGGGAGCCAGAACGCTTGAGAGCATTTTAGTCGCAGGATCAGGATGAAAAGCGCAAAAAGGGTGGAAATCACTGAAGAGTTGTATTAGGTTTTTGATTATGATTGGACAGAACAGAAGAAACGGAGGGTTTCCGATGGGAGCCTTGAAGACCATGATTGTTGCCGGTTTGCTGCTGGCTGGGTTTACTTCATCGGTAGCTCAGCAAGTGGTGCGATATCGCTCCAACGCCTACGATATCGAATCCGGGAAGTATATGTACACGGAAAATCATGCGGAACACTGGCAAAACGGAAAACATGCCTATAGCATTGTAACCTATACAGATCCAAAGGGAAAAGTCATGGCCGTAAAGAAGATCATGTTTACCGGCAGCAAGATTGCGCCTAACTTTGACCTTTCTGATAAACGCTCCGGCCTGGAGGAAGGGGCCCGGGTGAGCGGCAATTCGGTATCTCTGTACCATCGCGCTTCCGCTTCGGACAACAGGAAATCCAAAACTCTGAACGTGCCCTCCCCCATCGTGGTGGATGGAGGCTTCGACTATTTTGTCCGTTCCAATATGCAATCTCTCATGGCCGGCAAGACGCTTACCGGGAATTTCGCCGTTTCTCATCGACTGGACTTTTTTCCCTGCCGGATCTACAAAGTAAGAGATCTCACTTTCCTGGAGAGAGATGCCGTGATGTTTGTAATGGAGCCCACCAACATTGTAATTAGGCAGCTGGCGGATCCAATCTACATTATATACGACAAGAAAACCGGCCGGTTGCTGAGGTTCACAGGCGTTTCCAATCTGGAAAAGCCCGATGGCAGTAATTACAGGGTACACATCGTTTTTCGCTATCCCGATGAGCTCCTGAATTAGATCCCGTCCGCTATGGCGGAAGGAAAGAAACGATCCCAGGCGGCGAATCGAAACCCGGCTGTTCGGACACGAAACTGGAGACCGGAAGATATTCCGGCTCTGGTGGAGCTACAGAAAAGAGTCTATAGCAGCGCCTACGAAGAAGGGATGTACGGCGCCAGGGTTTTTGAGCTGGAACTGGCTGCATTTCCGGAAGGGCAGTTTCTCGCAGAACTGGATGGAAAAATCGTAGGGTATACCGCCACTTTAATCGTTAACCTGGAGCGGGATACTTACTATACATTCGTCGAGATAACCGGAAACGGAACCTTCACCACTCACAATCCCGCCGGCGATACGCTTTATGGTGCGGACATGGCGGTGGATCCGGAATATCGAGGAATGGGTGTAGCTCCTAAGCTATATGCGGAGCGAAAGCGATTGCTACGGCGTTTCAATCTAAGACGCATGATCGCCGGTGGCCGCTTACCAGGATATCGCTCCCATGCTGGAAAACTGACGCCAGAGCAGTACGTGGAAAGGGTTGTAGCAGGCGAATTACAGGATCCCACACTGACTCCCCAGCTTAGAGTAGGATACCATGTAAAAGAAATCTACATGGACTACAGTAAGGATCTTGAGAGCCTGAACTACGCAACGTTAATCGAATACATCAATCCCGCTTATAAACCGGAACGACATCGCATATCATCAGCGCCGGTCACAAATCCTGTCCGCAAGATTCGCATCTGTGCAGCCCAGTACTTCATGCGTCCCATCCAATCCCTGGACGAGTTTGTTCGTCAGGTGGATTTTTACGTAGACACGGCCAACGAATATCATTGCCACTTTCTTGTTTTCCCGGAGCTTTTTACCGCTCAGCTTTTCCTTATTCTGGCCCCGGAAACCGATGACCGCGAGGCCATGCGCCGACTTGCCGGATTTACAGAATCTTACATTGAAATATTCAAACAAAGGGCCAAAGAGACTGGTATCTTCATTATCGGGGGATCGCACCCCATCATCGCTCCCGATGGAATACGGAACGTAGCCCATCTTTTCACGCCGGACGGAGCAGTATTCACTCAGGATAAACTTCATATTACTCCATCCGAGCGAAAGTATTATAACATGATTCCAGGAGAGGGTCTGCGCGTATTTGATACTGGCATGGCTCGCATAGGAATTCAAATCTGCTATGATGTGGAATTCCCGGAGCTGGCTCGCATGCAGACTTTTGCAGGGATGGAAACTCTATTCGTCCCTTTTTCCACGGAACATCGAAAAGCCTACCTTCGCGTACGATTTAGCGCACAGGCTCGCTCCATCGAAAACTGGCTCTACACAGTTCTGGCCGGCAATGTTGGAAATCTACCTCAGGTAAAGAGCTTCCTCATCAATTACGGACAGTCCGCAATCCTGACGCCAAGTGATCATCCCTTCCCCAATGAAGCAGTGCTTTCCGAAGCGGAACCCAATACAGAGACCGTGGTGATTTCCGAGGTCGACCTGAGCGACCTGCAAAGGCAGAGAGAATATGGAAGTGTACGGCCGTTGCGAGATCGACGCATTGATATGTACGAAATTCATAGTAAGATCGATATCGAACGTATTAAGGTTTACTGAAGATTATCGAGATGAAGTCCTTTTCGAAATCCTTCATTCCCCGGGCTGCACGGCGATGGTACACACACTGGTGTCTCCCTGCCGTGATGGAAATAAAGGGCTTTCATTGGACTTTCATTGGGCGTCCACTCCGGCCCCTCTATCCATGGCCCCCGGAAAGTGTTCGCAAGAGTATAGAGGCCCGGTAAGCGACGCTTTTGTGCTTTGAAAGGGTCTCCTTTTTCTGGTCCTGAAGAGGAGAAAACTGAGGATTGCACCGGACAACCTGTACCAAAGCAGTGGGCATGGTCTGAAAAACTTATTTTATACATACAGATAGTTTCCTTCGTCCCATAAATTGGGCACAACGGAGTGATTTTTATGCCATTGAATGATCTGGAAAGGGAGCTTGCTGAGAAAAGCGTATGGCCTGCGGAACGCCTGGTAAAGTATCTGGTGGCGGACCATGAGGACTTTCTGATCAAAAGGCTTCCAAAGATGCGCGAAAATGCAATCAATGCGGAGCATGAACCACTCACCCAGTTCATTGCGACTTTAGACGCTGAACTACGAGGACACTTCCGCACTGAAGAGAATATAGTGTTTCCCGTGCTGGTATCCCTGGAGCATGAAGATCCGGGTTCGTTGACGGAGGCCCTTCAATATGCATGCAGGCACATGGAATCAGACCATAACATGCATGAAAGACACCTTCGCCTCCTGGCCGCTTTTCAACATGAACTGGAAGACAAGCTGGATCGCCCGGAGGTCCTGCCGCTTATCCATTGCCTGGATGATTTCGGACGACAAATGTATCTGCATATGAACATAGAAAATCGATTCCTGTTCAAACCATATTTGAAATCAACCAGGTAACTCCTGCACGCTGATGGCCCGGGGCGGACATTCCTGGGCCTCCCGGGGCCTCTCGGTTTCAGCGACGCGGGATTGAAAAATATGACCGCGGCCGCGCCCATGCAGAAGCACTGCCTTCCCATCCTTTTCATTCATAATCCAGCGATCCGGAGCGATGGAAGCGCATAGACCACAACCTATGCATCGCCTGCGGTTATACTGGATTCGGAAGAGCCCGCCCTTCCCCGTACGCAATCTGTTCTGCTCTGAGGACATATTGAACAAGACTTAGTCTAAGCCTCGGAAGACACCGTGCGATCCATGAGATATACCTGGTCCCCTCTGCGAACCCGGCCCTCCACCTGAACAGTAATAGTAGCTGGCCCGCTCACTTTGCTTACACTGGATCGATCCAGTTGTATTTCTCGAATTTCCTGTCTTAGCGCTCCGGTGGTTTTCCCGAAGAATGCAACTTCCTGGCCCGGCTCCAGGCTTCCGGTTTTCAGCTCAATCTCTGCCACTGACAGCCTGGAATAGAAGTTACTGACCTGGCCCACAAATACCTTGCGTACGGTGGACTGATTTCCATCGCTGCCGGCCCAGCCCTGACGCTCACCAAGATAGTAACCACTGCTGAAACCGCGATGATATACCTGCTCCAGGTCTTGCATCCATCCGGGAATTCGACTCTTGAATTCCTGTATTTCGGGCCGACCGGCAAACTCCAGTGCTTCTCGATAAATCTTCACTGTATTCTGAACATAATCTGGGCCTCTGTTTCTACCTTCGATCTTCAGCATGCTTATACCGCTCTCAATCACACGATTCAGGAAAGGCAAAGTACAGATATCGTTTGGCGACATGATGTATTCGTTATCGATTTCCAGTTCAACTCCGCGATCATCCATCACTTTGTATTTGCGTCTGCAATTCTGTCTGCAAGCACCGCGATTCGCCGATGCCAGATCCGAATAGAGACTCATACCGCAGCGACCGGAAACGGCAATGCAAAGGGCACCATGTCCAAAGACTTCTATTTTTACTAGATTTCCCGATGGGCCCCGAATGTCTCGCTCCTGGATTCCATCTACAATTCTTCGTATCATAGATAGATCCAGTTCTCGCGCCAGAACGATCACGTCTGCGAACTGAGACCAGAACTGCACAGCCTCCAGGTTCGAAACTGATACTTGAGTAGACAGATGAACATTCAGGTTTTTCTGTCTGGCCTTCTGAATCACAGCCGGGTCCGAGGCAATGATTGCATCGATACCGCTGGTTTGTGCTTCACTTAACACAGAGTCCACAACGCGCATATCGCGATCATAGATCACTGAATTTAGAGTAAGATAGACCTTTGCGCGAAAGCGATGGCACTTCCCGGCAATGTAGCTCATATCCTGCAGCGTAAAGGCACCGCTGGCCTGATTTCGCAGGTTCAGATTCTCCACGCCGAAATAGATACTATCTGCTCCGGCCTGCAGGGCTGAGGCTACCATGGCATGGTTCCCTGCCGGGGCCACAATCTCCACTGGATGTAAAGCCGAACCTGTATCGGAGGATTGCTCAGTGATCCCGGATACCACCGCATTCGTTGTCATGAATCCTATTTTTTAAGGCTCCTGGATGGGGCAATTGAATAAAGCAGAGACCGCGCGATCCTGTTGGTCTTGATTCTCAAAGTGAAATCCAACGTATATACGAGACCGCATAAAAGTTCTTATGATAGCCTGGTCATTCACAGTCTGTAAGCCCGGGATTGGAATGGCCCGGAGATGAATTTCAAAGACGTCCCTTCAGCTTATCCGGGTCTTGCCAGGCCGACGCAAGCCCATTTTATAGATCATACAGTTTGTGCTTAAGGGAAGCTGCCCATCCGATGAACTGCTAGATGATTTCTGCGTCTTCATACCGGCAGGTGCCAACCGGCACCCAGAGTATATTACAGCTCTTTGAATCAGGGGCCGGGTTTTGCACTGCTTTCCAGGGGCTACTTCTTGATCATCCCTTTGAACGCTTCCATCAGATCAAAAGGGAACGGTAGAACCACGGTAGAGGCATTCTTCTGTGCCATATCGCTCATGGTCTGAAGATATCTCAATTGCAGGGCTGCTGGATTTTCGCTCATTACGTTGGCGGCGGCCAGCAATTTCTCGGAGGCCTGCTGCTCTCCTTCTGCATGGATTACCTTGGCTCGCCTTTCCCGTTCAGCCTCTGCCTGACGTGCAATGGCCCGAATCATACTTTCATCCAGATCCACATGTTTGATTTCTACATTGGCGACCTTAATTCCCCAGTCTTCTGTTTGAGCATCGATGATTTCCTGAATATCGTCATTGAGCTTATCCCTTTCGGAAAGCATTTCGTCCAGATCATGTTTACCCAGAACGGATCGCAATGTGGTCTGCGATAGCTGGCTTGTGGCACTGAAGTAGTCTTCAACTCGAATAATCGCTTTCTCCGGGTCAACTACGCGAAAGTAAAGAACAGCATTCACTCGCACGGTGACATTATCCTGAGAAATGACATCCTGACTCGGAACATCCAGTGTAATAATGCGAAGATCCACTCGAATCATCTTCTGAAAGCCCGGAACTACCAGTACCAATCCAGGACCTTTGACTGCCTGAAAGCGCCCAAGAAAGAATACCACTCCCCGTTCGTATTCTGGCAGAATGCGAACAGAAAGGACAATCAATGCCAATATGAGTGCCGCTGGAAGAATAAGTGAAGTCATAATCTACTCCTTGCTCAGGGAAACGAGATCCCTGTTTATCGTTTACTTACCGATGCTCAACTCGTTCGTATTATTCGTATTATTCAACTCGTTCGTATTGTTCGTATTATGACGATGATTCCGAATCCACGGGAGCGACCGTGAGTTCCAGACCTTGCGCCGCTTTCACCAGCACTTTCTGTCCTTGAACCAGAGGAACTTCGGAGTGGGCCCACCAGATTTCTCCACCGAGGCGAACTCTACCTCGACCGTTAAAGTCTGCGGTAGCCTCTGCAACCCTATCAATCAAATCCTCTCGCCCGGAAATTGACTTCTGCTTTCGCATGCGAACGATATGTGTAAGCACCCAGACAAGAAATCCGGCTGCAACCAGAGCCACACCACCGATCAGAGGCAGGGATACTGTGAGATTCTCTTCATCCATTAAGATCACCGAACCGGCTACAAAAGCCGCAATGCCCCCTACTCCCAGGACTCCAAATCCGGGAACGAATGCTTCTGCCAGAATCAATCCCAGACCCAGCACCATCAATCCGAGACCAGCGTAGTTTATGGGCAAAACCTGGAATGCGAAGAGTGCCAGAAGCAAGCAAATCGCTCCAATCACTCCCGGATAAATCGCGCCCGGGTTGGAAAGTTCGAACAGAATTCCGTAAAAACCAATAACCATCAAGAAATAGGCCACATTGGGATCTGCAATTACGGACAATAACTGGTGCCGCCAATCTGGAGGAAATTCAACGATTCGAGCGTCGAGACTGCGAATCGAAGAAGTACCTTCTGACATCTGTACCTCTCTGCCATCGATTTTTCCCAGCAGATCTTCCCGGTTCACCGCCACTACATCGATGACATTGAGTGCCAGAGCATCCTTTGCCGTTATGTTAACTGCATCGCGTACCGCTTTCTCTGCCCAATCTGCATTGCGTCCATGTCTGTCCGCCAGTCCTCGAATATAAGCTACCGCATCCTCCAGAACCTTGCGCTCCATGGCTGTACTTCCTTCGCGCTTTTTAGGGCCCTCCCCAGGTGACCTGTCTTCCTCTGGTTTATCCTGGGCTGGTTTCTCTTCTGGTTCGGGGCTTCCCGGCATACCGCCCATTTTCACCGGGGTGGCAGAACCCAGGTTTGTGGAAGGAGCCATGGCGGCAATGTGACTGGCATAGAGCATGTAGGTGCCTGCGCTGGCCGCTCGCGCACCGGGAGGACTAACGAAGGTCGCTACCGGTATAGGAGAATTCAGTATTTCTCGAATGATGTCGCGCATGGAGGAACTGAGACCGCCCGGAGTATCCATTTTTAATACGATGAGATTTGCATCAATCTCCTGGGCTTCCTTGAACCCCCGTAAAATGTAATCCGTAGTGGCTGGAGTAATCGCCCCTTTTACTTCCAGAACCAGAACTCTGGGAGTATTCTGCTTTTCGGCGCCGGACTCCTCGCCCTGCTCCGGAGCGCACACTGAAATGAAAAATATCAGCAACAAAGGAAGAATGCCGTTGCCGAAGCTGGCGAATCGCCAGGGTCGGACAGGAGCAGAATGCGAAGCTACGAAGGACACAACCAGAAATTATGGCCCAATAGGCGAATTGTCAACGTAGAAATCAGTATTCAGAGAAGACCTTACCGAACAGGGAAAGCCGGAAATTCAGGTTCACCTCCCGATGTCAGGTCTTCGAATTGGAGCAACCTCTGAAGCGAAGAACCGAGAGCCAGGATACTAAGGACAGACCAACACCTCTTTGATAAGCAGATCATCGTTATAGACTATACCTTGATTCATATCTTGATGCGCATAGAGACCGTAATGCACCTGAGGAATACTGCCAAATCCGCTCACTGGAGCTGCCGAAACCAGTACTCCATCTTGATAGGCGCGAGCGAACCCATTATTCTCATCCATAGATAGACATAGGCCCAGCTTCACCCATTGATTCTGCGGAAAGTACAGATCTGTAATCTGAAAACTCCATTCCTTTTTTCCCACGGTAGGGACATGCATTAAATGGACAATACCCTCGTAACCCAGATTGACCAGTACTCCGTCCCAGAATGCATCTTCCGTTCTGCGAGCCACTGTTATGAAACTGAACCAGTGACCGCTGCCCGTGGGAATGGTTACGTCCTGGAGATAAACATACAATTCCATGTAGACCAGCCCGCGAAAGGAGCCGCCGTCCAGTTTATGAAACTGCACTGTTGGATAAGCACGGTGACTGTCGCCTGCTGCGGAGTAGATCCATCCCTTATGAGAAAAGTTCCCTGAGATCAAGCGCTCAGAGCTTAAGTCATGAGATGCCGCACTCTGATAGTTCTGAGGTACAATGTATGAACCATCGAATTCACTCACAGCTTCAAAGCTCGTGCGAAACTCCCGGCCGGAAAAAACCAGAGCCAGTAGCGCTGCAGCCTCTGAATCATTGGTGCCATTGTTCGTACAATTGAGGATAAGCCCCAGACTTCCGATGCAAATAGTTAGTGGTCTGACTACAGACTTCATGCGGGACTCTCCATACTAACCGGTACCGGTTAATGCTTTTGGCCTCTCAATCCATCAACATTTATTGCATGCGGATTTGCCTGTTTTTCGCAACCCGATCCTCGATTATTGAAGAGCATTTTTTCATTTTCTTTCAGAAAAAAGCCCCTTACCTACGTCATGACCAGAACTACATTTCCCGACCACCAGACATTGGAATTCAATGCAGCGAAGAGCGAATTCAAATGAGGGCCGGCTTCAGCCCCCGAGTCCTCTGGCTTTCCAATCAGGGAAGCCGATAACTAGCATGACAGGCTGTGCAGCGAGTCATCAGTTCGCCCATCTCTTTCATTACCTGCTTTTCGGAAGCATCGCTACGAATGGTCCGAGCCAGTTTATCAAACTCCCTATGTGTCCCCAGACCTAATTCCTTCATGGGCACTGGTAGTTTGAGAAGGATTGTAGATTCCACAGCAGCCAGCTCCTGGACCATTCCCATACCAACACTTTCTGCTGCAATCGCAGCCTGCTCTCGCTCGCCGTTTCCCATTGCCTCATTGATTTGCTGAGTGGCTTCCAGTAATTGGCGCATCTCTTTCAGGAGGAATTGCTTTTCGCCCGATGTGACGTTTATTATTTCTCTTTGATCCGGCCCCATGCGCGCCACACCAAATACAAAGAAATAGCCAAATACTCCAATGGTAGAAAGCCATAGCAAGGCCAGAACCAGTGTTGAGATTTTATATGGGTTTTTCATTCGAATAATACTCCTCTTGTGAAATGGGGCTCTTTCTTATCCATGGTAGAATTGGACTCGGCAATACAGCATGCAGCGAACCCAATCTGCATGACTGTTTCCCATAGGGTCAGTTCAAAAGTGAACTTTTCGCGGTTTAGCCCGGCCCGCCCGCAGCTCCTCACGCAAGCGAGACAAGAGGAACTGGTTACGGCCTGATATCGCAGCAATTCAGCCACCGGTGCTGCTCCAGCGATATGTAAAGCCCAGATACAAACTTAAGACCTGGGTTTTCTTTTCGAACTGAAAGGCTGCAGGCCGCAAAGGATCCGTCTGAAGTGCATGACCCAACCACCATTCCGAAAACGGAACTCCCTGCATTGTGTTTGGCAGCGAGTATTGCAATGCCAGATCTACACTGGACGGCTCCCCTTGGCCAAAGAACCATCCCAGCCCCAGTGAAATATGATGCTCCACAGTGGTTCCCAGTAGGGGACTCAAGCCCTCCTGAGTCTGAGGGGTTGCGCCATAGCTATAGCCGGCCCTGAGCACCAATTGATCCAGCCGCCGTTCGATTCCCAGGCTAATCGCAGTTTGGTCCCTCCACCGGAGATTCATTCGTAGATAGGGACTCTTAGTTCCCAGCGGAGTTATGGCAGAAGGATTTTCCAGGCTGAACAGAAGACTGTTCATGGAATAGGACCAGAGAGTGTGACTTACATCGGCCACAAAGCGATACGGGCCTGCTCGGTATTCAAGCCCGGTAACAAAACGCGCCGGCCACTCCATGTAGCGAGAGACTCCGCTAGTTGACGGATCGCTATAGGAATCCACTCGCATATCGCCGTTTAAATAGAAGCGACTGGCGGAGGTAAAAGAGGCAGCCACAGTGAGATTTTCCCAGTTGTAGCTCAGGCCAGCCTTCACTCCCAGAGCCCAGGCAGAATCTGACCGATAATGGATTCCACCCGGAAGCAAGGCCCCTGTCTCCAGGTGATGGTAGCTTCGATCCATTCGCTTAATCGCATGAACAATATCAAAGCCCAAACCCAGACTCAGGGCTCCCATCCGATAAGAAAAACCCGGGGTAGCCTTGAGAATTGCAAAACGAACGTTCACTTCTTCCTTCGCAAGACTGTTCTGGTTTCCGGCCACTGAATCGGAAGGCACGCTATCGGCTCGAGACTCGGCGGCAGGATAAGCGCGCAGCATATCTTCGAATCCGGCTCCACCTCCACCCTGAGCATACACTGCGAAACCGAAAGCGAATCGTTCGCCGCCGTAGCCGTATCCAAGGGCAGGTAAAGGAGCTACAGGACGAAAAGTACGATCATTGCTATAGTAGGTCCCGGTGGTCGAATCCAGATAATTGTCTCGATACTCGATGGTTGCCTGGTTTACCGCCAGACTGGTCTGAATTGTATGCCCTTTCAGTCGGCTAAGAAGGGCAGGATTCTCTTCCAGCACTAGCGGAGATCCGTAGGCGCTGTAAAAGGCCCCGGCCAGACCGGCCTGGTCCGCCCCAAAAGCAGGGAGCCAGATACCATGGAAGGCGACGGCCGGCTCATGGGAAAACAGGACAAGGAGAAGAGTTAGTAACCCGAGTCCCCTGGAGAGGCGTGACCCTGAACGACCGATTACAACACTCTTGCCATCTCCTCTGCGCCTGTTCAAAGCAAGCGCAAGGCTACCGCCGAACCAGTTCTGCCGCCGAAAAAGGCGAAGGTCTCCAATACAATGGTGCCCTTTTTTGCATAATTCTGACTCTCGGCTCAATGCTCCCCTTCCCCGGAGAGCTTCCGGCAGTGTCAAGAGACCACTGCCCTAAACCCTCTTTCATGAGATTGAGTCTCAGTCCGGATCTACTCTGTCCAGGGTCAAGCTATACATCTTTTTTTTGGTAGCAATATTCGGACGCCACGCCTTTGCCGTGGAGGCGCAGCTCCTGAACCTTGATTCAAATCAACCGGTCGGAGGAAATGATTGCTTCTTCCATCGCTTCCTCCATGATTTTTTTCCGATGGCTGCTTCCTCCATCGCTTCTTCCGATAATTCGTTCCGAGGAATGCCCGCCGGGGATTACGCAAGAGTCACCTGGATTGCATTTCCTTTCTGCGCTGACGGTCCACAATCCATTGAATTAGTTTTTCCTTGAGGCCGCTTTTTTTGGTCTGTCCAGCATCCGAATCAGAAACGGATAGATCGTTCTGTTCAAGATCCAGGTCCTTCCCAGAAATGCAATAGGTAGAGGCGAACATCTTTCGCACTTCATTCCTGACCATTTTACGAAAAGGGGCATGTGCCAGCATGCCATAGGTAGCCGCCTGGCCGCTTTTCGAAAGCTCGGGATGCGCTTTCGCATGTTCCACACTTTCCTGTAAATCCTCCAGGTATCCATCCACAACATTGAGGTGCTCCGGAGTTACCATTGCATGCAGCGCATCCGGTTTTTGCAGCCGATCTATGTACCAGCCCTTCTTTTCCATCAGGTCCGCCACAGCGAACATATCCACGGCCGGATCTTCGGAGCGAAAGGCGAATAGCGTAGTTTTTGGATCCGCAATGATCTGCAGCCCCATTTTTTGAATCCCCTTTTTCAGTGCATCCGTGGCCTGCATGGCTTTTCGGGCCAGCTCCATGTACCCCTGCTCTCCTTGAGCCTCCAGCGCAGCATAAGCAGCCGCATAGGCCCCACCCGGCCGTGTTCCCAGCAATGCAGGAGATGCGAAGATACCTCCGGGCCAGTTTTCGAATACAAAGACCTGGTGATTGAAATGCTTCTGATGACGATAAAGAATGCTGGAGGCTCCTTTAGCTGCGAATCCATACTTATGGATATCAGCAGAGATAGAGGTTACTCCAGGTATGCGAAAATCAAATTCAGGGATATCGTGCCCCAACTTCTCCATGAATGGCAGCAGAAAGCCTCCTACGCAGGCATCCACGTGCAATGGGATGCTTTTCTTCTCTGCCAGTTCTCCCAGTTCCGCGATTGGATCGATCATGCCATGTGGATATTCCGGAGCACTGCCCAGAAGCATGATTGTATTTCTATTTACTTTTCGCTTCATCGCCTGGACATCAGCCCCTCCTCCAGGAAGTGCAGGCACCCGATGCAGCTTGATTCCAAAGTACTCGGCTCCCTTTAACCAGGCCACATGCGCCGTATCGGGCACAACCATTTCAGGTTTACGAATTCCCTTTTCGGCCCTGGCAAAATCCCGGTAAGTCTTTACAGCAAGCAGGCAACTCTCGGTTCCGCCGGAGGTAACCACGCCGCAGACCTGATCGTCACCATGCAATATCCCGGCCACTATGGAGATAATCTTTTTCTCCAGTTGTTTCAGGCTTTTGAAAGCTCCGGGATTCAATCCGTTTGCAGAAAAGAATAGATGGTATGCTTCGTTCAAGAATGAAGTGTAATCTTCGCCCAGGTAGTAAACAAGACTCCAGAGCTTTCCATCCTTATAGTCCGGATCCAGACTTCGCATGCCCCGTAGCTCTTCTAATATTTCTTCCGTTGCTCTTCCGCTTTGGTTCAGTTTCATTGATTTTTCCTTTTCCTTAAAATGAATTCTATTGGTTCAGTGCTATATTCCTGTTTTAGAATGAGTTCGATTCGTTGAGTGCTCTTTCCTTTTTCTACGCTTTCTACGCTTTCTACGCTTTCTACCAAGGACTTGATCCTTTCTCCGAGGGGCTTAGTCCCCTCTTGAATCGAAGATATTCAGCGGATGCTCCCCTTTCGCGTTCGAAAGCCCCCGCATAATAAATCGAAAATAGCCTCCGTCACAGAGAGACCTCTAGACCCGTCTCATATCGCTTCTTCAGTTTCTATATTCGCCTGCTCTACTTAAGCGCATTTCCTCCTCTAGAAACTTCGGCTCAGCTCGAACCGGCCAGAGCCCGAAGCGCGTAAGCTATAGAAATCCCCAGATAATTCCCGATTCCGTAACCTAGAATCCCTGTAGTTAATCCAGGTACAATCAGCTGGCGATTCTTGATTGCCGAGGCCACCACCGGCACAAAGGGAGGTGAGCAGATAGCCGAAGAAGAAATCACCAGAAAGGTATCTACATCCACTCCAGCCCAGCGACATAGTAGGGAATGCAGAAGCAGGCTGCCCACTACAGCTCCGACTATAAAAACAATCACAGCAGGGTCGATGTTCAAAAGGCCTGCAACGTCGGTGAGCGATGCCACAGAGACGCAAAACACCAGAATAATGTACATGCCTACGGAGAAGGTCTTACGAATGTTCCGAATCTGCGGAACAAATGAAGCAGCAATTCCCAGACTTGTAATAGAGAGAATTGTGATGGCTGGAGCGGCATTCTCTGAAAAGAGCGAACCCAGAAATGCACTGAGACCAACTATGCCTGCTGAAAGCAGCAAAGCAGCCAGAAGCGGAGGCCACACTCGGGGAAAAATCAGGCTTCCGTAATCTTCGACTCCAACCGTGCGATTTTCGCTTTCATATTCCTGGGCAATCTCCTGGTTCTGCGACGAAGATATCTCTCGAGACACTTCTTCGCGCTTCTTCCCTTTTTCTGTTTGCGACTCCGATGCGTCGTTTGAGGAAAGACTCGCATCAGACGCCTGGGCATTACTGGACCGTGAGTCACTCTTAAATGGCTTTAGTACTCGACCAAACACGGGTTTTGCAAAAGAGAACAAAAAGAGAAGATAGAATAATCCCATCAAAGTATCGTAGGTATGGAACTTGATGTATAGATCATCTGGAATGCTAAGTGCCGTCTTTACCGAAGCTAGATTCGGAGTTCCGCCGGTATAGACAGCCACAGCCATGGCGGCCAGTTCATCGCCCTGCGCTGTTAATCCATGTAGTGCGAAATACAGTAAAGTCGCCACCGCCACCACCGAAAGCCCGGCCAGTAGCATGGCCAGTAGGGATTTGCCGGCCAGACGGAACACCGACGGCACATCCATTGAAAACAATAACATTGGAAGGGCCAGAGCCACTGTGCCCTCGGCCAACCCTTTCTGAATGGGAAGCGTTTCTGAACTGGTGAATCCGGAGTTTCCCAGGATTGCACCCACCACATAACATAGTATGACCACCCCGATCTTCTTTAATACTTCGAAACGGGAACTGAGATAAATCAACGCTGCCGGACACAGAAACAGCATCAGACCGATTGCCAGACTTTTAGCATCCATGAACACCTTACTCAAGCCCCGGCTCAGCGGAGCTTTTTTTCACTATAGTGAAAACTTTTTCACATACGTGAAATTTCTTGCAAGCAGAAAAGTGCAATCTGGAATGTAATATGGGAAAATCACGTGTTGCGCGGGGTCGGGATCAAAGAAGAGAAATGATTCTGGATCGAGCCCAGGACCTGGCATTTCAGAAGGGATTCGACTCTCTTACTATCGGAGATCTTGCTTCGGCCACGGATTACACAAAAAGAGCCCTTTACTTCTATTTTAAGGACAAGGATGAGATCTTTTTTGGTCTAGTGGCC
Source organism: Leptospiraceae bacterium (assembly GCA_002717505.1). GTDB lineage: Bacteria > Spirochaetota > Leptospiria > Leptospirales > Leptonemataceae > UBA3465. The sequence continues at coordinate 46,355 of PBEB01000050.1, forward strand.
CGGGGGCAGGAACTACTGAAATCGTCTCTGGAAGATGTGCAGCAGAGTGAACCTGAGGGTCCGGAAGGGGCTCATGCCTTTGGGGATTGCTTTTTTCAATTCTCCATTTCGCATCCTGAATTCTTTTCTCTGCTGATGGAATACGAAAGCAAGCGGCATCGGTATGAAATGGGGCGAACCGAGGAGTCAATGGCCTGGGCTCAATGCCAGAACCTGTCTCTGGACTGTGGGGATATCCTGGAACGATGGATGGAGTTTGAGATCTCCTCCGGCCGCTTGACTACATCCCTTTCCGCTCGTCAGTTAATGCTCAGCTTCTGGGCTCAGACCTATGGAATCATGCAAATCATTTTAATGCGCCAGGCTGGCTTCGAAGACGTCTATGGAATATCTGTGCGAGAATTCTTCCGGGCTTTTATGAATGGCGTGGTCAAGGCCTACTGGGAATGAGTGAGGAAGCTCCGTCGACCTCCCTTACACTTTCGTGCTACGGAAAATCGACGGCATGCACAAAAACCTTTGGAGTTAGTCAGCGAGCTGACGGGCAACCGTTGTAATTTCTTCAATGGAGGAGTTTAACCGATCCTTGCGATGCACCGGTTCACCTTTCTCATTCAACATCAACAATGTTGTAGAGTGCGTAAAGTGTGTATCAGGAGCCTGTCTGAATTGAAAGCCTATAGCAGCGGCCAGCAGACGCGCTTCTTCCTCGGTACCTTTTAGTAAATGCCAGTTTCCGTTCAGTTTCATCTTCTCCTGAAATGCCTTGAGTACTTCAGGTGTATCATTTTCCGGATCAATACTAACGGCCACTAAGTGAAGATTCTCTTTCTGCAATTCGCTCAAGGAATCGTGAATTCGCTGCATGTCTGTAGCCATCCGTGGACAAATCATTTTGCATCGCGTGTAGATCATGGCAAGGAGCACTGGTTTGCCTTCGAGATCTCCCAATCGCATTTCTTCTCCGTTTTGATCAATCCATGTATTGTCTATCTGGTATACAGATGGCCCCAGCGGCTCCGGTGCTTTTTCCTGGCAACCGGCAGTGAGAGTCAGGGAACTCAGTAGCAGAGCGATGCCTGCCAACTTCAACCCGGAGCGCACTTTAAATCGCCGTCCGAAAAGGGTATATACCGCCTCCGGCCCTGTTGTGCCTCCAATGGCTGGAGGTTTTCCTTTAATCCACTGTTTCATTTCAGTCTTCATAATGATCTCCTTACAATTCTTAAATACAATTACAGATCTGCAGCACAGCGAAACCCCAGATTGCGCGAAGTGGATCGAGCCTGAAGCCCTGAGCGAAATGCATACCGCATGAAATCTGCATACATGGATGGATCCGAGGCAGCCGTAGCAGCTGAACCACAGAACAGGGCGCTCTCTTTCGTATCCCTGGAGTCTCCCCCGACCGTGGCTGTATTAAAATCTTCGGTCCACTCCCAGATCAGCCCGTGCTGATCAAAGATACCCAGAACGTTTTGATACCCTGTACCTACAGGCCTCATTTCTCCGGATGTTTTTCCGTACCAATTCAAAATCCGCCTGGAGAACTCTGCTTTGCTTTCGCGGGGAGCATCGACACTGGGAAAAGCTGCTGAATACTCCCATTCGTTGGTTCCGGGAAGCCTGAGTCCCATCCACTTACAGTAGGCTCGGGCCGCGAAATAGGAGACATTCGTTACAGGCCTTTCATCGATCTTTTCCTGGTAACCCGAACCCGAGGATTTCCTCCAGTGACTCATATAGTTTTCATCCGCGAAGAGGTCGGGCTTTCGGGAAGGAGCCCATTCGGGATTCGCCTCAACGAATCTGCGATAGTTCCCGTTGGTCACGGGATATGCTTGAATGCGAAACGCCTCAATCCGGGTGGGCTGGTCGTCGTCCAGAAAAGGAATAAACAGCCCTCCGGGAACCCGGACAAGACGGTCACTTCGCGCCAGAGTCAATGCCGGAGCCAGAAAAATGATCAGTAAGATTCTATGTACTCTGATTGCATTCATTTCACACCTCCGTCTAACGTTCTAACCCAGTCTTATCCAGTCGAATTTAGGACCCTGCATTCTCTTCGCTTTTGCAAATCGAATGCAGGGACTTGATCTATCGCTGCGCCTTTACCTCGGCCGCAGTCACTTCATAACCAGGATTGTTCCACTGGCTATTGATGTAAGTCAGCACATTGGCTATCTCCGAATCGCTTAAGCCCAGAGCTGGCATTACGCCGTTGTATTTTTCTCCGTTCACGGTAATGGGTTCTCGCAACCCATGAACCACTGCACGAATACTGGCTCGCTTATCTTTCAAATAATCTGAACCTGCCAGCGGGGGGAAGGAACCCTTAACACCGTTACCATTCATCTGGTGACAGGCCGCACAGTTGTGTTCATACACATTCTTACCGGCTTCGATTCGGTCTTTCAGTGTTATCAGACTGGGTGCCCGGACCTCATCATCCACCGACTGAATCGCACCACCTTCCGGATGGTAGATCTCATCCGATACCTTTCCCGAATAGATGATAGGTGCGTCGGGCCCCTCGACCTTCAGCATTCCCAGGGCTCCTTTGTTAAAGGCCCGAAAAATTGAGTGATCCACCAGAATGTAGGTGCCCGGAGCATCGGTCTGGAATTCAACGATGGTCGCTCCACCGGCTGGAATCAGAGTAGTTTGCACGTTTTCCTGGTTCGCCTTTGTACCGCCTTCTGTATAGACCCGGTCAAAGATTTCTCCGATGACATGAAAAGAACTCACCAGATTGGGTCCCCCATTTCCTACGAAGATCCGGATGGTTTCACCTGTGTTCGCTGTAATGGCATTCTTGTCTGTAAGCGCCCCCACAGAGCCATTAAAGACAACATACTCAGCATCTTCGCGTACCGCTTTTTCCATATCAAAGGGCTGATGTCCCGGTTTACCGAAACGTTGCTTGGTGTAGAACTCCGATTGAAGAACGTAGTATTCCCGATCTACTTCGGGCAGTCCTCCGGCTGGCTCTACAAGGATGAGTCCATACATGCCATTTGCGATATGCATACCTACCGGTGCCGTGGCACAATGGTATATATACAAACCCGGGTTCAAGGCCTTGAACTTGAACGTGGATGTATGGCCTGGAGCCGTGAACGATGATACCGCGCCGCCACCGGGACCGGTTACGGCATGGAGATCAATGTTATGCGGCATTTTGCTGTCTGGATGGTTGCTTAGCTGAAATTCAATTTCATCATCCTCTCGAACGCGAATAAATGGACCGGGTACTTTTCCGCCAAAGGTCCAGAAAGTATAAGTCACACCATCGGCCAGTCGCATTTCTACTTCGCTGGTTTCAAGTTTGACGATCACGTAAGCCGGTCCTCTATCTATGGGCGCCGGAACGTTGGGAGCATAGGTTAACTCTGCTTCAATCGTAGGCTTTTCGCAGGCCATAAGGCCGGCTACGAACAATGGCAGAATCAACCAGTTCAGTCTTTTGGGATTCATAATCGCCTCCAATGTCTTTAGCTTACACGGGGGTGAACCATCGGTCATTGATATCTATCAAGTGGCGCTCGGGTTTAAAAAAAGACCTCCGAAAGGAGGCCAGTGGGGGAAGATAAAGCACAGAGCACTGGAAAGGATCCCGCTCGGGAAGGATCGAACGGACCCCGGATCCAGCATCCCGGCTCTAGAATTTTGCAGTCACCATCAGATAGGCGAAGTCACTACCAGGATCGAAAGCAGGGTCCCTGAGGTCCGGCCGATCAAAAGATTCATCTACCCGGTGTCTGATGGAACTGAGTGCGTGGGCCCGGCCGTAACCTACATCGAACTTAAGCTGGTTGGCTTCTATCGAGTAGGTGATATTGTATTCATGAAAGAGCTGGGAGCTAAGCTGCGCTACTGAGTTTTCCGAGATCTTGCCTGAAGCATCCACCACCGATGAATACTTTGCATTGGTCCGGGTTTCTGTACTGGACAATTCTCCGTCTCCGTCCCGCGCAATTCCGCCACCGTTGTTGTAGTAGCTATCCTGGGCTTTATGCTTTTTAAAATGCCAGTAAGCTAACTTAAGGCCGCCATAGTCTCCCAGATCAAAGTTCAATGTGATGGCTCGTGCAATCAGGTTTCTGGAACCAACCAGATCCATGTCCCCCATGGGACCATGATTGGTAGGAAATAGCTGCGTATAGGTATTCACAGCCACATCCGTGCGATTGGCATCTCCACTGGCAAGGTCTGCAACCAGTCCAATACGAAGATAATCCACTGGCTTGTAGCCCAGATCAGCATAGAGCGCATAGGCCTCGTATCTCTGCTTTTCGGTGTACACGGAATTTCCGCTTGCATCCGTTTGGTTCAACCAGTCCCAACCGGCCTGGACACGCACTCCGTTAAAACCAGTCTGATAGGCACCTTCCAGAGAGTAATCAAACGTCGGATGCGCACTCTTTCCTTTCACAGTTTTGTTCGTAATTCGCAGGCCCACAGTATGAAGATTGTCTCTCTGCCGGTCTCTGGCTTTTGGTGGAATGGGAAGCCCCGGGTATGGAGAAACGCTGGCCGGAATCCACTTCTTATAAATTCCAATATAATAGGGTTCGAGCTGGAATTGAGGGTTCAGCTTGATTTCGTTATAGAATACTGCAAGATACGCATCGTCCAGTTCCCTGGCCGTACTCGCACTGACAGTGCAGAGTTTCGTTGTTGGGTCGCAGCTAAACTGTAAGCCGGATGGATTGGACCGACCCACATGTGTACCGTTTCCGCCTCCATCTCCGTCCTCTTCAGCCAGCACCGCACCGGCAATGGAAGCCTGCCAGATTCCCCATTCCCAGTGTAGCTCCAGAGCATCAAAGCTACGGCCAACGTTACTCCAACCAACCTTACCAATCTGACGCTCGCTTCCGTAAGCTAGCATCTGTCGACCGAATCGAATCCCGAGAGGGCCCAGCAAGTTATTAGATTGAATATAAGCCTCTCGCATATCCAGAGAATCCTCAGTTGTATCGTTTGCAGTACTGAATCCGTTATCCGATCCAGGATGGCCTCCCCACAGCCGGGAATCCTGAACCCTCAAGACAATGGAAGTTTCGGGAGATAACTTCTTCTGCAGGCCGAACTGGACGATGCTACCGGTATACTCATTTACATCATCGGTCCTGTGATTGAAATCTGAGTTTCCATGGAACTCAGGTCGAATCCGGGCCATTCCAAAGACGGTCAGACCATCGCTCCAGGAGTCTTCAGACGCCAGAGGAAGACCGGGAACCAACAGACATACAAGAAGCAAAGCCTTCCACCTTGAGAGCTGCAGCCACCAGAGGGATCGCGCAGCGTCACCAGCGAGAACAGGTTTTTCTACAGGGCCAGAAAATTGCCCGGATTTGCTGCAAGTTCTGGAATGGAATTCGGGTTTCATAATGCACTAGCTTACCGTAAACGGAAGTACGGTGCCTTGATAAATGTCAAAACCGCTCAACATTGAGCCAGTTTCTACTGAGGGCGCAAAAATGATGATCCGGGTCAAAAAAGTGTTCCACTGACCCTTTCCTCCCTAATAGACCTAAAGCCCAAATCAATTCGGCTAGGCACAAAAAACCTGGTGCACTTTTACTTATCCGCCTACCAAGCCGGCCAGGTTTCGCTATAGTTGAATTCAGATAGATGATTGATCCAGATCAATGACCCGGCATTGGCAATGGCAGATAATCCAGGTATGGTTTTGCGAGATGACGATGCTGCCACGGATCGACGTATTACCCTGGCGCGATACAAAAGGCTGCCCCTGGTATATTCCTGTTCCGGTTGCTCAAGTGCTGCCCAGATCGCCAATGATCTGGCCCTTCGCGCAGATCGAGAGGAGCTTGCAGAAATGTCCTGTATTGCCGGTGTAGGTGCCGGGGTGAAGTCCCTGGTTCACACCGCTAGCTCTGGACGCCCAATTCTAGCACTGGATGGTTGCCCCCTTCATTGCGCAAAGTTGAGTCTGAAGAGTAGAGACATTCAATGCGATGTACATATCGATCTTTCTCGTCACGGAATCAGAAAGAGATACCATGAATCGGCAAGCCTGGAAGAACGAGAATATGCGTGGAACTCCGTGGTTTTCCCTGCTGCCAGCGAATTGATGCTGCTCACGCTTGGGTCCGCACTGGAACCATAGTTCTCGAATAATTGCTATCTCTTTCAGGCCGCGAATCGCTAATCCTTGCGGCCATCGGAATTCTATTGTTAGAGGATTCCTTATTCTCAGGTAGTTTGAGATCCCAAGCCCCTTCAATTCGCTTTCGCAGACTCAATTCTCAGCATGGTCCTCCAGAACTCTGATTTCCAGTTTCCTGGCCCTTTGACGCGAGATCTAATTTTACCGTCTATTATGATGTAGCTCATGGGAATGGCATCTACTGCATAGGATTCTCTGAGATCGCTGGAGCGATCACGCACTATCAGGGTTTCATGAATCTCTTCGCGCGCCAGGAATGCTTCCACGGCACCGTCATGACTATCGATAGAGACTGCAATGACCAGAATTTGGGTTCGATCAAATTGCTTTTGTAGCTCGTTAAGTTCCTTCATTTCCGCTCTGCAAGGGCTGCAGAATGTAGCCCAGAAATGCAGAATTACGATTCGCCCCGCTGAGGAAGAGTCTACCAGGGAACCCTCAAAGTCCCGTAGATTTAACTCTGGGGCAGGCCCTGGTTCCAGAGGTACTTCAAACCCGGCATTTTTCCACAGGTCCACAGCTCCAGGTTGCGTCTCGGCAAACAAAGGCTTCGAAAAAGCGAGGATGCCCATTGCAATAAACAGGACTCTACAGGATTTGCATGATAACATGTTTTGAGTACCAACCCGCCACCAGTATAGCTCTTAGGCAGACCAACGCCTTGATCCAGATCAAAAGCCTTTTGGATCCAGAATTATGCAACCGGATTCTAACAAAAGGGTCCAAAGGGTATGCGAGTTACCGACCTGTTTGGAGTTCTACCCACGCGAAACCAGGAAATCTGGAACGCTTTCACCCATGGCCTGGGCCTATTTATTAGCATTCCGGCGGGCATCGTTTTATTGTTCAAAGCTTTTAGATCAAATGACGAACTTACAATGTTTGCTTCCCTGATTTTCTCTGCTGCTCTCCTATTACTGTATACTTCTTCTACTCTATACCATAGCAGCCAGAGAATTCGGCTAAAGTTCTTTCTGCGAAAGCTGGATCATTCTGCTATCTACATATTTATCGCAGCCAGCTACACTCCGTTCAGTCTTATCCTGCTTCGAGACCATACCTGGCTGGGATGGCCCCTCTGTGTTTTTATCTGGGCCGCAGCCCTGGCCGGCATCATGTATAAGACTCTATTTATCCATAAATTCGATACCATTGCAACCTTATTGTATCTGGCCATGGGCTGGGTGGCTATCTTCGGGGTATCAGAGATTGTGCAACGCCTGGAACCAGCGGGCCTTTTTTTACTAATTGCCGGTGGTCTGAGTTATACCCTGGGGGTTGGATTCTACTTCTGGTCATCGCTTCGAGCCCATCATGCAATCTGGCATCTGTTTGTTCTGGTAGGCTCTTTCTTTCACTACTGGACCATTCATAGCTTTGTCCTTTGACTCAGGTCAATGCTCCACCGGAAATCCCGAATGAAGGCTGACCTGTTATTAACATAATACTGATTTCTTCGCTCTCAGAATCGCAGTAATGCGTCGGATAGCTGGACCTGGGTAATGGAATGGCCCTTAAAACCCTCAAGCGAATGCTCTCGGCAAAATGCGAAAGAGTTCTCAGACGGTCCTTAATGATCATTCTTTTCGCTCGAGAAAATCTCGAATCGCTCGCATTTGTGCTGCAGAAAGAGGAGACATTTCCTGCGAACGTCGGTACCGTTCCATTCTGCGAATGGTTACGGTCCAGCCCCCTGGAACCATTTGAGACGGATTGGGAAGAGCATGACATCCGGAGCATATATTGTTGAAGAGCTCCTCACCGCTGGAAGCATCCATAGAATCGGAGGCATCTACAGAGTTCCCTGCCTGCAAGGCGATCAGAACGAAAAGGCACATAGAAAAGTAAGCCAATCTTGCCAGGAAGGCGAAGCTTCCCCGTTTCGCCGTCATCCGCATGGCCTTCCGCCCTTTAGAGTTATCCAGAACTTCCGGGCAAGCTGGGTCCGAGATCGAATTCATCGTTCGAGGCCACTCGCAGCGCTTCATCCTCTGTCCTCCGGCCATTTATTCTGTGGCAATCGGGCCTCTCCGTCGACATCCGGTGAATATCGATCCAGAATACCCTGGCTCTGATCCGGTAACGTTGCACCGGATCAGATCTTCCTTTCTCAAAAACCCAGAGGATCTGGACCAGAATTCCTATCCGTATGCCTCACGCTTCCTGATGTAGGAACCTCTACGTAGTAGGCCAATTCTACAGTATATTCTCGGGGCATTTGAATTCCCTTGAACCGCTGGGCTACTGGAACACCCACGGACAGCTCCAGAACGTGCAAGGGTATTGGCTGCCACTGGATGCCTGCCGTAATGGAATGAATCTCTCCGCCATAGTTGTCTGGATCCCAGGCGGGGCTCATATATTCTGAAAAGATATTATCATCTATCGCCCGTCCTGCATCCCCGCGAAAGGCTTCCTCGTGTTCGCCGCGCAGGGCTCCCTGCCACTGCGAGTTCCATTGAATATGAGCCACAATGTTTGAAAATAATTGATACATAAAATAAACATCCAGTCGATAGGAATCCCCCGGAGAATAATTATGCTTGTTTCGATAAGCTCGGCCGGTGTACATTAGAGTTGCCCCCCACCAGTAGGGCGATGCCGACCCTTGATAGGCAAGCCCTACTATGGGATCGAAGGTTCCTGAACCCAATTGCATGGAATAAGGCATCGGTTCGCTACGACGATCCGGCACGGTGTTGTTGAAATCAGTGAGCACCAGCGGTGCGGTAGGATTGCCCAGAGGATGATTCTTATTTTTCTCATCTATAGAGCCTGTGGGCAGACTCAGACCTGCGATGATGGAGACCTGGTTCGTTGGAGCAAGGGAATCGTCTTCCAGAACTCGATATTTGCCCATCAGCATCGTATCGCTCATTCCGGAGGTTTTCATAGTGTAATGGGAACGGCCCAGCATATTTCGCATCATATAATTGAACTTCATCTTCATGTACTTTTCCTGGTACATGGTCATCACCATGCCTGCGAAACGATCTGAAAAGCTATACCCTACAGAGATGTCGTACATGTTCATGTACATTCTCTGAGGCGCCGCCATATATTTTCTACCGGTGAGTTCGCCTTTGATTCTGTTGTTTAAGGCCATAACATTGGGGTCCATTGACATGCTCATGCTTCCAGGGAGCGAAAGCACTTGCTCGTTCTAGAGCTCACCGTATCCAGACTGGAGCCCTCGCATACTCATATGCATTGGCTTGATTTTTAATCTGAATTCATGAGTTTCTGGAATGCCAGCTCCCATGATATTTAAAGGCATATTGCCTCCACAATGCAGACAACAGAGTCCGGTATCGGCCTGAATCGGTGGGGCATAAAAGGAAAGCAGCAGGCAAGCGAATGCTCCGCTATAAAGGTAATATTTCATATTTCTCCTCTCTAATTCAAAACTTGATAGGGGCCCCCGAATTGGTGGCACAGGGGCCCCGGCGATTATGATAATCGCTTAGAGGGAGGATCTCTTGCTCGATAGCTTACACTCTCTTCTGAGATCGATATTGGAGGCGATGGAAGAGGGTATACGCTCTTTTCGGAATAAATGAGTAAAGCATAGGATTCTGCCTGTTGCAGATCCTGGATGGTCAGGTAACCCTGGCAAATAGGACAAAGATCATGATTGTGTTTGGGACTCGTTGCGTCATCATCTTCCTGAACAATGCTCTGCGAATCCGAGTGCGAAACGCCTTCCCGATGCTCTTTACCATGACACGGTTCTCTTGCTGGACTATACGAATGCCGGGATATGGAACCGATCTCGGGACAGAAGTGAAGCGCTGGAATGGCATGCGCCACCAGGATACTGGCAAGCACTAACTGAGAAACCAGCAACCGGCCTGCAGTTTTCCCTATTTGGTGAATGCGTCCCATGCTTTTTCCAGATCCACCCAGCTGAGGATTGCTTGTACATTCTCTTAGCGGGTATCAGGAAAAAGAATACCATGAACTGAAGGGCCTGCCTTGATAGTTATCAACTGAGCGGCAATATTGATGTCGGACACTTATAGCTGCAGAGCCTTCCGGCCTTCCTGCGAAATTCGCTCAGGTGACCAGGGAGGATCAAAAACAAGAGACAGGATTACCTCATATTCGGGCCATTCTGCTTTCAGGGTGCTCTCCACCTCTTCCAGAATGAGAGGGCCTACCGGACAGCCCGGCGAAGTCAGGGTCATCTCGATGTAAATGTCTCCCTCCTTCACGGAGACTCTGTTCACCAATCCCAGGTCCACTATGTTAAGTCCGACCTCCGGATCCAGAATCGTGCGAAGCTTCGCATCGATGGAATTTTCCAGTGAACTCATATCGCCCTCCTTCGTAATACGAATATCAGCAAATGTAAAAAATAGACTACGTAAAGCGATACGGAGCCAAGGATAGCGAAGACTCCGATAAGTGTCCCGCAGTGTAGAAAAATGCCGACGGTAAGAGCCATCACTGACACAGGATACAAACAGAGAATTATGGATGGAATCCATCGAATGCCGATATCCTGGGGCAAAGGAACGCCCCGCCCTTCCTTGCTTCCGGGCTGCAGAGCCATCCAACTCATGAACGGCAAAATCTTAAAACTCATTCCCAGCGTCGCACTGCCCACAAATCCAGGAAGAATCAGGATCATGGCTGCATGCGTCATACGATGAGACGGAAAAGCAGGTCCCAGGTCGTACAGACTTCCCCAGACACAAATTAGAGCCAGGAGAGGGAAAAGAAAAGAAATCAGAAACAATACCATGGCCGCTTCCAACCTCCGGCGCATTCTTTTTCGAATACACTGGATGAGATAAATACTATAAGAAAAGTAACCGCTGATGACGAAAAGCATGCCGGCAATGGCGAAGCCCTTTCCTTCGATTAGAGCGTCCGGAAGTAAAATCACAGGTGTGACAACCAGGATGGAGCCCGCATAAATTGCCCACCGCTCTTCCATTCCGTGACTGAGCATAAACATCGGCACCAGTCTTGTAGCGAGCCCAACAATGATTAAGGAAAACCAGCCCAGGACTCCGGTCCATGCATGCCATTGAATCAACTCAAGTGCCGGAAGAGGATAGATGCCTGAGGCCATAAAAGCCCCTGAAACAGACATCAGAAGCAGCCAGCCGGATGCTGCCAGCACTTGCCAGGCTGAATTACTCCAATGACCCTTACCGATGGTCCACAGCAACTGAAGAATCAAGGATAGTATCGCAAGAAAGAGCAAGCCAGCAAAGGCAGGCATTAAGTGCGGACCCAGCAGTCTACAGATGACGAACCCTGTTGCACCCGTCCACCAGGTCATCGAAGTAAACCATGCAAGACTGCGACTTCCTAACTTGCCTTCCACCACTACCGGAAGCAATTGATAGAGCACCCCCAGGATCGCAGGACTTATGGTCAAGAGAGTAAATGTGTGCAGTAGAGCGATGGTGGAGTAGTGATAGAAATGGATCTGAAAGCTATCTCTAAAATGGAAGATCCCATAGGCTGTGCCAGCCCAGCCCAACAGACTTATGGCAAAATTGCTCAAAAGCAAATCGTAGTGGTTGGCTCGTGCCTGCGGTATCATCGCTTTCGACCAATTAGCAGTCGGACGTCTCCCGGTCCGCGATTCGATATTCGATAGTCGTAGCCCTGTTCAGCCAGATGTGGAAAAAGGAAACGAGGTTCTCTCTCATGCATAACATAGAGCAATTGAGTACCCTTCATTTGCTGTAGAGTGGAGAGTATCAGCATCATCGGCTGGGGAGGCGCTAGTCCCACAACGCTGATCTTTATTACCAGCGCACTGTGCGAAACCATTGTCCCTCTCTCGGTTTCCTCCGGCAGATCTATTTCTCCCAAGGGCCCATCGATATTCCCCTTTTCCGCTTTCTCTGACAAAGAAACCACGGGCTCAGCGCTAGCCGGTCTCCAAGCTGGCTCGGGTTCTCCGGACTTACGCCGAATAAATCGAGCTTCAAAAGCCTGTTCCACTTCCACAATTACTCCTTCTAAGCCTTTCTTTTTCAAGAGAGGCAGCAAAGGCTCAGGTGCGAAGGAGTTGATAATGCAGAGTCCGTCTCCAACATTCATCTCTCCGGTAATTCGAATAATCTCTGACAGGGGCTCCTCACCTTTCTCAAGAAAAGGACGAGCATCCAGCAGAAAGATTCGATGAGACTCAATGCTCTCGTAGTCTTGGAGAAGTGCCGCTTTTTCTCGTTCATTCAGTCGCGGCCCCGCATCAAACCTTTCATTCGCCGGCACCATCTCTTCAGATTCCCTGGACACTCTGAACCCAATCCTTTCCAGGGATTCCAGAATCGCATCCACGGACACGCCACCAATTCTAGCAGCCATGGCTACATTCACCTGACCCGCCATTACCTTTCGCAACACCGGATTCTTCAGCTTATTGAAGCGACTGCTTACCGCTATAAGGGCATCGATGGCCCCCGGGTAAGAAATAATTCTGGCTATTCTGGTATTGCTATCAATAGCGAGGTCTGTGTTCATTTTGATTTTCCTAAGAATAGTGGAATCCGGGCCTACAATTATCTGCGGAATGTCACCTCTTTTGAAGAGTCCTTTCAGATATTACGAGACCCGGCCTTGCCGATTCCATCTAAACCGGCACTAACTGCAACATCCGCCACCGAAACCCAGGCTGCCTTCGGCAAGACGGGTAATCTTCACTTGAAAGAATTGAGGGCCTTCCTCCAGGTATTCCCAGCCGAAGGCATCGGGTATTTCCGCCTGCATTTGATAGTAAAGCGGACGAGGATCGTGATCGTTATAGATAACAAAGGATTCTCCCTTTTCCAGGTCGTTAAACCTGCTAAATATGCTCGGATGTTTCTCTCGCGGCTCCAGAACCGTAACGTCCAGAATGTTCTCTTCGCTCATCTTTTTCTCCTGTTCTTTCTTGAATTTCAAAACTCTACCGGTGTCATCAGGCGAGTATTCAATGTCCTAGAATGAATACATGCTACAGCCACCCTTTCCATATACCTAAGCCATAATCGATGATCTATTCCTTGATTCAGATCAAGGCCCAGGATCGGAAAAAAAGCTAAGCTCAGAATCTCAATGGAACACGACCTCTGAGAGGATGCGAAGTATGGAAAGGCGAGACAATAGCGAAGAATCAAAGGAGAGGAACCGCAACCCGCGGAACCTGGTCCTTCGGCTATCGCAAGACCATACCCGTTTTCTAGATAAGACCCTTCCGGGCTTACGGAGCCTGGCTGCGGCCAGTGGAAATCTTCCCATGGCCCGATTTCTGGAGAATCTGTCCGATGAGCTTCTGATTCATTTTCGGACTGAGGAACGGCTGGTCTTTCCACTGATTCTCTCCCGGTTAGAGCATTCCAGTCAGGCCATTGAACCGGCCTTGCGCCTGGCTTGCGATCATATGCGAGACGATCACCGCACTCATATGAGACATCTGAATGTTCTCCATGCCTTTCATGATCAGATAGACAGCGAAACGGAGAACGGTTCTGAACTTTGCGAAATGCTACAGGGGTTTTGCCTGGAACTGGAAGAGCACTCGGAACTGGAAAATAAGATACTGTTCCGGTGCTGGCCAATGGTGGAAGATGAGTTGAGGTCCTTTCCTGATAGAAAACACGGCAATACAGACTGAGCCCTGGGCTGATCTTTTTCGTTGACACCCCCATAAGATGCATATAAAATACATCTTATGGGATCTGGCAAAACAAAATTCGTTGATGATGCCCGATTTATGGATGGCCCAGGGCGATCCCACCGCAGAAAGGGTTCACGGACCGGTAGCGAAACTTTGGATGCCCTCATTACAGTCCTGACGACTCAACTCAGAGAGCACCGGTACCTGAAGGATATCGCAATGCAACTAACCACTTTCTCGGACTATTCTTTACGTATATTAATTCACGCATCATTGAAGGCTCCGGACTTCTCCACAGTTGGCGAAGTCTCCAGCCGGTTCGGAATTTCCAGAAACCATGTAATGCGGATCGTGCAATTTCTAGGACAGCAGGGATTGCTTCACAATGTCAGAGGTAAATCCGGTGGGTTTACCCTTGGCCGACCCGCGACGGAAATATCTATTGGTCAAGTGGTAAGAGTTACCGAGCAAAATCTAACAATTGCTCCTTGCTTCTCTGAGGAATCTCAAGAAGGACGATGCCGGATTGAGCCCTCCTGTAGATTGACGGGGATTCTCAAGGAAGCACTGGGGGCCTTCTTAATGGTTCTGGACGGCTATACTCTCCAGGATTTGCTCCAGGGAAGTCGCGGATTACGGCAACTCCTTGGAATGGGCGAAGCCTCAACTCAATGAATACTCGACTTAACTTCAATATGATAAAGATTCCTATCGCGGAGGTAACACAATGAAAATAATTTCCGATTCAAAATTCCATAGGCTCCTCGCCGGTGTATTGTTTCCGGTAATGCTGGGCGCACTGGCTGCTATCGGCTGCGGTGGGGACCATGAGCCACATGGTCCCGATGCCCACTCCGGCAACCATATCGAGAGCGACAACCACAGGTCCCATGATTCGCATAAGTCGCCATTAGAACTGAACGATGGAAAGCGATGGCAAGCTGATTCCTCCACCAATGCATCCATCAAGAAAATGCAGAAAATCACTGCCGAGTACTCGAATGACCCTTCCATGGCCGCCAGAGATCTGCAAACCCAGTTTAAAACTCTGCTAAAAGAATGCACGATGAAGGGGCCGGCCCATGAGCAGCTACACGCTTATCTGGGACCGCTGCAAACGAGGATTCATGGCTTGAAAGAATGCAAGGAGAATTGCCAGCCCAGGATAGACGATCTCAGCGATTACTTAAAATCTTACTCTGATTACTTTGAGTAGAATTCGATAGCCCGGACAATAACAATAGAGCTCGGACTCATGAGTGTGGATGGCGGGAGCCCTGGCATGCGGAGAGGAGGGGCCTGGAAGGTGGGCGCTCGAAAAGTAGAATCCGGTGACCCGCTCTGCATTGAAAAAGAGCCATGAACTGAGTTATTCCGCCGGGCCGGCGTTCTTGAATTCTATTTGTATTTACTGGTTTCATTGAAGTAATCCGAGAGATCGACCTCCGCGTTCTCTGAATAACATGGAAGAGGTATCAATCTGAGTGTATTTCACTCAGCGCTTATAGAAAACTGTCTACAGGGACCTAGCATCTCCCGGTGGCGAAAGAGCGATGGCTCTTCTGATTTCATAAAAAAAAAGCCGGGCTAGCCCGGCAAGATCCCTTTTCTCGAGTTCCTTTGCAGGTAGCGACCGCATCTCCGAAGTCCAGAAGTCACCGAGGCTTACCCTGCGGGAACTGACTCTCCAGAGATGCAGTCTGACTGATGAGCCATCTAGATACCATAGTCCAGGCTTCCGTTCCTTGATTTAGATCAATCCATCAATAAAACCAGAGAACTCCTCCGGCAAATGCGGAAAACAGAATTAATAGCCAGACTCCGTATATGGGATGAGCTTTTCGCACCTCCATAAACTCCAGAGCTACCAGTGCGAATTTCACTGCGCTGACCCCAAGTATGAGCCAGAGGGAGGCGGCTCGATACTCGGCGAAGAAATAGACTACAGCGATCAAAATCAATAAAGCGGCCAATACATAGTTGTTGAAAGATCGGTTCATGAAAATCCTCCTCGGCCAAGAACATAGAGAGCAGGAAATACCAGGATCCAGATCAAGTCGCACATATGCCAGAATACCCCGATGGTCTCTGCATCTTCATGATCCGATTGAGTGTAACGCCCTCCGGTAATCCCATTGGCTGCAATCACCAACAGAACAGTACCTACCACTACATGAAGAAAATGAAAACCAGTGATAAGCCAGTACATCGTAAAGAATGTGTCGTAGTTCAGGCCATAGCCTGCTTCCAGTTTCTGGAAATACTCGAATCCTTTCAGAAAGAGAAAGGCGATGCCAGCCAGTGCGCCCAGCCAGACCATACTGGATGCGCGATCTTTGCGGTTCAACCGTAGATTGCGCATGCCCTCCGCCACAAACCAGCCACCGATAATCAAGATTGCAGTATTGATGGTACCGATGCTCAGACTGAGAGTCTTAGAAGACCGGATAAACAATTCTAGCTCCTGACTTCTGTAAGCAAAAAAAGCTATCAGCGCCGGAATGAACGTTAGCATTTCGATGGAAAGGATCATCCAGATCAGGATACCTCCCGGCGGATAAAACAATGGTTGTTCCTGTTTTTGTTTCATATTCCTCCTCATTTCGTGACGCGCAAGCATCCTGGGCAGATTCAGTGTACCAAGCATTACTTCCGGGACCGATTGCGCCATTTGTTCGCCGCTCAAGCTAGTAGACCGAGGTTTTCTATCAAATTAGATCATTACCCGAATTCAGGCTTTGCTTCAGATCAAGGACTGGCACATTTTCAGAGTCGCCTCTGAGAATGCCGTTTTAGCGATAGTAGCTACACATCGTCCAGAAGCCGAACGTATCCGTCGGATTCGGTGATGCGTCCCTGTTTCTTCAAGGCGGTGAAGGCCCGACTGAAGGCTTCGGCAGAAACACCCAGATACAGTGCCACCTGGTTTTTAGGTATGTTCAAATACACTTCTCGATCCGCCGCGCCCAGCGCTTCCAGGAAAAAAATCACTCGCTCCTCAGTGGTATGGAGCATTAGAAGAGTGGTTTTGTTTTTGAAGAATTCGGCATTAGAAACGAAGTCTTCTTGAAAGCATTGTTTCAGATCCGGATGCTTTTGCATAAGGGATACACATTCATCCACCGGAATGTAGATCACTGCCCCATCCCGCACTGCTTCGCAGGATGCAGGGTAGACCGGCATGGTCTTAAGCATGGGTAGTGCGGCGATAATGGAGCCCGGAAAAAAGAAATTCAGGATGGCTTCTTTGCCAGCCTCGTTGAGCTGGTACACCTTGAAGATTCCTTTATCAATAACGTAGGGTCCTCGGAATCGATCTCCTTGAAGAAATACAGTTTCCCCGGCTTCTACCGTTAACCTCCGGGCTACTCGCTGCAATCGTTCGCGGCAACCTTCAGGCACTCTATTCCAGAATTCGCTTTCCGGCACAGAGTCAAGGTCAGCCAATCGCCGTTCATTTTCAATTCAATTGCCGGCAATTCGGCTGTAAAATGAGACCAGTAACTCGGGCAAACGACGTAGATTCAGGGCAGACTGAGTAAAGGAACCAAACACATCCCTGGAACGGTCAAAGGATAGCAGGTGAACACCAATCCCTTCGGCTTCCGCCTCCTGGATGGCATGCCTTACATCTTCCTGCCCATACCGCCCTTCATAGCGGTCGTAATCGTTGGGATGCCCATCCGTAAACAGGACAATCCATCGATGTCTTGTACTGCGCTTACCCAGGATGGATATTGCATGTCGGAGTGCCGGACCGATTCGAGTGTAGCCTCGGGGTTCCAGGCTCATTAGCCGGTTTCTGGACCGGTTCCAGGTATCTTCAAAATCATGTAATTTGCTTACCTGACAGTTATGCCTGGTCTTCGAATGAAAGCTATAACAGGCGAAAGGAAGTCCCGCCTCTGAGAGTGCTTCACCGAAAAGAAGCATTCCATCCCTTTCGGCATCCAGTACGCGAATGCCGTTTCTGTAGGAATCTGTGGATAGGCTATTATCCAGTAGTAGCAGTAGATCCACTTCGCGCATATTCCGGCGCCTTTTGCGATACAGCCTTTCGGAGGGCGTATGTCCAATGGAGCGGTCCACCAGATACTCCACGGCGGCATCCAGGTCAATCTCATCCCCTTGTATTTGTCGGGGTTCTGGAGAAAATCGGTTCAGGATGCGATCCAGGTCATGTTTCAATTTCAGTAATGTTCCATGATTCTTGCGCAATACAGCCTCTGAGCCGTGGCCACTGTGCTCCGGGACCGCCTCGGTAACGCTGCAATGATCCGTTCGAAACCTTTTCTTTTTGTAATCCCATTCGGGATACAGATATGGACCTCGGGTCTCCCCTACTATTTCGGAAGCGAATCCTGCATGATCGGATTTCAAGTAGCCTTCCGAGCTTTCCTCGGTGCGAATCACCTGGTTAAACTGCAGTTCTTCCAGAGCATCGGCCATCTCTTCGATTTGATCTGCTCCGTCCAATTCTCTCCAGTTGCCCTGGAATTCCTCCAGTGTTTCGATCTTTTCAAAGCTATGGTTCAGAGTATAGTCCTGGACTTCCTTTTTGTTCTCTTTCACCCGGTCCACGGAGGAATCCATCTGTATGCTTTTTTCGGTCTGGCGATGTCCTCTTCGAACATCTAGATCAGAAACCTCGGCCGGTTCCATCACCGATTGGCCTGGTAGACGCTTACTGGAAATAGTGGACTCCAGTCCGTATTTCTCCAGACGGGCATGACAGGCCCTTTCGTTTTCCAGATGGTTTCGCATTACAAATGGATCTTCGGGAAATAGCCCCAGATCGAGACAGGTCTGAAGAATGCGAAGACGATACAGATCCCCCACCAATGAATGCACATCCTCGGAACCCTTCTTTCGCAGCTCTCTTCGCAGGGCTTTGCTCGAATTTGCCAGAAACGAAACGGAAGGAAGATGAACTTCTCCTTCCCTGTAACCTCCGGCATCTCCGGACAAAGATATTTGTATGGGAAAGCCGGCAAGAAGAGCAGCAAACAGCCGGAATCGCTCCAGTTCCAGCTCCTCAATGGCAGGCGAGCGAAAGAAGGTTCGCCATACCTTTTGAAATAATTTCTGATCTAGTTCCAGATTTATATCCTCACTGTTTCAGTGTCAGATTCATACTCTTGCTCTTTTTTTAGATTGCTCCAGAAAAACAATTTGGACCCAGAATCCGGCCAGGTCCAATCAGCTACGAAAGCGGTCTTCTGCCTACTTTCGCCTTGCTCCGCCGGATTCACCCCAGGCGAATCCAAAATGCCTCCGAGCCTAGAAGTGAAGCGCTATGAAGTCCTGTAAGGCATTCAGTGTATCCCGATCATCGGTCAATGGCTCGGCTATCGCCACCTGACAGGCCAGCCTTGGAGGCAGGCCGGATTGAATCAGCCGAGCTGCATCCACAATTAACCGAGTAGAGATTGTTTCCTGAATAGGTAGATCCTGGGCCTTACGAATATGCTGCGCCAGACGAACCAGAGCTTTAATGCTTGGCCCTTCAAATCCAGTTTCTCCCTGCACGATCTCAATTTCTGTTTCAGCACTCGGATAATCGAAACTAATGGATACGAACCTCTGCCTTGTGGAGGGCTTCATTTCTCGCGTACCTTTCTGGTATCCCGGATTGAAGCTTGCCACCAGCATGAACTCATCTGGAGCATTCAATTCTTCCGACTTTCTTTCAAGGAAGAGAGAACGTCTGTGATCCGTGAGAGAATGGATGGCAACCAGGGTATCCGGTCTGGCCTCCGCAATTTCGTCCAGATACAGAATGGCCCCTTCGCGCACCGCACGAGTCATGGGACCATCGTTCCAGACAGTTTCGCCGCCGGATATAAGATACCGACCCAGAAGATCCACTGCAGAGGTTTCTTCGTGGCAGGCCACATTGATGAGCGGACGTCCCAGGCTGGCAGCCATGAATTCTACCAGTCTGGACTTGCCCGTGCCGGTGGGCCCCTTCAGAAGAAGGGGCAACCGGTTGGAATAGGCATGCTCGAATACTTCCAGTTCACGACCTACGGGCCGGTAATACGGAAGCTTACCGGTTGCCACAGATTTCATGCACTGGCTCCCATTTCCGTAGCATCATCCTGCATATCCTGACCCACCATTTCATCGCTGGGCTGCCCGTAGCGGATAAATGTGTAGATAAACATCAGAATACCGACTGCAAACAGCGAAGCGGCAAGCATGGCGCCGTAGAAATGCACTACGATCTCCTTTTGAACTGCCAGGAAATCCATACCAAGCTTACGCTCCAGATAGACTTGAGCAATGCCGGAAACGGCGAAAGCCCCGGTCATCCCTACCATGCCAATATTGGAGAACCAGAAGGCCAGGTATCCTGTCATATTGTTCATCAGGTTTCGACCTGTCATATTGGGCATGATATAGGAGATCACTGCGAATACCAGCATCGCATATGCTCCCCAGAAAGCCAGGTGACCGTGCATCGCTGTAATCAAGGTACCATGGGTCCATTTGTTTACAGCAGGCCAGGTGTGGGCGAAACCCAGAAAACCGGCACCGACGAAAGACATTACAGCACAACCCAGGGTCCAGTACAGCGCGATCTTGTTAGGATGGTTACGGCCCTTTCGACGATACATGTTGATGGCCCAGATTGCCATGGCCAGAAAGGCCAGGGGTTCCAGTGCAGAGAAGATACCACCGATCATAAGCCAGTATCCCGGGGTACCAATCCAGTAATAATGGTGACCGGTTCCCAGAATGCCCGAAAGGAAGGTAAGACCAACCACTACATAGAGCCATTTCTCAACTACTTCCCGATCCACCCCGGTAAGTTTGATCAGGAGGAATGCAAGTAGCGAACCCATAATCAGTTCCCAGACACCTTCTACCCAGAGATGCACAACCCACCATCGATAGAACGAATCCAGAGTCTGATTATCAAACCAGATCATACCAGGAAGGTACAACAGAGCTGCAGTGAAGAGACCGAAGTAAAGTACGAGCTGCGTCGTGCTATGCTTTTCCCCTTTCCAGATCGTCATTCCGATGATGTATAGGAACAGAAGGATATTAACCACCACAAGGTAGTCCAGCGGTCGAGGAATCTCGAGAAACTTTCTACCTTCCCACCATCCGAAGTGAAAACCGGCCACAGCCACAACGCCTACTAGTAGCCAGGAGACAAGCTGCAGAATAGCCAGGCGAGGAGCATAAAGTTCACGGCCGGACTCTTCCGGAATTACATAATAGGCAGAACCCATGAAGCCGGTGAGCAACCACACTACCAGAAGGTTGATATGGGTAGTCCGAGCAACGTTGAAAGGAATCCAATCATGCAATCCATCCATGCCGATTCTCGCAAATAGCATGATAAAACCGTACACCATTTGCAGGGTCAGAAGCAACATGGCGGCGGCGAAGAAGTAATAGGCAATTTTTTGCGTTTTATATTTCATTTGGCCCCCCTATTTCAAAGTCATTAGATAGTCGACAATCGACGTTACTTCCGGTTCTTCCAGAGGAAGCTTCGGCATGGTAGTACCGGGCTTCACGGATTGCGGATCCTTTAACCAGCGGACCAGGTATTCGCGATCGAAGCGACTGGCCACACCGTCCAGAGCCGGGCCAACGTTGCCGCCTTTTCCATCCACCTGGTGACAGGCAACACAGAGAGACTTAAATTTAGCTGGCGCTTCTGCCACAGCAGGCGCTTCCGCGGCCTCAGGAAGTGTAGGACCTTCCACCTGTCGCGTACCCGGAATTGTACTGGTTGAAATGTTGGGCTCCGGCGGCCATCCGTTCGTATCGATGTTGCCTACCCATTTCAGAAATGCCACAATATCGTCCATTTCCTGATTGTTGAAGTCATATTGAACCATCTTCCTCTCTCCAGGAAACATGGCCTGAGGATCCTTCATAAAAATGCGAATCCATTCTTCGCCTCGCTTATCCACAACTTTGGTAAGGTCAGGAGCATAGTAGGCGCCTTCACCGAGGATGGTGTGACAACCCATACAATTCTCCCTTTCCCAGATTTCCTTTCCGCGGATAACCGATTCGCTTAGTTCTTGCTCATTGGTTCTTTCTGCCATCTGACGGTGGGTATCCACGGTCAGCCCTAGAAACACAGCACTGAATAATGCCGTGCCTCCCAGAAAGAACGCTTTGGCCTGTGATTTCGAAAGCATACTTCCGCTCCTGCGCTCGTTTTGCCGGAACCTTAGCCTGAAAATGATCCGTACGCCTTGATACAGATCAATGAGGAGAAATTCAGAATCAGCCGGACATCCCGAGTGTATACCCCGGAACAATTTTTGTCCAATGTTTTCCTCGTAGATAGGCACTTTGCCCGACAATTGTGCAAACTGGCGCTCGTGGAGGGAAAGGGATTAGCGAACGTTAGATCAGCCAAGTATCAGGGGAAGACAGGGATTTCGGCACAGCGGATGCCAGATACCCATGGGGCCGAAAGAACAACAATCAAGAATGTACCACCGTTAGATGAAGGAAAATGTGAACCGCAGAATAGCAGGGACGCGGGGCCCCTGCCCTCTGTTTTTTATTCTTTCCTATTTCTGCTGATCCTGGATGAGAGACCGAAGCCTTTTGCGAAGCTCTGGATCGCGATCCAATTTCTGAATTATGCTGTTGAATTGATCTACGGAAAGACCGGTGCTTTTTATTGCCTTTCGCATATCGCGACCGGCTTCCTTTTTCAGTGCGTCTTTTTCAGCCTTTGTTTCCAGACTTTTTAGCTCGGGACTCACCGATTTTCTGATCTTCGCCACTTTGCTGTAGGCAACGGCGAATTTCTGAAGCTCTTGATCAGAGGTATCGCCTGGCTGTGTCAATTCGGCCTTGTCCTGCGGGCCGGACACACCTCCTTCAGGCTTTTGACTTAGCTTCGCGCCCTGACTGGCAGGCTCCGCATATAAAGCTGTGGTCATAATCAGGGAAATAAAGATTCCAAATAGATATCTCATGTACGTCTCCTTAATCGTTTGGATCTATCAATACAGAGTCATCCGCACAAGCAGCTCTGCAAGAATGAGCCATTGCTGGATGTGTCGACCGGATTCGAAAATCCTTTAAGCGTCAGGATAGATCTCTACAGTCAGTTCCAGGGCCATCCCTGAGAGTTCAAGTATGGCAGGAAAGAAAACTGTCCGACTGATTTTGTCCGACGTCGGAGATCAGGGATTCTTGTTGCAACGAACGGGCTTGCCATCCTTTGAGAACACCGCCTGCAGGGTCAGGGACTTCTCCGGTGCCGTATTTCTATAGTCGTGCGTACATGCACCGGACTCGGCTTGAGCAATGTTGCACCATACACGTTTCGTATCTGTATTCCAGATCTTCCAATCCGACGGCACAAGATTCTTAATCCCTCCTCGGATCAAGTGATTGGACTGACGCTTTGCTGGAAGATACGGGTTCCCTCCTCCATGAGTACCCACAAACATATCTATGCGATCTTCGCGGATGTAATACGGGGAGCCTGTGTCGGTGATACAAAAGTAACCATCGTGCTCTGCTCCGCCGGGCATCTTGATTTTCTTACTGGCAACCTCGGGAATATACACAAGAAGCCCAATCAGAGTCTTCTTCGCGCAGCCCCGAATGCTTGTCAGGGATCGGCAGAGCCCGCTGAAATTCACTGCTATAGTGCGATAGGGAAAAACCTGGTAATTATACCCGGCCCCATGTCCCCATCGAAGGTTGTAGGTGTTGTATTTTCCGGGTCTCCCTGCATAATGATACTTCTTTCCATCCAGTCCAACACCGCTTCCTTCCCACATTACCTGTTCCAGAAAGTCTTTCGAAGCGTATCCAATGGTTTTCCCAGCTGGACTCTTTACCGCCACTTTTGGGCCGGGATGAAAGTCTTCCATGGCAAGATGATAAAATGTAGGCCAGACCTTTCGCACTTCCACATGCTGATACTCCTTCTGCAGTCTTTGGCTGCTAACTTCGCCCGGAAGTTTCACGAGCTTTGTAAGTGTAAGCGGAGTATGATCCAGCTTCTGATGCTCGGCCTCCAGAACTTTGCTGTACTTCATGGAAATTAGAGCGCTTGCAGGAACAAAGCATCTCGGTCCGGTCTCAGAAATCACTGCGTTTCGGACCACTGGAATGTAGGTTTCTCCATTGTGGCTTATGCCGGGACCTGCCTTGCGTAGCGATTCTGCATGAAAGTAATTCCGTACAGTGCGGGATTCCGGATTGCCCTTTTCATAACAGGGACAACCGTTTCGCGCTTTCAGACATCGCCCTTTGAATATTTCAGGAAACACTGAGGATTCTTCGGCCTCCATCCGGGATGGTCCGGGAGAACAAAAAGAAACCAGCAGGATAAGGGCCCAGATAGTACGATGCATACATCCCTGTTATTCAACGTGGATGAGTTCGCAAGAATAAAGAAGGCCTGGATGATGATTTTGATCCAGAGACTACGGCAAATTGTTGATGTTCGGCCTCAATATAAAGCCATTAGAAAGGGCCTCGAATTCTAGTAAGTTTCGAGGCCCACATTTCTAAATCAGATGTCACTCCTCCTGAGTCGGTTGCAGCCTTAGCACTGCGAATGTTGCTTATGAACGCATTTCGCCAATGCGGCGCGCCGGGGTTTAAATTCGCTTTTCCGGGCTAACATCCCTTCTAGCCGAACAGCTGTGCAGGCAATGCTTGCGCCAGAAAGCTTTCACCGAAACTCAAAGAACTTTTCGATTCCGAAGTAAATCCCTTCTACTCTTTCCTTCTTCCGTCCATTGTATGCAGAAGTTGCATCCAGCAGACTCTCAGCAAGATTCACTGTAAAGCTCTGACTGGACGGCGTAGTGACGAAAGTGCCATTCAGCCCTCTGTATCCGGTATAGGAGACGAGATCCACTTCCGAACGATAGGTTAGCCGGATCATGAAATCCTTCGTAACATTGTAAACCAGACCGGCCTCATACATGTTACGAATTACATTCACATCTGCTTTTACATTCTCTGCTGTCGTGGTAAGAGTTGTTCCAGACGGAGCGTATGTAGTTCGCACATAATCCAGGCTTTCAGATCCTTTCTGGGAAAAATCCACGGAGCCTATGATAGAGAACCCGCTTCGAGCCAGAGGCACCTTAACTTCAAGACCAACCGTAGGCATAAACATCTTTATGTCCCGGTTCCCAATGTAATTCGTTACCGATTCGATTCCCGTATTGTTGTAAGTGTAAATCTCTTCGCTGGTAAACTGGTGGTTATAAAGAACACCACCTCGGAGAATCAGATCGATGGGAGCCTTCTGGCGAGTGTCCAGAAAAAAGATAGCAAGTCGAAAGGTCGCTCGCTCACGAAAACCTTCTAGCTCGGCCTGACTCAGAGAGTTCAGAGAAAAGCCCTCTCCTCGCCAGTGACTTCTTTTAGTTCCGTAATACTCTGTTTCGAAACGAATACCGGCCGGCCAACCTGCTGGGCCGTAGTAGAGCATGAATGGATGGGTGAAACTGGCATCCGAACGAAAATCTCCAAATGCAGTTCCCGGAGCGTAACTGTTAGAACCGGAACCTACCAGAGCATCATCGGCGATAATTCGTTGTTGTAGATCCAGATTGAAGGATCCCTCTTGAATGTCCCAGTAACCAAATCGGAGACCAAATTCTCCGGCAAAGGCGGGGCTTGCACAGAGCAAGGCCAGCAATGCAAAGATACGTAGCTTCATTTTCTCTCCTTGTGTCGCAGCGGCTATTAGCCATGGACGCTATGGACCATTTTCTTTTTAGACTGCATTAGGAAAGATCGGGTTCAGCTTTCAATCCTTTATCGGCTTTTGATCAAGTCTGTTCCCGCGTACGGTCGCAGAGCTTCGGGCACTTGAAAGGAACCGTCTGCCTGCTGGTAATTCTCCATGATGGCAATTAGAGTACGACCTGCCGCAAGACCGCTACCATTCAGAGTATGGACATAGCGATTCCCTTTCTCTGCCTTGTAGCGAATCATACCTCGGCGGGCCTGGAAATCGCCAGTATTACTTATAGAAGAGATCTCCAGCCATCGATTGAGCCCGGGCATCCAGACCTCAAGATCATAGGTCTTTAGTGCTGTGGCCCCCATGTCTCCGCTTGAAAGAAGAACTACGCGATAGGGCAAGCCCAGAGCTTTTAAAATACCTTCTGCATGTGCCAGCATCTCTTCATGGATTCTCGCGGATTCTTCAGGAGCACAGATTTGTACCAATTCCACTTTCTGGAATTGATGAACGCGGACCAGACCCCGTGTATCCTTTCCCGCTGCACCGGCCTCCCGACGAAAGCAACTGCTCGCAGCGGTAACAGCAACAGGTAGATCCGTCAGGATTGTATCTCGATACAGGTTAACCAGAGGTACTTCAGCGGTGGGTATTAAAGAAAGCTCATCGGCATCCATGCGATAATACTCACCTTTGAATTTCGGATACTGGCCTGTGGTGACCATACAATCATCCACAACTGTAGATGGGACCCAGGTTTCTTCGTATCCGTTTTCGCGCTGCCGATCCAGCATGAAGTTTATGATAGCTCGTTCCAGTGTCGCTCCCATACCGCGATAAGTGTAAAACCTGGATCCGGCCAGTTTGACACCGCTTTCAAAATCCAGGATACCCATCTCTTCGCCAATTTCGTAATGCGGGCGGGGCTGAAAGTCGAAGGAAGGGATTTCGCCATGCTTGCGAATCTCTCGGTTTTCCGTTTCCGGGCCGATGGGCACTTCCGGATCCAGCCAGTTTGGTAGGTTTAAGATGTGATTATTAAGGGCAGTATCAATTTCGTTAAGGTCCTCTTCCAGACTTGAAATCTGTTCGCCTATTTTACGGACTTCCTCTTTGCGATTTTCTGCTTCCTCTTTTTGCCCCGAGCCAATGAGCTTGCCGATGTCTTTGCTGGAGCGATTGCGTTCATTTCGAAGCTCATCCACTTCGATTTTCTTCTTCCGGGACTTTTCGATCAATTTCCTGACATCATCGACCGAAACTCGCTCAAACATCCGATCTTTGAGCATTTTCTCCAGTTCATCCGGATTTTCCTGTATTCTTTTTAGCTCCAGCATGGCAAACTATTGACCTCCTGAGGATAGCATTCAGTTTCCGCTTCCAGACCACAGGCATGCCGAATGCGAACCTGTCGTTTACTCAATGGGCGTCGGCAACCCTGGAGTCAATCAGGATTGATCATGGAGAATCCCCAACAGAATCGACTGTTTCCCGAAAAGGGGCCAGAAAGGATAAGGGATACGATTCTTTCGATATTGCTTTCTGCTTGTGGAAGTCTCTTTATTACCAATCAGGAAATCTTTCAGTCCGATGTGCTCTACATATCCGCCGTAATACAGGATCTGTACAATGGCACAAGCATTCTCGGCTGGACCTTTACGCCGGCTCCCTATTTCTTTCCGGACCTGACCTTATATGCAATTCTATACTCGATTCTGGACCATGGTCTTGCGCTAAGAGTCTATGGAATTATTCAGGCAACCCTTGCAGCGTTTCTGTTGCTAAGACTCTTTTCACCCCCTGGAAAGCGATACGGAATCTTCAGGCTACTCTTTTCGCTTCAGTTCCTGGCGCTGGTTTATTTCCAGGATTTCTACGCTTTTCTCTATCTTCCCGGGATGCATTGTTCGGCGCTCATCGCATCGCTTATCCTGTTTCATAGAATTCGACACGAAGAGCTATTGCCCTGGAAGGGAATTTACATCGGACTGCTTTCCCTGGTAATCCTGTCCGATCGATTGATGCTTGTGCAGGGTATAGTACCGACTTTGATCTCCTTGCTTTATGCGAATCGCTTGAGAAAGAAAAACCCGGATTATGCCAGAAGAGTTCCCAGAGCTCGTGTAAACTACTGGTTCAAGGTTGCCGGAAGCGCTCTCTTGATTGGTATATGTTTAAACCTTATTATTCTCTGGTCACTTTCCGTAGGCAAGGTGGCCTCGATTTCGCCACTCAAATCGTTCGTATCTTTAGCTCGTGATTTTGAAAACGGATTTGGAACTCCGAATCTGTTCTATGCGCAGTGCCTGATTCTGCTGCTTTTCTCCGTCTTTCTTTCGCATCGCGTACTATTGGCTACAGAAACAGAGATTCGTAGGTCCGAAAAGCCGTCCCTGATCTTTTATGGCCGTATCAGCTCATCCAATCTACTGTTCTTTATCTGGCTACCACCCCTGGCTTCCATAATCAGTGGGGCCTACATCGATGCCTACTCCATTCGTTACTTTGCCGGATCATTCATTGTAGCAAACGCAGGTTTGCTTTCTATTCTTTGTAGTGTAGGTAATCGGCCCACAGCCCATCTTTCCAGATTTACCGGTCCACTTTCCATGGCCTTTCGCCGGACCGGCGCCATTGTCTTTTCATTTCTGATACTCATCTTTGTGGTCCAGGACAGATTCTTCTCGAGTACCCCGACCTTGAAGGCCGTTCCCACGAATGAGAGCTGGCCGGATCATTATCCGGGTTTCGTGGAGTGTATAGATGCGATGGCTGCGGCAGAAACAGTGATGGCCGATTACTGGCATGCGAAGCCCATCTATCTGTTCAGCAGGAAGGGGGTCCTGAGTTACCATGCAGATTATATCACCGGCAAGCCATCATCGGTCATCGCCAACAGGAACTGGTGGAAGAACAGATGGCCCCCGGATGCTGTATATATGGCAAATTTGAATCCTGATACGATTCGCAAGGCCCTGGGTGAGCCCAGTCGCATCGTAGATTGTCATTCTGGATTATCAGGACCGAACCAAATGAATCAAGAAACCCTTAACCCGGGAAAGAAAATGGCTCCCGTCTGGATCTATGGAAAGGATTCAATGCAATAGCCAACAATGGACCTGAAGCTTCGTTTTTCTGATGGAGGCATATACAGAAATAAATCGGCCAGGGCTTACGAATCAGGCCATAAAGAGTGTATTAAGTCCGATGGCAGAAACGGTGGGAAACCGGAAGGTTAGCAAATCTATGCTCTCAAAAACACTTCCGGTATCTCATTGCATCTCAATCGATGGAAGAAGCATGCCATCATGCCGACCCGGCTTTCCACAACCCTGCGATTCCGGATTCCATTACTGCACAATGCTTCGATGCAAGTGCGGTCGATCTAAGATCCTTTAAGAGCGAGAAAGTCCTCCGTGTTCTTTTCGATCTGCTTTTGTATCTTTTCAGGATCTTCGCCCAGCTTTTCTGCACGAAGATTCTTCAGAAATTCCATGGTATGGACAACATAAGCCGGCTCATTGGTCTTTCCTCGATTGGGCACCGGAGCCAGAAAAGGAGCATCGGTCTCTACCATCAAACAGTCCAGGGGCAGTTGCACGGCCGCCTCATGCAAAGTGTGCGAATTCTTGAATGTCAGGATGCCGCTGAAGCTTACTTTCCATCCCATTTCCACAAAAGGCATGGCCTCTTCATAGCTGTATGTGAAGCAATGAAGCACACCTTTAATCCCACCAACGTTTCGCACAGCCTCCAGAGTATCGCTCACCGATTGGGTCTTGCCCGGTTCATACTGTCGCGTATCTCTGGTATGAATCACTACAGGAAGATCCAGTTCCTTCGCAAGTTTTAGATGAGCGTTTAAAGACTCTTTTTGCTCGGAAACAAACTCGGTTGTGTGGAAATAGTCCAGACCAGTTTCTCCAATACCCAGAAAAGCAGAGTCATCTCTGTTCTTTCGAATGAGAGAAAACAACTCATTCAGAGTCTGTAGCTCATGGGCCGCCTCAGGATGAAGTCCGGCCGTCCAGCGCAACGCAAAATCCGGGTTTGCCTGAAGGAGCGATGAGTACTTTTCCGTTAGACTCGCATTGAATGTTGCAGATCGTATATCCGTGGATATTTGAACAAGGCCGGCCAGGCGGGCCTGTATGGCATTCTGCAGGCTTTGTTCTACCGGTATTCCCTGGGAAGCAACAATATCCAGATGACAGTGAGTATCAAATACAGCCATGATTCCAGGTCAGTGCAAGGGTGGGGACTGTCAAGTCCCGATTGCCAGGCTAATTCTACAGGAGTGCAGGTCCGGGATTCTTAGAACCCCGAAAAGAGCCGTAGCGTTTCGGAAATCATGCTGGATTTTCATACAAGGGTAATCGAGGTATGTTTGTGAACGCAACTTTACCAGCTCTGGCAGTTATCCTTGCCTACATTGCAGGATATTTTTTCTACAGCCGATTCCTATCCGAGAAGGTATTCAAACTTAGAAAGCAAGTAATCACTCCGGCCCACAGCCAGAACGATGGCATCGATTTCGTTCCAACAAATCGCTACGTACTCTTTGGACATCACTATGCTTCCATCGCAGGCCTTGCTCCAATGCTTGGACCAGCGGTAGCTGTTATCTGGGGATGGCTGCCTGCACTTCTATGGGTAACGCTCGGAGCCATTTTCATTGGATGTGTGCACGATTTTGGCTCACTGGTTGTTAGCGTCCGTGCTAAAGGGCAATCCATTGGAGCGGTAGCCAAGGGCATCATCCATCCAAGAGCCAGGCTACTTTTTCATATAATTATTCTATTTCTTGTGGCTCTGGCCATGGGTGTCTTCGTTTACGTAATCGCATTTCTTTTTTCTCCGGCACCAGATCAGGCGAATGCAGCCATCCATTTTCCCCAGGCAGTAACTCCTTCCTTTGGACTGATTGTAATTGCAGCCATCATGGGATACCTGATCTATAAAAAGAACATATCCCTGAAGATCCTGACGCCCATAGGTCTATTGCTAACTCTTGCGTTGATTGGTATTTCCAGCTATTCGCATTACGGTGACTGGATGAATCTGGGATTCGTAGGAAAAGAAGGAATGGGCCAGTCCATCAAGATCTGGAGTGCAGTCCTGCTAGTGTACGCGCTTCTGGCATCGATCCTCCCTGTCTGGTCGCTATTGCAACCCAGAGATTTCTTAAACAGTTTACTTCTATATGCAGGAATGATTGGGCTGTTCATCGGCTTCTTTATTGTCCAACCGGAGTTTGTAGCACCAGCTGTAAGATTGGACGTGGAAGGCTCTCCGGGATTATTTCCATTTGTTTTTATTATTATCGCCTGTGGTGCAGCCAGCGGATTCCACAGTCTCGTAGCAAGCGGCACCACGGCACGGCAACTGGATAAAGAAACCGACGCACGATTTGTCGGATACGGAGGAATGATCGGCGAATCGTTACTTGGATTCGTAGCTGTCCTGGCCACCACGGCCGGCATGACAGACCATGTTTCCTGGGAGAATCGCTATGCGAACTGGAATGCAATTCAGGGACTGGGCGCTCAAGTAGGAGTATTTATCCAGGGTTGCAGCCGGTTTCTAGAAGGAGTGGGAATCCCGCAAACGGTGGGAGCCTCCTTCATAAGCGTCATCGTAGTGAGCTACGCCCTTACATCTCTGGACAGCGCCACCAGACTACTGCGATACAACATTGAAGAGATTGCCAGCTTTCTGAATATCTCATGGCTTCAAAACCGGTATCCAGCCAGTCTCCTGGGTATCGCTTTCATCGCCTTTTTCGCATATTATGAAATCGACGGAAAGCCCGCGGGTCTTGCGCTGTGGGCCCTATTTGGAACCACCAATCAGATCCTGGCCGGTCTGGCACTTCTGGTAATCACACTTTATCTACTGAAACGCGGATGGCAATGGTATATTACGGGCATCCCTATGGTGTTGCTTCTGGTGGTAACCATACATGCTATGATCAAAGGAATTCAGGAATTCTTTTTTCGCGAAGGAGGAGTGGAATGGCCCCTGGCTATCGTAGGCAGCCTGCTATTGCTGTTGGCTGTATGGCTTATTGTGGAGGCCGTGCTTGCAGTGCGACGTTTCAAAAAAAGAGGAGTGCTGATTGAGGACTTTGAGGTAGAGGAACGCCATTGATTCGGGAATCATGGCCTGCGAATGGGGCAGATGCCACAGCGAGTAGAGTCCCGGGATCCGAAAATCCATGGCCTCCGATTACAATCCGGAAATGGCTCTGTTTCGGAATCGGTCTGGAAAGCTTTCCCGCCTGGCGAATTCGAACACAGTCAGCGCAGTATTCCATGTATCATTTCTATGAAGTAGGGCTGTTTAATTCAGGCCAGGGCTGTTCAATTCAGGCGAAGCAAGTGTTTAGTGCGCACTACTTGAGAATCATTTCCCCTTGAATATTCCCTTCTCCAGCGCCGATCGCAGATCCGCACGAATCGGAGCTGTGGACTGTTTTTCATGATCCCAGTAGGCCTGCACCGTGCGAGCGGAGCAATGGATGAATCCATCCTTCTGATTGCGAACTTCATAATGGAAATCCCAGGAGGCGCCGCCAATTCGGCCCACGCCGATGCCTACTTCCACCTGATCCAAAATCGTCACTGGCTTCTTGTAATCCAGCTCGGCGTGCACCAGAAGAAAGGGAAAATCCAGGGCGCTTTTCAGCGGAAATAGGCTATCGTAATACCGCACTCTGGCCTGCTCGCAATAGGTCAAGAAGATGGCGTTGTTCACATGGCCGAAGGCATCCAGGTCCTGGAATCGGACTTCCACGGGATAATAGATCATAACTCAATTTTTGCTGCCCGGCTCCCGAGGCAAGTTCTACCGAACTTCGCACAACCGGCTCATAGATGAAAGGCTTCAGGATCAACGGTTCCCTTGCTAAAGGACAGCGGTATCCCGGCCGGCCCCTCAAACCAATTCCCGGGGCACCCTCCGGCTGGCCCCAAATTGCCGCTTCGGAAGCGTAAATTCCCGGTCACTATCCGGGGCCCCTACCGGGACTGGAGCAAAATCGAAAATGCAGCGCCCCTAAAGATGCTATCTCCTTGAGGAGCGGCGCAGGTAGACCCGGGTTTCGCTTGCCATTTTACCATGTCCTATCATTTCTGCCCAAAACGAGACTGAGTCTCAATCTTTCCCAGGTCAAACGGGAGGAAGAAATGAATCCAATACATTTATTCGAGATGGGCGGGGCCTTTATGTGGCCTATTCTAATACTGCTTATCCTTACCATTAGCCTCGCCCTGGAGAGATTGATCTACTATGCATGGACCTACAGTGCGCCAGGGGAGCCGGATGATTTTCTGCAGAAAGGAGATCTGACTGAGCCCCAATCCCGAGGCCTGCTGGACCGAATTTTGCCAGATACCCGGGGTAGATTCCAGCGGTTTGCTCCGATCCGCATGGTGATGAACGTCAGGGCCCGCCACGGTGGCTCCGGCCAATCCTTCGACGCGGCTCTACAGCGAGCCGGAAACGAAATCAGCGAAGAAATGAGCCGGAGGCTTTCTTTGTTTCCCCTGGTTAGCTCCGTTGCGCCCATGATAGGGCTACTGGGAACGGTGGCAGGAATGATGGAGTCTTTTCAGGCCATCGCAGCCAGCGGCGGTCAGGCCAACATGGGGGAGCTGGCGGATGGGATCTGGGTGGCTATGACCACCACGGCCTTCGGTTTAATGACCGGGATTCCTGCGTATCTATTTCATGGCCTGTTTCTCAGCGTGGTCAATCGCCGATTGTCTCTGATGAATCGCACAGCCCATTACCTGGAGGAACAGGGAGGGCACCCCATCCGGGAGGCAGCATGAAATTCCCCCCTATATCCAGAAAGAGCAACGTCATGGACATTGCTCCCATGGTGGATCTGGTCTTCTTGCTTCTTGTCTTCTTTATGGTAGGCTCCAAGTTCGCTACTCCCGCTCTGGAAATGGAGCTTCCGTCAGCAAGTTCGGGCAACAATAGCGAATCGGAAAACATTGTTATCTCTGTGGATCGGAAAGAGAAGATCTATCTTGCAGGGATGGAAGTAGATCAGTCCTCGCTAACCGATAGTCTTTCAGAGATGATGCGCGAAAGGCCCGGAACTCAGGTCCTGCTTCGAGCGGATGGAAAAATCACCTACAGCCTTTTTGTTCAGATAATGGATCATACGCGCAAGGCTGGAGTGCAAAATCTGAGGCTGGAATATGAACCGCAATAGACTGGATCGGGCACTCAGAGGCGGCTCCCTTTTCTGGATTTACTCCGCTCTCTTCTTCCCTGCATCGCTTCTTTTGATGGTACAGGACTCCTCACCCGGACCGGCGCCGGAAGACTCGCCCGTTTCGCATATTTCCTTTCGCTTTTCGCAGCCGGCTAGCAATGGACTCAGTGAGCCCGCTCCAAGTGCCGATTCTCCTGGAGAGAAAAGCAGTACCGCCTCGCGAGAAGGAAAAAATCATTACCTGTCTCAGGTTCTTAGCAGGATTGAGAGGAACAAACGATACCCATTGCGAGAGTTAAATGACCGAATTCAGGATTCGGTAAAGGTGCGACTCAGCATTTCCGCCACAGGAGAACTGGCCCATGCCAGCGTAACCACTCCGAGCAAATACTCAGCGTTCAATGCAGAAGCTGTAAACTGTATTCGCCGAAGCGCACCCTTTCCTCCCTTTCCCTCCGAAATGGAGCAGGGATCCATTACGTTGAATCTGAAAATCGATTTTCGCCTGCAGTAATCGACCTTTGATAGCAGCTTCCCCTGGAACATAGCATTGTCATGCAGTTAGGCACGGGAGGAGGTGGCGGAACGTGGCTTGCTTCTCAGAGAGAAGTAACGCCTGCTGCCCCGCGGATCTTAACACTAAACCATCTTTCTGCAAATCGGTGCCCATCACACTGCCTTAGCTTCTTCGAAACCCGAGCATTCCTTCCTACGAAATTGGCCGTTTTTCCGCCTGAAGAATAGCCGCCAATCCCTGGCGGTAGGTCGGATGAATTAACTTTATACCAAGCTCCTGTTTGATACGATCATTCTTAATGCGCTTGGATTCGGCATAGAAATCA